>DXQT01000017.1 GCA_019411365.1 Roseburia sp.
TCTCTATCGTGTCATCTGGTTTTTGTTGGGACAAAAGAACTACCGTCTCCACATGAAACGTCGAAGGAAACATATCGACACAACAGACCTTTTTCACTTCATATCCTCTCGCCTGTAAAACTTCCAGATCTCTTACCAGACTGGTCGGCTTGCAGGAAATATAAACCATCTGAGGCACATTGTAACGAATGATTTTTTCCAAAGCTTTTGGATTGATTCCGTCCCTTGGTGGATCAAGTACAATATAATCCGGCTTTTCTTCAATGCTGTCAATGACTTTGAGCACATCCCCTGCGATAAACTCGCAGTTATGTAAACCATTTAACTGTACATTCTCTTTGGCTGCTTCCACTGCTTCCTCAATGATCTCCACACCGATCACTTTTTTAGCTACTGGAGAAAGCATCTGTGCGATCGTTCCGGTTCCGGAATACAGATCGAATACAATTTTACCATGCTCCGCAATATCTGCGTCTGTTCCGCTTGGAAGTGCATCTCCGATAAACTCTCTGGCAGTCTGATATAGCACCTCTGCACCCAGGGAATTTGTCTGAAAAAAAGAAAATGGTGTTATCTTAAAGCGAAGCCCTAACAATTCCTCGTAAAAGAAATCCTGTCCATATAAAACATCCGTGCCTTCATTCGTCACGGTATCTGCCACATTGTCATTTCTCGTATGCAGAATACCTGTCATGATACCTTTGTAATCTGCCGCAAGAAGAGCAGCTTTCCAGCCCTCTAATAATTCCTCTTCCGTTCCTGCAAATGCGTTTTCCTGTGCATTGTTCAACGTACTTTCAACTTCATCCATCTGTGCTCCGGCAATCCCCGGAAAATCCGTCTGCGTTGTAGTCACCAGATCTACTAATATTTCCCCTGTTTTGACTGCCTTACGGACAAGCAGATGTCTTAAATATCCGGTGTGACGCAGTTTATGGTAATAGGTGATATTTTTTTCACGAAAATAAGCAAGTGTGACAGACAGGATCTTTCTGAAATCCTCATCCACGATCTGGCAGTTTTCCACCGTCACAATATCATAAAAGCTTCCACGCTTATGCATTCCAAGTGCTAACGGTCCATCCTTAAATTCATCCCCAAAGGAAAATTCCATTTTATTGCGGTATCCGGTCTGCCTTGGACTTTCCTTGATTCCCAGAAACTGGTAATCCCGGTTTTCCTGATCGATCACATCATCCATTAATTTTTTTACCTGTTCTGCTTTCATCTCAAGCTGCCTGTCGTATGGAAGTGTCTGATAAGTACATCCTCCACATTCCCCGGCATGGACACATCCTGTTTTGTCCCCTTCCAGCGGTGACTTTTCCAATACCTCTAAAAGTCTGCCCTCTGCCTTTCCTTTGCGGATTTTATTGATGGAAGCAGACACTCTCTGTCCCGGTATCGTATTTTTTACAATAACCTGTCTGCCATCCTCTGTTCTGATAATTCCCTTATTTGGAAAGTCTACGCGCTCGATCACGCCTTCTATGATTTGTCCTTTTTTCATAAATTCCTCACATTTTTATTTCATCAACTATAAAATAGTCCATGATTCCATTGACATTTTATTAACTTCACAGTTTTCTATTTCTTTTATCTGTTACACAAGAAAAAAGGGCTGCATCCGCAGCCCTCCAGATTATTTTTATTCTTCTTCTTTTTTCTCTGCTGGTTTTGCCGGCTCTTCTTCGTCCTCTTCATCTTCGAAGAAATCGTCATCATAATCATCTTCAAAATCGTCTTCAAAATCTTCCAGATAATCTGGTGTAAAGAAACGATATACGCCATATACTGCTGCTACAACTGCTGCAATAATACCGATGATTGCAAAAATCCATACAACCTTTGATGTTTTCTTTTCTTCTGCTTCTTTTTTGTTTAATAATTCATTCAACTTTGTCATATTGATCAGATCCTCTTTCTTATTGAGTAAGTCGTTTAACTTTGTCGCATTGATGAAATCTTCCACCTTGTTCATAGTGTTCCGCTCCTTCTCTTATTTATACTTTTATAGGATATGCAAAACCTAAACGCAATACACACCAGAAAAATCTATGTGCACCGCTCATTGCTTACGCCCATTATACCATATCCTTTACTTTTCGAATATAAAAAATTTGCATTTTTCAAAAATTTTATATTTTTTTTAGAGTTTCGGATACACAGACTTCCATGCTCCCGGACAGAATCAGATACGCTTTAATTTTGCAAAAGATGCAAACATTTTTTTCACACCATATCCTTCGAAATCCACGGTCACCTCGTAATCTCTTCCGCCATCCATAATGTTTTTCACAACTCCTCTGCCAAACTTGATATGCGATACGGCGTCCCCGATGCCATAGTCAAGCTCTGACTTTACAACACCCTTTGTGACAAGTGCCTTTGCCTGCATGCTCTGTCCGGATGGCTGCTGGCGCAGTGTTGTTCTTTTCGGTCGTGCAGTTGTCTGATTCTGTAAAAAAGATGGAAAACTGCTCTCTTTTCCAAAAGAAGATCCTCTTGCAGATTCCGGCTTTCTAAGTTCACTGTCCAACAGCTCAGACGGGATCTCCCGAACAAACCGCGATACTCTATTATATTGCGTTTCGCCACGGATCATACGCTGTCTTGCACAGGTGATCGTAAGTTCTTCTTTGGCTCTTGTGATACCCACATAAGCCAGACGCCGCTCCTCTTCGAGATCCTCAGAAGAACTGTCCGAAGTGATGGACATATAACTCGGGAACAATCCATCCTCCATTCCGGCAAGGTAAACTTTCGGGAACTCCAGACCTTTTGCGCTATGTAATGTCATTAAAACAACATAATCACTGCCCTCATCGAGACTGTCGATGTCTGCAACCAGTGCCACTTCCTCTAAAAAGCCACTGAGTGTCGGATGTTCCTCGCCTTCCTCGTAAGCAACCACTTTACTGATCAACTCATCGATATTCTCAATTCGCGCCTTTGCCTCTTCGGTATCTTCCGCTTCCAATTCTTTCACATACCCGGTTTCGTCTATAATCTCCTGCAAAAGTTCAGAAACGCTGATAATCTCTACTTTACTGCGCATCACCTGAATAAAATTCACAAATGGCTTGATCTTTGCTGCACTCTTACCGAGTGTTGGAATATCGTCTGCCATTTTTAGTGCATTATAAAAACTGATATCTGCCGTCGCCGCATAATCTGCCACACGGTTTAAGGTTGTTGCACCGATTCCACGTTTTGGCACATTGATAATTCTGCGGACAGCAAGATCATCTCTTGCATTATCGATTGTTTTTAAATAGGCAAGCAGGTCTTTGATCTCTTTTCTTGCATAGAAGTTCACGCCGCCGACAATCTTATACGGAATATTGGATACAATAAATTTTTCCTCAAAAAGACGGGACTGTGCGTTTGTGCGGTAGAGAACAGCACAGTCACCGTAATGATATCTGCCGTCCTTCACACAGGCATTGATATCCTTTGCGACATACTCTGCCTCTTCATAGCCTGTCTCAAACTGCTTGAAACCGATTTTTTTCCCCGCTTCATTGTCTGTCCAGAGTGTCTTTCTTTTTCGTCCCATATTGTTGGAGATCACCCCATTTGCAGCATTTAAAATATTCTGTGTAGAACGGTAATTCTGTTCCAGTTTTATCGTCACTGCCTCCGGAAAATGTTTTTCAAAGTTCAGGATATTATAAATATTCGCACCGCGGAACTTATAGATAGACTGGTCATCATCACCAACGACACACAGGTTCTTATACTTTCTTGCAAGAATACTGATCAGTTCAAACTGTGCCGTATTCGTATCCTGATACTCGTCCACCATAATATAGCGAAAACGTTCCTGATAGTAGTCTAACACCTGGGCATCCGTTTTAAACAATTCAACCGTCTTTACGATCAGATCATCAAAATCAAGTGCATTATTCCGCCGCAGTGCATCCTGATACTCTCTGTAGATCTCTGCCTGTTTCCGTTTCGCAAAATCCCCGGAAGCGACCGCCCGGAGAGAAAATTCCTGTGGATCTACCAGTTCATCTTTTGCCTTGGAAATCGCAGCAAGCAGACTCCGCTCTTTGTAAATCTTGGTATCCACATTCAGACGCTTACAGATATCCTTCATCAGTGTTTTCTGGTCATCGGAATCATAAATTGTGAAATTAGTATCAAACCCGATACGGTCAATATGGCGTCTTAAAATGCGCACACAGGTAGAATGGAACGTTGATACCCAGATGCTCTCAGAGCCATATCCCACAAGCTGGTCGATCCTCTCACGCATCTCACCTGCTGCTTTGTTCGTAAAGGTGATCGCCATAATATTGTATGGATTCACGCCCTTTTCTTCGATCAGATAAGCGGTTCGATGTGTCAGAACCCTCGTTTTTCCGGAACCTGCACCCGCCAAGATCAAAACCGGTCCCTCCGTGTGAAATACCGCTTCTCTCTGCTGTTCGTTCAATGTATCATAAATACTCATAGAAATCTCCATTTCCGTTGTTGTTTGTAATATTCAATCCCTTTTTTATTACAATATCATATTCCCATCTATTGTAACACATTATCCCTGCTTATGAACAGTAAAATCGAACATATTTTCTTTTTTTAACAATAAAAAATAACCGTCCAGCTCCTGAGAAAAGTTGACGGTTATTTTAACATTGATTTTTCGCCGGAGTAGATAGCTCACACCTATCTATCGGCTTTCTTGTTAAGTGCATTATATGACAAACATATATTTTTGTCAAATACACCCGTCTCTTTTTTTACCTTTGCGTCAGAAAAAATCTACGACCGTCCACATTCAAATTCATACAATTAAATTCAATTGTATCTTGTCATCTAGTTTTCAATACTATATAATCTAATGTAGAGAATACGATTGAACTAGTAAGAGTAAAAGCAGGTAAAAAAATGAATACAAAACAATTTTTAAGTGATATATTAGATGAATTTAACAAAATCGACTATGTAAAACCGGAAGATATCCCGAATATCGATCTTTACATGGATCAGGTGACAACATTTATGGATTCCCAGCTTGCCACATCCAAGCGGCATGAGGACGATAAGATCCTGACTAAGACCATGATCAACAATTATGCAAAAAACGATCTTCTTCCTCCACCTGAAAAGAAAAAATATTCCAAAGAACATGTGCTGACTTTGATCTTTATCTACTATTTTAAAAGTATCTTAAGCATCAGTGACATCCAGAGTATCTTAAATCCGATCACGGACAGATATTTTGGAAAAGGCAGCTCCGAGATGAGTCTTGAGGATATCTATAAAGAAGTGTTCGGTCTGGAGCATCAGGAAACCTTAAATATCATGAAAGACCTTGCAAAGAAGTTTAACACCTCCATGAAAACTTTTGAGGGCATGGAAGGTGAGGATGCAGAGCTTTTACGGACATTCAGTTTTATCTGCATGTTAAGCTATGATGTCTACCTGAAAAAAACAATTATCGAGCGCATTGTCGATCAGATGCTGCACGAAGAAAAAGATCCTTCCAAAAAAGAAAAATAAAACCCGGTGCTGAATGGAACACTGTCTATACCAGACATGATCCGTGCAGCTCCGGGTTTTTCTTTTTTTCCGGGTTTTTCTATTCTGTTTTACGCTTCGTTTGTCTCTGATGCAGCCATTCTGGCAAATACCATGTCATATCCGTCATTCCCATAATTCAAAGAACGGTTTACACGGCTGATGGTCGCTGTGGAAGCACCTGTTTTCTCTGCAATATCAAGATATGTTTTCTGGTCGCGCAGCATCTTGGCAACCTCAAATCGCTGTGATAAGGAAAGCAGTTCATTCACAGTGCAGACATCTTCAAAAAAAGTATAACATTCTTCTCTGTTTTCCAGGCTTAAAATCGCATCAAAAAGATGGTCTACTGCCTCGGTCCTTAGTTTCTTGCTCATTTTACCTTCTCCTTCTCATAAATCAAAATGATATCATCTTTTACTATAATCAGAAACTTCCAATCTACTCACATTTTATCATAGTAAAGTTTTAAAGTAAATATCTGTTTTACACACTAAAGTGTTACAGATGCAAATTCTATAATAGTCGAATCCAGTTAAAAAAGCAACACTTATTTTCATATTAACTATAACTTTAATTTATACCTGACGGCATCCTGTTATTCTCCCAGAAAAACAGCCAGAAAAGCAATCAGACGCTCCATCTCCTGCTGGGTTCCGATGCTGATACGCAGATAATTGCTAATTCTCGGCTTGGAAAAATAGCGCACGAAAATGTTATGCTCCCGGAGTGCTTCAAATATTTCTTTTGCAGGAACTCTTTCATGTGTTGCAAAAATAAAGTTGCTCATGGAATCTCCAAAAGAAAATCCGAGTTTTTTCAATTCCTGCTTCGTCCACTCCCTTGTAGTGATGACTTTCGCACAGGTTTCCTCAAAATACTCCCTGTCCCTGATCGCCTGCACACCAAGTACAAGCGCTGTCTGATTGAGCGTGTAGGAATTGAAAGAATATTTCACATCATTGATATACCGGATCAGCTTTTCATTTCCCATCGCAAACCCAAGCCGCATACCTGCCAGGGAACGCGATTTTGAAAAGGTCTGTACCACGAGAAGATTGTCATATTTTTCGATCAGAGGCAGCGCAGACTCCCCGCCAAAATCAATGTATGCCTCATCCACAACTACGATCACATCGCGGTTGTGTGCAATGATATCCTCGATCTCTGAAAGCGGCATGAGGATTCCGGTCGGTGCATTCGGATTTGGGAACACCACGCCGCCGTTTTCCCCATAATAGTCCTCTTTTCTGATCTGAAAATCATCATCTAACGCTTTTGTCTCAAATGGGATTCGAAGCATATTTGCCCACACATCATAAAAAGAATAGGTGATATCCGGAAACAGGATCGGCTTTTTGCTGTTAAAAAATGTCATAAATATCATGGCAAGCACATCATCCGAACCGACACCGGTAAACACCTGACTGCTCCTGATTCCATAATAATCTGCGATCGCATCGACTAACACTTTACAGGTCGGTTCCGGATAAAGTCTCAATTTGTCCGTATCAAAGTTCTTCAAAGCCTCTACTACGCCCGGTGCAGGCGGATATGGGTTTTCGTTGGTATTCAATTTGATCATGTCCGGCTGGTTTGGCTGCTCTCCCGGAACATACGGTTCCACTGTCCTTACATATTCTTCCCAGTTACTCATAAATTTTACTCTCTCCACTCTCTCGATTTTCCTGATATATTTCACAAATTCATTACAATCTGCTCATTTCATTCTGTATACAATCCGTAATCTTCTGCCAGTTTTTCAAACGCAGTCAGGGCATTTTTCACCGTCTCATGGGAAACACAGTAAGCAAGACGGACATAGCCTGCACATCCGAATGCGCTGCCCTTTACCATGATGATATTGTATTTTTTACCTGCTGCAACAAATTTTTCTTCGTCTGCATCCGGAGATTTTACCCACATATAAAAAGCGCCTTCCGGTTTGATGCAGTGAAAACCTAGCTTTTGCAGTCCTTCGTATAACATCTTTCTGTTTTCATCATAAAATGCCAGATTCGTTTTCTCATCCAGACATTTTGCAACTGCTTTCTGAAGCAGGGATGGCGCATTCACAAAGCCGAGGGTACGGTTGGATACAACAATACCGTCAATGACCTGATCTGCATTCTCCACCTCATCCGGAACAACCACATATCCGATACGTTCACCCGGAAGGGAAAGAGATTTGCTGAAGGAATAACCCACAATGGTATTCCGGTAATACTTTGTGAGGAAATCCTCCTGATTTCCATCGTAGACAAGTTCACGGTAAGGCTCATCGGAAATCAGATAAATTTCGTGTCCAATCTCTTTTTCCCTCTTTTCCAGAATCTCAGCCATCTTTTTCATGGTTTCTTCATGATAGATCACACCTGTCGGATTGTTTGGTGTGTTCACGATCACTGCCTTGGTCTTTTCATTGATCGCTTTTTCAAATGCCATCAGATCTGGCTGGAATGTTTCAAAATCCGGTGCCACCTCCACGACTTCCGCATCAAAATTGGCTGCATAACTCTTGTACTCACCGAAATATGGGGCAAACACGATCACCTCGTCACCCGGATCTAAGATTGTTTTAAAAATAATGTTCAATCCTCCCGCTGCTCCCACTGTCATCACAATATTATGGGAAGTAAATGCAGTTCCAAAACGCTTGTTTAAGTTCTCTGCAACCGCCTGACGAACATCCGGGTAACCGGCGTTGTCCATATATCCATGTAAAACCAGCGGATCGGTCTCATCCACCAGTTGCTTAATTGCCTCGTTCAATGCTGCCGGAGCCGGTGTTGCAGGATTCCCCAATGAAAAATCATACACGTTCTCTCTTCCCACCCTGGCGGCAAGTTCATTTCCCTCTACAAACATTGCACGGATTGCAGAACTTCCCTGCAATGCCTTCTGTATTTTCTGTGAAATCATATTCTCTTCCTCACTGTTTTCTTACTCTCGAATGTTTTTCCTGCTGTCTGCACCATATATGTACAAATCTACGGAACAATTATTACTTTACAACAATACTGTATGAAAGTAAATAGATAAAAAAAGAAAACTGCCACAGGACATTTTCCTTACGGATACTGCCCCGGACAGTTTTTGTTTATTAAAAATACTCCCCTGTATTTTTATGCATTGACGGTATCTACGAACTTCTGGAACGCTTTTCTGCCTTCCTCTGTGCACTTGTAAACACCTGCGTCCAATAAAACTTCTTTGAACACAAGACCGATTTCTGTCTGAATGATCTCATGTAATTTTTCCGGTGTAATCTCACCTTCCAAGCCGCTTCCCGCCGTAAATCCATACTTCGGCAGAAATTCCTCCACCCAGTCTGCATGTTTTGCAAGAACTTCATCCTCACGGATTTCTGCGCCGTCTAAGATTGCCTGCTCTAATGCAGCCATCTCATCTTTTAATCTGGCTGGAAGCACTGCAAGTCCCATAACCTCGATCAGACCAATGTTTTCCTTTTTGATATGATGAAGTTTTGCATGTGGATGGTAAACACCCAGCGGATGCTCCTCCGTCGTGATATTATTGCGGAGTACAAGATCTAACTCATAATCATTGCCGCGTTTTCTTGCGATAGGAGTGATCGTGTTGTGTGGTTCGCCCTCTGTCTCTGCAAAAATAAATGCATCTTCATCCGTATAACCTCTCCATGCAAGTAAAATCTTATCTGCTAGTTCGATCAGGCGCTCTTTTTGTGGTGCGCTGATACGGATCACGGACATTGGCCATTTTACGATTCCGGCTTTCACATCCTCAAATCCTTTGAAGGTCAGCTCTTTTTCGACCGGTGCTTTTGCCATGGCAAACTCATAATGTCCACCCTGGAAATGATCATGGCTCAAGATAGATCCTCCAACAATCGGAAGATCCGCATTCGATCCGACAAAGTAATGTGGGAACTGCTCTACAAAATCCAACAGTTTTCCAAAGGTTGCTTTCTCGATTTTCATCGGTGTATGCTCTGCATTAAAAACGATGCAGTGCTCATTGTAGTAAACATATGGAGAATACTGGAAGAACCAGTCACTGTGATTGATCGTTACCGGAATAATCCTGTGGTTCTGTCTTGCCGGATGGTTCACACGTCCTGCATATCCCTCGTTTTCCTTGCACAAAAGGCATTTCGGATAACCGCTCTGTTTTGCAAGCTTGGCTGCCGCAATCGCCTTCGGATCTTTTTCCGGTTTGGAGAGGTTGATGGTGATATCCAATGTTCCAAACTCGGTATCTGCAGTCCATTTCTGGTCTTTTTTGATACGGTATCTACGAATGTAGTTTGTATCTCTGCTTAATTTGTAAAAATAATCGGTTGCTTCCTTTGGACTGATCTGATAGAGTGCCTGGAATTTTTTGATCACTTCGCTTGGTCTCGGCACAAGCATACTCATGATCTTTGTATCGAACAGATCCCTGTATGTGATCGTATCCTCCGGCATCAGTCCATCTTCTGCTGCATAATCGAGCATCTCATTTAAGATGCCTTCCAATGCTGCCTCTGCACTCTCCTGTGTCATCGGAGTTCTCTTTGCATAGGCTGCTGCCACTTCATCGTCCAGTTCATCCAGATGAAAAAGTTCTAACAGACGGTTAATGGTAAATCTCCTGTCTTCCGGCTCTACCAGCCCGGTCACAAGACCATATTCTGTCAATTCTAAAATTCTTTCCTGAATCATTGTGTTATCCTCTTTATTTAAGAATTATTTAGATAATTGCGAAACTCTGATTTAGGTTGTAACAATTGTGAAGAATTAACAAAATTTTCGAAGACACGCTTCCGCTACGTGTCGCTCGCAACGGTACTAAGAACTCATCTCCTGTATTTCAATTCTGATAAATCAGAATGAAATACAGAATCTGACTTCTAAGAACCGGCGGCTCCCCAGTGTCTTCTCAAGCTTTTGTCAATTTTCCACAATTTAAATCTACTTATTTATGAGTTTCGCAATTATCTATAAGAATTATTAATCCAATTTTACTGGACCGTCACCGATCTCAACTACATAGAAATCAGCAGCGTAACCGATTTTATCTTTGTAAGCAGCACCTACTTTTTCAATAAAGGAATCCACTGCCTCATCTTTTACGATGCTGACGGTACATCCACCGAATCCTGCACCTGTCATGCGGGAACCAATCACTCCGTCTACTTTCCATGCCTCTTCCACCAATGTGTCAAGCTCGATACCGGTTACTTCGTAATCATCACGAAGTGAAACATGGGAGGCGTTCATTAACTCACCAAACAGAGCAACATCGTTATTCTTTAATGCTTCCACTGCCTTGATGGTTCTTTGATTCTCATAAACCGCATGTTTTGCACGTTTTACCCTGACAGGATCTTTGATCGCATCTTTGTACTGTTCAAACTGTTCCTCCGTGAGTTCACCAAGGGAATCAATTTTAACAACTTTCTGGAGTTCTGCCAGTGCAGTCTCGCACTCACTTCTTCTCTCATTGTATTTGGAATCTCCAAGCCCACGTTTTTTGTTGCTGCAGGAGATCACGATCTTTGCATTTTCCAGTTTGATCGGTGCATACTCATATTTTAAAGTTGCTGTGTCAAGGAAAATCGCATGACCTGCTTTTCCCATTGCAATCGCAAACTGATCCATGATACCACAGTTTACGCCGTTGAATTTATTTTCAGAGAACTGTCCGATCAGCGCAAGATCCTGATTTGTTACGTCAAATCCAAACATATCTTTTAAAATATATCCGGTCAGAACTTCAACTGATGCAGAAGAAGAAAGTCCGGAGCCGTTTGGAATATTGCCAAATAAAACAAGATCCATGCCCTGCTCTACTTTCATTCCCTTCTCGCCAAACGCCCACATAACTCCCTTTGGATAGTTCGTCCAGTCAGCTTCTTTTTCCGGCTTTAATCCTTCTACTGAGGACTCAATCACACCGAGCTGCTCAAAATTCATGGAATAGAAACGAAGTTTCTTATCATCTCTTTTTCTTGCCACACCATATGTACCAATAGTGAGTGCACAAGGGAAAACGTGTCCTCCGTTGTAATCGGTATGCTCACCGATCATGTTCACACGTCCCGGTGCAAAATAAACACCGATTTCACCCTCATCCCCGAATAACTCTTTAAATTTTGCTAATACATCTTCCCAGATCATAAAATCCTCCTTGTTTTGCGAAGCAAAATCCGAACCCTTGTGAGGAGAGGATTTAGCCTCCTTGTTTTGCGCTTCTGCGCATCTTCCGTTTCCTGTTACTATCACATTATCATGTTCGTTTTTACATTGCAACCAATTGACCGCAGACTGCAACAATAAAAAAGAAAGATGCAACATTTTTACATGTCACATCTTTCTTGAAATTAGTTTTCTTCTAACATAACCTTACATTAAGTATCACGGACGTTGTCCGTCTTTTTCCACATTCTGCTTAAACAAAGCCAGAACCTGCTCTGTGATAATGTTCCGGATTTCTCTGTTTGGCACTGCAAGTCTGAATCTTTTTGTATCAACTCTGCCTTTATGCGTAAGATATCCCGCCATGAAAAGTGTACTCCAAAGGTTATCCATGGATGCATACAGTTCATTATAAGTCAGATCCTCACGTATATCTTTTTCTACGATTTCACCATTTACAAGTCTCTCTAAGTCTGTTTTTGCCAGCCCCTTTGCTGCTCCTGCACTTTCTATAAAATGTTTCAGCACATCGTTTCCACTGGTATTAGTCCAATAATTCTCTGGTGGAAGCATCGGATTCCTTCTGTGCGCATCGCAATAATTAATGACATCCCACGGGCAATAAACATCTGCATTTCCAAAGCGGTATCCGTCATACCACTCTTTTACCGTTTCATAGTGTGTATCCTGACCGTAATAATGAAGCATTTCTTTCACTTCATCATCGACAAATCCAAACGTCTCATCATACTCTTCATCAAGGATTGAATTTGTCTTAAAATTGTTCAGTCCTGTAAAAATGCTCTCCTTTGCCACACGCAGACAGCCTGTTAAAACTGCAAATTTCAAACTACTGTTTGTCTTTAACACGTTTTCAAATAAATTTCTGACAAGTAAAACCATCTGGTCATAGTAACCATTCTCGTTTGCCTTGGCAAGAGGTACATCATACGCATCAATGAGTACAATCACTTTTTTCTCATAATACTTTTCCAGTAATGCAGTCAGCGTTTTCATACTGTATACAAGTGTGTCCTCGCCCATATCTCCTGTAACAAGCGACATATATTCTGCCTTGTCTATGTCATCTAACCTATTTCCACTCATGATAATCCGGTGCATTTTCGCTTCTTCCATCACAATCCGTTTCAACAGGCTGCGTGCATTTTCGTAACTGTCTGCATTTACCCCTTTTAAACTGATTGATATGACCGGATACTTTCCCATATATGCATCACATAAAGCCTTATTCTTAGAAATATATAATCCTTCAAACAGCGACTGATCTGTACCGATTTCAAAGAAACATTTGAGCATACTCATATTCAATGTCTTACCAAACCGACGTGGACGCGTGAACAGATTGACCTCTCCCCAGTTATTTAAAAGCTGCTCGATCAGACTGGTTTTATCAACATAATAAAAACCATCTCTGCGGATTTTTTCAAAATTGTCAATTCCAACAGGTAATTTTATAAATTCTGCCATAGCTGCCTCTCCAAACTATTTTTTTTGCAATTTCTACTTAAGTATAACAAATCTATCTCATAAATGGTAACGTTAAATGTAACTGTATGATAGGCGATGAACTGCTCTTTATTTGGAATATAAGAAACATAGCGCGAAGCAAAGATATTGTTAGGCAAACCGCCGAGAGCATATCTTATGCGTTCTGTTTTCTATATGCGTAAAGATATTCCTGTGCTTTTTGCAGTGAAACATTCAACTTTTTTTGAAGTCTTGCTAAAATATCCTCCTCGGAAAGTCCAAAGTCATTCCCCATTTCAATAATACCTTTTGCCTCTCCTTCATTCCATGTTTCCTGAAATACACTGACCATACCTTTCTCTCCTTCCCCAATCAATTCATTATAATCAATTTTTCCATTCATAGTGCCTGCTACTGTCATAATAACAGCTTTGTCTACCTTATGTTTTCTTGTATAATCTATTGCTTTTTCTTTTTTTCCATCTGTTCTTCCACTTCTGCTTAAAAGAATTTCAAGCAGATTAAATAAATCCTGATTATTTACATTATGCAATACCAGATTATTTTTTCCGGCTTCCACCAGATGTATTTTATAATCATTCACAAATGTTTCCATTGCTTTTGGAATATTTAGCATCCCATGCAAAGATACTGCTCCATCCCACGGCTTCTCACCATAATAGATAACGATTGTAATAACAGGAATAAATTTATCTGTTTTCTTCATTCCCGACAGATATTCATCTTCTGTTAATCCTTTTTCTTTTTTACGCTTTGCCGCATTGTCATCATACTGCTTTTTGTATGTACTATAATCATATCCCATCACTCTTAACGGCATTGCATAATGGATACATTCCTGTCCCTCCAATCCAAGTATAACAAATTCAGCATCATAAGTGGTAGATTTTTTTCTGATTTTAACGTTATCTCTTGCTGCCACAATACTCTGTATATACTCCTTGTGTTCTAATACCAAAGATTCCTCTGTATCCATATCTTCTAATTCTTCCGGTTTTATAACCTTATTTCCATTAAATAAAACTGCATTAAAAATATCTGCAAACTGTTCGTTATTCCGCCAGTAATTCTTTACTACAGTATCTGCTTTCAATACTTTTTTTCCCATATATAATTGCTCCTTCCTATATACCTGATATTTCAGGAAAATAGTTTCGTCGCTTTTTGCACTTGCAGTTTTAACTGGATTTTTATGCAGACCTTGCACCCTCAATTTGATAAAAAAGATTTCCTTATTACCATAACTTGTATCGAAAAAATTGTCAATTTGTTTTTGACATAACATAAATATAGAAAAACAGCCCCTTTTTCACAGGGACTGTCCTTCTTGTAATTTTATTTTCTTATCACTTTATTCCACATCAACCTTCACCTTCGGTAAATGCCAGATATCATCCACATATTCCTGAATCGTTCTGTCGGATGAGAACTTGCCGGAATGTGCAGTGTTTAAGATAGCGCTCTTTGCCCAGGCGCTCTTGTTCTTGTAATACTCCATGATCTTCTTCTGCGCTTCTGCATAAGAACGGAAGTCTGCAAGAATGAAGTAAGTATCCGCGTACTGTGTGCTGTGTGTATTCAGCAGTGAATTGTACAGGTCACGGAAAAGTTCGGAGTCGTTCGGTGAGTAGAATCCGTTCACTAACTGTGTCAGAACTTTGCGGATATCCTGATCCGTGTTGAAAATCTGCATCGGATCATAATCACGGTTATGCTCATGTGCGATGACTTCGTCAGAGCTCATACCGAAAATGAACATATTATCCGGTCCTACTTCCTCGTACATCTCTACATTCGCACCGTCCATCGTTCCAAGTGTCAGGGCACCGTTTAACATGAACTTCATATTACCGGTACCGGATGCCTCTTTACTTGCAGTTGAAATCTGCTCGCTGACATCTGCTGCTGCAAAGATCCACTCTGCATTGGAAACTTTGTAGTCCTCGATAAATACCACTTTGATCTTATTATTGATACTCTTATCATTGTTGATCACTTCTGCAACGCTGTTGATCAGTTTAATGGTAAGTTTTGCATTTTTATAACCGGCTGCTGCCTTTGCACCAAAAATGAATGTTCTTGGAACAAATTCCATATCCGGATGCTCTTTGATCTCATTATAGAGATACATAACATGAAGGATATTCAACAGCTGACGTTTGTACTCATGAAGACGTTTTACCTGTACATCAAAGATGGAATCCGGATCAACATCAATTCCATTGTGCTCTTTGATATATTTTGCAAGACGTACTTTATTCTGGTGTTTGATCTCAAGAAACTCCTGCTGTGCTTTTTTATCATCTGCATAAGGCGCAAGTTTCCTGATCTGGGAAAGGTCTGTGATCCAGCCTTCTCCCACATGTGCTGTCACCCAGTCAGCCAGAAGCGGGTTCGCATGTGCTAAGAAACGTCTCTGTGTGATACCATTGGTTTTGTTATTGAACTTCTGCGGCATCATCTCATAGAAATCTTTTAACTGCTCTTTTTTCAAAATCTCTGTGTGCAGTCTGGCAACACCGTTGACAGAATAACCTGCAACGATCGCAAGATGCGCCATTTTTACCTGACCATCATATAAAATTGCCATTTTTGCAATTTTTTTATTGTTGCCCGGATACTGCTCCTGGATCTGTAAAACAAAACGGCGGTTGATCTCTTCCACGATCTGATATACACGCGGAAGCAGTCTCTGGAAAATCTCGATCGGCCATTTTTCGAGAGCCTCAGCCATAATGGTATGGTTGGTATAAGCAACACAGTGGGTTGTGATATCCCACGCATCCTCCCAGCTTAAGCCTTCCTCATCCAGTAAGATACGCATTAACTCTGCCACTGCAACTGTCGGATGTGTATCATTCATCTGGAATACTGCTTTCTCAGGCAGCTGATGGATATCCTCATGATGCTTTTTAAATCTTGCGATCGCACGCTGTAAACTTGCAGATACGAAGAAATACTGCTGTTTTAAACGAAGTTCTTTTCCCTGAATATGATTGTCATTCGGATAAAGGACTTCCACCAGATTACGTGCAAGGTTTTCCTGCTCTACCGCTTTGTTATAATCTCCTTTATCAAAGGAATCTAACTGGAAACCTTCTTTAGGCTCTGCATCCCAGATCATCAGTGTGTTGACCATGTGGTTGTCATAACCTACGATCGGCATATCGTATGGGATCGCCATAACGGACTGATAGCCTTCATGAATAAATCTGGTGTTGCCATTTCCCATGTCTTCGGTACGGACATAGCCGCCGAATTTGATCTCGTAGGAATACTCCGGTCTGCGAAGTTCGAATGGGTAGCCATTCTTTAACCAGTTATCCGGTACCTCTACCTGAAAACCATCCGAAATCTGCTGTTTGAACATACCATAACGATAACGGATACCGCAGCCGTAAGCTGCGTATCCGAGTGTTGCCAGTGATTCCATAAAGCATGCTGCAAGACGTCCAAGACCACCGTTTCCGAGTGCAGGATCCGGCTCCTGATCTTCGATCACGTCAAGATTCAGTCCGATTTCTTCCAGAGCTTCTTTCACTTCTTTGTAAGCTTTTAAATTGATCAGGTTATTTCCAAGCGCACGGCCCATCAGAAATTCCATTGACATATAATAGACAATCTTTGGATCCTGATCGTCAAATGCCTGCTGGGTTGCCAGCCAGTCATCGATCACAACGTCTTTTACGACATAGGATACCGCCTGGAAAATCTCCTGCTGGCTTGCTTCTTTTAACTGTTTGCGATACATATGACGGACTGTCTCTGTTACATCATTGATAAATTTTTTCTTATTGAAGACTGCTGCTGTTTTAGACATTTCCTTACTCTCCTTTTTTTACACCTAACAGAACGGTTTCCCCATTAATATTCCATTCTTTCTCGTATCCATCCACACTGCCAGCTACAACATCAAGTCCGAGTACATCTGCTTTGATCGCATCACCATATTTGTCAAAGATGGCAGCCACTTTGTCATCTGCCTGATAAGAGATCATGATCTTATCCATCACTTCGAATCCTGCTTCTTTTCTCATGGTCTGGATCTTGCTGATGATCTCACGCACAAATCCCTCTTCAATTAACTCCGGTGTTAAGTTGGTATCAAGGACAACGGTTACTGTATTGTCCCCCTCCGTTACATAACCTTCCATCTGTGTCATTGTAATTAACAGATCTTCCTCTGCTAATTTTACATCATCACTGACAGACTTCAAAGTGATAAATCCATTTTCCTTTAACTCTGCCATAGCAGCGTTTCCGTCAAGCTCTGCTAAAGCTTTCTGGATCTGTCCTAAATATTTTCCATATTTTGGTCCCACGGTACGCAGCTGTGGTTTGAACGTATAGCTTGTGTAGGAGCTTACGTCATCGGTAAAGGAAACTTTCTTCACATTCAGCTCATCTTCGATGATCTCTTTGAAGTACTCTGAAAGTTCAAATGGAGCTTTGACAAACATCTTTCCGATCGGCTGACGGTTTTTGATGTTTGCTGCATTACGGCACGCACGGCCCATAACCACGATCTTTAATACCTCATCCATATTTTTCTCTAACTCTTTGTCGATGTATGCTCCATTTACAACTGGGAAGTCACATAAATGAATACTTTCCGGCGCATTTTTATCAATGCTGCATACAAGGTTCTGATAGATTTCCTCTGTCATGAACGGGATCATTGGTGCTGCACATTTACAGATCTCTACTAACGCTGTGTAAAGTGTCATGTAGGCATTGATCTTATCCTGCTCCATTCCTTTTGCCCAGAAACGTTCACGGGAGCGTCTTACGTACCAGTTACTCATATCGTCCACAAACTCATCGAGTGCTCTTGCAGCTTCCGGGATCTTGTAACTGCCAAGGTTGTCATCCACAGCGCCGATCACGGTATTTAATTTAGACAGTAACCATTTATCCATCACGGATAATTTATCATATTCCAGTTTGTATTTTGTTGCATCAAATCCGTCAATGTTTGCATACAGTACAAAGAATGCATAAGTGTTCCATAAGGTGCTTAAGAACTTACGCTGTCCCTCCTGCACTGCTTTTCCATGGAAACGGTTTGGAAGCCATGGAGCGCTGTTGATGTAGAAATACCAGCGGATCGCATCTGCTCCGTAAGTCTCTAATGCATCGAACGGATCGACTGCATTTCCTTTGGATTTGGACATTTTCTGTCCGTTCTCATCCTGTACATGTCCTAAAACGATAACGTTTTCATAAGGAGCTTTATTAAACAGTAAGGTGGACTCTGCCATCAGGGAATAGAACCATCCTCGTGTCTGGTCTACCGCCTCGGAAATGAACTGAGCCGGGAACTGCTGTTTGAACAAATCCTGATTTTCAAATGGATAATGGTGCTGTGCAAACGGCATTGCTCCTGAGTCGAACCAGCAGTCGATCACTTCCGGCACTCTGTGCATGGTCTTGCCACAGTCAGGGCATTTGAAGGTCACAGCGTCGATATACGGTCTGTGTAATTCCACTTTGGCATCATCCGGGTTTCCGCTTCTCTCTGCTAATTCGGCACGGCTTCCGATAGACTCCTGATGTCCGCAGCCTTCACATTCCCATACATTTAAAGGAGTTCCCCAGTAACGGTTACGGGAGATTCCCCAGTCCTGGATGTTCTCAAGCCAGTCACCGAAACGTCCTTTACCGATGGATTCCGGTATCCAGTTTACAGTATTATTATTACGGATCAGGTCATCTTTGACTGCTGTCATCTTGATGAACCATGACTCTCTTGCATAGTAAATAAGCGGTGTATCACATCTCCAGCAGTGTGGATATTCGTGTTCGAACTTTGGTGCGTCAAATAATTTGCCCTGCGCATCCAGATCTTTTAATACTTCAGGGTCGGCTTTCTTTACAAATAATCCGGCATAAGGTGTCTCTTCTGTCATCTCACCTTTTCCGTTTACAAACTGTACAAACGGAAGATCGTACTTACGTCCAACATTCGCATCATCTTCACCGAATGCAGGAGCTATATGAACGATACCGGTACCATCAGACATCGTTACATAAGTATCACAGGTAACAAAATGTCCTTTTTTATGCTGTTTTGCTGCCACTTCTGCTGCACATGCATATAACGGCTCATATTCTTTGTACTCTAAATCTTTTCCGGTGTAAGTCTCTAATACTTCATATGCTTTGACACCTTCCTCTTCATTGCCAAGCTTTCCTAACACTTTGTCAAGAAGTGCCTCTGCCATGTAGTAGGTGTATCCGTCTGCGGCTTTTACTTTGCAGTAAGTCTCATTTGGGTTCACACAGAGTGCAACGTTGGATGGAAGTGTCCACGGAGTTGTAGTCCATGCAAGGAAGTAAGCATCCTCTCCGACAACTTTGAAACGTACCACTGCAGAACGTTCTTTTACAGTCTTATAACCCTGTGCAACTTCCTGGGAAGAAAGTGGTGTACCACAACGAGGACAGTAAGGAACGATCTTGAAGCCTTTGTATAACAATCCCTTGTCCCAGATCTGTTTTAATGCCCACCATTCGGACTCAATAAAGTTGTCATCATAGGTGACATATGGGTTTTCCATATCTGCCCAGAAACCAACGGTTCCTGAGAAATCTTCCCACATTCCCTTGTATTTCCATACAGATTCCTTACATTTTTTGATGAAAGGTTCCATACCGTACTCTTCAATCTGCTCTTTTCCGTTTAAGCCGAGCATCTTCTCTACCTCTAACTCAACCGGGAGTCCGTGTGTATCCCATCCGGCTTTACGCGGAACATATTTTCCCTTCATAGTCTGGTATCTTGGAATCATATCTTTGATAACACGTGTTAATACGTGTCCGATATGTGGTTTTCCGTTTGCAGTCGGAGGTCCGTCATAGAATGTGTAGGTCTCTCCCTGTTTGCGCTGTTCCATTGATTTTTTGAAGATGTCATGATCTTCCCAGAACTTCTCTGTCTGCTTTTCCCTGTCAACGAAGTTCATATTTGTTTCAACTTTGTTATACATGTGATCTTTCCTCTTTCTTCATTTTTACTGATGCACGTCAATTTGTTTTTTCTTTGCAGCCGCACGGCTCATGCCTAACGTGCAAAAAACCCCTTCTTCCTGTAAATAGGACGAAGGGGTTATATTCGTTGTACCACCTAATTACAATGTACAGATTTTATAAAAATCATATACCCGTTCCCTGTAACGTAGGAAAAACGTCAGTGCCTACTCTGTAAAAACATTTTGGACTGCGACTGGGAAGTGATGTTCATTCCTAAGATACTCGCACCGGTTCACACCATTCCCGGCTCTCTTTGCCTTTCTCTTAACAACTACTGTCTTCGTCATCGTCTTTTCTTTTTCACAATGAACCAGCCATTGCTTTCAATCTTCTGTGATTATACAGAGATTTCCCCGAAAAGTCAAGATTTTCCACCTATCTTAATGACTTTCGTTTCGTCCTGCTGATCACATCGATAAATCTTTCGCGGATGTTCTGGATCATCAGATCTTCCTCCCGGTCATTTCCGTCAAACGGCACAAAACCGCCTGCCATCGTAGCATGCCCGCCACCGCTTCCGATGCCTTTTAACGCCTTGCTTATAATTTTTCCGGCATCTAATGTGGGACGCTCACTCCGCACAGAAATTTTGATCCCTTCTTTTTTTCTGGAATAGACCACTGAAAAAGAGACTTCCACCAATGCAAGCATAAAATCTGACACACTGGCGATCAGAGCCTCCGGGCAATCCCTTCCGGTATCTGCAAAACTGATATTCTCAAACACCTCAATGCTTGAGATTGCCTTGGAATATGCCATCAGATCTTCAAAATAGAGTGTGCTGTTCTCTAAGAGATAAATCATATCCTGATCACACAGGTCAAACATGCGCCAGATCATTTCCATATCCATTTTGCATACGCCTCTCGACAATTTCTGTGTATCCATACGGATTCCAAACGTCAGCGCTGTTGCAATTCTTTGATCCATCGGTATTTCATTTTCAAAAAAATATTGTGCTATGATCGATGCGCAAGCCCCGACACCCGGCCGGATATCCGTAAACCGGTACTCCGTTTTCTCATAAACCGGATGATGGTCGATGCAGATGATCTCATCCCCGGTCATATCGATAATGTTGGAATTGCCCTTCTGCGCATCTACCAGGATAACCTCGTCGTCCTCCGTGAGTTCACTGTCAATATTCTCAATATTTACCAGTCTGATGTCCAAAATCTCTCTCAGCTTGTCAGTACTGTAACGGTCGATTTTCCCCTTATAGCAGATCGTCGCATGAATCCCGCGAAGCTTTAACAGTTCCTGCAGACCGAACGCACTTGCGATGGCATCCGGATCCGGAAAATTATGTGTCTGGATATAAACATGTTCTCTGTTGATCTGTGTTACTAACTCATCTAATTTTGTCATATGATAAATCCTTATAATTTCTTACCGCAGAGCAAAATATTGGTCTGCTGTCTCTGTAAGTTCCTCAAATGTATGGATTTCCGGCACGTCCGCTGCAATTGTTCCAAACCCATATGCTGCGTGGATGAACCCGACACCTGCGTGGCAGCTGGCATCATAATCCCCCTGGATATCGCCGACATACACTGCCTCCGTCAACCCGTTCCGGTCTGCTAATAATCTGATGTTATCGCCCTTTTGTTTCAGATTGTTTCCATAACATTCTATATCTTGAAAGTATTTTCCAAATCCATAATGATCTAAAAATGCCTCGATATAACCGCTCTGACAGTTGCTCACGATGTAGAGCGGATACTTTTCTTTCAGTGCAGAAAGTGTCTCCTCCAATTTTGGATACAAAACTCCACCATGCTCTCTCAGGTAGTCATTTTCCATGGAACAGCACCGATCCAACAATTTCATGCGCACCTCTTTTTCCAGTTCCGGGAAAAGGATGTCGGCGATCACATCCATGGTCTTTCCCATAACTCCCTGAATATCCTGCTCCGTCAGTTTTTTATCAACAGTGCCATCCTGTTTTATGGCAAGATTCCATGATTCTGCAACGTTCGCTGCCGAGTCCCACAGCGTTCCGTCCATGTCAAAAATAATTCCTTTTTTCATACTTCTCCTTTTCTATCCATTATCCACAAAAATTTCTTTTTTAACCAAGATTATAAACTTTTGTATATTTTTCTTTGAAATAACGAATCAGCGGTTCTGCTGAAACTTCTTTGCCGCAGACGTATCTGATCACTTCTTTCGGGCTTCTGGTAGAACCATACTGATGAATCTTCTCATTCAGCCATTTTGTAATCTCACTGATTCTTCCCTCCGCGAGCAACGCATCCACAGAGCCAAGTTCTTCCTCCAGACGATCTAAATACATGCCGTCATAAATACTGCCAAGCAGATAGGATGGAAAGTAACCAAAAGAACCGTCAGACCAGTGCATGTCCTGCAAAATTCCTTCCGCATCATCTGCCGGAGTAATCTGTAAATATTCCTGCATTTTCTGATTCCAGAGTGCCGGAAGTTCCTCCACTTTCACATGGTCGCGGAAAATTGCCTTCTCGATCTCATATCTTAAAATAATATGGAAACAGTAAGTCAGTTCATCTGCCTCTGTACGGATAAAACTGTTTCTCACATGATTGACTTCCTTATAAAATTCATCCAACGAAACGTCCTGAAGCTGTGGCATTTTTTCCTGCACTTTTGCATAAACCGGAATCCAGAAATTCTTATTTCTTCCAAGAATGTTCTCATAAAAACGGGATTGGCTCTCATGGATTCCCATATAACTGCAGCTTCCCGCTACCGTTCCGTCATAATCCGGATTCACATTCTGCTCAAAAATCGCATGACCACCCTCATGGATTGCCGAATACATCGCACTGAGCGGATCATGTTCATAAAAATGATTGGTCACACGCACATCCTTTGACGAAAAATTCAGTGTAAACGGATGTGTAGATTCCCCGGTTGTTCCTCTGTTCCAGTCAAATCCGATATAACTCAGCAAAAGCTTCTCCACTTCCTTCTGCGCATTCCTATCAAATGAAACATGAAACTTGCTGTCATCCGGCTGTTTCGCTGCAAGCACTTTCTGCACCAGAGGAATCAGCTCTGCTTTTAAATCTTCAAACAGGCTGTCCATCGTAGCGGAATCCATTCCTTTTTCATACTGGTCTAACAGTGCGTCGTAAACTTCTTTTTCCGGATCTGTGTAACCGGTCATCTCCGCTGTCATATCGATCATTTTCTGCAAATGTGGGGCAAAAATAGAAAAGTCTGCTTTTTCCTTCGCTTCCTCCCACGCATTCTCCGATTCCGACTGTGCTTTCACGAAGCTTTCATAAAATTCTTTTGGAATTCTGCGATTTCTGTCCATATCTGTTTTCATTTTATTTACAACAAACTTCCACTTATCGTCAAGCTTTTCAAACTCTTCCGGCTCTGCCAGTGTATCCAATAACGTTTTCAGTTCATCCGAGGTCGACATGGAAAACTGCTCCGTCGAAAAATAAGTGAGTGCATCGCTGTGTCCTGCAAATCCTTCCTTTGGAGTGTTGGTTCTCATATCCCAATACAATAATGTGTTCACATGGTTGAACTGTTCCATTTTCTCTAAATATTTCTGTAACTGTTCTAACTTATCGTTCATCATAATCCCCTTATATTTTTCCGTAATCCTGTTATCTGATTAGTGGTCGTCATAACAAAAACCATGCAGGTATTTTTCACCCACATGGTTTTATCTTATCACATAATATTTATGCTGTCACTCGCTGTTTCCGAAGAATGTTCCATGTGATCGCAGCTACAACAATTGTTAAGGCAATCACCAGAGCCACAATTCCCTGTGGCGTGAATTTTCCACCCAGAAACAGCCCTAATTTCGCAAGTTCACCGGAAAGCTTTTCATTCTTTGCAATATTCATGGGAACCAGACAGATTATCATCCAGACCGCCCATAAAATCCATAACACTTTCATGCCATATCTTAAAATAACTGCGCCGAAAAACATTTCCACTGCTGTAAATACGACCAGGACACCTGACAGATAGTTCCATGTAAAAAAGTTTGTCAGGTCAATTTCCATAACCGCCTGTGGAAATGCATTTTCCAGCAAAAGCTTCTCAACTACACCAAACACAACGATCTCAAGTTCCAGCACTGCGATCTCCAGCAGATTAAAAAGTACATAGCCTGAGACAAAGCTTTTTCTGGTCGCACCCAGGGAAATTGCCATGTTAAAATCCCCCATGAAAGAAAAAGTAATCCCAAATAAATGCATAAAGGCAAAGGCGATGAACGCCAGCATAGTTCCGGCTGTGGCACAGGTATTCTCTTTTGCCACATTCATCACGATAAATACAACGATCAGACCGATCAAGTATCCCACAGCAGTAATTCCAAGAAACTGCAAAAGCTCTGTTTTCCGCACCTTACACTGAATTAAAAAACTGTTCATTCTTTCCGCCTCCCAACTTATGCTTTCACTTCGTAATATCTCATTTCACGGAAAAGCACCGTGACACTGACTGCATACAACGCAATGCTGGCAATCGCTCCTATCGCAAGCAATGTCCATACTACATTTGTCTGCATTCCGTTGATCCATACCATGATCTCATCTATGAATCCAATTCCTGTCACAAATCCGCCGACCATGCATAATACCACAATGACGATTCCTATGATCATTCCTTTTATCCCGAAATGCATCTGCGCAACCGAGACAAGCTGTCCGACCGCTGTCATAAATATAAACAGAACTGCTATCAAAACATCCAGCTTTCCATCTAATTTTCCACTGCTCATAATGCCTGCCAGTACCATAATGATATAGGAACTCACTCCATAAGCTATGCAGAAAATCTGTGCCCCAAAGACTGCTTCCCTTCTTCCTGATCCAAAAGACAATGCCATCGGAAGATAAGCACCCACGTACGAAATTGAACCGATCAGTGCAAATAGAACGCTTATGATTCCACCGTAAAAATAAGCTGTTTTCCAGAAATCCCCGAATATACTGCTGCTTCCCATATTAAACAGAAATCCATATACAACCATGAAGATCAGCATGATGCCGGTCAGCTGCAATCCTGATTTTCCCCAGAATAGAACATTTCTCTTTATAATCCTGCTCTCTGCCATGTCTACTCCTCCATTCCGCAAAGGGATACAAACAGTTTTTCCAGATTGAGTGGCTGTATGGTGACATCATAGCCTTCCGGCAGCTTCTGTCCTTCCTTCAAAAGGATCGTCACACTCTTGCTTCTTCCCATCTTCTCTTCATGATGTCTCTCATAGCCTTCCGTTGCCTGATCCACAACTTCTGCAAGGCCACTTACATGGTAGCTTCTCTCCAGAAGTTCCTGCGTATTTTCTTTCAGCAGCACCTCACCATTTTTGATCATGACCACTTCTTCCATCAGGTCTGTTGCTTCCTCGATAATATGTGTGGAAATAACGAAGGTACGTCCGGTCTCGGTATATTCCTCCATCAGTTTATGGTAAAAATAATCACGCATTACAACATCAAGACCTGCCACCGGTTCATCCATAAAAGTAAAATCGGCTTTGCTTGCAAGCGCCACGATGATCGTCACCATGGACAGCATACCTTTGGACATTTTATTGATACGCTGTTTTGTATTCAGTTCAAATTTTTTGATCAGTTCCTCCGCAAGTGCCTGATCCCAGTCTGGATAGTAATAGGAAGCAGTTTTCAGATAATCTTTTACTTTCATGCCGCTCACGCCGCTTCCATAGAGATTGATGGACAACTCTCTGGAAAAGCAAATGTGATCTAACGCCTTGCGGTTCTCCCATACATTTTCACCATTCCATGTCACAGTTCCTTCGGATGCCGGATTCTGTGCGGACATAATGGATAACAATGTCGTCTTTCCGGCACCGTTTCTTCCGATCAGTCCATAAATCTTTCCTTTCTCCAATGTGAGATTGATATTCTTTAACACCTGTTTTTTTCCATAAATTTTACCTATACCATTACATACGATTGATTCCATAAATCATCTTCCTGCCTTTCTTTTCACAACTTTAAAATACATTTTCCTGTATCATTCCTCTTATCTGCATGATTCCATGCTTCCGGTATCACTGTTTTCCATCCGAACAGCTCCTTACACTTCATTGCCGGATTGTATCAACTGAATGACTTCTTCTTTTCCAAGTCCGATGCTCGCTGCTTCCTCTAACAGTTTTTTTACATAGTTATCATAAAATTCATTCTTTCTCCGGCTTAAGATTGCCTCTTTCGCACCTGCTGACACAAACATTCCAATCCCTCTTTTCTTATATAAAACACCTTCATCCACCAAAATATTCACTCCTTTGGCTGCTGTCGCCGGATTAATGGCATATAGCTTCGCCAGTTCATTCGTGCTCGGCACTCGTTCCTCTTCCAGAAGAATATCCCTTAAAATATCTGTCTCGATCATCTCTGCGATCTGCAGATATATGGATTTCTCCTGCGTCAAAATCTCATTCATGCATGATGTACTCCTTTCTTTCCAGAAATTATTCTGTTGCTGACAGCTTTTCAGATGCGCTTATCTGTCCTCTTGTTTTTTGTTTGTTATGTGGTTCATTACTTATGTAATTAACCATAGCACTATGGCACTTTGTTGTCAATACATTTTTTCAAGATTGGAATTTTACCGGAGTTTTACTTAGGAACTGCCGATTGCAGGTGGTGCGGATTTTTAGATTGAATTTTATAATTTAGGTTATGAACAAAATATTGCAGTCTGACATGTTTATGAAAACATGAATGTGAAATGGACGAATCACAAGACATTGAAAATGACTGCATTTAGTCGACACCTCCTTTATAGGCACTCATCCCATAACCGTGAATTCCATAACGCAAATTGCAGATTCTGTGGTGCTTTCTTAGGGTGTAAAGGGCAGATATAAGCGCCCTCTCACAAGTCATTATTATATATGTTGATTAAAAAAAATCGTACAGACAAATATTATGTTTCTGTTCGCTCGGCATTCCGATAAGCCTCTAAAGAGTCTTATCTCCATAGCTCACAAAGAAAATAATATTTGTCTGTACGATTTTTCTTTTCATTTACACTGTGAATGACTTGTGAAATGCCGCTTATACATGCCCTGCCAACACTATGAATTACATCACAAAATCTGCAATTTACGTTATGAAACTCTTATTTTATAATAAACTTCTACAAACTAAAAATGGACAAGTTCCTTATAGCTTCACATTTTCAAACCGTCATATCAATTTTTCCTGTTCGATTTAATCATAATAAATGCTATGCCAGCAACTATTATGTATCCTATTAACGAAATAACAGACGATTCAATTCCAAACTCACCACCTGTAATTGCAAAAACTTTTGAATCAAGAACATATGTCATTACAGAATATGGATCCATTTTTTCCCCAATGGCTAATCCGCCACCAATGATCACAATGTTCCAGATAGCATGCACTATTCCACTATTCCAAACCGAACCACTCTCTATTGCAATCATTGAAAACATAACGCCTACCATAGTTCCAGCGATAATGACTAATAAACAACTACCTATCGAAAAATCCTGTCCCAGAACATGTACAATACCAAATAACATTGATGGAACAATTACAGCCACCTTCATATTCCATCTTTTCTTCAATGCATTGAGTATAACTCCTCTAAACACCATTTCTTCAACAAATCCAGCCGCTATCCCGGTGAACGCAACCCCTGCACTTAAAGTATTGAACATCTCATTTCCATTCATATTTGAGGAGACATACTCACCATTGAATATTAAAACATAAATTCCTTTTATAATGCATGGCAATAATATAGCTATTAAAATCCATCTTATTTTAATTTCAAATTTAGGCATTCCGAAATCCGAAACAGGTAACTTAACAATCTTGCTAATAAACATTTTCAAAATAAGATATGTTAAGCCAACATATATAATTCCAGCGATAATATTACAAATTCCATATGGAATCTTTATAATAACAAACACACTTGCAATGACTTGTGCAATAATCTGCGCAATTATTAAAATAAATATGGCAACAAAAGATATGCCAATTGCTTTTTTTGTACTCATTTTATTTCTCCTGCTATTATTTAAAAATTAACACCTTTCGAATTACCCTATTGATCAATACCATGATTTTTACCATAGCTGGGAGTTCCATAACGCAACTTGCAGATTTTGTGGTGTGCTTCGTAGCATTGATTGGGCATGTATAAGCGTCCTCTCACAAGTCATCCATAACGTAACTGAAAGAAAAACGGTGCAGACAAATATGATTTCCTTTGTGAGCCATGGAGCTGGGATTCTAACAATCATGGAAGCTTCAGCTGAACATGATTGTTGATCAGAAGCCCAGCGGAATGCCCGGCGAACAGGAACATCATATTTGTCTGTACCGTTTTTCTTTTCATAAACCTATAAAATCAAGACTTGTGAGAGGACGCTTATATCTGCCCCTTCACCCCCTGAGAAAGCACCACAAAATCTGCGACACTACGGTAAGTCAAACTCCGGTTATAAATCTTAGCGTTTATCCGGTTTATGCTTCATATCCTTAATCGGGATATTTGCAAATAATGCTGGAACCATACCATTATTGGAGTCAGATTCTGTCTCTGTGATCTTCACATCCAACGCATCTGCATCAATGTCCATGTACTTGGAAATTACCTGAATAATATCCCGTTTGATCATTTCCATCATCTCAGGAGAGCAGTTGGCACGGTCAGATACAAGTAAAAGTTTCAAACGATCCTTTGCAACGTCACCAGAACTTTTCTTTTTGAACAAATCCATTAAACCCATGTGGCTTCTCCCCCCCCTTAGTTTTTCTTAAATAAATCCATTAATTTTCCAAATACACCCTGTTTTACTTCCAAGTCTAAAAATGGAACCTCTTCTCCTATAATACGTCTGCTGATATTGGCATATGCTTTTCCTGCAAGACAGTCAGAACCAACCAATGGTTCACCCTGGTTTGTAGAAACAACGATATGTTCATCATCCGGCACTGCACCGATCAGATTGACTGCAAGGATATCCGTAACATCTTCTACCTTCATCATATCTCCACGTTTTACCATATCCATTCTCAGACGGTTTACGATAAGGTCGATACGTTTCATCTCATTTGCTTCCAGCAAGCCAACAATTCTGTCTGCATCACGGATTGCAGACACCTCAGGTGTTGTGACAACCAATGCTCTGTCCGCGCCTGCAATGGCATTCTTAAATCCCTGCTCGATTCCAGCCGGGCAGTCAAGTAAAATATAATCAAATTCTTTTCTCAGTTCATCGATCAGCTCTACCATCTGCTCCGGTGTCACGGCATCCTTATCTCTTGTCTGCGCGGATGGTAACAGACATAATTCAGGATACTTTTTATCCTTGATGAGTGCCTGTTTCAAACGACATTTGCCCTCGATAACATCAACCAGATTGTATACAATACGGTTCTCTAATCCCATGACAACGTCTAAGTTACGAAGACCGATATCAGTATCGATCATTACTACCTTTTTATTCAACTGTGCAAGACCTGTTCCTACATTTGCTGTTGTAGTTGTCTTACCTACTCCACCCTTTCCGGATGTGATTACAATAACTTCGCTCATGATTTCCTCCTGTGCATTTCGCATTTTACATTCTGTTTAAAATATCTTTTGTGACCGGCTCAATATAAATATTGCCATCCCTCGCCACTGCGATCTGGGACTCTGCGGTCTGAACTTTTTCACGTCTCAACAGATGTTTTCTCGTTTTTTCTTTATCCGGGCTCTTGGCGATCAGATCACCGATCTGAATCTGGATTGGGTTCATATCAAGCGCAAAAATAAAACAATTGCGGTCGCCAGCGCTGCCCGCATGTGCATTTCCTTTCAACGCTCCAAGAATGACGATATTCCCCTGCGAGATAATCTTCGCGCCAGGATTCACATCCCCGATAATGGTTACGCTGGATTCACTTTCGATAACCTGTCCGGAACGCAAAGTTCCTCTGTAAAAATCTCCGGAACCAGTGTTTGCATTCATAAACTGCTGCTGTACTGCCTGATAGTACTCAATCTGCTGTTTCATGACTGCTTCCTGTTCACTGCCATTTTGTACGATGCATAAAATCTGAATCGTCGTATTCTCTGTGATTGCCTCGATAATACGGTTTTCTTCCTCTTCCGAAAGCTTCCTTCCCTCAAAAGAAATGGCTAATTCAGCATTTTTAAAGAATTTTTCTGATGCCTTGAACTTCTCAATAACATCCTTTAACAATTCCACAAACGGTATATTCGGATCCAGCACCAGATTAATACCATATTTGTTGCTTTTAATCATTACAGATTGTGACATGTAATTCTCCCTGCTTTTTGGAAAAACTGTTTCCGGAATCATTTTTCCAGTCTGGTTTTCCTGAAATTCATTCCAAAGCTGGAATGTACCAACTGTAATTATACCCGATTGGGGCAAATATGCAATGTTTTTTCGCAATTATTCCATGTCTTTCTTTTCTGAATCTAATAGAATTCAGACTTTGCGGAATTTCCATTACTATAAGCAAAAAAACCGCTCAGACCTTTTCCAGCGTTTTCAAATCATAAGAACTCCATCTGACTTTCCGAAAACCGATGCATCCGGTCTGAACGATTTTAAATTCAAAAAATATTACGCCTCGTCAATTGCTTTTCCAATATCATGGCGCATGTATTTATTGGCGAAGTTTACCCACTCGGTTGCCTCGTAGGCTTTTTTTCTCGCTTCTTTTAAATCGGCTCCTGTCGCTGTGATTCCAAGAACACGTCCGCCGTTGGTCACAATCTTTCCTGCCTCATTGAATTTTGTTCCGGCATGGAAACAGAAGTAATCCTCTTTTCCCTCAAACTTCTCAAGTCCGGTGATTTCAAATCCTTTTTCATAAGCCACCGGATAACCGTCAGATGCAAGCACAACGCAGACTGCCGCATTATCTTCAAACTGAAGATCGATCGTATCTAATTTGCCATCTACACAGGCTTCCATCACATCAATGATGTCATTTTTCATTCTTGGAAGAACAACCTGTGCTTCCGGATCGCCAAATCTGGCATTATACTCTAACACTCTCGGTCCGTCTGCTGTCAGCATCAGTCCAAAGAAAATAACACCTGTAAATGGTCTGCCCTCTGCCGCCATTGCATCGACTGTTGCCTGATAAATATATTTTTTACAGAACTCATCCACTTCTTTTGTATAGAATGGGCTTGGAGAAAAGTTTCCCATTCCTCCGGTATTTAAGCCCTGATCGCCGTCTTTTGCACGTTTGTGATCCTGTGCGGAGGACATGATCTTAATGGTCTTTCCATCCACAAAAGATAAAACGGACACTTCACGTCCGGTCATAAACTCTTCGATGACCATGGTATTTCCGGCTGTTCCGAACTTCTTATCCTCCATGATCTCTTTGACACCGGCTTTTGCTTCCTCTAATGTATTGCAAATTAAAACGCCTTTTCCGAGCGCCAGTCCGTCCGCTTTTAAAACAATCGGCATTTTTGCTGTCTCCAGATAAGCAAGTGCCGCCTGCGGATCAGTAAAGTTCTCGTATGCTGCGGTCGGAATGTTGTATTTTTTCATAAGGTCTTTGGAAAATGCCTTGGAACCCTCTAAGATTGCCGCATTTTTTCTCGGACCGAATACTTTAAGTCCCTCTGCCTCAAATACGTCCACAATTCCGCCAACTAACGGATCATCCATTCCAACGATCGTGAAATCAATTTCTTTTTCTTTTGCAAAAGCAACTAATTTATCAAATTCCATCGCACCGATCGGCACACACTCTGCAAGTGCTGCAATTCCGGCATTACCCGGTGCACAGTAGATTTTATCTACACGCGGACTTTTTGCAACGCTGGTGCAGATCGCATGTTCACGGCCGCCACTTCCTACTATTAATACTTTCATGCGGATTCTCCTTCTCTATGAAATATTGGCGAAACTCTTCTTTCGGTTTCGCTATTACTTATTCTCGTCAATTCGGACTCTGCCATCTACGACAGAGACTTTTCCGTTTGCGATCAGGTCGATCGCCTTCGGCATGATGATCCACTCCGCCTGCTCCATGACACGTCTCTGCAGGATTTCCGGTGTATCATCCTGCTCTACTTCCACTGCCTTCTGTAAAATGATAGGACCTGTGTCTGTTCCTTCATCTACAAAGTGTACCGTTGCTCCGGTCACTTTTACACCGCGGGATAGCACACCCTCATGGACTTTCAGTCCGTAATAACCGGTTCCGCAGAAAGATGGGATCAGGGATGGATGGATATTGATGATACGGTTTCTGTATTTTTCGATCATCTGCTTCGGGATCACAACCAAAAATCCCGCAAGAACTATTAAATCCGGTTGGCAGTCATCTAATTTTTCCAGAAATGCTTTGTTGAACGCATCTCTTGTCCCATAGTCCTTCGGAGAAATGCAAAGAGCCTCGATCCCATGATTTTTCGCACGTTCTAAAGCGTATGCATTTTTGTTGTTGCTGATCACAACTTCCACTTTTGCATTGGTGATCGTCCCATTGTCTATTGCATCTAAAATTGCCTGAAGGTTCGTACCACCGCCGGATACTAAAACTGCAACTTTTAGCATAAAGTTACTCCTTTTTCGCCGTCTTTGATCTCACCAATCACATATGGGGTGTCTCCGGCTGCACGCATTGCTTCCATAGTTTTCTCCACATCCGCAGGATCAACCGCAACGATCATTCCAATACCCATGTTGTAAGTATTGTACATCATGTGCTCCTCAACATTTCCCTCTCTCTCCATCATTTTAAAGATAGCCGGTACTTCATAGCTGTCTTTTTTGATGACTGCATGTTTGCCTTCCGGTAACATTCTAGGAACGTTCTCATAGAAACCGCCACCTGTGATATGGCTGCACGCCTTGACCCGAACACCTGCTTCTTTCACGTTTTTCAAAGCCTTGACATAAATTCTTGTCGGTGCAAGCAATGCTTCGCCCAATGTCTTACCGAGTTCCTCGTGATATGTATTTAATGTCTCTTTGTCCATTTTAAAGATTTTTCTGACAAGGGAAAAGCCGTTGGAATGTACGCCTGTGGAAGCCATACCGATCAGCACGTCACCAGCCTTTAAGTTCTCTCCTGTAATGATGTCTTTTTTATCTACCACACCTACAGTAAATCCAGCAAGATCGTATTCATCTTCCGGCATCAGTCCCGGATGTTCTGCTGTCTCGCCACCGATCAGAGCACAGCCGGACTGCTTACAGCCCTCTGCCACACCGCTTACGATCGTTGCGATTTTTTCCGGGTAGTTTTTGCCACATGCGATATAATCTAAGAAAAATAATGGTTCACCGCCTGCGCAGGCAACGTCATTGACACACATTGCAACACAGTCGATACCGATCGTATCATGCTTGTCCAGAAGAAATGCCAATTTTACTTTTGTTCCACATCCGTCTGTACCGGATAAAAGTACCGGCTCCTCCATTCCCTTGACTGCTTCCATGGAGAAAGCACCGGAAAATCCACCGAGTCCGCCTAACACTTCCGGACGCATGGTTTCCTTTACATATTTTTTCATTAATTCCACTGATTCATATCCAGCCTCAATATCTACACCTGCGTTCTTGTAATCCATTTTTTCTCTCCTTTTTTAGTAGTTCTTGTATCCAACTTCCTGTAATCTTGCATCTTTTGCCTGAACCTGCTCCTTCATATCTTTAGAGTAGGCTTTCAGTCTCTCTAACAAAGCTTCGTCTGAAGTTGCAAGGATTTTAGCTGCAAGAAGTCCTGCATTTGCTCCACCGTTGATTGCTACAGTTGCTACCGGAATACCGGATGGCATCTGCACGATGGAATATAAGGAATCTCTTCCTCCTAAGGAAGTGGTATGCATTGGAATACCAATGACTGGCATTGGGAAAATTGCTGCGCACATACCTGGAAGATGTGCCGCCATTCCTGCTCCGGCAATGATGACTTTAAAACCTTTGCTCTCAGCCGATTTTGCATACTCAAAGAAAACATCCGGTTCACGGTGTGCTGAGATGATCGTCATCTCGTAATCGATTCCTAATTTTTCTAATATATCTGCTGCTTTTGCCATCACCGGCATATCTGAGTCACTGCCCATTACAATACCAACTTTTGCCATGATATTCGTCTCCTTTTCTTATCGTCATTACTTAGGCGTTTGCGAAACTCATCCTACTCTTCTTTCAATTGTTCAAAATTAACAAAATTTTCGAAAACACGCTCTCGCTACGTGTCGCTGGTAACGGTACTAAGAAGCCAGTCACGATTGACATCGTACCTGCCTTCTAAGTACCGACCGCTCCCCAGTGTTTTCTCAAGCTTTTGTTAATTTTTCACAATTCAATTTAGATTTTCATGAGTTTCGCAATTGTCTATCGTCATTATTTTTCTCTCTTGCGCTCATTATAATACATCTTAATTAAGAAGTCCAATTAATAATTGTTATTTGTTTTATTAAATGTATTTATATATTGTTGTGATCTTATTACATAATTATCAACTGTTTTGTCAAATATAAAAATTCCGGACACCGTCAAATAATCCTATTATTTTGGCAGTATCCAGAATTTTATATTTTTCCCGTTTAGCGGTCCAGCGGCTTATTCAGTTCTTCGATTCCTGCGAGCACAAAACGTCCATCGGAAATAATATCTTCTGTCGTTCCATCCTTGCGGATGACTGTAATCTTGTCAAGCTCATCATAAGGAATGGTAATATCTGTATGACAGTTGAAATATGCCTTGCTCATATCCTCGCTGCGGAGTTTTGAAAAATCGTTTTCTCTTGCAACGATCTGTTTTCCATCCGGGTTATAAGTCACCATGTCCTCCTCGTGGGAATAGCAGGTATCTCCCACTGCAAAGTGAGGTCCTGTCTTTTCTGCGATCAGGATTGGCAATTTATCTGCAATATCAAAATCTCTTGCCATGCGGTAAGCTGTGGTGTTGGTTCCGATCGCAAACTCACCCATTGGCAGTGTCTCATGATTCATTAAGACATTCTCTTTGATATATTTTCTGCACTCTTCCTCTTTTTCAAAGTTTGTGCAGGTGTAATCTCTGATCATTCCGTCCTCGAAATCAATTTCAAGGTTAAGATATTTCAGTTCATTCAGATAAACCTGACTGACAAACAATTTTCCGGTTGTTCCTTTTAATACCGGGGAAGTAAACACCTCACCTACCGGGATATTGACGTCTGCCACACAGTTTTCAAATGCGGATTCTTTTGTAGCATCTTTTAGTGGCCAGATAGAAACATAGAGGTCTGTCTTATTGTTATTTTTACCGGTGATATGCACTTTTTCAGCCTGATCTAACACATCGATGATCTTCTGCTGCATATTCTGGTATAAGGTATAATCCAATGTATTGATCTTGACTGTCTCTGCAAAAATTTCTTCAAACTTCTCACCAATCTCAGGCACCGGATATGCAATAATCGTAAAGCTGCGCTCCTCACCGATAATATACTGATTTGTGATCTGTCCCGACATGCTCATATCGTAAACACTTAACTGCTGCTGTTTTTCATCCAGCTTTAATACCTCTTTTTTGGTCTCCGGAGAAAATGGAATCTCGCCAAACACTTCGATAACAGCAGGACCAGCCTGACCGTTTGCAAGTTTTTTCATCTCTTCAAAAGAAGTTTTCATTACTTCCAGGCGTCTCTCCACATATGCCTTATCATAATATAATGCTTTGTCCTCTTTGTGGTCATAATCATACTGTTTATTTGCTGCGGAGGAACATGCCCGCATTGTTACTTTTAAATTTAATTTTTCCAGATTTTTTACTGCGGCACGCACCATGCGCTCAAAACCGATCGGGTAACGCACCTGTGCCGTTGTTTTCTTTGACAAATCTTTTCCAGTTGCCGCAAAACCAATGCGGTATCCTTCTGTGTAAGTATCTGCCATTGCCTGAATCTCTTCGTCAGACATGCCATTTAAAAATGCCGCGATCCCCGTCTCATTTTTTCCGATATGCTGACCATACTGGTAGAGATAACGCAAGTCGTTCAAATCTGAGTTCATCACGATCTGATATAAGAAATCTTCTTCGGAATCCACAAGTTCACGCACAGAATCTTCAATAAAGATTTCACTGTAATCATGGAAATACCAGTAAATCGCCTGCTCAATTGCAGTTTTATCAATCCCCTCTTTGTCTTCAAAATAATTATAGATCTCAACAAATAATTCTGCGGTGATCGTCACGTTCATTTTTTTTGCAGCATAGGCATCCGTAATACGTTTACGACACTCTGCATACAGTGCAGATAAAATCTGTCCGTACTCTTCTCCCAGTTTTTCTACTGCATAAGTCGGATTTCCATAACTTTTTCCATAATTTTCCGCTTTGATGTCATCATAAAAACCTGCATTCTGTTTTTCGCACTCTGTAAGAGAAGCATCTTTTAATGTATCTTTCTCCGCTTTCTCTGACACATTCTTTAACTGTAACAAAAATGCTGCGGTCTTTTTAAAATAATCGTCAAATTTCTCCGGCACGTCCGTTTCTTCTGCGATCTCTGCAATACGCTCCATCACAAGCGAAAAACGCTCCTCTGCCTGCTCATTTGACTCCTTATAAATATCTCTGTATCCCATCCTGATCTCCCTTATTAACTATACGATTAAAAATCCAATTACATAAATTGCGATCCACATACCGGCTGCAAGAAACGACAGCACAGTCGACATATATGGAAACAGCTTAAAAGACTCCTCCTCCCGAAGGCTCATCACTGCCAGTACCACAGCGACCAGTGCTACCAGCATGGAGGACACTCCTGCACTTCCAAGGTACATGCTTCCATTTCCGCCATGATGAAATGAATTTACAATTACATAAATAAAAATTGCAATCGAAAGCACAGCCAGAAAAAAAGCTGCAATTCCTTTTTTCGACTGTGTTTTCTCCGTAAACTTATATCCGTATTTTCTACGTCTTCTCTGTGCCATAATGATACCCTGCCACTCATATTCTTTTTCTTACTTTTCCATGTACGATTCGCAGATCCATAAAAATCTGCTTCTTACTTATTCACTATATGCCTTGCTTTTTCATATCTTTTCCACAAATAAAGCAATCCTTTGTACACCAGATAACCAAGCAGTCCACCGATCGTGTTCAAAAACAGATCATCCACATCAAAACTACCCACCTTAAACACAAGCTGAAGCAGTTCCACGAGCAGACTCAGTTCAAAACTGTATAGCACCGTCATCCACACATTTCTGCATCTTTTTGAATAGATCGGCAAAAATGAACCAAAAGGCATAAATGCAATGATATTTCCCCAGATATTGAGCACTACAGCCTGCCATCCAAGCACATGCCGGTATTTGACAAACCGCATGATCTCATGAAACGGAATCAGATTGTAATGATACGCTCTCTCTGAATAAGTCCGCCCCATCTCCTCGGAAAAAAAGAGGAAATAGAACAGCACAGCGAAATAAATCAGAAAAAACACGAATGCCAGTACCCGGTGCTTACCTTTCCGTATCAACGGGCAGCGCTCGCTGCCTTTCTTATTTGCATCCATATTCTTCGTAGTATTTGTCAATAGCGGCTTTGATCTCATCGTTGATCACGACTCTGCCATTGTGTTCTCTGTTGTAAAGGTACTCTGTCACCTCTGCCATTGTGACAATTGCTTTTCCTTCAAAACCGTATTTTTCTTTGATCTCATCCAGCGCACTTACTTTTCCGCCCTGTCCGACTTCCATACGGTTTAAACTTACCATAAGACCAACGATCTCAACGTCTGCTGCTCCTCTTACTTTTGGAACAGTCTCTTCCATGGATTTTCCGGAAGTGGTCACGTCCTCGATCATGACAACTCTGTCACCGTCTTTCAAGCTGCTTCCGAGGAAACCTCCCTTGTCTGCTCCGTGGTCTTTTGCTTCCTTTCTGTCTGAACAGTAACGGACTTCTTTTCCATATAATTCACTGTATGCGATCGCTGTGACAACCGCAAGCGGGATTCCCTTATATGCCGGTCCGAAGAGCACGTCGAAATCATCTCCATAGTTGTCATGGATTGCCTTTGCATAGTACTCTCCAAGTCTCTTTAACTGGGAACCTGTCACATAGGCTCCTGCATTCATGAAAAATGGGGATTTACGTCCACTTTTCAACGTAAAATCTCCAAATTTTAAAACGTCACTCTCTACCATAAAATCAATAAATTCGCTCTTATAACTCTCCATCTTGTCATTTCCTCCTGATCTTTATTTCCTGTGATCCATTATTTTCTCTTTGGCATTTGTTTCTTATTCATGCACTGCGCCAACCAGATCTTTGATATCGGCAACCTGATAACGCTCCATATAATCTCTGATTCCTGCGACGATCTCCTCTGTCACATGCGGATTTGTGAAATTTGCGGTACCTACTGATACTGCGGTGGCTCCCGCAAGGATCATTTCAATCGCATCCTCTGCATTCATGATCCCACCCATTCCGACGATCGGCAGTCTGACTGCCTGGGCAGTCTGATAAACCATGCGGACAGCGACCGGGTGAATGGCCGGACCTGACATGCCGCCTGTCTTATTGGCAAGCACAAACTTCTGGCGGTTGATATCGATCTTCATGCCTGTGATGGTGTTGATCAGCGACAGTCCGTCTGCGCCTCCTGCCTCTGCCGCCCTCGCCATCTCTGTAATATCTGTCACATTCGGGGAAAGCTTCATGATGACCGGCTGTGCAGCATGTTTTTTCATTTCCTTTGTGATAGCTTCTACTGCTTTTGGATCCTGACCAAATGCAATTCCACCCTCTTTGACATTCGGGCAGGAAATGTTGATTTCTAAAAGGTCTACCGGCTGGTCTCTCAACCGTTCCACTACTTCAATATATTCCTCTGTGGAATGTCCACATACATTCACCATGATTTTTGTATCAAACTGTTTTAAAAAAGGAATGTCGCGCTCCACAAAAAGATCAATTCCAGGGTTCTGAAGTCCTACTGCATTTAACATACCGCCATATACTTCTGCGACACGCGGTGTCGGATTTCCCGGCCATGGAACATTTGCAACACCTTTTGTCACAACAGCTCCCAATTTATTCAGATCCACAAACTCTGCATACTCTGCGCCGGAACCAAATGTACCGGAAGCAGTCATGACAGGATTGTTTAAGGTTACTCCACATAAATCTACTTTCATGTTCATTAGAATTCTACCTCCTCTGCACGGAATACAGGTCCTTCTTTACAGATTCGTTTGTTCTTCACGTTGCTGTGTGCGTCTTTTTCTTTTGACTGGCACACGCAGGCAAGGCACGCACCGATACCGCATGCCATACGTTCTTCCATGGAGATCCAGCACTCGATGTGATTTTTCTCTGCATATTCTTTTAAGGCACGGAGCATCGGCATTGGTCCGCAGGCATAAATGATCTCTGCGTCCAGCCCGTTTTCACGGATCGCATCCAGAACATTTCCCTCAGTTCCTGCGCTCCCATCCTCGGTTGCCACGTAAACTCTGCCCTGCTTTTTAAACTCATCCATCAAAAACAGCTCATCGCGGAATCCTAACACAATCTGTTTCTCACAGTTTAACTCTTTTGCAAGCTGTAACATTGGAGGAATTCCAATTCCGCCTCCGATCAAAAAAGCTTTTTTCTCTTTCTTCGGGAATCCATTTCCAAGCGGGCCTACAATGCGAAGCTGTGCGCCTGTATGCATGCTGGAAAATTCTGCTGTTCCTTTCCCTGCTACACGATACACCAGACGGATCGCACCATCCTTTTTATCGATCTCACAAATACTGATCGGTCTTGGAAGCAGTCTGCTTCCATCATTACAATAAACAGAAACAAACTGTCCTGCTTTCGCATGTACTGCAATCTGGTCAGTGTGCAGCCACATACTGTAAATATCATCTGCGATTTCTTCCTGACGGATGATGATCGCTGTCTCTTCAAATTTTTCTGCCATCTTTGTACTTCCTCGCTTTTTCACTCTCTCAACTACTTTACATTCTTACTTCAAATGTTTGCCTCTGTAGCTCTTAATATGGTGTGTTCCTATGCTTCTGCCTCGTAAACAACACGTCCATCCACGATGGTTGCCATCACTTTTCCGGTTACTTCTCTTCCGTCAAACGGTGTGTTGCGTCCTTTACTTGCAAATTTCGTTTTGTCAATCTTATATGTTTTTTCCGGATCAAAAATCACGATGTCAGCAATTTTGCCCGGCTGGATATCGCCCTTGTCAATTCCAACAATCTTTGCCGGGTTATAGCTCATCTTCTCTGCCATCTGCATCGGTGTGAGATAGCCCTGCAACACAAGTTCCGTGTAAGTGAGGCATGCAGCTGTCTCAAGTCCAACGATTCCAAACGGCGCTTTTTTCATGGAGGTGTTTTTCTCCTCAAATGTATGCGGTGCATGGTCTGTGGAGATCACATCCATAATGTTGTCACGCAGCCCTTCTTTTAATGCCTGCACATCTTCTCTGGAACGAAGTGGCGGATTCATTTTAAAGTTTGTATCCGCATCCGCGTCGATCGCAAGTTTTTTCTCCTGATCGATGGATGGTTCAATTTTATGGATATCATCCGAGGTCAGTGTGAAATGATGCGGGCATACCTCTGCTGTTACTTTCATTTGCTCCATTTTTGCATACCGTACCATTTTTACAGAATCTCTTGTTGAACAGTGACACAAATGTAATTTTGCTCCGGTGTCCCCACTTAACATGATATCTCTTGCCACAATGATATCTTCTACCGAATTGGTGATTCCTCTTAAACCAAGCTCTTTGGAATGCGCATCCTCATTCATAACGCCGCCATTTACAAGGTTAATGTCCTCACAGTGGGCAAGTACCGGGATATCAAGTTCTGCTGCGATCTCCATCGCCTCCCGGTAAAGTTCGGAATTCATAACGGATCTGCCATCTTCACTGATCGCCGGAATTCCCGCTTCGTACATGCCCCGGATATCTGCTAATTCTTTTCCCTGTTGTCCTTTTGTGATGGCTCCCACCTGTAAAACATTCACGACACCAACTGTTTTTGCCTTGTTTTGCACGTATTTTACAACATCCGGATTATCTACCACCGGCTTTGTGTTCGGCATTGCAAGGATGGTTGTGTATCCGCCGTGTGCCGCCGCATTGCAGCCTGTCTCGATCGTCTCTTTCTGCTCCTGCCCCGGATCCCTTAAATGCACATGCATATCAATAAATCCCGGCATGACATAGCAGCCTTTTGCGTCGATCACATAGTCTGCCTTATCCTTGATGTTTTTTTCCATTTTTACGACTTTTCCATCCTCGGCGAGAATGTCTGCCACTTCGTCTGTCTCTGTCGCCGGATTGATGACATGTCCGTTTTTAATCAATAATATCATTTTTATTGTTCCTTTCTTCCCAGATAAACTACATTTGTCATTTTTATAATTTTGCATAAATTTCCATTGGCACGTAAGCACGGATATAGATTCCATCCTCACGGTATTCTTCTTCCAACAGTTCACCGGATTTGCGGACAAGCTGGATCACGCCTGCATTTGCATACGGCACTGTCCGCTCCACGAGGACTTTATTTTCACGCAGGAGCTCGGATAAAAGATTCTTTAATTCCTCTAACCCGGTTCCATTTTTCGCTGAGATCGGCAGCGTATGGTCTGCTTTAAAATCATGCAGTGGCTCGCTGTCCATCCTTGCATCCTGCTTGTTGAACAGCGTGATCACCGTCTTGTCCTTCACATCCAGATTTGCCAGTGTCTCATATACGATCAGCATCTGCTTCTCGTGCTGCGGATTGGAAGCATCTACCACATGTAAAATATAGTCTGCGTATTTTGCCTCCTCCAGCGTGCTTTTAAATGCCTCGATCAGATGATGCGGCAGTTTGCGGATAAATCCGACGGTATCTGTCACCAATATCTGCTGCCGTCCCGACAGTTCCAGCACTCTTGTGGTAGGATCAAGCGTTGCAAACAGCTTGTCCTCCTCCAGAACTCCGGCATTGGTCAGTGTATTGATAAGTGTTGATTTTCCTGCATTTGTGTATCCCACGATCGCAGCCACCGGCATCTGATTTTTTTCCCGCTGTGCACGGGTGATATCACGGTGCTGCCGTACTTCTTTCAATTCCCGGTTCAGCTGTGCGATCCGGTCTTTGATAAGACGTCTGTCAATTTCCAGCTTTTTCTCACCCGGACCTCTTGTACCGATTCCGCCTCCAAGTCTTGACATGGAACGTCCAAGTCCGGTCAGCCTGCTCAGACGGTACTTTAACTGCGCCAGTTCCACCTGGATCTTTCCCTCGCTGGTAGTTGCTCTTGCCGCAAAAATATCCAGAATGATCAGTGTGCGGTCCATCACTTTTGTATCCAGCATATCTTCCAGATTGCGAAGCTGCGCCGGGGAAAGTTCATCGTCACACACAATTCCGGTTGCACCAAGTTCCTCCACAAGTAACTTTAATTCCGCCACCTTTCCAGAACCGATATAAGTTCCCGGATGAATGAGTTCCCGCTTCTGGATCATAGTTCCGACCACCGTTGCTCCTGCTGTTTTTACCAGTTCTGCAAGCTCTGCAACAGAATCCTCTGCGTCATCTCCATCCTGCTCACTCACGCCTACAAGAATTACTTTTTCTTCTATCTCTTCTATTTTAAATGCTTCTGCCATTCTATTCTCCGTTATTGCTTCCTGTGGTTGTCCTCTTTTACTGTGCTGGGGTATCTTCCAGTGTCTGTGCTTCTTCCGGTGTCTGTGTATCTTCCACTGCCTGTGTATCCTCCGTCACGGCTTCCTCTGTATTCTCCGCAGGTGCTGTCTGTTCCATACGGTTTTTCAGGAAAATATATTCACGCTGCGCACTCGCATCATCCGGATAAACCTGTACATACTCCTGTACCACGTTCCATGCAGAATTAAAATCGGATGTATATTCATAACAAATGATGAGATTCTGCATCAGTTCTCTTCTGTTTGTCACATTTTCCATAGAAATACCCTTCTCTAAATAGGTGAGTGCACCGGAATAGTTTCCTTTTGCTATCTCAATTTCCCCGAGTGCATTCATCGCCTGGGAATCTGCGCTTCCTGAGTTTACATAATTCTGATAATAAACCTCTGCGTTTTCAGGATCACCCTGTGCCTCATACACCTGTGCAATGTAAAGATTTGCGATGACGCTCTCCTTATCTAAAGCCGACTTCAACTCTGTCTGGGCATTATCGTACTGTCCAAGATCATAGTAAATTCTTCCGCGCCATGCATAATCTCCGGCACTGTTGCCTTTGATATCAAACGCTTTATTTAAGTATTCTTCCCCTTTTTCCGTCATATCATAAGCAGAAAGATTCTCGTAAATGTTGACATAAAGTTCGTAATCGCTGCTGTTATTTTTTACTGCCTCATCAAAATCCGAAACGGCACCCTCGGTATTCCCCTGTTTCAGATAAACACAGCCGCGCAGATAATAAGCGTCTGCCGCCTTTTTGTCATAATCAATGATCGCTGTGTAAGTGTCCACTGCCCCCGCGGAATCGCCACCGGCATACTGCGCCGCCGCCTTATAGTAGCAGATATCTAATTCGTTCTCGGTGATTTTCCCAATGCACTGTCCCAGAGCACTGTTAAACGCGTCCACGGCTCCTGCGTAATCGCCGCTTTCCATCGCATTGATCCCAATCTGACGGTAAGCGGTCTGGTTTTCCCTGCGCTCATTGGTGCAGCCTGTCATAAGTGTAAAGCTTAACAGGGTAAGCGCTGTGATATATGTAAATTTCTTTTTGTTCATGAAAATAAGTCCTCTGTTAATTTTGTCCACAGTGCACGCCCATGAAATCAAAGATTTCATGGGCTCACGGGCATTCGCCCTATCAGTCATCAAAAATATCAAATACATCGTGCAAGCACTGCATTTGATATTTTTTCCTCCTGACACTGCTCATTGCTTTATGCACATTATAAATCATACGCCCAAATATTCCAAGCAATTTATAAAACAGATTCCTTCATTTCCCTGCCAGCATTACTGTGCATAGTTTTCTCCTTCCGCAGTATCTGGCACTGTTTCACTGCCTACTCCCATTATATGTGTTGTTGGCAGATTTTACAACACACAAAAAAGAGGCGCACACCGCACTTTACATACGGCGCACGCCACTTTGTATATAGATCATATACTCCCCTAATTTTACTGATGCTGAATTTTATAAATGCCAGATATCCTCGTTATACTGTGCAATGGTTCTGTCAGATGAGAAGAAACCTGCCTGGCTCATGTTTACGAGCATTTTTTTCGCCCATGCCATACGGTCTTCGTAATCTGCAAAGATGCGCTCTTTTGCTGCAACATATTCCTCGAAATCCGGTAATGTCATAAACCAGTCTTTGTTTAATAATTCATTGTAGAGACGCTCTAAGTTTTCTCTGCATCCGACTGCCATCATCTCATCACTCACGATGAAGTCGATCGCACGTCTGATGTTCTCATCATTGTCATAGTAGCTTCTGGAAACATAATCTGCTTTTGCATAGTGCTCGATCACCTGCTCAGATGTCTCACCGAAGATGTAAATGTTATCGTCCCCAACGAACTGATGCATCTCAACGTTTGCACCGTCCATAGTACCAATCGCTACTGCACCGTTTAACATGAATTTCATGTTGGATGTTCCGGATGCCTCTTTGGAAGCAAGGGAAATCTGCTCATGGATATCTGCTGCCGGGATTAATTTTTCAGCCAGTGTTACATTGTAGTTTTCTACCATAACAACTTTTAAGTATGGAGAAACCTCCGGATCTTTGCTGATCAGTTCCTGTAAGCAAAGGATCAGATGAATGATATCTTTTGCAATGACATAAGCCGGAGCTGCCTTTGCACCGAAAATAACAGTGATCGGACGGGCTGGTTTTTTGCCTGCTTTGATCTCAAAATATTTGTGGATCACATAGAGTGCATTCATCTGCTGTCTCTTATACTCGTGTAATCTCTTGATCTGGATATCGTAAATAGAGTTCTCATTTAACTCGATACCCTGTGTTTTTGCAAGATAATCTTTTAATTCTGCTTTCTTTGCATTCTTAACATCAAGAATCTTCTGTAATACTGCTTCATCATTTACAAATGCACCTAATTTTTCAAGTTCTGTTGCATCTTTCTTGAAGCCGTCGCCGATCAGGGATTCGAATAATGCAGTGAGTTCCGGGTCACAGTGTAATAACCAGCGGCGGAAAGTGATTCCGTTTGTCTTGTTATTGAACTTCTCAGGATAGATCTTGTAGAAGTTATTCAGTTCAGAGTTCTTTAAAATCTCTGTGTGAAGATATGCAACACCGTTGATGCTGTAGCCGTAATGGATATCCATGTGTGCCATATGGACACGTCTCTCATCATCGATGATCGCTACAGACTTATCATCAAATTTTTTCACAACACGGCTGTTTAATTCATAAATGATCGGCATTAACTGTGGAACTGCTTTCTCCAGGAAATGGATCGGCCATTTTTCCAGAGCTTCTGCTAAAATAGTATGGTTTGTGTAAGCACATGTTTTGGATACAATATCAATTGCCTCATCCATTAAGATTCCGCGTTCCATTAATAAACGGATCAGTTCAGGAATTACCATACTTGGATGTGTATCGTTGATCTGAACTACTGCGTACTCATTTAATTTGTGTAAATCGCCGCCTCTTGCAAGTGTCTCATCGATGATCAGTCTTGCTGCGTTGCTTACCATGAAATACTGCTGGTAAACACGGAGGATACGTCCCTTATCATCAGAATCATCCGGATATAAGAATAAAGTAAGGTTCTTTTTGATGTCCTCTTTATCAAAATCAATTCCATCACCAACTAAGCTTTCATCTACTGTCTCTACATCGAATAAATGAAGCTTTGTGGTACGGTTGTTATATCCTAATACATCAATATCGTACATTCTGGACTGCAGATTGAATCCACCGAACTGAATGGTGTATGCTCTATCTGTCTTTGTCAGCCAGCTCTCTTTCTCGATCCATGGGTTTGGAGTCTCATGCTGGAGATTGTTCTCAAATACCTGTTTGAATAATCCGTAGTGGTAATTTAAACCAACACCGTCACCGTTTAAACCAAGTGTAGCGATAGAGTCAAGGAAACATGCTGCAAGACGTCCAAGTCCACCATTTCCCAAAGATGGTTCCGGCTCAACCTCCTCGATCTCTGCAAGGCTCTTGCCATTGTCTGCCAGTAATTTTTTTACATCCTCATAAATTCCAAGATTGATCAGGTTGTTGGATAATAATTTTCCGATCAGGAATTCTGCTGAAATATAATATAATTTTCTTTTTCCCTCGTTGCTGACTTTCTCCTCTGCCATTCCTTTTGTCATTTCAAGTAAAGAGAAGTATAATTCTTTGTTACTGCACTGGGAAATTGCTTTTCCTGTTCTTTTTGTTACGATTTCCTGTAAATTCATGATTTACTCCTTTCCTTGCGCCTGTTGGCGAAAGCTTATTGTATTGTCCGCCGCATTTTCTGCCGCAGTTGTTTTCGTGTTTTTTCGTAAAACCGATGTTTTATGATTAATATTATATTCAGGTACACCATTTTATTCTTGTAATATTCCATACAAAAGTGGTACAATCCTATCATGTTATAAATGATGTATTATTTTAGCCTCTTTAAAATTGTGTAAACATAACAAAATGAGCACCTTGTTTTTGTGCACTTTTCAATCATGTTGTTTTATTTTCCGGATTGCAGCGCAAAGTGCATGTTTTCGGCACAATAAAATCATCACAAAGGAGTATGTACCTTATGAATATACTGGAATACGAAAATTATCAGGAAAAAATCTCCCATGGAAACCCTTTATTTCCATATATCACTTATCTGTGTTCTATCCCACTGGATTTTTCTTATGTGCCAATCCACTGGCATGACGAAATGGAGATTATCTATATAAAGAAGGGACACGGCATTATCACCGTGGACTTCACACAATACCAGGTCAGTGCCGGAACGCTCGCACTTATCATTCCGGGACAATTACATTCGATTGAACAATACGAAAACGAAAGTATGGAATATGAAAATATTATTTTTCATCCGCAGATTCTTTTATCCAAGCAGACCGACACCTGCAGCACTGACTATTTTTCCCCGCTGATGGACGGAACGCTCACAATTCCGGTACTCTATCAGCCCGGTGATCCCTATTACAAAGAGATTTCCGCCTGTGTCGATGCAAACGATGAAATCAGCAAAACCAATCCGCCAGCTTACCAGCTTTTCATCAAAAGCCAGCTTTTCATGCTTTTTTATATTCTTTTCAACAAGTGCAGTTCCAGAAATGTCCAGAAAAAAGATTACAAATCTCTGGAAAAAATGAAGTTGATCTTAAAATTTGTGGAAAATAATTACATGGAAAAAATCACGATTGAAGATGTAGCAAAAGAAGTTAATTTAAGCCAGTCACATTTTATGAAATATTTTAAAAATACGATGGGAACCTCCTTTATCGACTATCTGAATGAATACCGGCTGACGATGGCTTCCAGACTTTTGATTTCCTCCGATTCTTCGATTTTAGATATCGCAGCGGAAGTGGGATTTGATAATCTTTCCTATTTTAACCGGTCGTTCAAAAAACGCTTCCAGCAGACCCCGAGGGAATACCGGAAGCGTTATGCACAGCCATAACTAAGATCATCCTATCACATAATAACCAACAATTCCGCACACGATCCCTGCCAGCGCACCAGCAGCGATATCCTTTGGCTCATGCACTCCGACCAGCACGCGCACGATGCCAAGAAGCAAACCGATGATCCCGAGCATTACCCCTGCTCCCGGATGCTCGTAAAAAATCGTCATTGCGATAATGAAAACAGAAAATACGTGCCGGCTTGGAAATGATTTTCCTTTTGTGTCTTTTTCCAGTACTGGCGGCATGTCAAATTTTTCATACGGTCTTGGCGCATTGATGATTTTCCGGACAATGGAAAGTCCCACAAAGGACACTGCCGGAACAAGTATCGCTCGCCAGAGCCATGGATTTTTATCTGTAAACAGCATAAAAAGATAGAGCGGATACACGCAGAATACCAGTGCTGTCAGCACATGGTTCAGACTTGTCACACGCTTTGCACGCTCCGGATTGCTCCGAAGCGGTTCTGTAATTTTGATATACTGTTCTTTTGTCATAGCAAAAAATCATTTCCTTCCCGGTAATTGTTTTATCAATCTATGGTTTGAGATTATCTTAATATTACACTTCGCTTCCGATGACTGCAAGCACTGCCCCTATAAAAATAAAGAAATCAGACACATTAAAAATAATCCTCCGAAACCATTTCGGTCCGGTCTGAAACCGCACATAATCCACAACATGGTGCTTTGTATAGCGGTCATATAAATTGCTCAGTCCGCCGCCGGCTAACATGGCAAGTCCCGTTTTTGTGAGTTTTTTTCCAGTCATCCGCATTGCAAAATAATAAACGACTGCCACAAAAGCCATGATGACACTGTGTATCGCAGTCATGGCTTTCGGATGTTTTGCGAGAAGATTTAACGTTGCACCTTTGTTGTAGAACTTCTCTATGCAGATCATTCCACCGAGACGTGGATTTTTTACTTTTCTGGCGTATTTTTTATCAATATATTTTTTCAGAAAAAAATCAAGCGTAAAAATCGCTGCAGTGATTGCTAAATAGACCATGCCGCAGGCTCCCTTCTTCCTCTCTCCTGCACCCATTGTAGCACATATTTTTTTCATTAAAAACGTTTTTATACAAAAAAAACAGGAAACCTTTGAGATTCCTCAAAAGCTTCCCGCCTCTTATCTGAACCAAATATAATTTTTCCTACCCCTTCACACTTCCAAGTGCAATTCCCTGCACGATATAGCGTGACAGGAACAAATAAACGATGATAACCGGGAAAATGGAGAATGCAATCTGCGCTGCCTCGATCAGTGAAGTGATCAGTACATATACCAGAATTTCTGCGCATCCTCATTTACAGGTTCCACTGCACCTGACTCTTTCACATCACCTGTTTTTCCTCAACCCGAAAAGACAAGCGCCATGCAGCTCAATAGCAGCACTGCTCTTTTCCACTTTTCCCTCATTTTTTTATCCATCCCACAGTTTAACCCCTGGGTTCTGCCGCTCGTAACATGGATTGACGCAGGCTCATAACCTAAACTCCGGGCTACGCCATGCTATTGACTGTTTTATATTTATAAAGCATCTCCGCATGGTTCTGTTCTTCGATCTGAATGTCTGCCAAAAGTTTTCTGACACCCGGATCACCGAATGCAAACACTTCCGTATTGTAAGTGGAAGAAACAAGTTTTTCTGTTCCGATACAGTCTGTTGCAAGGAAACAGTCCGTTTTCTTATCTTCGGAAGGTGCCATGCTGTAGGTAGCAGCCGGGTTATAATCTTTTCCATCACTGTCGTTGCAGTCGCAGGAAGGAACTTTTCCAGACAGCACCTGTGTCAGGGATTCTAAATGCTTCTGCTCTTTTCCATGCAGATCTGTGAACAGGTCAATGAGCACCTGATCTTTGGCAAGTTTACTGTATCTCTCGTATTTTTCCACGCAGCACTGCTCCTGTGTCTGTAAGTCTTTGATCACGGTTGTCTCTTTTTCGCTCAATATCATCTTTCTACCTCTTTCCGACGGATTTTAAAACCCGCACATTTTTTTCACGATGATATTATGAGTCATAAAAATGGTAATTATTCACTATTTCGTGAAAATCTGCTGCCCGGGCAGACAGACTGATAAATCTTTTTGGCGTCATTCCATATTTCTTTTTAAACTCCCGATGGAAATAAGACAAATTCGAAAATCCACAGGCGAGCGCCACCTCGAGCGTATTTGTCTCCCCATTTTCAAACTGGTCTGCCGCGCGCTCCAGACGCACATTTTTGATGTACTGCACGCATGACATTCCCATGTATTTTTTGAAAAAACGCATAAAATAATACTCACTGAAAAAACAGATTCCGGCAAGTCCTGAAATCGTCAGTTCCTCCATATAGTGTGCATCGATATAACTTAAAACTTCTTTTAACTTTTTCGCATGTTCTGTCAAAATCGCATCTGCCTCTGTATTCCGGGTACAATATGGAATCAAAGCCGCCACAAACTGCAACAGATATGACTTGATAGCAATCTCGTATCCGGGTGTTTTTTTGTCATACTCCGTGTTTATATCCTCAAACAGATCTGCTGCCTTTTCGTAAAGCGGATGTCCTTTTTTGATTACAAACGGCGGGATCAATTTCTGGTTCATCAGTGGATTCAAATACCGGAGGGCACAGATATCCGCAGCCTTTGCACCAAGAAAATCCATATGAAACACATACGTTTCCGACTGCATGCGCTCCTCTTTTTCATTGGAAATCGCATGCAGCACCGCAGGCGGAATAAAAATCAGATCTCCCTCTTCCACATCATAAGTTTCAAGATGGATCTGATATGTGCAGCTTCCCTTCTCAATCCGTGTAAATTCTGCCTCCTCATGCCAGTGCGCCGTGACATAAGGATACTCTTTCCATAACGGCGTCACATATTTTTGCAGCGGAAAAATTTCTTCGCCGTGTCTGGCGTTTTCATGCTGGTCTAAGGATAGGGTTATTTTTTCTTTCATTGTATTGATTCCTCTTTAACATCATTGAAATAGATGGCAAAACGCCTTCTAGTCTGTCTTAATCCACATTTGTATAGCAGTTTTGTGCAATAATATCTTATATTTATGCAAGATTTTTCGTTTCTTCTATTCTATTATAACAGTATCATACAATCAAGTGCAGAGATTACGAAACTCAAAGTTGTGTAAATTTAATTGTGAAAAATTAACAAAAGCTTGAGAAAACACTGGGGAGCGGTCGGCACTTAGAAGGTAGGCACGACATTAGTCGTGACTGGCTTCTTAGTACCGTTACCAGCGACACGTAGCGAAAGCGTGTTTTCGAAAATTTTGTTAATTTTGAACAATTTTAATAAACCAAAAAATGAGTTTCGCACCCCAGAATCAAATGAAAGAAAAGGAGAATTTATGAAAAGAAAATGGTGGCATGATAAAGTAGCTTATCAGATTTACCCAAAAAGTTTTTTGGATACAAACGGAGATGGGATTGGCGACTTAAAGGGAATCATCTCAAAGCTGGACTATTTAAAAGAACTCGGAATCGACATCATCTGGCTCTCCCCGGTTTACGAATCCCCTTTTGTCGATCAGGGATATGACATTTCCGATTACTATAAAATTGCAGAACAGTTTGGCACAATGGATGATTTTGACACCCTTGTCGCCGAAATGAAAAAACGCGGTATGCACCTGATCATGGATCTTGTGGTAAACCACTGTTCCGACAAACACGAATGGTTTCAAAAAGCACTCGCCGACCCAGACGGTCCTTACGCCGGCTACTTCTATTTCCGTGAGGGAAAAGACGGCAAAGCACCAAGCAATTACCGCTCCAATTTTGGCGGATCTGCATGGACAAAAATTCCCGGCACAAATAAATATTATCTCCACACCTTTGCGAAGGAACAGCCTGATTTAAACTGGGAGAACCCAATCGTCCGCAAAAAAATCTATGAGATGATCAACTGGTGGTTCGAAAAAGGCATTTCCGGTTTCCGTATTGATGCCATTATCAATATCAAGAAAAATCTTGATTTTCCATCCTTCCCGGCGGACGGCGGCGACGGACTTGTCTCCTGCGATAAAATGTTAGCTTCCGCGCATGGAATCGGCACTTTTTTAGAGGAAATGAAGCATGAAACGTTTGACAAATACGACGCTTTTACTGTCGGCGAAGTATTTCATTTAAAAGAGGATGAACTGCGTGAATTTATCGGTGAAAACGGTCATTTTTCCACCAAATTTGACTTTTCCGCCCATGTGCTCTCCAATGGGGAACACGGCTGGTATGACGCGCCCGCCCTCGATTTCAACCGGTGGCGCACTGCCCTTTTTAACACCCAGAAAGCGGATCTTACCGTTGGCTTTGAGGCAAATATTATCGAAAACCACGATGAGCCACGAGGTGCTACACATTATCTGCCTGCACACGCCAGAAATGAGGCCGGTGTAAAAATGCTTGCGGCCACTTACTTTTTACTGCGCGGAATTCCGTTTATCTATCAGGGGCAGGAAATCGGAATGACAAACTGTGTCCGAAACGATATTTCCGAATATGATGACATCAGCACCAAAGACCAGTATCAGGCTGCTTTAAATGCCGGATGTTCAAAAGAGGCAGCACTTCACGCCTGCTATGAAAACAGCCGCGACAATGCAAGAACACCTATGCAGTGGGACAGTTCTTTGCACGGCGGTTTCACCACCGGGACACCCTGGCTTGCAGAGAATCCAAACTATACAAAGATCAATGTAGCTGACCAGATGAACCGGTCAGATTCCGTTCTTTCTTTTTACAAAGAACTGATCGCACTCCGCAAAGCACCGGAATACGTGGAAACTTTCACTTACGGAACGTTTGCCGCTGCTTATGAAGATGTTGACCATATGTTTGCTTACTACCGCACCAATGAAGAAACCGGACAACGCATTCTGGTTGCCGGAAATTTCGGCACAGATACCGTGACACTGCCGCTTGAAAAACCGGCTGACCGGGTGCTTCTCACCAATGGAAAAACTGCGGATGTAATTTTAACCAGAAACAGAGAAAGTGCTTCTCTTATATTGGGAAGCTGCGACTGTGTTGTTTTATTATTATAGAGATGAAGTTTCAAATGTGAGAATTTCCGTTCTGTCATGGAACAAGGCGTATCGGCTACGCCTTGTTCCTTGACCTCACTACACACCTTATTTTATTTTCTCATCTACCAATTCTCCATTTTCAATCACAACGATTCTGTCTTTAAATTCTAGTATCCACTGAGGTGGTTCTCCACTTCTATTACTCTCCCCTTCTAAGCGAACTACATTTTCATCATGTCCCCATATATTTCGAGCATACATAACTTTCAAACTAGATTTGTTCTGATCCGTTGCCCCCGAAAAATTCAACTCATATCCTGGTTTCCCTTGCAGTGTAAGATAAGCCGTATCTCCTTGAACCCCATAATTTAAAATAACATTTTCATACATTGCTACGCCATGTGTCCAATGAAAACTAACTCCCATAAGAACTCCCGACAAAACAAACGCTCCAACGAATATGCCTAATGCTTTTTTTCTATTTTTTTTCTTGATTTTCTTAATTAAATTTACATCTTCAATTTCTTCATTTGTTATCACTGAAAAATTATCAATGTCCCCTGTCATTTCTTGATAGTATTTTTGACATTCTTCACAATTTTTCAAGTGTTTTTCGATTTCTTGATTACTTTCTTTACTTGTCAACCCATCAATATATAAAGGTAACAAATCTCTAATTATTTCACATTTCATGGTTACTCTCCTTTCTTATTCTTTGCTTTCCACGATAAAAAGTCACTCTTGCCCAATTTTCATCTTTACCCATAATTTCTCCAATTTCTTTAAATGTAAAATCGCCATTTAATCTCAAATACATAACTTCTCGCACCGGCTCCTCCAACAAATGAAGTTTTTTATACAACTCTATTACTTCCATTTTCTGTATTGCCGAATTTTCTGTAATTTTCTGACAAGTAGTTTCTTCTACATATTCTGCCACTACTTCTCTATCTTTTTTCTTTAGCTCTTTATACCATAAATGTTTTGCAATCGAACATAACCATACATATATCTTACAGTCACCACGAAAACTATCAATAGATTTTAGCGCTTGAAAAAAAGTTTCTTGTGTGAGTTCTTCGCTTAAATGAGCATCATGACAAAGGCTAAATAAAAAATTATATACTTGTGGCATATATTTTCGATAGATTTCTACCATTTCTTCCATACTCTACCCTCCTTTATCTATATGGTAGTGTCAAAAACTACCCATTTTATTGTTCTAAAATTCTTTTAAAACCTTG
>DXQT01000018.1 GCA_019411365.1 Roseburia sp.
CGGCTAGTGTGGTCCAGCTTCGCTGGACACACAACGTAAATGAAAGAAAAACGGTGCAGACAAATATGATTTCCTTCGTGAGCCATGGAGCTGGGATTCTAAAAATTTCGTGAAGCTCTGCTTCACAAAATTTTTGCTCAGAAGCCCAGCGGAATGCCCGGCGAACAGGAACATCATATTTCGTCTGTACCGTTTTTCTTTTTCATTACATATAAAATTCTGACTTGTGAGAGGACGCTTATATCTGCCCCTTCACAGCCTAAGAAAGCACCACAAAATCTGCTGCTCTACGGCAAGTTAAACTCTGGTTTAACCGCGCAGGATGGCGATATTGCGTTTTAATGAAGCAAGCGCCGTATCGACATCGGTACGCGTCGTATCGCCGCAGAGCGTGAGTCTTATCGTGCCCGGTGCATATTCTTCCGGCACTCCCAATGCCTTGATCACATAAGAAATCCGTTCTTCACCTGTATTACATGCGGAACCGCCTGATGCACAGATTCCATCTTCGTCCAGCAAAATCAACAGCGATGCCCCCTCAAGTCCTTTAAAACTAAAATTCACATTGCCCGGTAACCGGATACTGCGATGTCCATTCAATTTTGCATCCGGAATTTCATGCATCACACGTTCGATCAGATAATTGCGAAGCATAATTTCTTTTTGCACTCTTTTTCTCATGTTTCCGTAAGCAATCTCTGCTGCTTTCGCCATTCCGGCAATTCCGGCTACATTCTCCGTACCGGCACGTTTTCCTCTCTCCTGACTTCCGCCATGGATAAAAGATGGGATATCAATGCCATCGCGGATATACAGGAATCCAACACCTTTTGGACCATGAAATTTATGTGCACTTGCGCTCAGCAGATCGACTGGATAATAATTTACCGAAAGTGGTATCTGCGCATACGCCTGCACAGCATCTGTATGGAATAAAATCTGTTTTTCGCGCGCAATTTTTCCAATCTGATAAATTGGTTCGATCGTTCCGACTTCGTTATTGGCAAACATCACGGAAATCAACGTTGTATCCGGTCTTATAGCATCCATTACCTGTTCCGGCGAAATCAGTCCATCCCCATCTACTTCCAGATAAGTAACATCATATCCCAGTTTTTCCAGATACTCGCAGGAATTCAAAATGGCGTGATGCTCAATGTTGGTTGTTATAATATGCCGCCCTTTTTTCTTACAGGCGGCTGCAATATTTTTTACTGCCCAGTTATCAGACTCCGAACCGCCTGATGTAAAATAAATCTCTGAGGTTTTTGCATGCAGGGTTGCCGCAATGACTTCCCTCGATTTTTCCAGTTCTCTTCCCGCATCTTCACCGATACTGTAGGCCGTGGATGCATTTCCATAATTCTCCTGTAAATAAGGTTCCATTGCCTGTTTGACAGCATCAGACATCTGAGTTGTCGCCGCATTATCCAGATAAATCTGTTTACTCATTTTCTCCTCACTTCTCTCATATACTAAATTGATGAATCCGGCACTTCCAAATGCACTCATTTGGTGTCCAGAAATTCGAATCCCGGGAGGTCAAATGTCAAAAAATCTATCTGTAAAAAGAACTTTATTTACCGGAACCCTGCTGCTCACAACTGCCGGCATACTCTCCCGTTTCATTGGTTTCTTCTATAAGATATTCCTCTCACGCACAATTGGTGCAGAAGGTCTCGGAATTTACCAGCTGATTTTTCCTGTTATGGCTCTTTGTTTTTCCCTGACCTCTGCCGGAATCCAGACATCTGTCTCAAGATTTGTATCCAACGAGATTGGGAAGCAAAATCCTGCAGGAGCCAGATTTTATCTGCTGATCGGACTGATTCTATCTGTATGCCTGTCTGTTTTTACCGGCCTTTTTATGTGGAATCATTCTGAATTTATCGCAGGCTCGTTTCTTCAGGAAACGCGCTGCGCCCCGCTGATCAAAATACTGTCATTCTGTTATGTTCCGTGCAGTATCCACTCCTGCATTAACGGTTATTATTACGGATTAAAAAAAGCGCTTGTGCCGTCTCTCTCCCAACTTGCAGAGCAGTCAGCGCGTGTCGGGGGTGTCTATCTGATTTATCTCGTTGCACAGAGTAACGGCCGTTCCATTGCCATCTCTGACGCCGTGTGGGGGCTTGTACTTGGTGAATTTGCAGGAATGCTTGTCTCCTTAAGCTTTATCGGTTTTGGAGCCTGTAAAGGCAATATAAGAAAAACGACATGGTCTTTGCTTACCATGTCGTTTCCTCTGACGCTCAACCGCCTGACGCTTAATTTATTTACAACTATCGAAAATCTGCTTATACCATACCAGCTAAAATTGTTTGGATACAGTTCCTCTGATGCGCTCAGTATCTATGGCATCCTGACCGGAATGGCATTTGCCATTATCATGTTTCCAACCGTCCTGACCAATTCCATCTCAGTCCTTCTGCTTCCAGTCGTCTCCGAAGCTCAGGCGAAACACAATGACAGACTCATCCGGGAAGCCATTATAAAAACAACCGAGTCCTGTCTTCTACTTGGTCTACTCTGTACGATTGGACTTTTAGTTCTCGGTGATTTTATTGGCAACTTTATTTTTAAAAATGCACTCAGCGCCACTTTTATCGTTACAATAAGCTGGATCTGCCCGTTTCTTTATCTCGGAAGCACGTTAAACAGCATCTTCCATGGACTTGGGAAACCTGGCATCACACTGTTTTTAAACCTTTTCTCCTGCCTGATCCGTATTCTTTTTATTATATTTCTGATTCCAGTTATCGGTATCAAAGGTTACCTGACCGGCCTTTTAATCAGTCAGATTGCGCTTTGCGTCCTTGCTTTGCTCTGGCTCTACCGCCTGATGAAAAAGGGCAGTTCCGGATAATCTCCAGGCTGCCCCTTTTCTCTGTTCCTATAAAAATTTACAAGTTCTACAAAACGGTCTTACCATGCTTTACAATTTGTCTGATGTTAAAATCTTCATCCACGATCACACAGTCGGCATATTTGCCATTGTCGATACTTCCATATTTCTCCCACAGTCCAACTGCTTTTGCAGGATTCTCTGTTGCACATGCCACAACCTCCTCAAATGGAAGTCCTGCTTCTTTGACTGTGAACTTCATGCAGTTAAATAAGTTGGTTACAGATCCTGCGATCGCACCGTCCACTGTCAGGGTTGCCTTATTGCCATGTACCTGAACTTCCTGTCCTCCCAGAGAATAGATTCCATCCGGCTTACCGGTTGCCATCATACTGTCACTGATCAGGATAATCCTGTCTTTTCCAAACATCTTAAAACTCGTGCGGATGGTGGATGGATGCAAATGTACACCATCGCAGATCATCTCAACCATAACATTTTCATTATCACAGGCTGCTCCGATCACGCCCGGTGCCCTGTGGGTAAATGGAGGCATTGCATTGTAAAGATGTGTCACCTGTCTCGCACCATGTTCAAATGCTTCCTTTGCAGTATCATAATCGGCGGTTGTGTGTGCCACTGACACGCGCACTTCTCCTTTTACGCTGTCAATAAATTCCATTGCTCCAGGTTCTTCCGGTGCCACAACGCAGACACGGTATAATCCGTCCGCCTCCTTCTGCAGCCTGCGGAACATCTCCGCATCAGGTTTATGCACATATAATGGATTCTGAGCACCTTTTTTCTCCATGGAAATAAAAGGTCCTTCCATATAAATTCCGACTAACTCAGCCTCTTTTGTAAGCAGTGTCTCATCCGCTTTCTGCTCCTCATGGAATGTTTTTGCAGCTTTGCTGATCGTCGTCAGTTCCTCCTCCGACAATGTCATCGTTGCCGGGTGAATGGAAGTGATACCATTTTGCAGCTCATACTCTGCCATGTGGCGCATCGCCTCTACGGTTCCGTCACAGAAATCGACTCCTGCGCAACCATGAAAATGAATATCGATCAGTCCCGGAATCACATAACAGCCCGCTGCGTCGATTTCCTTTCCATCGCCGGAATCTGCTGCGAAAAAGCTGCCATCTGTCGCTACTTCCTTCTCAACGAATTTTCCATTTTCAAATACTTTACCGTTTAAAATCTTCATTGCGATTTCCCCCTTGTCCTGTCCGGTGCTTTTTTCTATACACAGAACAGCTTGTCTTTTTTTCTTAGCTTTTATTTTAGAATCCTGCTCATGGAAAGTCAAGTTTCACGCAAAAAAACACAGAAATATACAAAAAATGCACAAGAAAAACCCCGGAAATATAAACTTCCGGGGTTGTCTGTTATGAATCGTCATGAAAAACTACTTGTCCGCATTAAACACGTGATAAGTATTCACCTGTACGTGTATCAATCTTGATCACATCATCCTGCTCAACGAACAATGGAACATATACAGTTGCACCAGTCTCAACAACTGCCGGTTTTGTAGCACCTGTAGCTGTATCGCCTTTGAATCCTGGCTCTGTATCTGTGATTTTTAACTCTACGAAGAGAGGTGGCTCTACGGAGAATACACTTCCGTTGTGAGAGCATAACTTAACCATCTCGTTCTCTTTTACGAATTTTAATGCATCACCGATATCATCTTTGGATAATGCAATCTGGTCGTAAGTCTCAACGTCCATGAAGTAATATAAATCACCATCAGCATATAAGTACTGATAATCTTTTCTCTCGATACGTGCCTGAGGACATTTCTCTGTTGGACGGAATGTCTTCTCAACTACACCACCACTCTTAATATTCTTTAACTTAGTTCTTACAAATGCTGCACCTTTACCTGGTTTAACATGCTGGAATTCGATAATCTGATAAATGTTACCTTCTAATTCAATAGTGATACCATTTCTGAAATCGCCTGCTGAAATCATTCAAACTTCCTCCTTAAAAAATTGCGTACGAGCACAAGGCTCTCTGATTTTTCTATTTTATAATAAATAGCCACACTTTTCAAGCTTTTTTTGTGGAAACACCATGTTTCTCTGAATAAAAAGCTATCTTTTTCCCATATTTTCTAGTTTCTTGTCTCAATTTCGTGGATCATATCAATTCTTGTCTGATGTCTTCCACCCTGAAATTCTGCATCTAAATATGCTTTTACAATGTCTTTTGCAAGCTCGCTTCCGACAATACGCGCGCCAAATGCAATAATATTGGCATTATTATGCTCTTTTACCAGTCTTGCAGTTGCACAGTCGGAACATACTGCTGCACGGACACCGTTTACCTTATTTGCTGCGATGGAGATTCCTACTCCGGTACCGCAGATCAGGATTCCGCAGTCAGCCTCGCCGCCTACAACTGCACGTCCTACTTTCTCTCCGAACTCCGGGTAATTACAGCTCTCATTGCCATCTGTTCCAAAATTTACAACTTCGTGTCCAAGACTTTTCACATAGTCCATGATGATAAATTTCAATTCTGTTGCTGCATGATCGTTTCCAATTGCGATTTTCATTTTTTATGACTCCTTTTTTCTTTCTATCTATTTTGCTTCTTCCGATATCTGGCATAGAAAAATAAAACGATTTTTTCCAGATACCGTTTTAATACGATCTGGATCTCCTCTTTCGGATGGATCGGTTTCACCAGAATGGTTCTGATTCCGGCAAGATTGGCTCCGTAAACATCCGTAAAAATCTGATCGCCGACGAAAATGGTATTCGTGGCATCCGTTCCCATCTCCTGCATTGCCCTGCGGTAATTGCCCGGTTTCGGCTTTCCTGCTTTATAAATATAAGAAACATGTACCGCATCATTGAACATTTTTACGCGCGGTTCTTTGTTGTTGGACAACAGCATACACTGAAAGCCCAGTTCCTTTAAATGTGCAAATAAAGCACATGCCCGCTCGTCTGCCGGTGCACCATGCGGCACCAGTGTATTATCAATATCAAAAATGATTCCACGATAGCCCTCCTCATAGAGTCTGTCAAAATCAATCACATATGTGGAATCTAAATATTCTCCGGGATAAAATTTTTCCAACATGAATGTTTGTCCTTTTCACTTTCTTTTTCGCAGAAAAATACCGTATGAATTTCATACGGTATCATAAATCATTTATAACCAGAAGTTTTCTTCTTCTCTTACCTGTTTCAGCTTCTCCGTAGATGCAAACGCATCGTCACCAACAAAGAACTGATACTGCTGCAATACCTGATCTTTTTTCAAATCTGACAATGCTTTTTCCACATCCAGCTTTGAAATATCACTGTCGACGCCTTTCAAATCGTAAGACGCATCGGGCTGATATTTTGCATTAAAATCGGCAACTCCGTAATCTTCTTTCTGTGCTGCCGGTATCTGTTCGACTTTTGCATCCGTACTGTCATTCTGTTCCACAGTACCTGTTACCGGTATCTGCTCGCTCTCCCTTGCCTCCTGAATCTGCTGGCTTCGAACTTCATTTATCTTTATGGAATTGTAATCATAAAATCCCGCGCCTGTGCGGATCCCCGATATATTCATACAATCTTCTCCACTAAAACAATATCATGAACATTCAATGCTGAGCTTCGCTACTATAAACGCAACTCTGTTCTTCATGATATAATATCGACAAATCTGTTTTAGAACTTAACCCCTATTTATCAAGCATCTTTTTCAATTCACTCATAAAAGTATTCACATCCTTAAATTCACGGTAAACAGATGCAAAACGTACATATGCAACGGAATCGAGATTCTTGATCTTATCCATTACGATCTCTCCGATCAATGTACTTGGGATTTCTTTTTCCTCTCTGTTAAAGATCTCTGTTTCAACTTCATCGACAAGCTGATTGATCTGATTCACAGAAATCGGTCTCTTATGGCATGCTCTTAATACACCGGCTTCGATCTTGGAACGATCATACTGTTCACGGGCATTATCCTTCTTAATGACGATGAGTGGAATGGTCTCCACTTTCTCGTATGTCGTAAATCTCTTCCCACAATCATCACAAAGTCTTCTTCGGCGAATGGAATTATTATCATCTGCCGGTCTTGAGTCAATGACTCTTGTGTTTTCGCTGCTACAAAAAGGACACTTCATAATCACTACCTCCAACCCATTAACCCCTATTATTTTCTAGTATATATGTCCTTTTTGCGATTGTCAACGAAATATTTTTTAAGATATACTTCTGTAAATTTGTACCAGTTTTATGCAAGGATTTCTTTTGCAAGTTCTTCCATTTTAGCAACGTCTGTGTCTTTCATTGTGGATTTGATGCTCACAACATTCTCACATATGTTTACCTCTTTCATACCCTCGAGAATACCCTTCATGCCTTTTGCTGCGCAAGGCGCCCAGGAACCGTTCTCGATCAGTCCGAAAGTACGTTTCTGGAGATTCTTATGTGCAAGGCGGTGCAGGAAATCTTCCATCGGAGGGAACACACATGCATCATAGGAAGCTGCCGCAAGGATGATCTTTCCATAGCGGAAAGCATCTGCAACTGCCTCTGCCATATCATCTCTGGTCAGATCCATAAATACTACCTTGGATGCTCCGTTTGCACGGAGTACTTCTACCATTTTTTCAGCGGCTGCTTTTGTATTTCCATGAATGGATGCGCAGGCAACTAAAACACCGTCCTCTTCCGGCTCATAGCTGCTCCATGTAAGATACTTTCCGATATAAAAACCGAGATTTTCTTTCAAAACCGGTCCATGCAGCGGGCAGATCGTCTGAATGTCTAACGCTGCCGCTTTTTTGAGCAGTGTCTGAACCTGCACACCGTATTTTCCAACGATATTGATAAAATATCTTCTCGCCTCGTCTGTCCACTCTTCCTCTGCGCTCAACGCACCGAATTTTCCAAATCCGTCTGCGGAGAAAAGGATTTTTTCCGTTTCTTCATATTCCACCATGACCTCCGGCCAGTGTACCATCGGTGCCATCACAAAATGCAGCTTATGTGTTCCGAGCTCTAATGTATCGCCCTCTTTTACCACAAGGCAGCGCTCTTCTAAATGTGCGATATCAAAAAACTGTGGCAGCATCGCTTTTGCCTTTGCGCTCAGTACAAGCTGTGCCTGTGGGAATTTGTCTGCCGCACGTTTGATATTTGCCGCATGATCCGGCTCTAAATGGGAAATGACAAGATAGTCTACCGTTCTTCCGTTTAACACATTCTCAAGATTTGCAAACCACTCGTCTGTTTTCCGCTCATCAATGGTATCCATAACCGCAACTTTTTCATCCAGGATCACATAGGAATTATAAGAAACTCCGTTTGGGATCTGGTACTGGCTCTCGAATAAATCTAATGTGGTATCGTCTGCTCCGATATACTTTACTGCTTCTGAAATATAGGTATCTTTCATAATGGCCTCCATATGTTTTTATCATCTAATAATAGGAATTATTACTGACATCAAGATAATACTTTGTGATGAAAATGTCAATGTTTTTCCTTTTCATTATGCTTATTTTTATACTACAAAATCTTCGTTGTCCACTTCGAGCAGTCCCAGACTTCATTGACAATATCCTGATAGAATTCCGGTTCATGACAGATCAGAAGGATACTGCCGCGGTATTCCTGCAACGCGCGCTTTAATTCATCCTTCGCGTCGACATCCAGATGGTTGGTCGGCTCGTCTAAGAGCAGAACATTGGTCGATTTATTGATCAATTTGCAGAGTCTTACTTTTGCCTGCTCGCCACCGCTCAACACGCGGACAAGACTTTCGATATGTTTGGTCGTAAGTCCGCATTTTGCAAGGGCAGAACGCACTTCGTACTGGCTGAAAGACGGGAATTCTTCCCAAATCTCATCGATACAGGTGTTCCTGTTCTCGCCTTTGATCTCCTGCTCAAAATATCCGATCTCTAAATTCTCGCCGAGTTCCACAGAACCGCCAAGCGATGGGATCAATCCTAAAATACTCTTTAACAGTGTCGTCTTACCGATTCCATTTGCGCCGACAAGTGCGATTTTATGTCCACGCTCCATGGAGATATTTAACGGTTTTGACAGCGGTTCGTCATATCCGATCACAAGGTCTTTCGTCTCGAAAATATAGCGTCCCGGTGTTCTTCCGAGTTTGAAATTAAATTCCGGCTTCGGACGCTCGGCAGCAAGCTCAATGACATCCATTTTGTCTAACTTCTTCTGGCGGGACATTGCCATATTTCTTGTGGCAACACGCGCTTTGTTCCGGGCGACAAAATCCTTTAACTCACTGATCTCCTGCTGCTGTTTGCGGTAAGCTGCCTCTAACTGGGACTTTTTCACCTCATAGACTTCCTGAAACTTATCGTAATCCCCGACATACCGGTCCAGACGCTGATTTTCCATATGGTAAATAATATTCACAACGTCATTCAAAAACGGAATATCGTGAGAGATTAAGATAAACGCATTCTCATACTCCTGCAGATAACGTTTCAACCACGCGATGTGCTCTGCGTCAAGATAGTTCGTCGGCTCGTCTAAAAGAAGAATGTCCGGTTTTTCCAGCAAAAGCTTTGCCAGAAGAACTTTCATACGCTGTCCGCCGCTTAAATCCGTGACATCATGAGACAGTCCAAGCTCAAGCAGTCCAAGCGCTCTCGCCACTTCCTCCACCTTCGTGTCAATGATGTAAAAATCGTGCATGGTCAATGTATCCTGGATCACACCGAGTTCTTCCATCATCGCATCCATCTCGTCCGGTGCCGCCTCACCAAGCCTGTCACAGATTTGGTTCATGTTTTCTTCGAGTTCAAACAACCATGCGAACGCCGATTTTAACACACTCTCGATTGTCATGCCTTTGGTCAGTGTGGAGTGCTGGTCGAGATAACCGACACGGACGTTTTTCGCCCATTCCACTTTTCCCTCGTCCGGCATAAGCTTTCCGGTCACGATATTCATAAATGTGGATTTTCCCTCGCCGTTGGCGCCGACTAATCCGATGTGTTCTCCCTTCAAAAGCCGGAAAGACACGTCATTAAAAATTGCCCTGTCACCAAATCCGTGTGTCAGGTGTTCCACGTTTAAAATACTCATACTGAATCCTTTCGTTTTTAATTACATTGTTCAATTTTTCACAATTTGCTCTACTCTGGTGGGAAGTTTCGCAGTTATTTTTTACTTGTACAACATCTTCTTCGTCTTTTTCAGGACATGGAAATATGCCGGGAATAAAAATGCATCCGCAAAGATCCATGCCACCGGGCTTGCAAAGCACGCTGCCACGTAGCCGAAAACAGGCACAAACGCAAATCCGACCAATGTTCTTGCAACCATCTCAAACACACCCGCCAAAATAGCAAATTTGCTGTAGCCCATTCCCTGGATCAGGAAGCGCACGATATTAACAAATGCCAGCGGAATATAAAATGCACTGTTGATCAATAAAAACAGTCCTGCATTGGAAACCACTTCCGGTGCTGCCGTTCCGACAAAGAAGCCTGCCAGTGCCCCACGGAAGAAGATCATAATGACAAATGCCAGCACCGCATACGCACATCCCAAAATGGACGCTGCCTTTAAACCTTCGGAGACACGATCCAGTTTTTTTGCTCCGACATTCTGACCGCCGTAGGTTGCCATGGTGGAACCTAACGCATCAAACGGACAGCAGAAAAACATTCCGATCTTACTTCCGGCTGTCATTGCTGCAACCGCGTCAGAACCAAGGGAATTGACTGCACTCTGTAAGATAACGCTTCCGATCGCCGTGATGGAATACTGCAATCCCATCGGGACACCCATGCCGCACAGTGTCATCATATACGTTTTATTTATCTGCATTTCCTCTCTGCTCGGCCGCAGGATCTCAAAATGTTTGATACTGTAAATAAGACATCCGATACCGGAGATCAACTGTGAAATTACCGTTGCCCATGCTGCGCCTTCCACTCCGGTTCCGAGCACTACGATAAAAAACAGATCCAGTCCGATATTAATGACCGCTGCGATCACCAGAAAAACAACCGGTGTCTTGCTGTCTCCCATAGAACGGATAATACCGGAAACCAGATTGTACAGATATGTGACCGGGATTCCCCAGAAAATGATCACAATATATTGGTAGGCACCGTCAATAATATTTTCCGGTGTGCGCATCAGCTCCAGAATCGGCATACAGAAAATGACTGTCATAATCGTCATGACCACTGCAAAAATTGCGGAGAGGTAAATGGCATTCATCATAAATCCACGCATGCCCTTATAGTCTCCTGCGCCGAATTTGTGTGCTAAAGGAATTGCAAATCCGTTGCACACTCCCATACAGAATCCAATGATCAGGAAGTTGACGGAGCCTGTAGAACCTACCGCTGCAAGGTCATCTACTCCAAGAAAACGTCCTACGATCAAAGTATCCATTAAATTGTAAAACTGCTGAAATAAAAATCCAAACAAAAGTGGTACGGAAAATCCAAGAATCAGTTTCATTGGAGATCCGTTTGTCATATCCTTCGTCATATCTTTTTCCCTCGAAAAAATTGTGGTGATATTACATATCACCACAATAAGTATTAAAAACTTCAAAAAATGTATCTGTTTTCATCCCGGAACCCGTCTCAAGTTCCAGATTCTCCCAGAGATTTTCATTGATATTGGAATTCAAAGAAGAAACAAATTCATTGTATTCATCATCAAAAGCTTCTTTTTCTCTTTTGTCTACAATATTGGCTTTGTTTGCCTCCGTCAACTCCTGATTGTATTTGTTCAGACATTTAATGAAATAAAAGCCTCCATCCACTGTGATTTTACCGGAAACTTCATCATTTTCCATCTGAAATGCGATCTCTTCTACTGCAGCCGGAAGTTCATCTCTGGAAACATTTACCTGAATGCTGCTAAGCTCATTATAGTTATTGGCGAGTGTTGCAAAATCTTCTCCCTGAGCTAATCTGGATGCAATTTCATTTGCCCGGCTCTCATCCGAAATAAAAATCTGCATGATTTCCATAACCCGTGCCTCATCATCGCTGACCTCCTCATTCACAGCTTTTGTGAGTGAGTGGTACACTTTCTGTGCCAGCGCATAATGCTCATAGTACTCTTTGATGTCACTCTCCGAAACGCCCATATAGGCAGTCTCCTCCTCCGTGAGCGAGGCAAAGTACTCCTCTGCCGCCTGAGCGATCTTTCCATTTTCTTCTTCGGAAAGCTCCATTTCTTTTTCTTTTGCAAGCTGGTCTAAGCAGACCACCTGTGCCAGTTCCTGCATTGTGATATTTTTCACATAATTTTCCAGAGAACTGTCTCCAAAATCATGCTGCCAGAGATCAAGTCCATAGGCAGTTCCGTAAATATTCTGGTAATTCACAAGATATACCTTCGCCTCTTTCAGCCCACAGGACACGTTTCCGATTCGAAATACCTGGCGATTGTTCAATGTGTTTGAGACGATCACTTCCTTATTTCCAATCTTACATCCTGTGAGCAGAAAGGAAAAGCAGAGCAGACATATCAGTGCAATTTTTTTTCTAATATTTTTCATGCTTTTCTTTTAAGCTTCCATAGCTTTTAAAATACTTCTTGCAACAGAGATTCCGTTTGCGGATGCCTGCTGCAGTCCACGGGTTACAGATGCTCCGTCACCGATGGCACGAAGACCTTTTACGCTTGTCTCAAAGTCTCTGTTTACAACAACCTTGTTCGAGTAGAATTTTACTTCAACACCATATAATAAAGTCTCATCACTTGCAATACCCGGTGTTACCTTATCAAGTGCAAGGATCATCTCCTCGATATCCACCATAATACGATGTGGGAATACAAGGGAAAGATCTCCCGGTACTGCATCCTTTAACGTAGGGATCAGGTTATTTCTGCAGAGACGCTCCTCTGTCGTTCTTCTTCCTCTTCTGAAATCACCGAAGGTCTGTACCAGAATTTTTCCATCGCAGAGCATGTTGGAAAGCTGTGCAATCTGTTTTCCGTACTCGATTGGTGTTTTAAATGGCTTTGTGAAATTCTTGGATACAAGGATTGCAAAGTTGGTATTGTTTGTCTTTAAATCTTTGGATTTGTAAGCGTGTCCGTTTACAACTGCAAGTCCATTGTCGTAGTACTCTGTCGCAACTTCACCGGATGGATTCGTACAGAAGGTACGTACTTTATCGTCAAATGTCGGTGTATGGTAAACTAATTTTGCCTCGTAAAGGTTATCATTTAAGAATTCCATAACCTCGTCACGCACTTCCACACGGACACCGATATCTACCGTACCGACCTGCGTCTCGATCCCATGACCGTTACAGATGTGTGAGAACCAGTCTGCTCCCTCACGTCCGACTGCAGATACGACCTCTTTTGCATGGTATGTTTCATCTTTGTCTGTCACAAGTCCTTTTACCTGGCCATCTTCAATGATGATATCTTTGACCATGGTATTGAACTCCATCTCAACACCCTGCTCTAACAGATGCTCCTGCAATCTGGAATAAATCTTATATCCTTCCTCTGTTCCAAGGTGACGGATCGGACATTCGATGAGTTTTAAGTTTGCTGTGATCGCTTTTCTACGGATCTCGCGGATTTCTTTTTCTTTATCCACACCGTAAACTTTTGTATCTGCTCCGAATTTTAAATAAATATCATCGGATTCTTTTAATAATGTAACAGTCTCATCATATCCTAAAATCTCCGGAAGATTTCCACCTACGTCCGGGGATAAAGATAATTTTCCATCGGAGAATGCTCCTGCTCCGGCAAATCCGGTCGTGATGGAACATGGCTGACAGCCTACACATACTTTTGTCTTTCTCTTCGGACACTGTCTGTTCTCGATACGGCGTCCTTTTTCAATCATTAAAATCTTCAGGTCTTTGTTGGCATGGATCAGTTCATATGCACAGAAAATACCGGAAGGACCTGCCCCAATAATAATCACATCATAATTTTTCATGTAGTTTTCTCCTTGTCAAAATGCCTTTTTTACAGTCTTTTTCTGCTGCAAAAGGACGTTCTCATTCTGCCTGCTTTGCAAACTTTTTGAGTATAATAAACATTTTTTCTTTTGTCAATCCCATTCCGGAAAATTTATAAAAATTTAAGCTTCCACGATCAGATATCTGCCATCCGGGAGGGCAAATACTTCGCTTGCCTCCTCTAAATCCTTAAGTGACATTCCCTCGATATCAGCCCCCTGATCTTCGAAATAGGCTTTTACCTCTTTTAGATTCTTACAGACAACCGCCATGCAGTCCTCTAAAAATTCCTCTGCCTCTTCCATTGTCTCTGCCATCGGCTCCGGCAGAAGCTGTTCCTGATGCGCCAGAAAATATTCCAGACATACTTCATCAAATTCGTCCATACGCTATTCTCCTTTGTAATTGTGTGTATATGCAGTTTACCATAGATAGGGATCAATTCCAAGCTTTTGCAGCTCCTTATAAATACGTGCAACAGGAAGTCCGACCACATTATTGTAGTCACCTTCGATTCCCTCGATATAGATTGCACATTTCCCCTGGATTCCGTATGCTCCAGCCTTATCCATCGGCTCTCCGGTTGCAACATAGCGGTCAATCTCAAGTTCTGACAACGGCTTCATGGTAACTTCTGTTTTCTCGTAAAAGGTATGTGCTCCCACTCGTCCATTTTTGTCCAAAAACACAAACGTAACGCCTGTATACACGGCATGTTTTCTTCCCGACAAAAGCTTCAGCATCCGCTTTGCACCCGCTTCATCCTTCGGTTTTCCAAGGATGGTATCATCGCATGCGACGATAGTATCCGCCCCGATCACTAAGATGTCCTGCGGTGTCATCAGTTCCTCGTGTCCGCTCTCGTAAGCTTTTACCATGCCTGCGACCTCTTTTGCTTTCTGCTCGGAAAGTTCCATCACAACCTCCTCCGGCACGCTTTTGGAGATAACTTCCTCTCCCTTTGCCGGGCAGATTTCAAATTCCAGTCCAATCTGTTCTAACAATTCTTTTCTTCTCGGCGATGCCGAGGCAAGTATGATCTGTCCCATTTTGTTCTCCTGTTATAAAGTAATCAATTGTTCCAAAAAGAAGGAATAAATCAAAATTTCCTTCACTTTGAGTTTTCGTGCGCCAAAGACACGCTCCAATGCATCCGCATAGAGTTTTAACTGTGTCTCATAGCGGTCGATGAGTTCCTTTGCCTGCTGCACACGGTCGGTCTTATAATCAAGCAGGACGATTCCGTCTTTCTCGATCCAGAATACATCAATGATTCCCTGAATTAAGGTTAAGTCCTCTTCATGTCGGATTCTTTTCTGTTCTTCCTTTTCCTGATCGCTGTCTGTTTTTTTGTAGATGTTCTCACAGGAATCTGTGTTACTGTCCGCTCCGAAACCATAGTTTTCCAGCTCTTCTTCCGTAAATCCCATGACAAATGGTTTCTCACGGTAAAGTGCTCCCCCGCGCTGTGCGAGAGCCATCCGCTTTCCTGTTTCCGAGGAAACAAAATCTGCCACGGTCTGCTCTCTCACAAGTGCGCGCATATCCGCAGTGATCTTCTCCTCTTTTTCCATAGCCTCCATCTGTTCATGTACACTTTTTTCTGAGGCAAAATCGTAGCACTCCATAACGCGGTGCACTGCGGTTCCTCTTAGTGCACCACGGTTTGGTGTTTCCTGTTCCACACTTCCCTGTCTCTGGATAAAAAGAGGGATCGTTGGTGTCACAGGTTCTTCCAAAAATGCCGGGACCGTCTCCTCCTGTTCTGCCTCAAACCGTTCACGCATCGCACGGTGCTTTAATTCGGATACGGAATATTTGTTTTTCCTCAAAACGTCAACCTGATATGGATAACGCTGCAAAAATCGCTGTTTTAACTGTCCAACCAGCTGTGTGTCCGCCGCTTCAATCTCTTCGATCCGCTCTGTCAGATCTTCATTTTGCTCTAACTGGTTTTCCACTTCGTCTAAGACAAGCTCTGCCGCTTCCACGATTCGGACCGGGTATTTATCCCCATAGGAAAGCACTGCCGGAAGTATCCAGTCCAGATAACCGGAAGCCCCTTCTCTTGTAAGGTAGGAAAGCGGTCTGTCTGCTGCTTTCGAAAGATTCGCCTGCTGTCTGTAAAATTCCAGTTTTTCGGCTGCATCTTTTAAGGTTCCGGTGAGAATGAGCTTTTCTTTTGCACGGGTTAAGGCAACGTAAAGTACACGAAGTTCCTCGCCGAGATTTTCCAGCTCGATCTGCTTTGCAATCGCCTTCTTTGCGATAGTCGGTGATTTGATACGCTTTTTTCCGTCCATGTAGTCAAGACCAATACCAAGTTCCGGGTGAAGCACCATTTTGCTCCGTGTGTCCTGTTTATTGAAATTTTTGCCCATACCGCTCACGATCACAATTGGGAACTCAAGACCTTTGCTCTTATGGATACTCATAATTCGGACAACGTCCTCGTTTTCCCCGACCATGTCTGCCTCACCGAAATCCACATCATATTTCTGCAGTTCATCAATGTAACGCACAAAGTGAAACAGTCCCTTGTAACTCGTTTTCTCGTAGGCTGCGGCTTTTTCCAAAAGCATGTTTAAATTCGCCGTTCTTCTGTTTCCTGCCGGCATTGCCGCCACATAATGACCGTATCCGGTCTCGCGCAGGATGATCTCGATCAGCTCATGGATCGGAGTGTCCGGGACGAGCTGCCGTAATTGCTTGTATTTTTTATAAAATTTGAGTAATTTCCGGTGAGCGGTTATCTCTATATGATTTTCTGTTTTCTCATCCGCGTTTCTTCCCTGCTTCCGATCTGCCTCTGAATCTGAAATTTCTTTTTGCCCGTCCTCTTCATAAAGTCCTTCTGCCAGTTCAAGCACCGCTTCATGAAAAGGCACACTGCCATCTTCAAGCCTTAACACCGCAAGCTCCTCATCGGTAAGCCCTGCCATCGGCGAGCGGAGCACTGCCGCCATCGGAATATCCTGCCTTGGGTTATCCAAAAGCCTCAGCATGGACAGTACCGTCTGCACTTCCACCGTGGAAAAATAACCGGTTGAAGAAACCGTGTGCGCCGGGATCCCATTTCCGTTCAGCACTTCCACAAGGGAATCCGCCCAGCCGGACAGGCTGCGGAGCAAAATTACAATATCGGAGTAACGTGCCGCCCGAAGTTCTCCGGTCGCCTTATCGGTGACAGGCTGCGTTTTCATCAGGTGTCTGATCTCCTCCGCCACAATTTTTGCTTCTAACGTCTTTTTATCGGAAAGTTCTGTGTCCTCCAATAATTCGTCGTTGCTGTCTGCAAGCAGGATCTCCGGGATGAAGTCCGCGCTGACAGGATAGCTTGCCCCCGGATACAGTGCAGCCTCCGCGTCATACTCCACATTTCCAAGACTCCGCGCCATAATTTTATAAAAAATATCGTTTGTGCAGGTTAAGACTTCCTCTCTGCTCCGAAAGTTTTTGTGCAGGTCAATACGCTGCGTGGTGCTCTCTTCCAGCGAATAGGAATCGTATTTTTTCATGAAAAGTTCCGGTCTTGCGAGACGGAACCGGTAAATACTCTGCTTTACATCCCCGACCATGAAAATATTATTTTCCCCGCGCTCCTCTCTGGAAATAGAGCAAAGCAGTGTCTCCTGCACTTCGTTGCTGTCCTGATACTCGTCGATCATGATCTCTTCAAAAGTATCCCGGAATTCTTCCGCAGTCTTTTTCGCTTTTTCTGTCTCCTCATCCACAAGGATCTGCAGTGCAAAGTGTTCCACGTCATGAAAATCCACCAGATTTTTCCGGCGTTTTGCAGCTGCGAACTCATCTGCAAACTGTTTTGTGAGGCGGACAATTTCTTCTAACATCGGCTCCGTGCGCTCTAACTGCTCTATCATCATCTCCGGCGAACAGAAAAAATATTGTTTACATAACTTCTTTACTACATCCTTCGCCTGCTCCCTGAGACTTTTTACCAGCTCCAATTTATCGGGATCTCCCTCAAAACCTCTGCTGCTCGCAAGTCTGTCGTATTTGATATCGGAAAGCGCCACGGACAGTTCACAGAAAGAGGTTAGTTTTGACAAACTCTCATATTTTTCCAGATCGCTGCGTACCGCTTTCTCATACATATCCGGTCCGTCATCCTGCTGTGTGACAGCAAGCGCCTGCTTTAAGAGCTGTTCGCAGTCTTTTAAGACAAAGCGGATATTTTGCGTGAGCGGAGCAAGCCATTCTGCACGGTCTAACTCCTCCCTGTTTTCGATGCGGTAGATTCCCACAAAGGAATCAAGCCATTTTTCCGGCCACGGATAACTTCTGGAAAACTCATATAACTGAAGGATCATCTCATTTAATGCTGCATCCGTCCGCCCCGATGCATAGCCCTCCACAAAATCGGAAAATGCTTCCGAAGGCTCTTCATAGTTTTGCTCCAAAACTCTGCCAAGAACATCCTCGCGCAGTAATTTTAACTCACCCTCATCCCCGATACGGAAATTCGGTTCCAGATCGATCTCATGAAAATGATTGCGCACCACATACAGACAGAAGCTGTCGATGGTCGTGATCTGTGCATTGTGAATCAGGGTCAGCTGCCTTAACAGATGCTCATTCCCCGGCTGTTCGTCTAACGCTTTCTCAATCGCATTTCCGATTCGCTCCCGCATCTCTGCCGCTGCCGCATTGGTAAACGTCACGATCAGCAGATGGTCAATGTCGACCGGATGATTTTTGTCTGTTATGATTTTCACGATCCGCTCTACTAAAACAGCGGTCTTTCCAGAACCTGCTGCCGCAGATACCAATATATTTCGATTTCTTAAGTCAATGACCTGCTGCTGCTCTGTGGTCCATGAAACTCCCATATTTCTCACTCCTGTTATTTACTGTTCCTGCTTTTCGTTTTCCATACGCTTTAATATCTCGTCCGCGCTGTCAAATTTTTCCAGTTTATGATAGGAATAACCCGGCATCCGGGTGTCAAAACCGCAGACGGTATGGTATGGACAGTAATCACAGCCACTTTTTCCGTCCAGCGAGTATGGATGAATCGAAATATCTCCGGCAAAGATTTTTTTCCCGGTCTCTTTGATTTTCTCCTGTACATAATCAGACATCACAGAAAAATCGTAAGTACTGGCAACCTTGGAAGTTGCTTTTAAGCTTCCGTCCGTTTTTTTTCCGATTGGGATGACCGAAGAATTTCCGGCAAAATCTGAATCCATCGCCTCATAGATTTCCGGATCATCGTTCACCAGACCATTTAATTTTAACTGCTCCAAAACGCTGTTTCGTATTTCTGCCTCTGTCTCATTTCCAAGTCCGTCTACTATCGGATTTTGAATGTGATAGTAGAAAATACCCGCCGGTTCCGCTTTTTTGCCCGGATGGCGTTTTTCCTCTAATTCCAATGCCGCATTCATATAGACCACAAGCTGTAATTGCAGTCCGTGATACAGATTGACGAGTGAAAAACTCGTGTTTCCCGATTTATAATCAATAATCTTCACATAAACTTTATCCGACGTCTCGTAAGTGTCCACACGGTCAATCCTGCCGAGCAGGTTCATTTTTTCCTCATCACTCAGCTGAAAACGGATGGCGTCCAATTTATCTGCCCGCGAAAAGGACACCTCAAAATCACTCGGCACAAATTTTCCCTTCTGGATCTGGGTGGTAAGTGCCCACACCGTGCGCTTGATGGTCTGGCGCATCCGACCGGTCAGGTAACGGTTTCTCACGTTCTCAAACGCTCCGGCATTTTTGCACCCGGCAATCGCGTCATTCATGCTCTCCTCTATAAATGTCTCCTGCACATCCTCCGGGATGTTAAACCAGGTGTACTCTGATTTTTCCACACGTCTGGAAAAATGTTCAAGCGCATCATGGTAAATATTTCCCATGTCCACGCTTGCAAACTCTAAAAGCTGACGCTCCTTTAGGCGTAAACCGTAATTCAGATAATGCGCGTAGGCACACGCCGCAAAACGCTCCAGTCTTGTGACGCTGTTCTCCAACACGGTTCCATAAAGTGCCTGCGTCACTGCGTGGCTGATTGGCTCGTCGCTGTGTACCACATACGACGCTTTTAACAGGCGGTCGGCTTCCTCTTTCCAGTTTTCATCTGAAAGATAAAACTTTGCAAGCGCATTCCACACCTCTTTATTCGCTGGCTTTGATAACTTTTCCTCTGTCTGACCTTCCCCTGACGCAGTTTTTTCATTCTCCCCGGACCATGCCTCATCCTGCAGTCCCTCCAGGAAAAATGCCATGCTGCTCTCCGGCGTCATGATACAGTCCGCAGAAGTCGTCTCCCCGATCTCCTCCACAGTTTTTTCCGGAAACATTTTCAAGAGTGTTCCGGCAAAATACGACCTTCTGAGTGCTTTTCCGTCCGCATTTACTTTCGAAAAGGTCACATATAAAAAGTCAGACGGCTTCGTCACATTCAGATACAGGTAAAACCGCTGGATGAAAACTTTTTCACGCGCACCCGGTGCAAGCTCCAGATGGCAGGCTGCCATTTTCTCACGCTCAAACTGTGAGATGATCCCTCCGGCATTGCCAGCTTTCGGCACAACACCGTCATTGACACCGATAAAAAACAAGATTTTGATATGGTTCAATCTGGTTCGCTCGATGTCACCGATCGTCACTTTATCATTTCCCGGCGGGATCACGCCGACTCTTGCAGCCTCAAATCCGGCGTCTAAAATATCCGCATACTCTTTGACCGGAAGCACTTCGTCTCCCAGGAAGTCCACAACCTTATCAAACAGATCCATGACAATTTTGTAAATCTGGGCGTACTCTTTCGCCTTGACCTGATTGCCCTGCCGTTCAAATTCCAGTTCTTTTTGTTTTAATTTTTGTTCTATTTCTAATTTTTCAATTAATTCATACAACACAGTGGTCTCGTCACGCACAGTCTTTCCCTGTGTGAACGCTTCCGATAACGGTGCAAAGAGATCATAAATCTTTACCCGCACTTCATTCATTTCTGTGAGGTTCTCTTTTTCGGTATCATCGAACACAAACGTCCACTGTTTTTCCCATTTTTTTCTGCCACGTATCCCTTTGGCAAGCACATAGTTTTCCAGCAGATCGATCTGCTGCTCTGTGATATCGGTCAGACCGCAGCGCAGAAAACGGAACACGCTCTCATAAGAGAAATCAAGTTCCACCACCTCAAGCACCGCACGGATAAACTCGATAAAAGGATGAAACAGAATGGTTCTCGTCTGGTCGAGAAAGTACGGAATATCATACGCTGCAAAAATCTCATCCACATAGTTGTCGTAAAGACTGACGTCCCCGGTCACCACTGCGATATCCTTATAACAGTACTGTTTCTCACGCACAAATTTCGTGATCTCACGCGCCACAAAGTGAAGCTCTTCCCTCGGATTTTTAAGGCTCACGATCCGCAGTTCATCCTCCTTCTGCCGCCATTTATGATAATACGGTCGAAACAGATTCTGCTCCATGAAGTACAGGGATGGAGCATTTTTATATCTGTGATTTTTTCCATCGGATAACACAACAGGCTCCTCCACCGTGACATGAAGTTCCTCTGCCATTTTCATCAGCACCGAAACCGTCTTTTTACTCATGGAAAAAAGTTCCTGCTCGCCCCTGCAATGGTAAAAATCCTCGCCTGCATCCATCGTCACGGAGACAATGATACGCTCTGATAACACTAAAAGTTTCCTGAGAAGCTGATTCTGTATCGGTGTAAAACCGGTAAATTCGTCAAACACGATCACGCTGTCTTTTATAATATTCGAATCCTCTGCGACATCGCACAATAGCGATAACACTTCCTCAGAGGTGATATACTGCCCTTGCAGATATTCAGAAAAACTGTGATACATGACCGAGATATCCTGCATTTTCAGGCGCAATGTCTCCCCGACATCCTCCGTCTCCAAAAATGTATCCAATTTTTCTGGTGACACGTTATACTGCGTCAGCTCGGAAATGAGGGATTTCACCTCACTGATGTACCCCATCCGGTTTAAGTTACCGCCCAGCACACTTAAGTTTTTCTTCTGCTCCCCTGCAAGCTTGCGAAGCACCAGATTCTTTCCGGTCTCCTCCAACACGCGCAGGTTCTGTTTCCCAAGCTCGTCAAACACACGGTATGCAAGGCGTGCAAAACTTAACACATCCACGTTCATGATAGCATGTGACTTTTCAAGTCGCACAAGCTCGCGCTGTGTCTGCATGGTGAACTGCTCCGGCACAAGCACCAGATAATTTTTCTCCGGATGCTCTGCCGCTTCTTTTAGTATGTTCCTATATAAATAGGATGATTTTCCACTTCCTGAATTTCCGAAAATAAATTGCAGCGACATGTTTTTCCCTAACTTTTTTCAAATTCTAATTTTCGTTTTCTGTTCCTTTTCATAGTACATCATTCTATCTTTTTTGACTAGAATAAAGTTCCCGGCTTATGATGTTTTCCATCAGAAAATTTCTCCAAAAGAATGGAACAAAAAAGCTGCCATACAATCCGGGAATTTCTCCTTTCAGTACGACAGCCGTAATCACTGATCTCTATTTCTGTGCTTTTGTCTTTTTCTTCCGATAACCATTGATGTCATATTTTCTTTCATACTCATCAAAGTATGCCATGTAAGTGTCATTCTTTAACTCGCGGACACTCTTTAAATACTCATGGGTATCAAAATCTGCCGCCTCAAGCTCGATCATGGCAACTGCGATGTTCGAGCAGTGTGCTGCGATTCGCTCCAGGTTCGTCAGCAGATCATTAAACGCAAATCCCTGCTTCATCTCACATTTTCCGGTGCGGAGTCTTGCGATATGACGCAGTTTCAGTTCATCACAGAGGATACCGATCAGTTCGCGGAGTGGTTCTACTTTTGCCGCCATCTCAAGGTCGTCCGCACAGAATGCATCCACCGCAAGACTGACACACTCTTTTACTGCATTCTCGAGCACATCCAGCTCATACTGTGCCTCGTCCGAAAATGCAATTTTCTTCTCGTTCAGCTCCGCCGCAACCTCTGAGATATTCACCGCATGGTCGCCCAGACGTTCGAAATCACTCACTGTATGCAAAAACTTGGATACCTGCTTCGCCTGGCTTCCATTCATCTCATGCGTGGACATCTGCATCAGATAGGTTCCCAGCTTATCCTCATATTTATCAATCAGCGTTTCCTTTTCCTGTACCTTATTGAATTTGTCTGTCGAATACACAAGGAACAGGCTTAACGCACGCAAAATATTCTTTCTCGCCTTCTTTGCCATGCCGTTCATCGCCAGATGGCTCTGCGTGATCGCAAGATCCGGGTAAGCAAGGAAACGCTCCTCGAGCAGATCGAAGTCTGCCTGATCCTCCTCGTCCTCCGGCGAATCTTTTACAACAAGATAAACAATTTTTTCAATCCATTTGATAAATGGAAGAAGTACTAAAATCGTTGCCGCACGGAAAACCGTGTTTAACATTGCGATCAGTACCGGGCTCATGGTGGCATTCATAAACGGGAAATGCACCACAGCATTGACAGAATAGAATACAATTGACCAGAACAGCATGCCGAACAGATCGTTAAACAGATAGATCAGGGCTGTTCTCTTACCATTTTTGTTCGTTCCGATCGAGGAGAGCAGAACCGGACAGGCTGCGCCGACACCGATACCCATGGTGATAGGAAGTGCCGCTGCAAAAGTGATCGTTCCACTCATGGACAACGCCTGAAGGATACCGACTGAGGCGGATGCACTCTGCAATACCGCCGTAAATAAAATACCTGCCAGTATACCTGCCGCCGGATTTTTAAACATTGTCAATACATTCACAAAATGCTCATTATCTTTTAATGGTGCAACTGCCCCACTCATGGTCTGCATCCCCACCATCAGGATGGAGAACCCAAGCATAATGTCACCGACATTTTTAAAGCCGGATTTTTTTACAAACATTTTAAAGATAATACCAATGATCGCCACGATCGCTGAGATAGTCGCTGTGGACAGCAGCTGTGCAATCCCGTTCGAACCGTCAATGTACGACAGACACAAAATCCAGCCTGTCACACTCGTTCCGATGTTAGCTCCCATGATGATACCGATCGCCTGCGCAACCTTCATCATTCCGGAGTTTACGAAGCCGACAACCATAACAGTCGTTGCGGAGGAGGACTGGATGATCGCTGTCACAGCAGTTCCAAGCAGCACTCCTTTCAACGGTGTGTTCGTCAGCTTATAAAGAACCAGCTCCAGCTTATTACCCGCTACTTTCTTCAGTCCGTCTCCCATCAGGGACATACCAAAAAGGAACAGTGCCACTCCGCTGAGCAGCGATAAAATAATAGTAAATGTTGTCATTTGTACTCCTAACCACGTTATACATCCTAACGTATCCCTGTCTGCAATTTTATTTACAAACTTTTTACATGATTTTTACATTTAACCGACATTTCTTATTATACTGTACCTCATGGCAAAATCACAATCATTTTATTTCTATTTTAAAATTTTTTACATTTCGCCTAGGAAAATACCGTTTTCAGACAAAATTATTATCACTTTTTTATCTATTCTCATTTAGTGAGAGCAGATTCAGCCTTTTTTGTCTGCACCTCTCCGCTCAATCCCTGTTTTCTTATAGTATTCTGCCTTATCCTCATACATGCGCTTCTCAGCTTCCTGCAGAAGTTCATCCAGATGTGTGTCCGCCCTGTCCTGCCAGATCACTCCCACTGCGATATTTACGTCCTTCTCAGCTGTCAGACACTCTAACTGCCTTATGCGTTCCGCCAACGTGTCCTGATCGATCTGCGCGCACAATACAAGCAGCTCATCTCCCCCGATACGGAATACGCCGTAATCGCCAAACACTTGCTCCAGACATGCACCGGCTCTAAGGATCAGGTCATCCCCTGCCTTATGTCCCAGTGTGTCATTCACACCCTTTAAACCGGTAACGTCACAATAAACTACGCCAACGCTCTGCTCCGGATCGATCTGTCTCACATACTTTTCCATCGCAAAGCGGTTTCCAAGCTGAGTCAGCGCATCCTTATAGCTTAGATCTTCCAGACGCCTCATCAGATTCCTGCGTCTGATGCAGGACTTGAGAAAAGAACCCATGATCTGAAGCATATCCGACGTATATTCCAATGAAAATGCCGGCGGATTGTCAACTCCGTAAAAAGCAATGACTTTTTCCGCATCATAAATTGGCATGGCAACAATGGAATGGATCTTCTGCCGCTTCAGATTCTCATATTGTAACGGATCGCTCAGGCGCATCTCCTCAATATCCGGTATCTGGACACATTTTCCCTCCTCAAAAATGTGATACCAGTTCTCACAGATCTCCGGCGGAAGATTCTGGAGATTGTCGATCTCCGGTGGCACTCCCGGCGCCGTCCATTCATATGTATTATCATCCCTGCCATCTCTGTTCTTCTCAAAAATATATGTTCTCTCTCCGTTCAGCACTTTTCCGAGATATTCCAGAATAATACGGATCGTCTCGTCCGGCGACTCGACAGAAAGCGCATCCTTCAATGCCTCGTTGACAAAGGACTCCATATCCCTGTACTTCTGGATCATCTTGTCCTGTGAACGCTCCTCGCTGATATCTATACTGATCTCGATCCGGTACTTTTTATTTGTGACAGGATCTTCCACCAGGGTATCTTTCAACATCATGTATTTATCGATCACCGGATTATAATAACGCCACTCGACAAACTTTCCGGCACAAAGCCTGTCATTATTGCACATACCACAGGGAACAGAAGATTTCTGCAGCACCTCGTAGCACTTCATCCCTTTCACATCATCTATGGACTGTAATCCATACACCTCTAACAATTTGCGGTTCATATAAACAAGCTCATCTGTCTCTATGTCTGTTGCGTACACGTACTCATCCAGATTATCTAAAAACTTCCAGATAACTTCTATTTCGTTCATTCTTTATACTCCGTTTCATGCAGATATGAAATTTCTATAAAAATCTGTATAGTAAAATAGCACCTCCTGAGAGGTACTATCTCACCATACGCCATTATTATGCGGATTGCAAACAAACTCTTCCATAAACTTCTTTTTTTCACAGGGTTTTCCAAAAAAATACCCCTGAAGATAATCCGCCTGCAGTTCTTTCATCTTAAGATGCCAGTCTTCTTTTTCAATTCCTTCCACACAGATGCGGATGCCGATGCTGTGAACCATCTCAATGATCTTTTTAAACAGCTCGTAATCCCGTTCGCAGCTCATTGCCTTTGCTGTGAAATCCTTATCCATTTTCACATAGCCCGGATTCATGTCACTGATGCAGTGGAGATTGGAATATCCGGTTCCAAAATCATCGATCACGAACTGAATCCCATTTTCCTCAAGCACTTTCCTGAATTTACAAAAGACCGGTGTCATATCCATGAAGCCGCTTTCAGTCATTTCTATGCAGATGCGATCCGGCGTCAGTCCATTGTCCCTGACCGCAGTGAGTATCTTGTCTGCAATCTTTCCATGCTCGATCTGATAACAGGAAATATTCACGTTCACACTGAATTCCGGTATATATTGCTGTATCTCACGGCACATTTTTGCTGCCTCATTTAACACAAACCTTCCCGCCGGAATGATCAGTCCTGTCTTTTCCAGAAGCGGTATAAACTCGACCGGAGACAGCCACTCCTTACCTTCCTCTGTCACCATGGTATACCGCATGAGTGCTTCTGCACCAATCACACGCCCGGAAACACAATCCACGATCGGCTGATAATATACTTCAAAGCCTTCACACCCGTTAGCGATGGAATTTCTCAGTGCACTTATGATTCTTCCATTCCGCTGGAATTTCTCGTAATCCTCCTGCCTGTAAAAATAGATGTTATTTTTTCCCATCCGTTTTGCCTTTTTCAGGGAAAATTCAAACTTTTTGCGGCATTCCTCGTAGCCTTCTGCCACAGTCGAGGCATCGATCACTCCTGCAGAAGCTGAAAATACAACTTCATATTTTTCAGAGATGATGAATTCGTCTATTTTCTCACCGATCTTTTTTTTGAGCTGTATGGCATCATCCATGGAAGTACTGTCAAGATCCACGATCACATACTGATCTGCGACCAGATGATAGAGTCGCTGATTTCCGGACAGGCACTCTTTCATACAGTCTGCAACACTTTTTAACACATAATCGCCATAATTGCTGCCATGTGTTTCATTCACCGTTGCAAAATCATCAATTCCAATATGCATAAGAAATCCGGTCGTCACAGGTTTCTTCTGTGACCGCAGATAAGCACAAAATTCCATTCCGCCTAAAAGCCCGGTCACATTATCAGCCCGCCGCTGGTTTCCGGTCTCATTCAGACATCCCACCAGATACCCCGGCTTCCCATCTTCATCATCGATCACTACTCCGCGGCAGTTGACCCATACCGGAAGCCCGTTTTTGTCGAGCCACCGGTAATGGATATCATGCACCTTTTCCTTTCCATCCATCACAGCCTGCATATGCTTTGCAAACATAGTGCGGTCTTCTTTGTAGACAACGGACATGATCTCCTGCTTTACATTCCTCATATGTGTCTCAGAGATCATAAACCGATCCAGGGCTGACTGGGAAATTTCCATCTTATTGTTCTTGAGATCGAACACATATAGGTAATCATCCATGCATTCCGCTATGATCTCCAATAAGATCTCTGCTGTCAGATCTCCTAATATTCCATATACATCCTTATTCATAACCAGAGAACCTTCCCTTTTCTTTTGCGCTTATACTCCTGCGCATCCAGTTGAATTTATCTGGTCCGATATTATTTTTTATGCTTTGCAACTTTAAATCTGCGGATCATTGCACGTAAATTATCTGCTTCGCTGCTCATCTCTTCACTTGCAGCCGCACATTCCTCTGAAGTAGCTGAATTCGTCTGTACCACATCATTGATCTGCTCGATTCCTTCATTGATCTGATGGATCTCTGCTGTCTGTGTCTCTAAGGTGTCTGCGATATTTGTCACTTCACTTGTGATCGTTTTTGAATTCTCTGCCACTTCCTCTAACTGTGCTGCTGTTTCCTTTGCAACTATCATACCTTTTTCAACAGCATTCACAGAGCGCTCGATCAGTGCCGCTGATTCCTTTGCCGCTTCTGCACTCTGATCTGCCAGGACATTTACCTGATTTGCAACTACTGCGAAACCTTTTCCTGCCTCACCGGCTCTTGCAGCCTCAATAGATGCGTTTAAGGCAAGCAGGTTGGTCTGGGATGCGATCTCATTGATCGTCGCAATGATCTTGTCAATCTCATGCGATGCATCATTGATCTCGTTCATGGAGACAACCATCTCCTGCATCTTTCCGTTGCTCTCGATCAGCGCCTGTCCAAGCTGTTCCACTTTTCCGCTGATCTCCTTTGCTGCCTGTGAATTGTTTGCCACCTGTTCGGAAACACCGGTAACGGTAGCGGTCAGTTCCTCGACAACTGCTGCCTGATTCGTTGCGCCGTCTGCAAGCTCGTTCGAGCTGGATGCCACCTGTTCTGCTCCGTTGGATACCTCATCGGAAACCCTCTGGATTCCTCTTACCGTATCAGACATGCTGTTCTGGAACTCCATAAAGGATTGTAAAATACCAACAAAGTCCCCTCTCCACTCTACCTCTGGCTGTACATCAAAATTGCCCTCTGAGAACTGTTTCATGGAGCGGTCAATATCATCGACATACGTTCCAAGGATATGGATGGACTTACGCATGCTGTGTGCAAGTCTTCCGATCTCGTCCTCGGAGTGGTATTCCAGCTGGCTGTGCAGATTTCCTTCCGTAAGTTCCTTCGCCACGTCCTCGATCGCATGTAATGGTTCCAGAATGGTTTCAAGTACCATCCTGCTCACTTTCTTTGCGATTGCCCATGCAAGGAGCAGGAAGATAATGATCACTGCAATACCGGCAACTGCACAGAAGATCGTGCTCTGGACAGCCTTACTTCTCTGTTTATCAGTCAATGCATCTAATTTCTTTGAAATTTCTACTAAGCTGTTTAATGCAGGGGTACACTTATTTAAGATACCATCGACAGCCTGATCTTCCTTACCGGCCTTGATCTCTTCCATGATCTCATATCCGATCGTTCCCCAGTCCGTAAATGCACCTTTATATTCTGTATAAAGATCCTCTGTAATGACACCTGTGCCGTGTAAAACATTCATCTGTGTATCTACGGTCCCGAGAAGCTCTTTCACCTTCTCCTCGTAGCTGTCGTAAGTGGATTCGTCATCATTCAGCGCCATTTCACGGATATTTCTTGCTGCTGTATTTATATTAATTCTGCATGTTTTTACTGCCTGATCTGCTGCGTTGACATTATTGACATAATTCATCATATTGGCAAACAGAATGCCTATTGCAATAATAGAAATCACTCCTGACAGCAGCATCATGTTAATGACTTTTCTATAACCGTAACTGATCCTTTTCTGCAGATACATATTTTCAAGTTTTGTTTTCATTGTACTCTTTTGTGACAACATAAATTGTATTTTCCTTTCCATTCTAATATACTTTTTTTCTTTCTCTGATATATTAATTTTTCCAGTCTGACAATGTATTAATTGCCTCGTTTTATTTCACTTTTTATCTGTTTTTTCTTCTACCCTCCACCTGAAAAATCTGTCAATTTTCTTCTAGTTTCTCACATTATAGTCTCATATTTTATGTCTGTCAAACCTTAAACAACTTTTTTATCAATTATTTGTTTGAAAACGTTTCTAAATTGTATTTCCGACCGCTTCCTTTGCAAGGTGGTCTGCTTCTTCATTGCCATCCACACCGGAATGGCCTTTTACTTTCACAAATTTAATCCTGATTTTATTTTTTGCAGACTGCATATATTCATAGTAGGCGATCGTGCCTTGCCTGTTTCGTTTCCAGGCTCCCTCTGCCCACATCTCGATTCCCATGTAGTCGTAATAAATCGTCACTTCCGGAAGTTTTAACTCGATCGCACGTTCTACTGCAGCCATCGCTCCTAATATTTCTCCTGAAACATTGCGCATAGATGCCATCTCCGCATCGTTTCCGCTTCCCTGCAGCACTTCTTTCTCTCCATTATGAATGAGAAATCCGCCGTAGCCGTAGACTTTGGTGGCAATGTTGTAAGAACCGTCGACAAAGGCGTAGACTGCCGGATTTTGTTCCTGCTTCCCTGTATCTGGTTTTTCTGCTTTTTCGCTCCGCTTTCTGGAGCTGCCTTCTGCACCCACGAAGGCTTCCGCTTCCTCAAGTGTTTTGAAGCTTTTATATACGGCACCCGGAAAACCGTCTACCATTTTTTTGCAATCATCCCAGCTGTTGTAGATTCCCGGAATTTTACCTTTTTTTACTGCGTAGAATTTTGATGCCATGTATGCTTCCTTTCTGACTGATATTTCATTATGATAATTCCAGCCTGCAGCTTCCTCTCATCTGCAGTGGACACTCGTAAACATTTTCGTCCCCATTTCTTCCGATATAGGACAATGGGCATTTTCTGCAGTCCTCTAATGCAAAATCTGCCGGAACATCAAACTCAATTTTCGCTTTTTTACTTCCTTTTGCCTCATTCTCATGCCTGATATTGTCCCAGCTTAATTTCTGTCCGCATCCCTGACATTTTTCAGTACCGGTTGCAACTGCGCGTTTGCATGTCGGACAGGCATAGTACTCTTTCCCTGTCATATCCTTTGTCTCTATTACCTCTGATGGGAACTGTTTGATCAGTTCTGCTCTTAAATCGTCCTGCATTTTTTGTCTCCTGTATTCTAATTTTTTATTTAAAGCATGTGATGTTTGTTGTTATCGCCATTCTTACTCACCATCACTGTAAATACCAACAACTTATTTTATCACAACAATTTTTAAATTTCACTAACATTTATATCAGTATTTTGAAATATTTTCTATGTAATGCGCCATTGCAAAATTTGTCGATTTTTCAAAGTTTTTGCATTTCAATGCATAAACTTTATTTTTTCAGAAGTTTATGCTATACTCATGTCATAAGGAGGTATATCAAATGATTGATACTCACGAACTCAAAAAAAGAGATTTATACCTGAATAAGATCATAGCATTTCAAGACACCGAGCCAGTGAAGGTTGTTACCGGAATCCGTAGATGCGGCAAATCCAGTCTGTTGAAGTTAATGACCCTTCATCTGAAAGAAACTGGTATTACTGACGATCAGATTCTGGAAATGAATTTTGAATCCTACGCTTATAAAAATATGACTAGCGATTCCTTCTACGAATATGTCAAACAACATATCGTACCAAATAAAAGAATGTACTTCTTTTTTGATGAAGTTCAGCGTGTGCCTGACTGGGAAGATGCTGTTAACTCTTTTCGTGTCGATTTCAACTGCGATATTTATGTCACAGGCTCAAATGCCTATATGCTCTCCTCTGAATATGCCACCTACTTATCTGGAAGATGCATAGAAATAAAAATGCTGCCGTTATCTTTCTTTGAATTTTTAACATTCCATGATTTTGAAATAAGAGAAACAAAAAGTGCTTTAGGCGGTACACGAAAACAGGCTTATGATAAAATGGGAGAACATTATGAACTCCGTGAAGTTTTCGATGCATACATGCGATTTGGCGGAATGCCGGGTATCGCTGACATAGGTTTAGATCAGGAAAAAGCACTTGTGCTGCTCGATGGTATCTACTCCACCGTTATCATGCGAGACATTCTCGAACGAGAAAATCGCAGAGGTCAAAAGCGGGTCACCGACCCCATCCTCTTAAAAAAGATCACTATGTTCCTTGCTGATAACATTGGAAACAATATCTCTATTTCTTCTATCGGCAACACCTTAGTAAATGAAGGACTTCTGGAAAACAAGAATCGAAAAGGAACCCCAAGTGCTCACACAGTTCAGACATATATAAATGCACTGTTAGAATCATATTTCTTCTACGACATCAAAAGATTCGATATTAAAGGAAAAGAATTTTTACGCACTCTTGGCAAATACTACATTGTCGATATCGGACTCAGAAACTATCTGCTTGGGTTCAGAGACCGTGACAGCGGTCATGCAATAGAGAATGTCGTTTACTTTGAACTGCTTCGTCGCGGCTATGATGTCTCTATTGGTAAAATTGATAATCTTGAAGTGGATTTTATTGCAACAAAAGCAGATGATAAACTTTATGTCCAGGTCACGGAATCAATGACAAGTGAAGATGTTCGCAAAAGAGAATTAGCACCACTCCAAAAAATCAACGATAACTATGAAAAGATTGTTCTTTCCCTGAATACAGGAATGGATTCTTCGTATGAGGGAATAAAATCTATCAACCTCCTCGACTGGCTGATCTCAGAATAAAACCCAAAAGCATCAAAAAAGGAACCAGAGATTTTCTCTGGTTCCTCAAAATTATAGGATATTCTTCATGAACCGGAATTTTACGCTTCCTGATTCATATTCGCCAGCTTCGCAGCCTGGTCGGCTGCGATACATGCATCGATGATCTCCTGAATATCACCATTCATGATCTTATCTAATTTGTAAAGTGTCAGGTTGATACGGTGGTCTGTCACACGTCCCTGTGGGAAGTTGTAGGTTCTGATCTTTTCAGAACGGTCACCGGTACCGATCTGGCTCTTACGAAGTTCAGCTTCTGCATCATGTGCTTTCTGCTGCTCTAAGTCAAATAACTTTGTACGGAGTAACGCAAACGCTTTTGCCTTGTTCTGGATCTGTGATTTTTCAGTCTGGCTGTAGATCACGATTCCAGTTGGAATATGTGTTAAACGGACCGCAGAGTCTGTGGTGTTGACACACTGTCCACCTGCTCCTGACGCACGGCAGACATCGATACGGATATCTTTCTCATCAATCTGTACGTCAACATCTTCCGCCTCCGGCATCACAGCTACTGTGATGGTAGAGGTATGGATACGTCCGCCGGATTCCGTCTCAGGCACACGCTGTACACGGTGCACACCGGATTCGTATTTCATAACGGAGTAAGCACCTGCTCCTGTGATCATGAATGTCACACTCTTCATGCCGCCGATTCCGGTGTCGTCACATTCCATGATCTCTGTTTTCCAGTTCTTTGTCTCTGCATAATGCTGATACATACGGTAAATCTCTGCCGCAAATAACGCAGCCTCATCTCCACCGGCACCGGCACGGATCTCCACGATAACGTTTTTGTCATCGTTCGGGTCTTTTGGCAAAAGAAGGATTTTTAATTCATTCTCTAATTCTGCGACACGGTTCTTTGCATCGTTTAACTCTTCTTTTGCAAGTTCGCGCATCTCTTCGTCAGATTCTTCCTCCAACATGGCAAGCGAATCCTCGATGTTCTGCTTGCACTGTTTGTATTCTTTGTAAGCCTCCACGATCGGTAAAATATCGCTCTGCTCTTTCATCAGCTTACGGAAACGTTCCGGATTATTTGCCACATCCGGCTCACTTAATTCACTCATCAACTCTTCATAACGGATGAGTAAGTCCTCTAATTTATCAAACATATTTCTCCCTCATTTCTGTCTAATCAAATATCGTGATTTCATCACTCAATAATTTCGTCGTTCGTCAAATGCAAATAAATTTGCATTTTCCTCTCTTTCGCTCATTATATTTCTACACTCTGATGCCGCTACAACATCCCAGTCACAACCCTGTCATTTCCTGCAAGGTCTTTTTTCACACAGACGTTTGAAAATCCTGCGTCTGTCATCATTTTAGATACATCTTTTCCCTGATCATACCCAATCTCAAACATCAGAGAACCGCCAGAATTCAGATAATCTTTACTCTGTTCCACGATCTTGCGGTAAAAGTAAAGTCCATCCTCTTTTCCATCTAACGCCTCGATCGGTTCAAACACCTGTACCTCCGGCATGAGCTGCGGAATCACATCCGTTGGGATATAAGGCGGATTTGACACGATCACATCAAACTTCTCCGTGACCATCTCAAAAAGGTCACTGCGTTCAAAAAGAACCGGCACCTCATTTAATTTTGCATTCTCTTTTGCAACGTTGACCGCCTGCTTGGAGATATCAACTGCATATCCTTTCACGCCCTCAACGTTATGTAAAATACTGATAATAATACAACCGGAACCGGTACACATATCAAGTACTTTCATTCCCGGCTTTACTGTTTTTAATGCTTCCTCCACAAGTGTCTCTGTATCCTGTCTTGGAATCAGGACATTGGAATTTACCTTAAACTTAAGTCCCATAAATTCCGTTTCTCCCACAATATACTGCAACGGGATATGTTCTGCACGTTTTTTGATGGCAAGTTCATATTCCTTCAGCAGATCATCCGGAAGATCATCTTCCATATGCATATAATAAAATTTACGGTCTATCTTACAGCCCATTTCCAGAAGCAGCCATGCATCTGTTTTCGCATCTGCAATATGCGACAGCTCCAGCACTTTTTCTCCATGGGCAACAGCTTCCCAATATGTCATTCTTATCTCACGCCCTTCTACTTCATTTCCCGGCGGATTTCTTCCACATAAGGTTTCCAGTCAAAAACGGCCTCCACAGAGGCAATTCCAACCTCGATCATCTCATCATCCGGTTCCTTTGTTGTCAAACCCTGCAGCCATAATCCCGGCTTGCTCAAAAGATTCACAACTGCATTATCGCTTCTTCCTGCCAGCCGGATAAATTCATAGGATACACCTGCGATCACCGGGATCAGAAGCAGACGCAAAACCACACGGAGGATTGGAGAATCCACGCGGATAAACATAAAAAACAAAATGCTGACTAACATTACGATCAAAAGAAAACTTGTTCCACAGCGTTTATGAAATCTGGAACTTTTTCTCACATTATCCACGGTAAGATCCATGCCATGTTCAATGCAGTTAATACATTTATGTTCTGCACCATGGTACATATAAACACGCCGGATATCCTTCATCAGAGAGATAAGTGCTACATATCCGATGAAAATCACCAGACGGATCACTCCCTCTAACAATGCGATCACCCACTGGGATGTAATTACTTTCTGAAACAGAGTCGATAAATAATATGGAAGCATCATAAATACTGCCACAGCAAGAACAATCGATAATACAACCGTTCCGCCCATCATGGCATTTTCCTGCTTCTTCTCTTTCTGCTCCTGTCTCCTGCGCTCTTCTTCCGTCATTGGCTCTTTTTTCTTCTTATCCACTTCCTCATCCTCAAAAAAAGAAGCGGAATAGGTCAATGTCTGCATTCCGAGTACAAGCGACTCTATAAAACTGAATACACCTCTTAAAATCGGCATATTTCTTATTTTCTTATTTCTGATGATCCCAGTATATTCTGAAACCTTCACTTCAATCTCATGGTCAGGCTTTCTCACTGCAACAGCGTACTTTTCCTGATTCTTCATCATCACGCCTTCCATGACAGCCTGTCCGCCAATTCCTGAATATTTCATTTAAATAACCATGTCTTTCTCATAGAGTTTCCATGTTCTAAAAAAGGTTGAGATTTAATAACCTCAACCTTATCTGTAACCACTTTTTTCTATTTGTTGATACCGTATTTCTTGTTGAACTTATCAATACGACCATCAGCTCTGTTAGCTTTCTGCTGACCTGTGTAGAATGGATGGCATTTAGAACAGATCTCAACGTGGATATCTTCCTTTGTTGATCCTGTAACAAATGTATTTCCACAGTTACATGTAACAGTTGCCTGATAATAATCTGGATGGATTCCTTCTCTCATGATTTTCACCTCTTCTATTCTTATCGTTGATTTGTTGCGCTTGTTCTATACTCTTTATGCCCGTATACCCGATTCGCATATGGCACTTACTGCAAGAATATACACGATATAAAAACTGTCCAGAATCTGTAAAAGATTCTTTATCCCGATAAACAGCTTTTAAAGTATAGCATACGCATCATAGTAAATCAAGATATTTTTTTAAATAATTCTATTTTTCTTTACCATTGCGATATATTCTTTATTATTCTTTGTGCGGGCGAACATATTTAAAATATTCTCCACTGCCTCATCTGCACGCATACCATTGTAAGCCTTGCGCATGATCTCCACTGCCTCTAACTCATCCGGGTCAAGCAGCAGGTCTTCTCTTCTGGTTCCTGACTTTACAATATCGATTGCCGGGAACACACGTTTTTCGGAAAGTTTGCGGTCGAGTACAAGTTCCATGTTACCGGTTCCCTTAAACTCCTCGAACACAACGTCGTCCATCTTACTTCCGGTATCTACCAGTGCTGTTGCAAGAACGGTAAGGCTTCCGCCCTCTCTCATATTTCTGGCTGCACCAAAGAAACGTTTTGGCATATGAAGGGCTGCCGGATCAAGACCACCGGATAACGTACGTCCACTTGGTGGAACTGTGAGGTTGTATGCCCTTGCAAGACGTGTGATACTGTCGAGCAGGATCATGACATCTTTATGATGCTCCACGAGACGTTTTGCACGCTCAATGACCATCTCAGATACTCTCTTATGATGTTCCGGTAATTCGTCAAATGTAGAATAAATAACTTCTACATTATCCCCTTCAATCGCTTCCTTGATATCGGTAACTTCCTCCGGTCTTTCATCGATCAGTAAAATGATCAGATGCATGTCCGGATTAGATGCTGTAACCGATTTTGCAATCTCTTTTAACAGAGTTGTCTTACCTGCTTTCGGCTGGGAAACGATCATACCACGCTGTCCCTTACCGATCGGTGAGATCAGATCCACGATCCTCATTGCAACACTGCTGCCCGGTCTCTCCAAACGGATTCTCTGATTAGGGAAAATCGGTGTGAGGTCTTCAAAATTCTTTCTCTGCTGGATCACGCCCGGCTGATAACCGTTGATCGTTGTGATATATAATAATGCAGAGAACTTCTCCTGCTGTGTTTTGATCCTTGTGTTACCGCAGATAATATCGCCTGTTTTCAGGTTGAACTTACGGATCTGGGATGGAGACACATAAACGTCATTCTCACCCGGCAGGTAATTGTCGGAACGGATAAATCCGAATCCATCCTGCATAACCTCAAGAATTCCATTCACAGTGATTCCGCTGTCAAGATTCTTGATCGTATCATCCTGGCTTGCTTCCTCACGCTCTCCCTCTTTTGATCCCTCTTTGGCTGATTCTGCTGAATCTGCTCTTTTTCTCTCCGGTTTCTCGGAAGGAGCTGACTGTTCCTGTTTTTTCTCCGATTCTTTTGCCGCTTTTTCTTTTTCCTTCTTCGCATCCTCTGCAAGCATTGCTTCTACAAGATCGGCTTTCTTCATTGTGGAAGTGCTTTTAATTCCTCTTGATTTTGCTAAATCACGCAAAACCGTTGCTGATAAGCTTTCATATTTTTCTCTCATTCAATGACTCCTTAATCATAATTGTATCATTTGGGAACAACGTCTGAATCGACTAAATGAATCTATAACTGCAATTTATTATACAACACTTTTTACGAAATAGGAAGTCCTAATTTTCTTGATTAATAAAAAAGGAAATGTTATCATTACTTTCAGAGCTTTAAAACGAATATTTACATAAAGGAGACAGTTCATATCATGGATTTAAAAGAAAAAGCATTAGCCATGCATAAAGAGTGGAATGGCAAATTAGAAACGATTGCAAAATCAAAGGTCAACTCCAGAGAGGACCTTGCAATTGCATACACACCGGGCGTTGCCGAACCATGTAAAGTCATTGCAGAAGATAAAGAAGCAGCCTACACTTATACCATGAAGGCAAACACTGTTGCCGTCATTTCCGACGGAAGTGCTGTCTTAGGACTTGGCAATATCGGGCCATATGCCGCTATGCCTGTTATGGAAGGAAAATGTGTTCTTTTCAAAGAATTCGGCGATGTGAATGCTGTTCCGATCTGTTTAGACACACAGGACACCGAAGAGATCATTGCAACCATCAAAAATATTGCTCCTGCATTCGGCGGAATCAATCTTGAGGACATCTCCGCTCCGCGCTGTTTTGAGATTGAGGAACGTTTAAAGGCAATGCTCGATATCCCGGTATTCCATGATGACCAGCATGGCACTGCAATCGTTGTCCTTGCCGGAATCATCAACGGTCTGCGTGTCACTGGCAAGAAAAAAGAAGACTGTAAAGTCGTTGTCAACGGCGCCGGTTCTGCGGGCGTTGCCATCACCAAACTGCTCCTCACTTACGGTTTCAAACATGTGACTATGTGCGACCGCGAAGGTATCATTGGAAAAGATTACCCGAATTTAAACTGGATGCAGAAAAAAATGACCGAGGTAACAAATTTAGAAAATGCTTCCGGTACACTTGCCGATGCATTAAAGGGCGCTGATATTTTTGTCGGGGTTTCCGCTCCAAATATCGTAACTCCTGAAATGGTTGCCTCTATGAATAAAGATTCCATTCTTTTTGCAATGGCAAATCCAGTACCGGAAATCATGCCGGACGTTGCAAAGGCAGCCGGTGCAAGAGTTGTTGGAACCGGAAGAAGTGATTTCCCGAACCAGGTCAACAATGTGATCGCGTTCCCTGGCATTTTCAAAGGTGCCCTGGAGGGACGTGCCACACAGATCACCGAGGAAATGAAGCTTGCCGCTGCCGAAGCTCTGGCACATCTTGTTTCCGACGAGGAATTAAACGATGAATTTATTATGCCGGAAGCTTTCGACCCGCGTGTTGCAGAGGTGGTAAGCCAGGCAGTAAAATCCCATATCGTAAAATAAACATGGATATGTCAGATAAAAAATTCTGGGGAGACAAACCATATTTTTCCCTTGACCATTATCTAAAACAGACGTTTGGCGAAAAAGTCTACCGCCTGTCCTTAAACGGCGGGATGACCTGTCCAAACCGTGACGGGACACTGGATTCGCGCGGCTGTATTTTTTGCAGCGCCGGTGGAAGCGGCGATTTTGCCACTGCCCCTTCCCTCTCTGTCACAGAGCAGATCACGCAGGCGAAAGAACGCATCCGCAGGAAAAGTAACTGCCGGAAGTTTATCGCCTATTTTCAGGCATACACGAATACCTACGCTCCCATTTCCTATTTAAAAGAACTTTTTACGGAGGCGATCGCACAGCCGGATATTGCCGCTCTCTCCATCGCAACACGCTGTGACTGTCTCCCACCCGAAGTGCTCGATCTGCTCTCCGAACTGAACTGCCAAAAACCTGTCTGGATAGAACTTGGTCTGCAATCCATTCACAACGATACGCTGCGGCAGATTCGGAGCGGTTTCACTTATGAGCAGTATTTATCTGCGGTGGACGCCCTGAAAGATCGTGGTCTTTCCGTTATCACGCATTTGATCCTCGGATTGCCCGGTGAGACGAAAGAAATGATGCTTGCATCGGTAGACGCTGTTGCACATCTTCCGGTAGACGGCGTAAAACTGCAGCTTCTCCATGTACTGAAAAATACCGATCTGGCTCTGCTCTATGAAAAAGCGCCTTTTCCAGTCTTTTCCCTTGAGGAATACTGCGATTTTGTTGTGACCAGTATCGAACACCTTCCACCGGAAATGGTGATCCACCGCCTCACAGGCGACGGTCCACGTTCCCTTCTGATCGCGCCGCTGTGGAGCACGGATAAAAAGCGTGTCTTAAATACGATCCAGAAACGTTTTCAGGAACGGGACACCTGGCAGGGAAAATATTATACAGATCAGGCTTAGTTTCGCAGGAAAGCGGCAATCAGCAAATAGAAAGAGGTGTATATAAATGGCTGAACCATTTACCATATATAAATTAACGATTTTAAACATGTTGGATAAAGTTGATTTTCCCTTGACCAATACACAGATTTCGAACTTTTTTCTCGAACAGGACTACACTGATTATTTCCGTGTCCAGCAGGTCATCAGTGATCTGGTCGACGCCGATCTGATCCGTACAGAATCCACGCACAGTAACACCCAGTACACCATCACTGCTGCCGGAAAAGAGACGCTGGAATTTTTCAAAGACAAGATTTCCGATGCGATCGAACACGACACGATGGCTTTTCTGGAAAAAAACAAGCTTCAGCTTCGAAATGACAATTCCATTCTGGCAGACTATTATAAAACGCCAAATCAGGACTACGCCGTGCGCTGTCAGTACCGCGAACATAATACAAACATCATCGATCTGACGTTAAGTGTCAAAAACCGTGCACAGGCAGAAGCAATCTGCAACAACTGGAAAAATCTGAATGAAGATGTATATGCGTATCTGATGGATATACTTTTGAAGTAGCAGAAAGGACTTAATATGGCAAAACAGAACTGGAAACCGGGAAATATGCTCTATCCGCTCCCTGCGGTCATGGTGAGCTGCCAGAGTTCCACAGCGCACGATCCTCTGTGTGAGAGACCGGAATTAGATGGAAAACCGAATATTATTACTGTCGCATGGGCAGGGACGGTCTGCACCAATCCGCCGATGGTTTCGATCTCCGTCCGCCCGGAGCGCTACTCTTATCACCTGATTGAGGAGTCCGGCGAGTTTGTGATCAATTTAACAACCGAAAAACTGGTGAAAGCTACGGACTACTGTGGGGTTCGCTCCGGCCGTGATGTTGACAAATTTAAAGAAATGCATTTGACGCCGCTCGCCTCAAAACACATCCACGCACCCGGAATTGCGGAAAGCCCTGTGAATATCGAATGCAAAGTCCGTGAGATCAAACCTCTCGGCAGTCACTCTATGATCCTTGCGGATGTTGTTGGTGTGACCATTGACGATACCCTGCTCGACGAAAAAGGAAAATTCGAATTAAACAAAAGCGGACTTGTCACTTACTCCCACGGCGAATACTTCCTGCTCGGCAAGAAGCTTGGAACCTTTGGATACAGTGTAAAAAAAGAGAAAAAGCGAAGTCGTTAGACTTTGGCTTTTTCTCTACGATCATTTTCTTCACTTATTCTTTACAATTTCATTTTTCCTGAGTACCTTCTAAATCATTTTCTTTGTATATTGCATAAACAATGTCTATGATTACCCCTTCATCCGTTAGTTCCATTTCATTATAAACCACCTGAATACGCTCACCAGCTGCTAACTCCGGGATTCCATTCGATGATACCACTTCTTTTGGAACTAATACCATATCACCGGTCTCCCTAATTGATTCCGAATCATCCGGACTTACAATAAAATAATTATCTGTTATTTTCAAAATTATCCCTGTAAAATAATTTTGTGACTTTTCATTGCATCCACCAACCAGCAATAAAACAATAGCAAATAACATACATAATTTTTTCTTCATAAACTATCTCCAGTCCAATTGAGGCATACCTATATTTACCACTCCTGCATAAACGTTTATCAAATCAAAACATATATTATCAATTCTTTATTCTGCCTTCTCGCATTTAAATCCCATTATACTGCTCACAATAAAAAATACGATATTGCAAATGTTCAAAATAAACGTAATAGCACTGCCACTTAAATTATTTTCATCCACATAACAGCCTTCCGTCCAGACAATAAGATTTGATAATACAACAATACCAAGATTATTAACAAAATACATTATTTTATTAATAGATTTCTGTTTTTTCATTGCAAAACCTACTGCAATAAGATTGCAAACAGATATTGCCAGGCAAATACATTCTGCTGCTTCTAAGTATTTAACCATTTCTAAATCCCCCACTTTCCGAAATCCTTCAAATACGATCTTTGTATTTTTCATTATCTTTATTCTAACAAAAGTATTTACCCAATGCAACTCCACTGCTCAGTGCAAAGAAATTTTAAAGAATTTTGCTTGATAATTTCTTTAAATATGCATATACTATAAATATAAAAGCTAATTTGCAAGACGAGATTCCAATTTGTAAATAAGTAGAAAGGAGTGTTGTATATGGCACAAGCAGTTAATGTTAATTTTAAATTGGATGCAGATGTTAAAAAAAGTATGGAGCAAGTATGTTCTGAACTAGGTCTTTCCATGAGTGCAGCATTTACTATATTTGCAAAAAAGGTAGGCAGAGAAAAACGTATTCCTTTTGAGGTATCGGTAGATCCATTTTATTCCGAGAGCAATATCCGTTATCTAGAAAATATTGTACACGACATAAAAAACGGTAAAGCCAACTTTGCAGAGCATGAATTGATAGAGGTAGAATAATGCGGTTGTTATGGGAAGATAGAGCATGGAGCGATTATTTGTACTGGCAAACACAGGATAAGAAAACTCTAAAAAGAATTAATGGACTTATCAAAGATATCCAGCGAAATTCCTTTGAAGGCATTGGGAAGCCTGAACCTCTAAAGGAAAATTTAAGTGGTCTATGGAGCAGACGAATCGATGATACAAACAGAATTGTTTACTACGAAAAAGACGATATCATCTATATTGTTTCATGCAAAGGTCATTATGATGATTGAACAAATCAGGACTCTAAACATATAAAGCATCTCATAAAAAAGAACTGCTCTATTTTCAGAATTATAAAAAATCCAATTCTGAAAACAAACAGTTCTTTTTTATTTTTATAAAATTGTTATCCTATGTAATTTACATAATTTTCTTAAAAAGTAAAGCAATTATATACAAATACTAATTTAATCTTACTGCACCGACAAATAAGAATACCCCATCAGGCTCTCATCCACTTCCCTTGCAGCTTCGCGGCCTTCGCGGATCGCCCACACGACAAGCGACTGTCCTCTGTGCATATCACCTGCGGTGAAAACATTTTTCACATTGGTCGCATATGCGCCCTCTGCGGTTGCGACATTGGTTCTCGCATTCAGGTCTACCCCAAACGCATTCGCAATATAATTCTCAGCTCCTAAGAATCCGGCTGCGATCAGCACAAGGTCTGCATCCATTTTCTGTTCGGAACCCGGCACTTCTGCCATCATCATACGGCCTGTTTTCTCGTCTTTTTTGCTCTCTAATTTCACCGTGACAAGTCCACAGAGATTTCCATTTTTATCTTTCAGAAATTCTTTTACCGTGGTCTGATAGATACGTGGGTCATGTCCGAATACTGCAATCGCCTCCTCCTGACCATAATCTGTCTTGCAGACTTTTGGCCACTCCGGCCACGGATTGTTCTCCGCTCTCGTATCCGGCGCTTTCGGCATCATCTCAAGCTGTGTCACACTGGCTGCGCCGTGACGGATGGATGTGCCCACACAGTCATTTCCGGTGTCACCGCCACCGATGATAACCACTCTTTTTCCTTTTGCAGAAATGTACTGATTGTCTTTCAAGTCAGAATCCAAAAGGCTTTTTGTGGTAGCTTTCAAGAAATCCACTGCAAAATAAATACCTTTCGCATCTCTGCCCGGCGCCTTGATATCTCTTGGATTTTTGGCTCCACATGCCAGAACGACCCTGTCATATTCTTTTAACAATTTTGCAGCTTTGACATCTTTGCCGACATTCGTATTTGTGACAAATGTAATGCCTTCCTCCTTCATAATGGAAACCTTGCGGTCGATCACCCATTTTTCCAGTTTCATATTCGGGATTCCGTACATCAGAAGTCCGCCCACCCTGTCATCGCGCTCGTATACGGTTACCAAATGTCCACGCTTGTTCAGCTGGTCTGCCACTGCAAGTCCGGCAGGACCGGAACCGATGACTGCGACTTTCTTTCCTGTGCGGACTCTCAGTGGTTTTGCTTTCGCATAGCCCTGCTCATAAGCGTTCTCGATAATGCCATGTTCGTTTTCCTTACAGGTAACGGCATCCCCCCAGTGTCCGCAGGTACATGCTGCTTCGCATAGTGCAGGACATACCCTTGATGTGAACTCCGGGAAGTTGTTCGTCTTTTTCAGACGGTTGTATGCCTGCTCCCAGTTCCCTGTGTATACAAGATCGTTCCACTCCGGGACAAGGTTATGTAACGGGCATCCGCTCGTCATTCCCATGATATTCATTCCCGCCTGACAGAAGGGAACTCCGCAGTTCATGCAGCGCGCGCCCTGTATCTGCTGTTCTTCCTTTGACAGTGGTGTGTGGAATTCGTTAAAATTTCTGATACGCTCCAATGGTGCTTCACTCACCGATGTCTCTCTTTTATAATCCATAAATCCGGTTGGTTTTCCCATGATATTTCCTCCATTTTCTTTTCGTATTCCCTACTGACGATCAACCTCTCGTATTCGCATAGAATGCTTCGATCTGTGCCTGTTCGGATGAGAGACCTTTCTCCTCCATCTGAACGATAGCCATCAGCATACGGTTGTAATCATACGGGATTACTTTCTTAAATTTCGGCAGATACTCACTGAAGTTATCCAGAATTTCCTTACCTTTTTCGGAATTGGTAAATGCCACATGCTCTTTGATCATGTCTTTTAATTCCATAACATCGTATTTATTGGATACTTCCTCAGAAAATACCATCTCTTTGTTCATGCGGGTGTAAAGGTCGTTATCCTCATCCAACACATAAGCGATACCGCCGCTCATACCAGCCGCAAAGTTTTTGCCGGTTTTACCTAAAACTACGACACGTCCGCCTGTCATATACTCACAGCCATGGTCTCCGACACCTTCTACGACTGCGGAAGCGCCTGAGTTACGCACGCAGAAACGCTCGCCTGCCACACCGCTGATGAATGCCTTTCCGCTCGTTGCACCATAAAGGGCTACGTTACCAATGATGATATTCTCGTCTTTTTTGTATTTTACACCTGCCGGGGCATAAACCACTAATTTACCACCGGAAAGTCCCTTGCCAAAGTAGTCGTTGGAATCGCCTACAAGCTCTAAGGTCAGTCCTTTTGGAATGAACGCACCAAAACTCTGTCCGCCTGCACCGGTACATTTAACTACAAACGTATCTTCCTCTAAGCCGGTTCCATATTTTTTTGTTATCTCGGAACCAAAAATCGTACCGAAGGAACGATCTGTGTTCGTCACTTCCACATCAATGCTTCTGCGCTGTTTGTTTGCAAGTGCAGAGCCAAGCTGTTTTAAAAGCACCGTCTCGTCTTTTGATTTTTCCAGTTCAAAATCATATACATGTTTTGGATCAAAAGTTACTTTTTCCTTCGGTCCTGCATATGGGTTGTTTAAAATTCTGGAAAGATCGATCTCTTTCTCACGTCCGGTCAGATCTTCCCGGACTTTTAAGAGGTCGCTTCGTCCAACCATCTCATCCACGGTTCTGCAGCCAAGTTTTGCCATGTATTCACGGAGTTCCTCTGCGATAAACTTCATAAAGTTTTCCACATATTCCGGTTTTCCTGCAAAGCGTTTTCTTAATTCCGGATTCTGTGTTGCGATACCTGCCGGACAGGTATCTAAGTTACAGACACGCATCATGACGCATCCCATGGTTACAAGCGGAGCCGTTGCAAATCCGTATTCCTCTGCTCCGAGAAGCGCTGCGATCGCAACATCACGGCCGCTCATTAATTTTCCGTCTGTCTCAATCCTTACTTTATTGCGGAGTCCGTTCATGATCAAAGTCTGGTGTGTCTCTGCAAGTCCAAGCTCCCAAGGAAGTCCTGCATTGTGGATGGAGCTTGCCGGAGCAGCACCTGTACCGCCATCGTAACCGGAGATCAGCACAACCTGTGCGCCAGCTTTTGCAACACCTGCTGCAACGGTTCCGACACCTGCCTCTGAAACAAGTTTTACGGAAATTCTTGCCGCTCTGTTAGAGTTTTTCAAGTCAAAGATCAGCTGCTCTAAATCTTCGATGGAGTAAATATCATGGTGTGGTGGCGGAGAAATTAAGGATACCCCCGGTGTGGAAAGTCTTGTCTTTGCAATCCACGGATAAACTTTTTTGCCCGGAAGATGTCCACCTTCGCCCGGTTTTGCTCCCTGTGCCATCTTGATCTGGATCTCTTCCGCACTGACTAAGTACTGGCTTGTGACACCAAATCGTCCGGATGCGACCTGCTTGATCTTGGAGCATCTGTCCACTGCGGTATTTTTACTTGCGATACGCTCGTAATCCTCACCACCTTCACCGGTATTTGATTTGCCGTGAAGCCGGTTCATCGCAATGGCAAGCGTCTCATGTGCTTCCTGTGAGATAGAACCATAGGACATCGCACCGGTCTTAAATCTTGTCACGATAGAATCAACGCTTTCCACTTCCTCGACCGGCACACCTTTTTTCGGATAATTGAAATCCATCAGTCCACGGATGCAGCCGTCTTTTTCCTCACTGTCCACAAGCTCTGTGTACTGTTTGAACAGGTTGTAATCTCCACGTTTCGTGGATTCCTGTAACAGATGGATGGTTGCCGGATTGTAAAGGTGCTGGTCTGCACCACTTCTCATTTTGTGGCGTCCCCTGCTGTCTAAGGTGAGGTCAGTCTCTAAACCAAGAGGATCGTATGCTGCAGAATGTAATTCGTTCACATCATTTTCAATGTCTTTTAATGTTATACCACCGATGCGGCTCACGGTATTTGTGAAATACTTATCGATCACGTTGGAGTCGATACCGATCGCCTCGAAGATTTTGGAACCTTCGTAAGACTGGATCGTAGAAATACCCATTTTGGAAGCGATCTTTACAATACCATTTAAGATCGCTGCATTGTAATCATCCACTGCCGCATAGTAATCTTTGTCTAACATATGCTCATCCACTAACTGTTTTACGGTATCCTGTGCCAGATATGGGTTGATCGCACAGGCACCATAACCTAACAGTGTTGCAAAATGATGTACCTCTCTCGGCTCGCCGGACTCTAAGATCATGGCGACTGCAGTTCTCTTTTTTGTCTTGACCAGATGCTGCTGCAGGGCGGACACTGCAAGCAATGATGGGATCGGCACATGATATTCGTCGACACCACGGTCAGACAGGATCAAAATGTTTGCGCCCTCCCTGTATGCCCGGTCTGCTTCCACGAACAGACGCTCAATGGCTTTCTCGAGGCTTGTGCTCTTATAATAAGTAGTCGGGATTACCTCTACCTTAAATCCGTCCACTTTCATATTTTTAATTTTCATCAGGTCCGTGTTTGTCAGAATTGGATTGTTGACCTTTAACACCTGGCAGTTGATTGCTTTTTCTTCCAGAAGGTTGCCATCCTCTCCGATGTATACGGTTGTGGAAGTCACCACTTTTTCACGGATAGAGTCGATCGGTGGGTTTGTAACCTGTGCAAATAGCTGCTTGAAGTAGTTAAATAACGGCTGATGATCGGTTGCCAGTGCAGCAAGCGGTGTATCAATACCCATGGCGGACGTTCCCTCGCCGCCATTTTTTGCCATCGGTAAAATTGCATCCCTCAAAGATTCATAGGTATAACCAAATGCCTTCTGCATTCTCTGACGCTCTTCCTTGGTGTATTCCGGCACACGCTGGTTTGGAATTTTCAAATCTTTTAAATTTAACAGGTTGCGGTCGATCCATTCACCGTAAGGCTGTTTGCCTGCATAAGTCTCTTTTAACTCATCATCATCGATCACTCTTCCCTTTACGGTATCTACCAGAAGCATTTTTCCCGGACGAAGTCTCTCTTTTACCACGATCTTCGTCGGATCAATGTCAAGTACACCGACCTCAGAGGAAAGAATGAGGTAATCGTCATCTGTAATGTAATAGCGGGAAGGACGGAGTCCGTTACGGTCAAGCACCGCTCCCATAATATCACCATCGGAGAAAAGAATGGATGCAGGTCCGTCCCACGGCTCCATCATCGTTGCGTAATACTGGTAAAAATCTTTTTTCTTCTGGGACATGAGGCTGTTATTCGCCCACGGCTCCGGAATTAAGATCATGACAGCGAGCGGAAGATCCATGCCGCTCATGACAAGAAATTCCAGTGTATTGTCAAGCATTGCAGAGTCGGAACCTTCGGTGTTGACGACCGGAAGCACTTTCTGTAATTCGCCCTTTAAAAATTCGGACTCCATGGTCTCCTCACGGGCAAGCATCTTATCTGCATTTCCTTTGATAGTGTTGATCTCACCGTTATGTACGATAAAACGGTTTGGATGTGCTCTCTCCCAGCTTGGGTTTGTGTTCGTAGAGAAACGGGAGTGTACGGTTGCGATCGCAGATTCATAATCTTTGTCCTGAAGATCTGCAAAGAACAAGCGGAGCTGCTCTACTAAGAACATTCCCTTGTATACAATCGTTCTGCTGGATAAAGAGACAACATAAGTATCATCATTCGACTGTTCAAACACACGTCTTGCCACATACAGCTTGCGGTCGAACGGAAGTCCCTTTTCCACATTCTTCGGACGCTTTACAAACCCCTGCATAATGCAAGGCATACAGTCGATCGCTTTCTGTCCAAGCTTTGTCGGATCGATCGGTACTTCTCTCCATCCTAAAAATTCCATGCCCTCTTTCTGGACAATGACTTCGAACATTTTCTTTGCCTGATTGCGTTTCAACTCATCCTGCGGGAAGAAAAACATACCGATACCATAATCTCTCTCACCACCAAGTTCAATACCGAGCGGTTTTACGGCTTTCGTAAAAAATTTATGAGAAATCTGTAAAAGGATACCAACACCGTCACCGGTCTTTCCTTCTGCATCTTTTCCTGCTCTGTGCTTTAAGTTTTCAACAATTTTCAAAGCATTCTCCACGGTTTCATGTGTCTTGATACCTTTGATATTGACAACCGAACCGATACCGCAGTTGTCATGTTCAAATGCCGGATCATACATTCCGTCTGTTTTTGTCTGGGAATCCTTTGGTGCAAATTTGTTCAGAGTGACCATTTTTGCAGATGTTTCTTTCTGTTGCTCTTTCATACGCAAATTCCTTTCTTAATCCAGATTGAAATCGCCACTTTGCAGACAATTTCTAATTACGGAGCCTTTTGGGGTAACAGGAACATTGCAACGTAATTTCCTATTACATAAAAAGGCGCTTAAATAACCCAATGATCGATTGGGTATCTAAGCGCCTTTGCTTCATGAATTATTTTATTTTTCTTGTTTTCTAATATACAACTTTTTGATACTTCTGTCTATCTATTTTTTTGCAATATTGTCTGATAATTTGAATATTTATTATTTATAGCAGTATTGTTTATACTATTATAATTATATTCTTACTGTAATATATGGATACAAACAATTCTTTCCTTGTTTTATAATAAAAAATTTTTGATTTTCAAGTGATAAAATATCACTTCAGGTGTTTTTCTGGAATTGTGTTTGAATTGTCGGAGTATAGAATATTACTATTTGTTACGGCAGATTTTAATATTCTGTTTTCTGTAATAAAAAGTTGTGATACATGGTAGATTATCTGATCACTAACCAAGACAGGCATCAGTGAAATATCGGCTTTTATTATGCCCGCACGTCAAACGGCTGATATCTCTGTTGTTTTTTCTGCAATTCCTCGTCGGACAATTTCTGCTGTAACTCTGCTTCTGAAAGCTGTCCGGTAGTTTCCAGATTTCCTTCCTGCGCATCGATTGATTCCGACATATCATCCATAATTTCGGATAAAACACCCTTATCATCGGTTTTGCCGTCTGTTCCTGCTGCCTCGCCTTGAGCCTCCTTTTTCTGCTCTTCCTCGGTCTTTGGCTTATATTTCTCAGCCGCTTTCGCCATCTGCTCTCCGCGCTCTTCTGCCTCATCTAAGATGTGGAACATCTGTGAGCTGTTGTACTCCTGTTTTGCTGCCGCGATCTCATCCTCGTAAGTATGAAACTTCTCCAGCTTTTTTGCAATTTCTTCGATTGTATCCGCTTTCTGATTTTTGAGATTCTGCTTCTGTGTCTCAAAAAAAGCAATTTTTCCGTCCCGCTCTTCCTGTCTCTGTATTTTTTCCCGCGTGCTTTTTAACATGTTTGCATTTGACTGCCAGGGTGCGGACGTGTTTTTGGAAAAGTTGATCGTAACACTCATAATAGTTCTCCTGTCTTATCTCCTCTGCAAATTTGTCAATTTTCTTTTTTATCCCCAGAAATCGTATTTACTCGTCTCAAGTGCACTCAGCAATGAAGAGCCGTTCGATGTATACTGGCTCGATGTGCTCACAACATTGGACGCTGCGTTCTGGCTGATTCTTCCGCTCACAAAACTGATCTTGGAAGCAAGCCCGGTATCTCCATCCAACACTTTCTTTAACGTGTCTGCATCTGCACTCTGTAACACTTTCTCGTCAATGGAAAGACTGCCGTCTTTTGCCTGTGTGATACCAATGCTCTTCAATGCCTCTTTGTCCCCGGCAGGAATATCCTTTAACTGCTGTCTGTAAAACTCATTTAAAGTATCCCCGGTTTCCCTGAGCTGTTTTAACGTTGCGTTGTAGCTCTCGACCATTTTTTTTGCCGAGGAAACAATATCCTTTGTACTGACGCTTTCCTTTGCCCTGTCATAAATGGAGTTCTTATCTGTTGCCACAAGACTAGAAGCATATCCGTTCAGGTTCCCCGAAATATCTTCCAGCTTCGAATAATTCTTTTTCTTTGCGATCGCCGTTGCATCCGCACTGGCATTCACTCCGTTCAGCAGACCGGAAAAAGATGACTTTTTGTTCAGGATATCTAACAGTGTTGTCTGCTGAAATGGAATTCCGCTTTTTGCGGCTGAGTGTGCAAGCATTTGTGTTGTAATTCGCATATTATTGCCTCCCTGTATGTCTTGCCAAAACTGCACCATAACGATGCATTTTGCCTTTCTTTACTCCGTATATCGGTCGGGCATTTTCTGATTTTAGCGAATTGTAACGAACAGGCTCTTTTATGTAATGAAAAATCAGCAGATCTATGTTCCGCTGATTTTTGCTTTTTTCCGCTATTTTGCAGTCCTTTTCATCCTGCGCTTCTCAGATATTTCATATAAGCCGTGACAAAATCGTTATACTTTTGTTTTGCCAGATAAACTTTGTCACCATTTTTCATCTGTATCGTGGTCGCATCATACTTGTACACTTCCCGCAGATTTACCAGAAATCCCCGGTGCGAACGGAAAAAACCCTCTCCCAGCCGCTTCTCCAACACTTCCATTTTCTCATAAAAAGTATAACTGCTCTCCGGCATATTTTTCGTGTGCAGCACAATCTTGCGCGCCTCGTTCTCCGCATACAAAATATTTTTTGCCAGAACTTCCATATAACTGCCATCTGCTTTTATCAACAGGGACATTTCCTCTTTTTCCCGCTCAAGCTGCCACATGGCGCGCTGCATCACTTCCGCAAACTTGTGCTCGTCCACCGGCTTTAACAGATAGTGAAACGCCCCGACATCATAACCTTCAAACACATATTCTTTGAACGCTGTCACAAAAATGATCATCGCATTGGATGTCTCCCGGATTTTCCGGGCTGTCTCCATGCCGTTTAACGTCTGATTTCCATCTTCTCCACGCAGGGAAACATCCAGCAGGATCACATCAAAGGATGTCTGATCTCGTAACAGTGCCTCTCCGCTGCCAAACAGGCGAACCTGTGAATCCGGGATACATTTTTCGGTCAGACTTTTTAAATACTCTCTTATAGGCTGTTCATCATCACATATCGCAATTTTCGGCATTTTCTTCACTCCATACTCTGTACTTTATCTTATATCGACCAGCTCATAAGCTTTTCTTATGGAATATGTAATGAAATGTCGTTTTTATGTAACGAATTATTTTCTCCGGTAAAAAAGGCTGACAACGGCTATTCCTGCCACTGCCATCACAACCGTAAACAAAATGCCGTTTACTGTCGGATAAAAACTGAACTCCAGCCATCCTGTCTCCGTCCGCAGCACCGCCACAAGATTTGCCGCAATATGCCCAAAAACTGCCATGGAAAGCTTCCCTGTTTTTTCCAACACAAACGCAAGAAGCAATCCGATCACCGCCGCATACAAAAACTGCACCAGATTGACATGCATGATACCAAAGATAAGTGCTGAACCGATCAATGCCGGTGTCACGCCAAAATAAAGCTTCAGACGCTTGTACACCACACCGCGGAACAGCAATTCTTCTGCGATTGGAATCACAAGGCAGGAACCGAGCAGTTCAAACACAACCGTTCCCGCAAAAAAGGACTGGTTTGCCTCCTGAAACCCCTCCGACATCTGCACTAACGGCGTCATTGCAATGATATTATTCACGGCAATGCCAAGTGTCGCTGCACCCGCAGCCGCCAAAACTGCGTCTGCGAGCCATTTTGTATCCAATTTTTCTTTTTCGGTTCCATAGACAACCTGCTCTGCAATTTTATCCTGCTTATAAAAACTCATCGTCGCCGGGATCGTTGCCGCCGAGCAGATCAGCTGACGCAGCATATAGGTCTGTTGCCCATCCCCCAGAAAAAGTCCCAGCACGAAGTACATAAGACTCGACACAACATAATAAATGCCAATCGGATAAATGATCTGCCAGAGTTTAAAACCGCCTGTCGTTTTCATGATATCTTCCTTTCTATCACATCTGCTGCAGTGCTTCCACAACCTCTGCCATGTTGTCGCAGACACAGTATACCCCTGCACGCTCTAACAGCTCTCTTTTTCCAAATCCATAGGATACGCCGATACAGCGGATTCCAAACTGATCCGCTCCAATCACGTCATACTCAGTGTCTCCGATCAGGCACATCTGGTCTTTTGTGATCTGCATATGCTCCATCCGTCTGCCAAGCTCCTCTAGTACCTGCTGTTTGGTGCTGATGCTTCCATCTAAAGTGGAACCGACGATCTCATCAAAATACGGTGTCAGGGAAAAATGTTCCAGAATACGTCTGCACGCTGTCTCCGGCTTGGAGGAAGCAAGTGCGATGACGCAGCCTGCTTCTTTTAACTTGCGGATCGTATCTGCGACACCCTCATATAATTCACACTCGAAAATTCCGGTCTTATCAAACCTCTCCCGGTATTTTAATACCGCCTGCCATGCCTTGTCCGCATCAAAGCCGTATTTTTCACGGAAAACAGGATCAAGCGGCGGTCCGATAAAACACAACAGCTTTTTCCGGTCCGGTTCCTCAATTCCAAAACTGCTTAATGCATATTGTACACACTTTGTAATTCCCTCTTCTGAGTTAATGATCGTACCATCCAGATCAAATAAGACTGCTTTTATCATATTAATCTCCATTCCGCCGCTTTGCGGCGGCACAAATAGTGATGAAAGATT
>DXQT01000019.1 GCA_019411365.1 Roseburia sp.
GAAACCCTGCAGCTTTATATCCATGATATTGCGGCTTCTGTAGTGCGTCCGGTCAAAGAATTGAAAGATTTTAAGAAGGTTACGCTTTTGCCTGGAGAGGAAAAAAAGGTAGTCTTTACCATAACAGAACAGGAACTGCGTTTTTTGACAGAGGATGGAATCTATGCGAGCGAAGCAGGAGAATTTGAAATATTTATCGGAAAAGACAGTTTGACAGGTAATAAAGCTTCATTTGTATTGAAAAAATGATCTACATAAGTCTGAGATTTTTCATGATACTCTAAATAGAATGTCATCGGTTATGACACAGCATTTATGTGAAGAAATTTAAGAGCCCGGCTTCGAAAAAGTCGGGCTCTTGGTATAAAATGAATGTATGATCAATGGAATCTCCGGAGTGAGCTTTAACTGGCAAAGCTGATACTGCACTCACGGAAAAAGGATGTGAGATGGCGGATAAAGTTATTGAGATATTTGAGATGACAGATGGTATAATGAAAAGCGGCATGAGTGAAAAGGAGAGAAATGCAATGGGCTATTTAATTTCAGAGACAACAAAAGAAGAGCGGGAGAAGATCGTGGCGGAATCATTAGGAAATATTGATGCAGCCTGTGATGGCTGCATGTCCGGACTCGTGGAAATGTACCAGGATTACATCGACGGGAAAAAAGAATTGCGTGAGATCAATATGGAGTTCAATGCCCGCTATGTGAAAAGTGAGGATATGCCGGGAAGGGAAGGCCGCGGATATCAGGGAAGATAAGGAGGAAAATCAAATGAGTTTCGTAAAAGGAATCCATCATGTACGTTTGAAAAGAAGCCGGATTTGAAAAAAGAGAGTGCGGGCAGCTTTGGCAGCAGATGTTGAAAATTAAAGTCAACTAAAATTTACGAAAAAACATTTATCAAACCCACCAGGACATGGTATAATGGTAATTTCTGTGCCCTCATGTTTATGATACGCTGGAAAAATATAAAAATCCCACAGTGGGTGATCCATCTGCTTCTTGTGTTAAACATGGGATTTTATGTTATGATCGCAACCGTTGATTATCATCATCTATACTATAAAGATTACTGGCTGGCTCCTTCGAAGGCAAACCTGAACGGATATACGCTGGAAATCTCTCCAGCACCAATGTACTATGTCTATATGGCTTTCTTACTGGCAGAAATCATGACTACGATCGGCATCATCATCTCTTCCTACTGCTCTCAGAGAAGTATGCCCAATAAAGGAAAAATCCATTTCCTTATGATCGCAGCGATGCTTTCACCAATGCTCCTGTTGTCTCTGCGCATTTTAAAAATTCTAAAAGGAGATGATCCAACACCTCTTGGAATTCTGTTGTCCTGTATCTTTATGAGCATTGCCGTTGTAAAATACGGCTTGTTTGATCCTGTCAAAAATGCAAAAAATTATATTATTGATAATCTGAAAGAAGCTGTCATTGTAACAGATGCGGATCACCGTTTCCTTTTTTTAAATTCGATGGCGGATAAAATTATTACTTCTATAAATAAGGAACAGGGATATAGCACGGATGATAAGATATATGCATTTATTCAGGGCAGTCAGGATTTTTTTGACTGGAAAGACCGGCATTATCAGGTGGAAGAAACGGTATTAAAGGACAATGAACTGATACAGGGATATATGATGACGATTGTTGATGTGACAAAGATCATAGAGCAGAACCATCTGATGAAGCGTCTTGTATTACAGACGGAAGATGCCAACCGTGCCAAAACCAACTTCGTTTCGAATATGTCACATGAGATACGTACGCCGATGAACTCTATTGTGGGAATTACAGAGATTTTACTGCGTTCCCGGCATTCACCGAAGGAGCAGGAATATCTGCTGAATATCCAGAGTTCCGGGCGTGTGCTTCTTACAATCATCAATGATGTGCTGGATTGTTCAAAGATGGAAGCCGGTAAAATGCAGCTGTTTGATGAACCGTATGATACATGTTCACTGTTTCATGATCTGAGGATTAGTATGGAAAACAGGATCGGACATTCTGGTCTGGAACTGATCTATGATATTGATCAGGATATTCCATGTAAGCTGAAAGGGGATATGGGGCGTATCCGTCAGGTCATCATAAACCTGGTAAATAACGCCATTAAATATACAGAGAAAGGCAGCGTCCGCTTTTCCGTGCATGTCAGACAGAAAAATACGGATAAAGTAATGCTTTATTATGAGGTGGCAGATACCGGGATCGGAATCCGCAAGGAAGATCAGAAAATTCTGTTCGATGCGTTTCAGCGCGTGGAGATGGACAGAAACCGTTATGTGGAAGGAACCGGACTGGGCTTGACAATTTCCCAGAATTTAGTCAATATGATGGGAGGGGTTATCGAAGTAGAAAGTGAATACGGAAAGGGAAGCAGGTTTTTCTTTACGATAGAACAGACAATCATTGATCCGACGCCTGTTTCTGCGGTAAATTATAATGGGCAGAAAGATAATGTGACGGAAAAAGAAGCGGAATGTCTGTTTATTGCCCCGGAGGCACACATTTTACTTGTGGATGATAACGAATTGAATCTTGTGGTGGCAAAAGAACTGCTAAAACCTCTCCGGATGCAGATTGATACGGCAGAAAATGGACTGCAGGCAGTAAAAATGGTCAGGGGCAGCCAGTATGATCTGGTGCTGATGGATCACATGATGCCGGTTATGGATGGAATAGAAGCTGCAAAAGCTATTCGTGCACTGCCGGAGGACAAGTATCAGAAGCTTCCGATCATTGCACTCACTGCGAATGCAATGGTAGATGCCAGAAAGGAATTCCTGAATGCAGGAATGAATGGTTTTGTTGCAAAACCGATTGATTTTGCACGGATCTGTAACCAGCTGAAACTGTGGCTGCCAAAAGATCTTGTGCGTGATGTCCCGAAGGAGGAGGCAAAGAAGCTTCTTGCAGATGATCTCTCTGACCGTGAGATACAGCCGGAAGATCCACAGATGGGATTTTCATTCGAGGAGGGGGTAAAGCACTGTGGTTCGAAAGCTGCACTTATGAAAACGATCCGGATATTTTACCGTACGATCGACAGTAAGGCAAATAAGATCGAACAGTGCCTGAAAGAGGGCCTGATCAGTGATTATGTGATTGAAGTACATGCGTTAAAAAGTTCTGCACTTCTGATCGGTGCAGTACCGTTGTCGGAGGCAGCAAAGGAACTTGAGGATTATGGAAAACAGGGTAAGACAGAGGTGTTAGAGGAAAAAACACCGGATGTGCTTACCCTGTACCGTGATTTAAAAAATATATTGCGCCCCTATGCAGAGAAGGAAGAGGATGCAAAAAAAGAGTTTTCGGACGGGGAGTGGATCACTGCATTACAGCAGATACACCAGTGCATAGAACAGTTTGACCTTGATGGAGTGGATCAGATCATGGAACAACTTGAAGAATATCAGGTTCCGGAATGCATCAGGGAATCCATGGATCAGCTGCGTGTTTATGTGGCGGATGTATCGATGGAAGAGATTATGGAATTGACAGATACCATGACAGGGTTATTGCGGGATTAAAGGCGGTTGGGGTTAAAGTGATCGTAGATCATGCAATCAAGCATAAAACACCTGTGTTTGTCATGGGAAATGTGGAAGAACTTGAGAAACTCTGGGAAACACTTCCAAAACAGATGTTTACCGATATTTTTATAAGACCGATCAATGTGGTTGAGATGGTGGAAAACATCAAAAGGCAGATGGATGAATATGATAAAATGAAAAAAAGAACCATTTTAGCGGTGGATGATTCAGGAGTGATCCTCCGGAATATTAAAACACTGCTGGAAGATAAATATCAGGTAATTCCTGTCAATTCCAGCGAGATGGCGATCAAATATCTTGCCTTAAATATACCGGATCTGATCCTGTTAGACTATGAAATGCCAATCGTGGATGGCAGACAGTTCATGCAGATGATTCGTGAAGATGCGGAATTTCAGAATATTCCGATTATTTTTCTTACCGGAAAAAATGATGCACAGACGGTTATGGACGTGATGTCGTTAAAGCCGAATGGTTACCTGTTAAAAAGCATGGATGCGAAGAAACTGCATGCTGCGATCGATGATTTCTTTAAAAAGCAGGCAAAATAAAGGCTGTCCAATCAACAATGAAGTGTACAGAATATGGAAATGCATGATACCCCTTAAGCAGCCAGGGCAAATAATCCCAAACTGTTTAGGGGTTTTTATGTATAGAAAGCGATAAAAAACTAAGAAAAGTTTAATCTTCACAAAATTGACAAATCTGTATGTAATGATAGAATAACTTTGTTGAAAAAGAGACGATAAAAGATGGAAATATGAGGAAATCATGAAGATAAAGTTATATTTTGAAAAAGAGAATCTGATCCGGCTTGCCGTAGCAGTGGTATTTGCAGCAGTGCTGTTTGCAGTGATAAGGTTTCCGGTATGGGTACTGTTCGGGTTTGGGGTACTTTATTTTGGAATTAAAAGTTTAAAGATTGAATTAAATGAAAAAATGTCATGGCTGTGGAGTGCGATCATGCTTGGGACAGGCGGCATTTTTACAGCATATCATATCCAGTATCTGTTACTGGATGCAGAACTGAGAGCAAAAATATCCGACAATAAAATGTTTTTGAATGTATTGTGCTGTCTGGTAGTTTTTCTGGTCATTCAGATATTTACAAACAATACAGGACTGACATGTCTGATTTCGCATATTGTACTGTTGTCCCTTGCCGGGATCAACTATTTTGTGTATCTGTTTCGTGGAAATGAGTTTATTTTCAGTGATTTAAAATCTATCCAGACGGGACTTTCCGTAGCAGGGAATTATGAATTTGTTCTGGATGCAAGGGCGGGCTATGTCATACTTCTTTCCACGCTGTATATTGCATTTATCCGTAAATTACACGTATCCTTTAAGAAAAGGATTCCGATCTCGATCGTGTGCATTTCATTTGCCATATTGTGCTGTGTATACATTGGAAAACATACGCAGGGTGTTGTGACGGAGACCTGGGAACAGAAAGGAAGCTACAGAAACGGTTATATCTTAAACTTTGTGTTAAGTATCCGCGACTGCTTTATTGCGGAACCGGATGGGTATTCGAAAGAGGCAGTAAAGGAACTTGAGGATCAGTACAGCAAAGAGGCGGATACAAATACCGGAGAAACGGAGAAAAAGCCGACTATTATCGTGGTTATGAGTGAATCCTATGCGGACCTTAGTGTGGTGGGTAATTTTTCAACCAATATCGATCTGACACCGTTTTACGATTCACTGGAGAAAAATACGATCAAGGGGCATGCGCTCTCATCAGTATTTGGCGCCAAAACACCAAACTCCGAGTGGGAATTTTTGACGGGAAATTCCATGGCATTTCTGCCGAGCGGTTCGGTTGTCTATCAGCAGTATATCACGGATACACCGACTTCTCTGGTGTCAAATCTGAAAAATATCGGTTACACCTGTGTGGCAATGCATCCTTATTATGATACCGGATGGAGCCGCAATATCGTATATCCGAATATGGGATTTGATGAAACACATTTTATCGATGATTTTGACCAGACGAAGATATTGCGTGATTATATTACAGATCAGGAACTGTATGAGAAGATCGTCGACCGTTATGAGAGTAAAAAATCCAACGAGGATTTATTTATTATGAGTATTTCCATGCAGAATCATGGCGGTTATACGGAGAAATATGACAATTTTGATGAAAAAGCGCGTATGCTTGGCATCAATTATCCGGACGTGAACCAGTACCTGTCATTGATCCACGAGAGTGATTCGGCATTAGAGTATCTGATCTCCTATTTTGAAAAAGTGGATGATCCGGTTGAGATCGTCTTTTTCGGGGATCATCAGCCGAGTTTATCATCCAGTTTTTATCCGTATCTGAATGGAAAAGGATTGGGCGGACTGACGCTGTCTGAACTTGAGAATCTTTACACTGTACCGTTTTTTATCTGGACGAATTATGACAGTGACCAAGAAAGTGTGGAATTGACGAGCCTTAATTATCTGTCAACATTGGCATTGGAGCGTGCGGGCATTGCACTTCCGGCATACAATCAGTTTTTAGCCGACATGATGGAAGAAATTCCGGCAATCAATTCGAGAGGATTTTATTCCAAATCGCTGGGCAGATTTTTTCATGTAGAAGATGCGGCCGGTGAGGATGCAAAATGGCTCAAAAATTATGAAATACTGCAGTATAATAATATGTTTGATAAGCGGAATAAGAGCGAGTTATTTTTCCCTTATTTAAAACAATAGAATGTTCGTGGGTGTGCAATCTGCTGCATAGATAATGTTGGGAGCAAATAGTAATGAAAACACGATTGATTTAAGGAGGAAAACGATAAGAGTTATGGAAACGGTAGTTTTAGGAAGTACAGGAATCAAAGTAAATAAGAATGGATTTGGCGCACTGCCGATCCAGAGAGTCAGCACAGAGGATGCGGTAAAACTGGCGGGAAAAGCGTATGAAGCGGGCATTACGTTTTTTGATACGGCGCGGTTTTACACGGACAGTGAGGAAAAATTAGGCAAAGCATTTGACGGAATGCGTGAAAAAGTCTACATTGCCACTAAGACGGCAGCGAACAATGCGGACGAATTCTGGGAACAGCTTGGGATTTCCTTACATAATTTAAGGACGGATTACATTGATATCTATCAGTTCCACAATCCTTCTTTCTGCCCGAAACCGGGAGATGGAACAGGACTTTATGAGGCGATGCTTGAGGCAAAGGCGCAGGGGAAGATCCGTCATATCGGTATCACGAACCACAGGCTTGCGGTTGCCGAGGAGGCAATCGAATCCGGGCTGTATGAGACACTGCAGTTTCCGTTCTGCTATCTGGCAACGGATAAGGATATTGCACTGGTGGAAAAATGTAAAAAGGCAGACATGGGATTTATCGCAATGAAGGCATTATCCGGTGGTCTGATCACGAATTCTGCGGCAGCCTATGCATTTGAGGCGCAGTATGAAAATGTACTGCCGATCTGGGGTGTGCAGCGGGAAAAAGAGCTGGACGAATTTATTTCATATATTGATAATCCGCCAACAATGACGGATGAGATCCGTGCACTGATCGAGAATGACCGAAAAGAACTGGCAGGCGATTTCTGCCGCGGCTGCGGTTATTGTATGCCGTGTCCGGCGGGCATTGAGATCAATAACTGTGCGCGTATGTCGCTTCTGCTGCGCCGCTCTCCGTCTGCACTGCAGCTCACACCGGAGGTTCAGGCGAAAATGAAAAAGATCGAGAACTGCCTGCACTGCAATAAATGCAAGAGCAAATGTCCGTATGGACTGGATACACCGACGCTCCTTGCAAAGAATTACGAAGATTACAAACAGGTGCTTGCGGGAAACGTGAGTGTCAATTAGAAAAAGGAAATATGTGTGGATCAAAAGATTTATCACAAGCAGAAATGAGGATTATTATGAAAAAATATGAAACAGTCGTATTTGACCTGGATGGAACTTTATTAAATACGTTAGAGGATCTGGCAGATGCCACAAACTATGCGCTGCGAACGATGCAGATGCCGGAGCGCACGATCGGGGAAGTGCGTGCATTTGTTGGAAACGGTGTGCGTCGTCTGATGGAGCTTTCCGTTCCGGGCGGATTTGACAATCCGAAATTCGAAGAAACATTTGCTGTTTTTAAAAAGTATTATGGAGAACACTGCAATGACAAAACGAGAGCTTACGATGGTGTTGTTCCGGTGCTCCGCAAATTAAAGGAAAAAGGTTATGCGCTTGCAATCGTTTCGAATAAGATTGATTTTGCAGTCAAAGAGTTAAACGAGATTTATTTCGAAGGCATTGTGCAGGCTGCGATCGGGGAGCGCGAAGGTGTGGCGAGAAAACCAGCACCGGATATGGTGCACACGGCGCTTGCAGAACTTGGAAAACCGGCGGATACGGCAGTCTACATCGGTGATTCGGATGTGGATGTCATGACGGCAAAAAATTCAGGACTGCCGTGCATCTCAGTGCTTTGGGGATTCCGTGATAAGGAGTTCCTGATGGAACACGGGGCGACAAATTTTGCAGAAAAACCGGAAGATATTGTGAAGTTTTTGGAGCAGTAGATGCTGGCAGACTAATTTATCTATAAAAGAAAAGGAATTCAGTGTAAAAAACTGCGCAGAAAAGGGGATCTATATGAGAAGAAGAAATCTTATATTAATTACGGTATTATCACTGTCACTCACGTTTGCAGCAGGCTGTGGTAAAAATAAAAACACTGGTGCGGCAGGCTCTATGGATCAGCAGAAAACCAGTGAGACTACAGTACAGAATGAAACGGAGCCAGAAACCTCACAGGTTTCGGAGGATTCAGAACAGGACGAAACAGAAGCCGCAGCCACAACAGAGGCAGGGCAGGACGCACAGTCTGATTATCAGATAGAGATGGTAAGCTACAAAAAGACGGATCTGGTTGATATTTCTTATCCGAAGATTACAGGCTGGAGTGATACCGAAAAACAGGAAGAATGGAATACTTACTTTGAAAATACGGCAAAAGAAGCTGTCGGGGAAATGACGGGAGATACGGAGGAGATGAACCCTGGTGCAAATGATTCCGTGGTGCTCACATATACCGTGCAGGAACAGACAAAGGATATGCTTTCTCTGACCTGTCAGAGTTATTATGATTATGAAGGATCAGCGCATCCTTCTGCAGCACTTACTTCCGTTAATATTAACATGAAGACCGGAGAAAAAATGACATTTTCTGATTTTGCAGATCCGGATGAGACGGCTAAAATTTTATTTGCCGGAAAAGACAATACAGATACTGCACAGGGCTATACCGTGCTGGATCCGGAAGGAAATCCGACTACTGAAATTACGATGAAAGATATTTTGGAATTTAATTTCATCTGGATGGAACCGACGGAGGAAGCACTTGCGGCAAGTCTTACCCATTTTGACGGAGATGTAGACGATTACGGAGCCGATGAGACGATGGGAGAGTCTTATGTGCACGACGGAAAAGTATATGTGATCTTTTATGTCAGTCATGCCATGGGCGATTATACAGTGGTAAGAATAGATTAAATTATATGAAATAAAGGATTATTATGCAGTCAGTACAGGAAAAATATAAAAATTTACAGGAATATTTAAAGTCACTGGGCAGTGTTGCAGTCGCTTTTTCCAGCGGCGTGGATTCGACATTTCTGCTCGCAGCGGCAAAGGAAACAATTGGTGCGGATCATGTGATCGCAGTTACGGCATCCTCCTGTTCTTTCCCGAAAAGGGAGTTAGAGGAGGCAAAGCAGTTTTGCAAGGAGCAGGGAATCAGACACATTGTATGCAAGTCGGAAGAACTTGATATCGAGGGATTTCGCCAGAATCCGAAGAACCGTTGCTATCTCTGCAAACATGAATTGTTTGAGAAAATACTGGAAATTGCAAAAGAGTATCATATCAATGCCGTAGCTGAGGGATCCAACATGGATGATAATGGTGACTATCGACCGGGACTGGTCGCAGTTGCAGAGCTTGGTATCAAAAGTCCGCTCAGGGAGGCTTTGTTGAACAAAGAAGAGATCCGTACACTTTCCAAAGAGATGGGACTGCCAACCTGGGACAAGCAGTCATTTGCATGCCTTTCCTCCCGGTTTGTCTATGGGGAGACAATTTCCGAAGAAAAACTCGGCATGGTGGATAGGGCGGAGCAGCTTTTGCTGGATATGGGCTTTCATCAGGTGCGCGTAAGGATCCATGGGGATATTGCGCGTATCGAGGTGCTGCCGGATGAGATCGCAAAACTGGTAGAAGGGGAAAACAGGGAAAAGATTTATTCTTACCTGAAACAGCTTGGATTTGCCTATGTGACGCTTGACCTTGGCGGATACCGTATGGGAAGTATGAATGAGACACTTGATATAGAGAAAAAATAATTTTGTACAAGAGGCAGGAATGAACTTCCCGATATGGAAAAAAATAATTTTGCACAAATGATAATAGGACCTAAGAGATAAGGAAATAACAGGAGAAAAGCACAGGATATGTTGAATCAGTTTTCAAGAACCCAGTTACTGCTGGGTTCAGATAATATGGAACGGCTTGCAAATGCAAAAGTTGCAGTTTTTGGAATCGGCGGAGTCGGCGGTTATGTGGTTGAGGCGCTTGCCAGGAGCGGAGTCGGTTCTTTTGTGATCGTGGATGATGACAAGGTATGTCTGACGAATATCAACCGTCAGATCATTGCGACCAGAAAAACGGTTGGAAAATATAAAGTTGATGTGATGACGGAGCGTATCTTAGAGATCAATCCGGATGCAAAAGTGGAAGCGAGAAAATGTTTTTATCTGCCGGAAAATGCGCATGAGTTTGATTTTTCCGAGTATGATTATGTCGTGGATGCGGTGGATACGGTCACTGCAAAATTAGAGATCATCATGCGCGCAAAAGAGTGCAATGTGCCTGTCATAAGCTGCATGGGAGCTGGCAATAAATTAGACCCGACCCAGTTTGAGGTGGCTGATATTTACAAGACGTCAGTCTGCCCGCTCGCGCGTGTCATGCGCCGTGAGTTAAAAAAACGCGGGGTCAAAAAATTAAAGGTCGTATATTCCAAAGAGCAGCCGACAAGACCGATCGAGGATATGAGTATCAGCTGCCGGTCACATTGCGTCTGCCCTCCGGGAACCGTCCACAAATGCACCGAGCGCCGTGATATCCCTGGAAGTATTGCGTTTGTGCCGTCTGTGGCAGGACTGATCCTTGCAGGAGAGGTCATCAAGGATCTTACAAAGTAATATTGACTGTATTTTTGCATGGATTTGTTGTTTTTAGTTACAAAACTCCAGTTTGAGAACTGCCCTCCAGAAGTTAGATGAAAAATCTAATGGCTGGAGGGTTTTTTTCTTTATAGGATTAGGGTGTCAAAAGGTGGTTCATAACTTAGCGATTGTCAAATTGCACAAAGCCGAGACTGTTTTTGTGACTTTGGGAGAAAATTAGAAAATCTTAGTTTTTCTTATTTTCGGACAACGGAACAAAACAAGTTCGGTTTTGTGCAATTTGACAGACCCAAAATTGAAAACCACCTTTTGACACCCGAATCTTTATAGGATGACAATAGTACATGCAAGATTTTTGATTGACAAACTGCACTATTTGAGCTCAACATCATAGGATTAAGGTGGCAAAAAATTTTAAAATCATGATTGTTTGAGTGAGGGAAAATAAAAGCTATTCACCCATTATATTAACGGAAAAATAGTACGAAAGTACAAAATGTATAACATAATACTTGCATTTTGTAATGTGATGTGCTAAAGTGTTATCAGCGTAAAGGGGCGCAGAGGAAAAGAGCCATCTTTGCGCATTTTTATTAAGGAGGAAAATCCTCTCCTCGTCAGAGGACTCGGATTTTTGCTTCGCAAAAACAAGGAGGAAAATCCTCTGTTCCTGCAAGAGGCACATGCTATGCAGGCATAGCAGACATTTTGCTCCGCAAAACAAGGAGGAAAATCCTCTGCTCCTGCAAAGGCAGTCGCATTTTGCTCCGCAAAACAAGGAGGATTACTATTATGAAAAAAACCAAAGCAGTTTTGGCTATTTTGATGGCCGGAACAATGATGCTTGGTCTTGCAGGCTGTGGCGGGAACAGTTCTTCTGCAACACAGGGAACAACCGCAGGCACAGAGACAGGCAGTGCAGCAGGTGATGCTGCAGGAACAGATGCCGCAGCAAGCGCATCAGACATGAATGTTATGCTTGAAACTCCGGTCGAGTCACTCGATCCGCAGCAGGCTACCGACGGAACATCCTTTGAGGTAATCGCTGATTATACCGACGGTCTGATGCAGATGGATGCAGACGGACAGGCAGTTCCGGCAATCGCAGAAAGCTATGATTTATCAGACGATGGTTTAACTTATACATTCCATCTTCGTACCGATGCAAAATGGAGCAACGGCACACCGGTTACCGCAGCAGATTTCGTATTCGGATGGCAGAGAGCTGTTGATCCGGATGTCGCATCTGAGTATGCATATATGTTAAGCGATATCGGTCAGATTAAAAATGCAGCAGAGATCATCGCAGGTGAGAAAGACAAGAGTGAACTTGGTGTGACAGCAGTAGACGACAATACACTTCAGGTCGAACTGAATGCACCAGTCAGCTATTTCACTTCTCTGATGTATTTCCCGACTTTCTATCCGGTAAATGAGGAGTTCTTTACTTCCTGTGGAGATACATTTGCAACAAGTCCTGAGACAGTATTATCAAACGGTGCATTTGTGCTGGATTCTTATCAGCCGGCAGCAACTGCATTCCATTTAACAAAAAATGCAGACTACTATGATACCGACAGAGTAAAACTTTCCGGATTAAGTTATCAGGTAATCCAGGATTCACAGCAGGCATTAATGAGCTACCAGACAGGTGCACTTGATACAACATTAGTAAACGGTGAGCAGGTTGACCAGGTAAAAGACGATCCTGAATTCACAACTGTTGGTGCAGGCTACTTATGGTATGTCAGCCCGAATATGAATTCTGTTCCTGAACTCGCAAACTTAAATATACGTCTTGCAATGACAATGGCAATCGACCGTGATTCCATCACAGCAGATGTATTAAAAGATGGTTCCGCTTCTACATACACAGCAGTTCCGATGCAGTTTGCAGCAGGTCCTGACGGATCTGACTTCTCCGAAGATCAGACGAAATTCTCTGATGTGTGTGTATATGATACAGAAAAAGCAGCAGATTACTGGGCAAAAGGTTTAGAGGAACTTGGAGAATCTGAGATCACTTTAGACATGGTAGTAGATGCAGATGACGCACCTCAGAAAGTAGCGCAGGTATTAAAAGAGCAATGGGAGACAACTCTTCCTGGACTGACCGTAAATCTGGTTGTTGAGCCGAAGAAACAGCGTGTGGAAGACATGCAGAACGGTAACTTCCAGTTAGGTTTAACACGTTGGGGACCGGACTACGCAGATCCAATGACATATCTTGGAATGTGGGTAACAGATAACTCTAACAACTACGGTCTGTGGAGCAACGCAGATTACGATGCAATCATTGATGAGTGTACAACCGGTGATCTTTGCACAGATGCAGAGGGACGCTGGGCAAGACTTTACGATGCTGAGAAGATCGTTATGGATGAGGCAGTTATTTATCCGCTTTACACACAGTGCAACGCAGAGATGCTTTCTTCTAAAGTAACAGGCGTTGAGTATCATCCGGTAGCTATCAACCGTGTATACAAAGATGCTGTAAAGACTGAATAAAGAAATTTAGACAGTAGAAATCCTGTTTTACAGGAAAATGAATATAGCCGCACTAAAGTGCAAAACTTTGGTGCGGCAATTTCATCATATTGTTGACGCTATAGGAAATGAGGCAGGAATTTCCTATGTCGTGAACGGAAAAACAAGGAGGATTAGAACGTGAAAAAATATGCACTTAAGAGAATCGTAACGTCTCTGTTTACGCTGCTTGCAATTTTACTCGTTCTGTTTATTTTGATGCAGCTGATGCCGGGTTCTCCATTCAACGATGAGAAGTTAAATGCAGACCAGAGAGCAGCACTGTATACGAAATATGGACTGGATCAGCCGCTGCCGGTACAGTTTGTGAAATATGTAGGCAATATGTTAAAGGGAGATCTTGGCGTAAGCTACAATATCTCAAAGAATACACCAATTTCCCAGTTGATAAAAACAAGACTTCCGATCTCCATCAGTATCGGAGGATATGCGGTGTTAATTGGTGCCGTGGTCGGGCTTCTGCTCGGGCTTCTTGCGGCGTTAAAGCATGATACGATATGGGATTCGTTAGCGACGATCATTTCGGTTATCGGTGTGTCGGTGCCATCGTATGTGTTTGCGCTGGCACTCAGCTATAACTTCGGATTTAAATTAGGGTGGTTTCCGATGTTGTTTTCGGAGAGCGATATTTTCGGATCAAGCGTGCTGCCCAGTATCTCACTTTCGATGTTTACGATGGCGTCAATCGCCCGTTTTACGCGAAGTGAAATGCTTGAAGTACTCGGCAGCGATTATATGCTGCTTGCGGAGAGTAAAGGAATTTCGGGTTCAGCGCTGATTTTTAAACATGCGCTGCGAAATGCACTGATCCCGATCATCACTGTGCTTGCACCGCTGATCGTCGATCTGATGACCGGTTCTCTGGTTGTTGAAAAAATATTTGCAATACCGGGTGTCGGAAGTCTTCTGGTAAATGCCATTCAGTCGAACGACTACAACGTGGTTATCGCATTAAGCTTTATTTATTCTGCAATGTACATTGCCATCATGCTTGTGGTAGATATCCTTTACGGAATCATTGACCCGAGAATTCGTCTGGCAAAGAAAGGAGACTGATATGGTGTCACAGGAAAATACCATGAATGTGGGAAATGATGCTGCCGGCTACATACCGGTCGAGGCAGATTTTAAATTTAAACATACGGATGGCGAACTTGCGTTAGATGACAACTTTGCTGCACAGAGTTTCTGGAAAGACGTATTGATCCGCTATTTCAAAAAAATCAGTGCAGTGATCGGTCTGATCCTGATCATTATCATTACGGTATTTGCAATTATTGGCCCGGGGATGAATGATTTCAGTTACTCCGAACAGTCACTGACACAGAAGAACTTTGCACCGAGGGTAAAAGGTCTTGAAAAACTTGGTATCTTCGATGGTAGTGAAGGCATGAAAACAACGACCGGAACCAAAAAGATCAATTACTATGAAGAAAAAGGTCTGGATGATCTTTACTACTGGTTCGGAAGTGATAACTTCGGACGTGATATCTGGACACGTACCTGGTCCGGTGCACGCGTTTCCCTGATTATCGCCGTAGCAGCCGCTATCATCGATATGGTGATCGGTATGAGCTATGGACTGATCTCCGGATATTTTGGCGGGAAAGTCGATATGTTCATGCAGCGGTTTCTGGAGGTCGCGAACGGTATTCCGCGTCTTGTAATCGTAACACTTTTGTTACTGGTACTGCAGCCGGGTATGCTTACCATTATTTTTGCATTGATGTTGACGGAGTGGGTCGGCATGAGCCGTATCGCAAGAGCTGAGATGCTGAAATTAAAAGAGCAGGAATTTGTACTTGCATCACGGACACTTGGAGCAGGAAATTTCTTTATTATCTTTAAAGAAGTTCTGCCAAATATCATTGGACCGATCATTACACAGGTAATGTTCTCCATCCCGACGGCGATCTTTACCGAGGCGTTCTTAAGTTTCGTAGGTCTTGGTATTCCGGTGCCGCAGTGTTCACTTGGTTCACTGATCTCCGAAGGATTTAACAGTTTTACCACACATCCGTACCAGATCATTCCGCCGATCGTTGTAATGGCTCTTTTGATGTTAAGCTTTAACCTTGTAGCAGATGGTTTACGTGAAGCATTAGATCCGAAGCTGAAAGAAATGTAAGAAAGGGGATTCGTATATGTCAGAGACAAAAGAACAGATTTTAAAAATACGGGACCTGGATATTACGTTTCAGACGACTGCAGGAAGCGTGCACGCCATCCGTGGAGTCAATATTGACCTGATGAAGGGCGAGACAGTTGCGATCGTTGGTGAGTCCGGCTCCGGTAAATCCGTAACAATGAAAGCTGCCATGGGTATTTTGGCATCCAATGCGAAAGTAACGGGCGGTACTATAGAATTTTCCTATCATCATGCGGATGGAACACCGCAGACGGTAGACATTTTAACAAAAGATAAAAAGTGGATCAGACGACATATCAATGGAAAAAGAATTGCTATGGTATTCCAGGATCCGATGACGAGTCTTGATCCGACCATGACGATCGGAAAACAGATCATGGAAGGTATGATCTGGCATTTTAAGACACCGAAGAAAGAAGCCTGGGATAAGGCAGTAGAACTGTTAAAAGAGGTTGGTATCGAGGATGCGGAAAAACGTATGAAAAACTATCCGCACCAGCTCTCCGGTGGTATGAGACAGCGTGTGGTCATTGCCATCGCGCTTGCCTGCAACCCGGATCTTCTGATCTGTGATGAGCCGACGACTGCACTGGATGTTACGATTCAGGCAAAGATCATCGAGCTGATCCGCAGGGTACAGAAAGAGAGAGGCATTTCCGTTATTTACATCACACATGACCTCGGCGTGGTTGCCAAAGTGGCAGATTACGTCAATGTCATGTATGCCGGAAAAATCGTTGAGAAAGGTATGATCAATGAGATCTTCTATGATCCGAAACATCCGTATACCTGGGGACTGCTTTCCGCAATGCCTGATCTTGACACTGCGGATGAGAGACTCTACACGATCCCTGGCTCTCCGCCAAACCTGTTAAACGAAAAACCGGGCGATGCGTTTGCACCGCGTAACCAGTTTGCGCTTGAGATCGACGACAAGGCAGATCCGCCAATGTTTCAGGTGACAGATACACATTATGCGGCAACCTGGCTGTTAGATCCGCGGGCACCGAAGGCAGAAATGCCGCCTGAATTAAAAGAGCGTATTGCGCGAATGAAGAAGGAGGCAAAGATCGATGACGGTGAATGAAAACAGTAAGCCTCTTCTTACCGTGAAAGGCTTGAAACAATATTTTAAGGTAAGTAATAATTATACCGTGCATGCGGTGGAAAACGTAAGTTTTCAGATCTATCCGGGTGAGACATATGGTCTGGTCGGGGAATCCGGTTCCGGAAAATCAACGATCGGAAGAAGTATCATAAGACTTTATGATCCGACCGCCGGGGAGATCAATTTTAATGGAATGGACATCAGCGGCAGGATCAATAAGGCAAACAGCCAGGCACTGCGCACGCAGATGCAGATGATCTTCCAGGACCCGATGGCATCCTTAAATCCAAGAAAAAAGGTGCGCGATATCATCGGCGAGGGGTTAGATATCCATCATATGTACAAGACACGCGCAGAGCGTGAGGAAAAGATCAAAAACATCCTGGCAAAAGTTGGACTTGCGCCGGAACATGCGGGCCGTTATCCGCATCAGTTTTCCGGTGGACAGAGACAGCGTGTCGGAATTGCGAGAGCGCTGATCATGAACCCGAAACTGATCATTGCAGATGAGTGTATCTCTGCGCTGGACGTTTCCATTCAGGCACAGGTCGTTAACCTGATGAAGGATATCCAGCAGGAGACAGGAACCGCGTATCTGTTTATCGCACATGATCTTTCCATGGTCAAATATATTTCGGATCGCATCGGGGTACTTCATCTGGGACATCTCTTAGAGACCGGAACAACGGAGGAAATCTTTGAGAATCCAATCCACCCATATACGAAGAGCCTTCTTTCTGCGATACCTGCACCGAATCCGGTCGTGGAAAAAAATCGTGTGGCACTGAGCTACGATTACAAGACTTCCGGCATTGATTATAATAAGGGAACGGATCATCTGGTGTCCGGGACACATTATGTGAAATGTACGGATGAAGAATTTAAGAAGTGGACAGAATAATATAGCAGGAAACCATCACAAACCGGGAGCCGGGGAGTGGTGGTTTTCTTTTTTGGTAAAAGTGCTGAATTTTTTTGCGTGGGATGTGCTGAATATTATGCGAAAAGTAGAATATGAAAAATTGAACCGAAACCGTATTGACTTTGAAAATGGAATTTGGTATATAAGAGTAAAAATTCAAAAATTCAATAGAGAAAGGAAATAACAATCTATGTTGTCACAAAAGAGTACAATGAAAGACAAATTGGAAAATATGCATCTGCAGGAGAGGATAAACTATGGCTACGGAAAAGTCATTAGTATGATGTTGATTTCGGGTCTGTTTTCTATTGTGGTCATAGGTGTGTTATTTGCTAATATGTTACATTATATAGATGATGTCAATGCTGCGGATTAGGCGGTAAAAATCTGCAGGATCAATGTGAATACGTCAGCGAGAAATATCAGGGAAATGGCATTAAATAATGATACATCTGCTTATGACAGTTATGAGCAGAATGTAAAAAAGCTGCTTACAGAAGTGGATTCGCAGCTGGAAATATTAAAGAAAACCAAAGTCTTACCGGATGAGGAATATAATGAGTATGCATCTGCTCTTTCTGATTGGGGAAACATTGGTTATTCGATTATAGAAGAAATTAAAAATGGCGAAAAAGAGAAAGCGATTGATGAAATTTTTAATAGTTGTACACCTGCATTAAATAAACTTGTGGAAATTGCCATAAGATTAGATGAGATCACAGATGAAGTAAGTGAGCAGTCTGCAAGAACTACAATTATTTTTGCTGTTGCAGGAATGGTGTGTATTATTATCTGTCTGGTTTGTGCATGCACACTGGCTAAGGTAATAAGTAAAAAGGTACTTGAAACAATTCTGGATCCGTTACGTGCAGTGGAAGACGTTGCAAGGAAACTGACAGAAGGAAATTTACACAGTGCGCTGGAATATCATTCGGAAGATGAGATTGGAAGACTGGCGCACAGTATGCGCAAATCAATTCGTATTTTGGGAACTTATGTAGATGATATTGATCGTGCAATGAAACTGTTCTCAGAAGGAAATTTTGATGTTCAGCCGGAAGTAGAGTGGAAGGGAGATTTTGTCGGTATTTTAAATTCTTTCATGTCATTTGAGAAGAGTATGGCAGAAACGATCAAAGGAATTAAAAATGTTTCGAGTGAGGTTTCAAGTGCAGCAGACCAGGTGGCATCAAGTTCCAATGATCTTGCAGATGGAGCTACGAATCAGGCAGCGGTTGTAGAAGAACTGACGGCTACAGTTGCCGGGGTTTCTGAACAGGTAGAAAAAAATTCACAATCTGCAAAAGCAATCAGTGGAAGAGTGGATGAACTTGGAAATGCCATTTCAGACAGCAATGGTAAGATGCATGAAATGGTTGCTTCTATGCATGAGATTAATGAGGCATCAAAAGAGATTGATAAGATTATTGCAACAATTAATGAAATTGCTTCCCAGACAAATCTGTTGGCGTTGAATGCTTCTATTGAAGCGGCAAGGGCCGGAGAGGCAGGAAAAGGATTTGCAGTTGTAGCGAATCAGGTAAATTTATTAGCTGAACAGAGTGCCCAGGCGGCAAAAGAATCAGCATCACTGATTGAAACATCTGTGAATGCGGTAGAAAAAGGTATGATAATCGCGGAAGAGACTGCGGCACAGCTGGAGGAGGTAGCAGAGAACTCCAAGCTGATTACGGAAGACGTTACACATATTGCGGATACATTAGAGACACAGACAACAGAAATCCAGCAGATCAATGAGGGAATTGAGCAGATCAATGACGTTGTGCAGACAAATTCTGCAACATCTGAGGAGTGTGCGGCTGCCAGTCAGGAGATGAGCAGTGAGGCAGAGAGTCTGCAGGGAATGATCCAGAAATTTAAAATTCCGGAAACTGAAAATGTAACAGAATAAAAATATTTCAACTATATTACATTAAATTATCACTTGTTTATTGCATGAAAGAGACAATCTATAGTATGATAGAGAAAGTACAAACTAAGGATGGAAAAGGTATATACTATGATAGTCTCGGTCATTGAAAAGATCTACGCATTTTTATGGGGAGATCTGATTACGATCCCTTTGCCGCAGGAAAGCAGCATAGGGATTTCTTTACTTGTAATTCTTCTGATTCCGACAGGAATCTATTTTACGATCCGCACAAGATTTTTGCCGGTCAGGCTTTTCCCGGATATGATAAAAGCACTTATGGCAAAAAAGGAAACAAAGGACAGTCTTTCCACATTTCAGACGCTGATCGTCTCGACGGCTACCAGAGTCGGCATGGGAAATCTGGTAGGCGTTGTGGCGGCAATCTCGGCAGGCGGTGCCGGTGCTGTGTTCTGGATGTGGGTGACTGCGCTGATCGGTTCCTCGACCGCATTTGTGGAGGGGACGCTCGCACAGTTACACAAGGAAAAAGATCCTTTGTATGGCGGATATCGCGGAGGTCCCGCATATTATATCCATCATTTCTGTGAAGAAAAATTGAAAAAGAAGAAAAAGCATGTGCTGATCGCGGTACTTTTTGCAATTTCAGGACTAATCTGCTGGTGTGGCATCAGCCAGGTCATCAGCAATTCCGTGGTATCTTCCTTTGAAAATGCATTTGGCATCCCGCCACTTTACACAACGATCGTACTGGTTGCGATCGCAGCGGTGATCGTCCTTCGGAAAAATGCGACGGTAAAAGTGCTTGACGTGGTCGTACCGGTTATGGCGGTCTGCTATTTTGCAATCACGATATTTATTATCCTGAAAAATATTGGAAGCATCCCGGCGGTTTTTGGTCGGATTTTTGAGGAGGCGTTTGGGCTAAGACAGGCAGTTTCCGGCGGCTTCGGCGCTGTCCTTATGAACGGCATCAAGCGTGGACTGTTTTCAAACGAAGCCGGTTCCGGCTCTGCTCCTTGTGCAGCCGCAGCAGCCGAATGTGAGACACCGGTCAGCGCCGGACTGACACAGGCACTTGGCGTATTTGTCGACACCATTGTGATCTGCAGCTGCACTGCTATGATCATGCTCACTGCACCGGAAAATGTCGTGGCGGGAAAAGAAGGCATGGATCTGCTTCAATCGGCAATGCGCTATCACCTGGGTGAATTTGGCGTCATATTCATCGCAGTGACCCTGTTTTTATTCAGTTTCTCCACATTTTTAGGCATCCTCTTCTATGCCAGAAGCAACGTCGCCTATTTATTTGGAGATAAATGGATCTTTCAGACCCTGTACAAAATCCTTGCATTAATTATGCTATTTATCGGCGGAATCGCCGCCTACACTTTCGTATGGGATCTCGGCGACGTCGGAATCGGTCTCATGACGATCTTCAATACAGGAATATTGTATCTGCTTGGTGGTCAGGCACTTACCGCCCTAAAAGAATTTGAATCCACTAAGTAAAAAAAGAAACGGAGCAAAATAAAAATGAAAAGAGAATCCTTCAAATCCCGCCTGGGATTTCTGCTCGTAAGCGCCGGCTGCGCCATCGGAATCGGAAACGTCTGGCGATTCCCCTATGTGGCTGGACAAAACGGCGGCGGCATCTTCGTCCTGTTCTACCTGATATTTTTAATAGCAATGGGACTTCCGGTGCTGACCATGGAATTTGCCGTGGGGCGAGCCAGCAGAAAAAGCGCCGTGTTAGGTTATAAAGCACTCGAAAAAGAAGGCAGCAAGTGGCATATTCACGGCTGGATCGCAATGTTTGGCTGCTATATGCTGATGATGTATTACACGACCGTATCAGGCTGGATGGTATCGTATTTCTTTAAATTTTTAAAAGGCGAATTCCAGACCGGCATGACTGCGGACAATACTGCGGCAGTATTTTCTAATCTGCTCGCAGATCCGGGACAGATGGCGTTCTGGATGATCCTTACCGTGATACTGGGATTTTTTGTGTGCAGCAGGGGACTGCAGAACGGACTGGAAAAAATAAGCAAGATCATGATGAGCGCGCTGCTGATTCTGATTGTTGTTCTCGCGGTGCACAGTATTACACTGCAGGGTGCAGCAGAAGGCGTGAAGTTTTATCTTGTCCCGAATCTGGACACGGTTGCAGAGACAGGGCTTAAAAATGTGATCACGGAAGCCATGAATCAGGCATTTTTCACACTGAGTCTTGGCGTTGCCGCAATGGAGATCTTCGGAAGTTATATGGGCAAAGATCACTCGCTTGCCGGTGAGGGCGCAAGAATTTGCGGTCTTGACACCTTTGTGGCGATCATGTCTGGACTGATCATTTTCCCGGCATGTTTCAGCTATGGAGTGGAAGTGGATGCCGGACCGAGCCTGATCTTTATCACGCTGCCAAATGTGTTTGTCAATATGGCTGGTGGGCGGATCTGGGGATGTCTGTTTTTCCTTTTCATGACCTTTGCAAGTTTTTCGACGGTCATGGCAGTGTTTGAAAACATTATGTCATTTTGTATGGATATGTTTCACTGGAGCAGAAATAAAGCCGCACTTATCAATGGAGTGATCATCCTGCTCGCAAGCCTTCCGTGTGTACTGGGTTACAATGTGTGGAGCAGCCTGCATCTGATAGGCGGCCGCGATGTGCTCGACAGTGAGGACTTTATCGTCAGCAACCTGCTTCTTCCGGTCGGTTCACTGATTTATCTGCTGTTTAGCGTAACAAAGTGGGGCTGGGGGTTTGACAGATATATCGACGAGGCGAATTCGGGAGAGGGCCTTAAGATTTCGAAAAAGTTAAAGCCATATTTCCAGTTTATACTGCCGCTGCTGATCCTGTTTATCCTGATTCAGGGGCTGGTGTAAAAAAGGAAAGTAATTAAGAAAAAAATAGTGAAAGAATAGTGAAAAATAGTGTAAAAATAGTGTAAATTTAATGGAATAAATTACGGGAATGAAAGGACCAAAATGATAAATCGCGACGACATGTTAGAACTGACCAGGCGCATGACTCCCGCACGGGCATCCATAGACCGGATCGCAGGCGCATATTTTGACGAAGAGGGATATGTGGATGGAACATTCAATACGCATTTCTTAAAACTGTCTGCATCCGAAAGAGCCAAAAACTTAGAACTTGCCAAGACGGTGCTGATCTCAAAAACAAATGAACAGTTAAGAGAATACCGGATCCCGGAAGAAAAAAGAAAGCCGGGCAGTATCTGGCAGCTCTTTGACGGGATCAGGGAGACAGGTCTGAAAGACGATGCATTCCCGGATCTTTTCTATGAGCTGCTTGGAGAGAAATATCAGCCGGGGTGCCCATATGCGTGTTTTTTGTTCCACGGGAGATACGATGTCCCGGTCAAAGGGACCGATAAGGCATGGCAGGAGGGCTCAGAGGAAGTGTACGAATATCTGATCTGTGCGGTCAGTCCGTTAGAGGGCGAATATGAGCCGGGCGTGCCGGAGAGAGGTTTTTTGTACCCGGCATTTAAGGATCGCAGCACGGCGGGAGAGTATATCAATTTGTATGAGAAAGATGCCGGTCACAGTGAGAGTGTGTGGCAGAAGCTGCTAAAGTGATATGTCAAAAATGGATGAATACATGGTCGTGCTGCCGGAGGCACATCCGCTTTGCGTAAAAGAAAAGATTGAAATTGAAAATCTGGAAAATGAGCCGTTCATGCTGTCAGAGCACGGTGGAAAAACGGCGTTCACCCGCAGAAATAATTTTCTGAAATGAAAAGCAATTCTGTGGTATCAAAAGTGATTTTGGTGTGCTAAGATAGAAAAAAATAAAAAAGAGAGTGAATGGGAAATGGAATTAGACATTATTGGTCTGCTTGGTGCATGCTCTTATGCACTCGACTGTGTCGAAGCGGAACTGACCCATGTTGCGACAAAACATGGAAAAAGAGTTGCATATATGAGCGTATGCACAGCACAAAAAATGGGAATTACAGGAGATGCCCTGCAGGATCTCGCGGCGTGTTCGCTGCTGCACGACAATGCGCTGACGCAGTATATTCATGAGGAATTTCACAATGACCTTACAAAAAATAATACGGAAAATATAACGTCAAAGCAGCTTGGCATCCACTGCATTTACGGGGAGGAAAACTTAAAAATGTACCCGTTTCTGACGGATGTGAAAAATGTGATTTTATATCACCATGAAAATGCCGATGGAAGCGGACCATTTGGAAAAACGTGGGAAGAGATCCCTCTTTTTGCAAGGATCATTCATCTGTGTGATATTTTAGATGCGTTCTGCCGGACGCCGGTATTTGATGATGCCGTGTGGCAGCGCGCGAAAGATTATCTTTTGAAAAATAAAGGGACAAAATTTGATACTGCATGCGTAGATACTTTTTTGGAAGTGTTTGGGCAAGAACATTTTTTGAGTCTTGGAGATGCAGATTTAGAAGAACGGCTGTGGAATATTGTTCCGAGAAAAAAGCGGGATTTAAGCGATGAAATGTGCAAAAATTTTGCCAATCTGTTTGCAAAGATCATCGACTATAAATCCGAATTTACAAGCCGCCATTCACTCGGTGTTGCGGAAAATGCAGCCAGATTATCCAGATATCTCGGTGATGACGAGGAGACGGTGCTGAAAATGTACCTGGCAGGCGCGCTGCACGATATCGGGAAAGCAGCAATCGGAAATGATATCTTAGAAAAACCGGGACGCCTGACGGACGAGGAGTTTTCTAAAATGAAAAATCATGCGGGATACACATATCTGATCTTATCACAGGCAGAAGGAATGGAAGATATCCGTGACTGGGCGGCGCTCCACCATGAAAAACTCGATGGCACCGGGTATCCGTTCGGTAAAACTGCCGACGAGCTAAACAGGCAGGAACGTATCATGGCGTGCATTGATATCTATCAGGCACTGACGGAGAGCAGACCGTATAAATCCGGAATGACGCACGAGGCAGCATGTGAGATATTGGAAAATATGGTGCAAAAGGGATGGATAGACGGTGAGATCACAGAACAGATCAAAAAATGTTTTGCTTAAGAGGAAGCGGCATTGAGCCTGCTCCACTCGTTTTACTGCTGGGGCTGCACGGGTGCAGTTCTGCTTTTTAGTTATAAAAACCGTGCTGGTTAAAATTACCGCACGGTTTTTTTGAGCAAATATTAATTTGTATATAGTTCATATGATTTACAGCTTAAATTGTTTCATATCTGCAGAAAGTTTTTCAATATCATCTGCTAAAGCAGATACCAGATCCGAAGATTTACGGACAACGGCATCGAGCTCGGTTGCCATTGCGGAAGTTTCTTCTGTGGAGGATGCATTGTCGGTTGCAAGCTGTGTCAGGGTATCGATACTCTCTGTGACAAGCTCACGCTGAGAATTGACATTCTTGATCTTTCCTGTAATGGTCTGGATGGACGCCATACAGGAATCGAGAGCACCTTTTAAGTCTTCAAACATCTGCTGTGTGCTTTCAAGAGCTGCAACCTGTTCGTCGGAAGCCTCACTCATTTTCTTCATCAGCTCCATAGATTTTTCGGAGTTCTGGCTTAACTCACTAATGATATTGTTGATCTCACTGACCGTCTGCGCAGACTGGGTGGCAAGTCCGCCGATTTCTTCTGCAACAACCGCGAATCCACGTCCGGCTTCACCGGCTCTCGCTGCCTCAATGGAAGCGTTTAAAGAAAGCAGGTTGGTCTGGGATGCAATTTCGCTGATCAGGGTAGCTGCCTGACTGATCTTGTTGACGGAATCATTTGTCTGGGCAGTCTGGTTATACATAGAATCAATATCAGTCTTGGTTGTAGAATTGACATCAATCAGTCTGTGTAAAGTTTCCATGGACTTATTGGAACGATCCTGCATCAGCTGTGCATTCTGATCAAGGGATTCCATTTCTGAGGAAGTATCTGCGATGCCATCGGCAATCTCAGCAATATTTTCAGAGGCACTTGAAGTTGATGCTGCCTGAGAGTTACTGTTTTGGGCAATTTCATTGATTGCAGTCGAAACGTTCTGGATAGATTCGTTCATGCTGTCAAAATTCTTTTTGAAATCCGAAACGGCGGACTGTAAATGAGAGGAAACTCCATCAATGTTGGAGATAAGTCCGACAACCTCCTGCTGTGCAAGATCAAGTGCACCAGCTGTTTTTCCAAGTTCATTGTTACTTGAAACACTGACTCCGGTAGTCAGATCCCCGGTCGACATCCTGTTTGCAAAATTCTGGATCTCGATCAAAGGTTTGCAGATCATATTACCGAAAATACGGGATGCAATGAATACGACAACTGTAAAAGACAGATCAATTATGATTATGACTGTGATCATAGTATGGTATTTCGCCTGAACTTCGTTTTTGGAACTATTCATTTCCGCTTTCATATCATCTACATAGTTACCGGTGGAAACAACCCAGTTCCATGGGGTAAAGATTTGAGAGTACGCGATCTTTGGTGCTACGGTAACACCGTCGGCTTTCGTAAAATAAAATTCATTGAAGCCGCCGCCGTCAGAACCGGTCGAGACCTTCATGATCTCCTGAATGATCTTGACGCCATTCTGATCTGTCAGATCGTAACGGTTATTACCTTCCTGATCGGTTAAGATCGGATGCATAATGAGGTTGTAGTCGGTATCATCGATCCAGAAATAGCCGCTTCCATCATCCCTGTAACGCATGTTGCGGACGATCTCTGCTGCTTCTTTTTTTGCTTCGTCTTCAGTCAGATCGCCGTTTTGGGATTTGTCGTATTCTGCCTGTAAAATAGCGATGACAGACTGTACCTGACTTTTGATCTCAGTATTGTACCCATCTAACCTGGCATTTTCATAATTCTTGTTTGCCGTGGAAGTCATAGTGCTGATATTTAAAATTGAAATACCGCCAATGACCATGACAGATACAAGAACAATCATAAGACACATTAGTGTCAGTGAATTTTTTACGCTTTTGCTTTTCATGGATATCAAGCTCCCTTTCCTATAGGTTAATTACACTTATTTTACTATTTTTTGACAAAAAATGGTAGACATAAATTAAAAAAATATGGTACTTTGGCTATGAAATTGTGGGTAATCACGAAAAAGTGTGAAAAGAAAAAAGGAAACACAAATATAAAGCAAATTGTGTTTCCTTTTGGAAGAGCGGAGACGGAGGGATTCGAACCCTCGTGCCCCGGAGGGCTAACGCATTTCGAGTGCGCCCCGTTATGACCACTTCGATACGTCTCCAGATATGTTTTTGCAAATACTTGATTAGTATACCATATTTTGAATGATTTGCAAGAGAAAAGTGGTTGTTGTAAATAGGGAGTGGATATGCTAGTATATTAAAAGTTTCATAGAGAAGATAATTGGTGCCGGCTGTTTTTATCCGGGAAATGGAGCAGTACATAAAGTACAGTATATTTTTCATATTAAAAATAGGTTGGTTAAAAGGGAAACAGGTGCGATTCCTGTACGATCTCGTCACTGTGATTAGGGAGTGCAGATTCCAAAGATAAGTCACTGATGTACTTTGCAGTATGTTGGGAAGGCGGAATCTGTGTGATGATCTTTCAGCCAGGAAACCTGCCAGTTGTCTGGTACAGGGAAATATTTCCCGGATCACGAGTAATTGGTCGTACCGTAAATGTAGGCTGTCAGATTGTCAGCTTATTTATGCAGACTTATTACTCCGCCCTCAAATAAGGCGGAGTGTTTCTTTGTGTGGAAAAATTCCACTGTGTACTATGAACGATACATTATATTATAATAAGGAGAGCATTATGAAGAAAAGAACCATTGCGTTACTTACCACATTAGCGCTTGCAACAGGTATGGTCGCCGGATGCGGAAGCAACACAGCAGCAACAGACACAGCAAAAACCTCTGAGACAGTATCTTCAGAGAAAACAGAGGCAACAGAAACCGTAGAGAGCACGGAAGTTGACGATCAGGCGGCAGCCGATCACGTCGCAGAACTGATCGATGCGATCTATGTTCAGACAAGAAATGATGATACGGACTCACAGTGTGCAGAGGCAAAAGAGGCATGGGATGCATTGACAGATGCACAGAAGGAATTAGTTTCCGGCGAGAACGCAGATCCGGATTATTTCGGAAGAGATACAGGAGATGCCTCAAAGGATGATCCGTTAAATGAAGATAATATCGGGGAAAATGAACTTCTTGTAGTAAGTTTTGGTACCTCATTTAACGACAGTCGTGCCGAGGATATCAGTGGAATCGAAAAAGCACTGGAAGCAGCATATCCGGACTGGTCTGTAAGAAGAGCATTTACCGCACAGATCATCATCAACCATGTACAGGCAAGAGATGACGAAAAGATTGATAATGTGGATCAGGCATTAGAGAGAGCTGTTGACAACGGAGTAAAAAATCTTGTTGTTCAGCCGACACACTTAATGCATGGTGCAGAGTATGACGAGCTGGTAGAGACACTTGACAATTATAAAGACAAATTTGAGACAGTTACCGTTGCAGAGCCAATGCTTGGTGAAGTAGGATCTGACGCAACTGTGATCAATGAGGATAAGGCAAAAGTTGCAGAAGCAATTACAGCAGAGGCAGTAAAGACAGCAGGATATGATTCTTTAGATGCAGCAAAAGAAGATGGAACTGCATTCGTATTTATGGGACATGGAACTTCTCATTCTGCAAAAGTAAGCTACAGCCAGATGGCAGCACAGATGAAAGATCTTTCCTATGATAATGTGTTTATCGGAACTGTTGAGGGTGAGCCGGAAGAGACAGCATGCGAAAATGTGATTGAGGCAGTAAAAGAAGCCGGTTATACAAAAGTTGTTTTAAGACCTCTTATGGTTGTTGCAGGAGATCATGCAAACAACGATATGGCAGGTGACGACGAAGATTCCTGGAAGAGCCAGTTCACAGCAAGTGGATATTTTGACAGCGTTGATACACAGATTTCAGGACTTGGAAGAATCGAAGCAATCCAGCAGATCTATATTGATCATACAAAAGATGCAATTGATTCCCTTGGAAACCTTGAGTCAACATCCACCACAGAGAGTACCGTTGGTACTCTCGAGGATGGTGTTTACACCGCAAAGTTTGATACAGACAGCAGCATGTTTCATGTAAATGAGGCAGATGAGGGACGTGGTATCCTTACCGTAGAAAACGGAAAAATGACGATCCATATCAGCCTTGTTTCAAAAAAAATTGTAAATCTGTTTGTCGGAACGGCAGATGATGCGAAAAAAGACGGTGCTGATATTTTAGAGCCGACAACGGATACTGTAAAATACAGTGATGGAACCACCGACGAGGTATATGGTTTTGATGTGCCGGTAGAAGCATTAGATGAAGAATTTGATCTTGCAATCCTCGGCACAAAAGGCGAGTGGTACGATCACAAAGTAAGCGTTTCTGATCCGCAGGAGACAGATAACTAATAAATGGAGATTTGTATGAATAAAAAGAGAGTGACCGCAGTAATCTTATCCGCAATGATGTGCATGCAGATATTCACGGGATGCGGTGCAAAAAATAATGCCGCTGCAGTAGAAGGCGGGGCTGGTCAGACAGCCACGGAAAGTGCACAGGGAGCGGCAGGTACAGTCACAGAGGAAAATGCACAGACAGCAGAGGAAAATGTGCAGGGAACGGCAGATCAGGATGGAACAGAAGAAAGCATGACTGGAAATGATGCCGCAGAACGGGCAGACAGCACAGAAGTTTCAGTTCCTGAGGATGGCGAATATACGGTGGAAGTCACATTAGAAGGCGGCAGCGGAAAAGCAACTGTGGATTCACAGGCGAAAGTTACTGTGAAGGATGGAGTGGCATATGCGACGATCACATGGAGCAGTACGCATTACGATTACATGATCGTGAACGGGGAGAAATATCTCAATGAAAATGAAGGTGGAAACTCTACATTCACATTTCCAATTGATGGAATCCCATGTGAGATGGATGTGATCGGTGATACGACGGCAATGAGTACGCCGCATGAGATTGATTACACCCTGACTTTTCAATTTCCGGAAACGGCAGGTTTTAAAGACTTAGACTGCAATGGGCGTATGGAGTTATCCTACGCCGACCAGTTTGAAGTAGAACAATATGGTGCTTATAAGCTGATTACGATCGTGGATAACGGTCGTTTTTTGCTTGTGCCAAAAGGTGTCAAAGTGCCGGCGGATGTTCCGGCAGATGTGACAGTTTTACAACAGCCGCTTGAAAATGTATATCTGGTGTCGAGTGCGGTGATGGATTTAGTCTGCCAGATCGGTGCTGTCTCCGATCTGAAATATACAGGAGTAAAAGAAAAAGACTGGTATGTAAAAGAGGCGGCAGATGCGATGGCAGCGGGAAATCTGATCTATGCCGGGAAATACAGTGCGCCTGACTATGAACTTTTACTTTCCGGTGGATGCACGTTTGCGATTGAAAATACGATGATTACGCACAACCCGGAAGTGAAAGAAAAATTAGAAGAACTTGGGATCAAGGTCATGATCGAGCGCTCCAGCTATGAAAAGCACCCGCTTGGAAGACTCGAATGGATAAAGCTTTTTGGCGTTTTGTTCGGGAGAGAACAGCAGGCCAAAGCGTTTTTTGATGCGCAGGCAGCACATATTGAGCCGATTTTGGAAAAAGAAAAAACGGGGCTGTCGGTAGCATTTTTTGCAGTTGCATCGGATGGAACGATTACGGTACGGAAACCAAATGATTATGTATCATCAATGATCGAACTTGCGGGGGGCACTTATTCCTTAAATGGTTATGTCCCGGAAGAGGAAAATGCACTCTCCACATTAAAAATGCAGATGGAAGATTTCTATGCGGCCGAAAAAGATGCTGACATTCTCATTTACAATGGTACAATAGAGGGAGAACTGACATCGATCGCTGAACTGGTACAGAAAAACAGTCTGTTTGCCGACTTTAAAGCAGTAAAATCAGGACAGGTCTACACAACCGGAAACAATTTTTACCAGCAGACCAGTGGAACCTGTGATTTCATTGAGGATCTCAATAAGGTACTGAATGGGGAAACGGATGCAGAGTACCGGTTTTTGAAGAAAATCAACTGACAGGAATTCATATAAACCAGAGGAAATCATGAAAAAACGTTATATCATCTCTTTTGTTGTTGCAATTATCATATTATCGGTATTGTTTTTATGGAATGTCGGGGCGGGAAGTGTGGACATATCCACATCGGATCTGTTTGCAATCCTTGCGGGAAGTGGAAAAGATGAGACATTTTCGCAGATCGTGTGGAAAATCAGACTGCCGCGCATCCTTGCTGCGATCTTGTTAGGAGGAGCACTGTCAGTGTCGGGATTTTTACTTCAGAGCTTTTTCCAGAATCCGATTGCAGGACCGTATGTGCTTGGAATTTCATCCGGCGCAAAACTGGTGGTGGCGCTTACCATGATTTTCCTGCTGGAAAAAGGCATTATGATCAGTTCCTTTGGCATGGTTATGGCTGCGTTTGTGGGTTCCATGCTTGCCATGGGATTCGTGCTTTTAATTTCATTTCGCGTGTCAAAAATGTCGCTGCTGGTGGTCTGTGGGATCATGATCGGTTATATCTGTTCCGCCATCACGGACTTTGGCGTCACATTTGCCAGCGATTCGAATATCGTCAATCTTCACAACTGGTCGATGGGAAGTTTTTCCGGCATGACATGGGAAAATATAAAAATGATCGTCGTGATCGTCGGCGCAGCAGTGCTTGTGACTTTTTGTCTGGCAAAACCGATCGGGGCATATCAGATGGGGGAGGCATATGCCAGAAATATTGGTGTCAATGTAAAAGTATTGAGGGTCACGATGATCCTTTTATCAAGCCTTCTGTCTGCCTGCGTGACTGCATTTGCGGGACCGATCTCCTTTGTCGGAATTGCAGTGCCGCATCTGGTGAGGATGGCGACAAAAACAGCGCGCCCGATTATCCTGATTCCGGGGTGTTTTTTGTGTGGTGCAGTTGTGACACTTTTTTGTGACGGAATTGCAAGAACCGTGTTTGCGCCGACGGAAATCAGTATCAGCTCGGTTACGGCACTGTTTCTGGTGCCGGTCGTGATCGCAGCAATGTTGAGAAAACAGGAGGGGAGGTAGTCATATATGCAGGAGATCCGCACAGAGCATCTGACTGTCGGCTATGATAAAACACCTTTGATCGGGGATGTGAATCTTTCTGTCCGGCCGGGGGAGATACTGACACTGATCGGGCCGAATGGTTCCGGAAAATCCACGATCTTAAAGACGATTACAAAGCAGTTAAAGAAACTGGATGGAACCGTATTTTTGGGCGAAGCATCCATGGATGAATTAAAAGACAGCCAGATTTCCAGACGATTGTCCATGGTCATGACAGAACGCCTCCGCACGGAGCTGATGAGCGGCAGGGAAGTGGTTGCCTCCGGGCGTTATCCTTATACGGGAAGATTTGGCATCCTGTCAAAAGAGGACTGGGCAAAAGTGGATGAGGCGATCGCGCTTGTCCATGCAGGTGAAGTACAGGATCAGGATTTCATGAAAATCAGCGACGGACAGCGCCAGCGTCTGATGCTTGCGCGGGCAATCTGTCAGGATACAAAAATCTTGATCTTAGACGAGCCAACCTCCTATCTGGATATGGGCTTTAAGATGGATATACTTACAAATATCCGCATGCTTGCAAGAGATAAAAAGATGGCGGTCATTATGTCACTGCATGAGCTTGACCTTGCGCAGAAAGTTTCCGATACGATCGCCTGTGTCAGAGGCGACCGCATCGACCGCATCGGCACACCGGAGAAGATTTTTGCCGGAAATTATGTGCAGGAATTATACGGGGTGGCGGATCAGAGCTTTGATCCGGTGACAGGACAGATTTTTTTGTGCACGGGATATCAGAATACAAGAGATTTCAAAGATTCTGACATAGAGAATTGCAGCAGTAAAGATTTCTGCAGTGGCAGTCAAGTCCCAGATCCGGTCAGTTCACAGATTTTTGTGATCGGCGGTGCGGGCAGCGGCATCCCGGTATACAACAGGCTGTGGCGCGAAAACATTCCGTTTGCAGCGGGAATCCTGCAGGAAAATGATGTGGAGTACAAAGCGGCTGTGGCACTTGCTTCAGAAGTTGTGTCAGAAAAGGCATTTTACCCGGTTGGACAGGATAAGGTGCAGGCGGCAAAGCGGCTGATTGACAGCTGTAAAAAATGTATTTGTGCGGTAGAAGAGTTTGGACCGTTAAATGAAGCGAACCGGGAGCTGGCGGAGTATGCGAGGAGGATTGGGAAGACTGGCAAAAACATATGAACAGTATACACAGAGATATCTTCAAAGCTATCCACGAAGGAAAATGGCTGAAAATTGAATATCTGAACAAAGAGGGCAGGCACACGAACTACTGGATCGGAATCCGGGACTTAGACCCACGGAACAAGACTTTAAAAGTGGACGGACTTCATCTCAACCGGTGCTCGATTGAGGGATACGATAAGATCTATATCGATTCCATCCTCTCGACCGAGATCGTGGAAGGCTCGTACTGCCCGGAGAATGAGCGGCTGATCGAAGATATCGCGCTGCACCCGGAACGCTACCAGAACCTTTTTGCAAACACGGCAAATTTAAAAATACTGAATTATCTGGAAATGTGCAGCAAACTGGATGCCACGCCGTATACGACCGATTATGAACTGGTGCGCTATATCGACGGAGATCAGGTGCGTGACGGGGAGTATCAGTTGTCGGAGGAACAGTTTAAAGAGATCGTGACAAATTTTCAGCGGCGCATGAACCGGGGCACGCAACAGGGGAAAACGCTTCATATTCAAAAGCTGGCACTGAATATTTTAAGCATCCATACAAAAAATGGATTGTATGTGCTGGCATACCGGAATCTGAATCTGGATGTAAAAAACAAGGCATTTAAACCGGATGAAGATATCACGATCTGCACGCAGTTTACCATAGGGGGAGAGCAGGAAAATATCCGAAGGTATTTAGATGCGGATGAATATGAGCTGTTATCCGATTTTGAAAAAAATCTTGAAAAAATAAAAGATGCGATTACAGAAAAAAACGGTGCACGGGCGGTTGTGGATGACATGCCCTATGTCATCGGACTTGGCATGGACTGTGCATTAAATCTGCATGAAGAGTATAAGGCGATTCTTGACATGTACGAAAAAGAGCAGGTGACGTTTCCAATCCGGGCATTTTTCGGCGATCTTTTGGAACGTCCGCGAAGAACGAAGGCATATCCGATCGCACTGTTAAACCAGAACATCAATCTCGACCAGCTTCTTGCAATTAACAATGCCATGAAATATCCGCTTGCCTATATTCAGGGACCACCGGGAACCGGCAAGACGAATACGATCTTAAACACGATCGTGACGGCATTTTTTAACAATATGACGGTACTGTTTGCGTCTTACAACAATGTACCCATAAACAATGTATTTGAAAAATTAAGTTCCCTGACTTATAAGGGAAAACGGGTCGCATTTCCGGTACTGCGCCTTGGAAATCAGGAAAAAGTAAAAGAATGTATCTGTTACATCAACCAGCTGCGGAGAGAGGTGCATGGCATTAAAGTATTTTCTTCCACGTTAGATCGTCGAAAAGGTGATAGAATTGACCGGGCGAAACAGCTTTCCGGCAGGTTAAAGGAATATGAGGAAGTCTTAGACCTGACGGAGCGCAAAGAAACGTTAACGCAGGTCATGGAGTATCAGGAACGGATGAAAAATGTGGCGACGCTCTTTCATTTCCATACGGATCTGCAGGGGCGTCAGCTGCGGAATCTGGATGAAAAAATCCAGAAGATCGGTGAGATATCTGAGCGGGATGCAATGGCTCTATTAGACCGCAATGAGGATGAATTTTACAGTTATCTGTATTATACCTCCGCAAAATACATCAAGGAGCTGGAAAGTAACAGGTTTCAGGATTTACGGAAAATTTTAGATGATGATGAAGATGTGAATGAGCAGGCAGCAGCATTTAACAAGTATCTGCAGAAATCGGAGAATGTAAAGAAGCTGCAGAAGGTATTTCCAATCATGATAACGACCTGCATTTCTTCCCATAAACTGGGTGAACCGGAACCGCTGTTTGATATGACAATCATGGATGAGGCGAGCCAGTGCAATGTTGCGGTCTCACTTGTGCCAATCATCCGGGGTGAAAAACTGATGCTGGTGGGAGATCCGCAGCAGTTAAAGCCGGTTATTTTATTGGACGAACTCACGAACCGGAAACTGCGCAGAAAATACCATGTTGCGGATGAATATGATTACCGCGAAAATTCCATTTATAAGACATATCTTGCCTGTGATGCGGTCAGCGATGAGATACTTTTGCGAAATCATTACCGCTGTAATAAAAAAATCATAGACTTTAACAATAAAAAATATTATAACTCCAAACTTCAGGTGCAGTCTGACAGCAGGGAAAGACAGCCGCTTGTCTATGTCAATGTGGATGGCGGGCCAGGTGACATGAAGAATACCTCTCCGGCAGAGGTGGAGGAGATCATGCGCTATGCGGGGGAAAATCCTGATAAAAGTATTGCTGTCATCACACCGTTTGTGAATCAGCGGATACTGATCGAGCGAGGGATCAAAGAAAACGGATTTGAGCATGTCGTGTGCGGAACGGTACATGCATTTCAGGGAGACGAAAAGGATGTGGTGCTGTTTTCCACGGCGTTAAGCGACCGGACTGGAAAGGGAACTTATGACTGGCTCAAAAATAATAAGGAACTGATCAATGTTGCAACGTCGCGGGCGAAGGACAAGCTGATCCTTCTTGCGGACGGGAAAGAATTGGAGCGCCTTCATCAGGGAAATGAGGATGATGATCTGTACGAGCTGGTGCAGTATGTGAAAATGAACGGGGAATCCAAAATTACGGAAAAGCATATCAGTTCGAGAGCACTTGGAATCCAGCCGTTTTCCACGGAAACAGAAGCGGCATTTATGAAAAACCTGACACATGCGCTGGAAAATATCTGGCTCACCCGGAATAAATATACGATCCACAAAGAGGTTGCCATATCCCAGGTGTTCCGGGATAATGTCACTTATGATAATCTGTTTTATATGGGAAGATTCGACTTTGTTGTCTATGAAAAGAGGGGAAAAAGCGAGCTGCCCGTTTTTGCGATCGAACTCGACGGCAAGGAGCATTTTGAGGATGAAGTGGTACGGGAGCGGGACAGACAGAAAAATGAGATCTGTAAGGCGCACCATATGCAGATCATCCGCGTGGAAAACTCTTATGCGAGGCGTTATCATTATATCAAAGAGATATTAAACGACTATTTTGCGAAGGCGCGATAAAAGTTTTTCCCAACATCCGGTAAAAAGTGGTATGATGTCTTTATGTATCACACAGGACAAAGGAGAAAATAATACAATATGGAAAAAAAGAGCCGGGAATTATTAGCACCGCATGTGGAAGAAGAACTGATGGATTATATTTTGCATACGCCGGTGAAAATAGGTGAGAAACTGCCAAATGAGTTTGAACTGGCAGAGCTGTTCGGCGTTGGGCGGAGCACAGTGCGGGAGACGGTAAAAAGCCTGGTTTCCAAAGGTGTGCTTGAGGTCCGCAGGGGTTCCGGGACTTATGTGATCGGGACGAATCGCTTAGAGGATGATCCGTTAGGGCTTTCAGGGTTTACGGACAAATATGAACTGGCGTTAGACCTCTGCAATGTGCGCCTGATGTTAGAGCCGGAGATCGCCATGCTGGCAAGTGAAAACGCGACGGACGAGGAAAAGGCGGAGTTAAAGCGGCTGTGTGATGAGGTGGAAAATCTGTATCTTGCCGGGGAGAACCATCTGCAGAAAGATGTGGAATTTCACACTTACATTGCGCGGTGCAGCAAAAATAAAGTCATTGAGAAACTGGTACCGATCATTCAGTCGGCGGTCATCACGTTCGTGAACCTGACACACCGCCAGTTAAAAGACGAAACGATTGATACCCACCGTGCGATCACGGATGCAATCTTAAATGGAGACAGTGCGGGTGCAAAATATGCGATGATCATGCACCTCAATTATAATCGTCAGATGATTTTGAAAAAACAGGCAAAGGCGCAGCAAAAAAATGAGTAAGGGACAAAAACTCCAAAAACTGGTAAGACGTCATATGACATGATGCAATATCGGAAAAATATACAAAAAACAAGGTGCTTTTTTAGGAAAACACCTTGTTTTTTTGTCTAAAAGAGAGGTTTTAACAAACTAGACATCAGATGTATTGACAAAAAATGATCAATAAAATACAATAATCACAACAAAACATCAGACGTCATACAAATATCAATAAGGAGGTATATCATGGGTAACGTCGCAGAATTAGATACAACCCGGCTGGTTATCGCAGCAATTATCGGACTGGCATTGTTGTTAGTTTTGATCATCAAATTTAAGGTTCACGCAATGCTTTCGATCTTAATCGGTGCGATTGCAATCGGACTGATCGCAGGAATGCCGTTTGAAGAAATCGTAACGGCGGTGGACGATGGTATAGGAAACACGCTAAAGGGAATTGCCCTCCTGGTAGGACTCGGTTCCATGTTCGGTGCGATACTTGAAGCATCGGGTGGAGCACAGACTTTAGCAGTTACAATGGTAAAGAAATTTGGGGATGAGAAGGCTGCATGGGCGCTTGGAATCACCGGCCTTGTTATTTCTATCCCGGTATTCTTTGATGCAGGACTTATCATTTTAATTCCACTTGCATTTTCTCTTGCAAAAAGAACAAAGAAATCTTCCCTGTTTTATGCGATCCCGCTTTTAGCAGGACTTGCCGTAGGACACGCATTTATCCCGCCGACACCTGGCCCGGTATTAGTTGCCACAATGTTAAATGTGGAACTTGGATGGGTTATTTTAGTCGGTGTATGCTGTGGATTTTTTGCAATGATCGTTGCAGGTCCGGTCTGGGGAGCTGTCTGCGGAAAGAAATTTTATGTTCCGGTTCCGGATCAGATCGCAAACCAGAAAGATATTGATGAATCCAAACTTCCGAGTTTTGCATCGGTCGTTACCATCATCATGATCCCTCTGGTACTTATCATATTGAAATCTGTTGCAGGCGTGGTTCCGGCGTTAGCAGGTGTGGCACCGTTATTTAACTTTTTAGGACAGCCGTTTGCCGCACTTCTGATCGCAACATTAGCCGCAATGTTCATCCTTGGAACAAGGCATGGATACACGATGCCGGAATTAGAGAAGATCCTCACAAAATCTTTAGAGCCGACAGGACTGATCCTTCTTGTGACAGCATGTGGCGGCGTGCTCCGTTATATTTTACAGTACTCCGGCTTAGGTGAGATCATTGGTAATGCTGTGGCATCCATAAATCTTCCAATCGTTGTTGTAGCATTTTTAGTTGCAGCACTGGTAAGAATCTGTGTAGGTTCTGCAACCGTAGCAATGACCATGGCAGCAGGAATTGTAGCAGCAATGCCGGAGATCGCATCCTTATCACCGATGTATCTTGCATGTGTGGTTGCAGCAGTTGCCGGTGGAGCGACAGTCTGCTCACACTTTAACGATTCCGGATTCTGGCTGGTAAGATCACTGATCGGACTTGACGAGAAGACAACATTAAAAACCTGGACGATCATGGAGACATTGGTTGGTGGAACCGGATTTATCGTTGCACTGATCATTTCTTTCTTCGTGTAGAAGAAACGGTAATGACAGAGCAGTCACAGAGCATGAAATTTAGTATATTATAGATTTTCACGGTAAAAAGCAGCGCAGGAATGGAGGCTATCATGGAATTAAGAAGTCAGAAAGTAAGAGAACTTGCACCGGAGATGGACCCGCTTCGCATGGGTATGGGATGGAAGGCAGAGGAGCTTTCCAAACCGCAGATCATCATTGAGAGTACTTATGGAAACAGCCATCCGGGTTCAAGCCATTTAAATATTTTTGTGGAAGAAGCAGTAAAAGGTGTTGATGAAAACGGCGGAAAAGCAGCGCGTTATTATGCAACAGATATGTGCGATGGAATGTCCCAGGGACACGATGGAATCAATTATTCTTTAGCACACAGAGATGCGATCACAAACCTTGTGGAGGCGCAGGCAAACGCTACAACGTTTGATGGTGGTGTTTTTATCGCAAGCTGTGACAAGGCAATGCCGGCGATGCTTATGAGTATCGGCCGTTTAAAAGAGATGAGCGCGATCGTTGTGACCGGTGGTGTTATGGAAGCAACGGTTGTAAAACCGGAATATGTGGAAAATGATCCGGGCTGTAAGATCAATGAGCTTTTAACCTTAGAGCAGATCGGAAAATTCAGCGCGCAGTATGAGCGTGGTGAGATCCCGGAAGAGCAGCTCCGCTATTACAAACACAATGCATGTCCAAGCTGTGGCGCATGTTCTTTCATGGGAACCGCTTCCACAATGCAGGTTATGGCTGAAGCACTTGGACTGATGCTTCCGGGAACAGCACTGATGCCGGCAACTGCGCCGGAATTAAAAAAGGCTGCCTATGATGCCGGAAAACAGTTAATGAAATTAGTTGAGATGGGAATTGCTGCAAAAGATATCGTCACAATGGAAAGTCTTGAGAATGCGATCATGGTACATGCTGCAATCTCAGGTTCCACCAACGCGGTCATGCACATTCCGGCAATCGCACATGAATTTGGTTTTGAAATTGATGCGGATACGTTTGACAGAATGCACCGCGGTGCACATTATCTGCTAAACATCCGCCCGGCAGGAGACTGGCCGGCACAGTATTTCTACTATGCAGGCGGTGTGCCGAGAGTCATGGAAGAAATCAAGAGCATGCTCCACCTTGATGTGATGACAGTTACCGGAAAAACACTCGGTGAGAATTTAGAAGAGTTAAAAAAGAACGGTTTCTACGAGCACTGTGATGCGATCTTAAAAGAGAAATCCGCCCTGATCGGAAAAGAGATCAAACGTACCGATATCATCGCTGATTTTGACCATGCGATCGGTACAGAGGGAAGCATCGCAATCCTGCGCGGCAACCTTGCACCGGAGGGAGCAGTCATTAAACACACTGCCTGCCCGAAAGAAATGTTCCATGCAAGATTAAACGCAAAACCGTATGACAGCGAGGAAGAAGCGATCGATGCGATCCTGAAGGGAAAAGTAGTACCGGGAGATGCCGTATTTATCCGTTACGAGGGACCGAGAGGCAGCGGTATGCCGGAGATGTTCTACACCGGCGAGGCAATCTGCTCCGACCCGAAACTTGCAGCCAGCGTTGCACTGATCACAGATGGACGTTTTTCCGGCGCATCCAGAGGACCGGTCGTAGGACATGTATCTCCGGAGGCAGCAGCCGGCGGCCCGATCGCATTTGTGGAAGAGGGAGATCTCATTGAACTTGATGTTGAGAACCGCCGTCTTGCGATCGTAGGTGTCAAAGGCGAGGAAAAGACCGGGGAAGAAATTGCACAGATCTTAGAGGAACGTAAAAAGAACTGGAAAGGTTTTACCAGCAAATATAAGAGTGGTCTGTTAAAATTGTATGCACAGCATGCGACCAGTGCGATGAAGGGTGCCTATATGGACTAAGTATCCAGACCATAAAAAAATCCGGGTGTTGCTGCCCGGATTTTTTGTATTCATGTACGATGTCAGCTCTGCTTTTTTAATTCATAGGAAATTACGTCCTATGAATTAAAAAGCCCTCCGGGCGGGATGCGCATCTCGCGGAGTAGAAGTTAGCTGTAAACAGCACCGCCAGGGCGCGAAAGAGTCGCAAGCGACTCTTTGTTCCATATCAACTGATAGTTGATGCGTAAAAAGAAATAACAACCGGCACATGCTTGAAAAATCAACCATTAGTTTTTATAATGAAATTAGAAAAACGAGATGGGGGATGCGAAATGTTTGATATCATGACAATGGCGGAAAACATCAAAACATACCGGAATAAAAGAGGACTGAATCAATATGAATTTGCGGAAAAATTAGGAATCAGCCCACAGGCGGTATCCAAATGGGAGTGTGGACTGTCCTGTCCGAGTGTCGAAAATCTTTGTGTGATCTCAGAGATTTTAGATGTTTCCATTGATACGCTGATCGGTGAAAACAGTGACAGTGAAAAGATGATGATCGGAATCGATGGCGGGGGAACGAAAACAGAGTTTGTTTTATTTTCGGAAAGCGGAAGAATTTTAAACAGGATCGTCCTTGACGGCTGCAATCCGAATACGGTAGGAATGGAGGAGGCAATGAACATCCTGCAGCTTGGCATTGATACGCTCATGAAGATCAAAGGGAAGATCAGCGGAATCTTTGTGGGTGCTGCAGGATTAGATTCCGGAAACAATACATCAAAGATCAAAAAGATGTTAAAAGAAAAATATCCGAAAGTAAAAATCCAGTGCGAAAATGACATCTATAACGTCATTGCCTGTGGAAAAAATCTTGACCGGTGTGTGGCTGCAATCAGCGGAACCGGAATGATCATTTACGCAAACCAGAATGGAAATTTAAAGCATTTTGGCGGGCGCGGCTATCTGCTTGATAAAGGTGGCAGCGGCTACCACATCGGACGGGATGCGATCTGTGCAGCGCAGGATGCAAGGGACGGGATCGGAGAACATACGATACTGACGGATCTTGTTGAGGAAAAGTTAGGGAATACGGTATGGGAGAGCATCCAGGACATCTACAGTAAAAACCAGTCCTATATTGCTTCGTTTACGCCGTGCGTATTTCTGGCATATGAAAATGGGGATAAAATCGCCGAGCAGATTTTAAAGAACAATGCAGCATGTTTAGCGGAACTTATCAATTTTGCCGTGGATCATTATGATATCGGAAAATATGTGGTTGCATCCGGCGGAATTTTAAAACAGAAACCGGCATTCCGGGAAATGCTAAAAGAGATGCTGCATCCGGATATTGAATTAGACGTTCCGGACTATCCGCCGGTATATGGCGCATGTATCATGTGCTGCCTGTTATGTGGGGTTGATACAAAGCCGGTAAAAGAACGTTTTATGATGTCATATGATTCATACCAGTAGGGAGAGGGAGGAAAATAACATGAGAATTATTAAAGTAAAAAACTATGATGAGGTTTCTGTAAAGACGGCAAATATGATTTTAGGACAGGTAAATTTAAAACCGGATGCGGTTTTAGGACTTGCTACCGGTGGTTCACCTGTGGGGGCATATAAAAAGATCGTGGAAGCATATAACAACGGTGAGGTTGATTTTTCCGGAGTTACAACGATCAATCTGGATGAATACAGAGGAATCAAAAGAAACCACGAACAGAGCTACTGGAGTTTTATGCAGGAAAATCTGTTTAAACATGTAAATGTAAGGGAAGACCACATTTTCATTCCAAACGGAGAAAATCTTAACAGTGAGGAAGTCTGCAGGGAATATGACAAGATCATCGAAAATGCCGGTGGTATTGATATGCAGCTTCTTGGAATTGGCCTGGACGGACATATCGGTTTTAACGAACCGGCGGATCATTTTGAAAAAAATACACACTGTGTGGAACTGACGGAGAGCACGATCGAGGCAAACAAGAGATTTTTTGAGAGTAAGGATGAAGTTCCGCGTCAGGCATATACCATGGGTATCCTGCCAATCGTACAGGCAAAGAAAGTCATCATGATCGCAAATGGAAAAAACAAGGCGGATATCATCAAAAAAGCATTTACCGGACCGGTCACACCGGAAGTCCCGGCATCCATTCTGCAGATGCATCCGGATTTCACACTGATCGCAGATGAGGATGCACTTTCGGAGATTTAAAAGGGGGAAAATCCAAAATGATCATAAAAAATGCATTGGTTTATACAGAAGATCATAAGTTTGAAAAGAAAGATGTCAGGATCGAAGATGAACGGATCGCAGAGATCGCAGAGAACGGTCAGATTACTGCCACAGATGAGAATGTGATCGACGGGGAAGGCATGTATGCGATACCGGGACTTGTGGATATTCATTTTCATGGGGCGGTAGGCTATGATTTCTGTCAGGCATCGAAAGAAGAACTGTTAAAAATAGCAGAGTATGAGGCAAAAAACGGTATTCTTGCCATCTGCCCGGCAACGATGTCCTATAATGAAGAAATTTTAGGACATGTCATGGACAAGGCGGCAGATTACAAAGAAGATACCGGAGCAGATTTGGTCGGCATCAATATGGAAGGCCCGTTTATCAATTTAAAAAAAGCCGGGGCGCAGAATCCGGAATATATTATGCCGGCAGATAAAGAAATGTTTCTGCGTCTGCAGGAGAGAAGCGGCGGGTTGATCAAACTGGTAGATATCGCACCGGAAGAAAAAGGTGCGATGGAATTTATCGAACAGTGCCATGGCCAGGTAAAAATCTCTATCGCGCATACCTGCAGTGATTACGATACGGCGCGCGAGGCATTGGAAAAAGGCGTGGGCCATATGACACACCTCTATAATGCCATGCCGGGGATCAATCACAGGGAGCCGGGACCCATCATAGCGGCACTTGAGGCAGGAGCCGAGGTGGAACTGATCGCAGACGGTATTCATATCCATCCGGCGATGGTGAGAACGACATTCCGCATTTTCGGGGCAGATAAAGTCATTCTGATCTCAGACAGTATGGAAGCTACGGGACTTTTGGACGGGGACTACCAGCTTGGCGGGCAGGGCGTGACCGTAAAAGGCAGAAAAGCCGTCCTGACAAAAGATCCGGGTGTTATCGCAGGCAGTGTCACAAACCTGTTTGACTGCATGAAAAACTGTGTACTGAATATGGGAATACCGCTCGAGGATGCAGTCCTGGCAGCAACTGAAAATCCTGCAGAATCGATCGGTGTGGAGAAAGATTACGGCAGGATTGCAGTTGGAAATTATGGAAACCTGCTATTGCTGGATAAAGATCTGCAGATAAAAAACATCGTTCAAAAAGGGAAAATAATGTCCATCTGAAAATTACAGACATGGTCGTAAGTGCACAATTTTTTAATTTTTTTAGTAATTTTTCGCGATCTTAAGGCAGAGGCTTGAACTTGCAGATATTTAATAGTATAATCACTTAAGCTAAAAAAATTTTAAGTACCTAAAAATATATTTATGGAGGAAAATGCGCGATTCTTATGGAGCGGGTATTTCTCTCTGAAAAACAAGGAGGACATTATGATTACCTGGAACAACTTAGACACCCTTGATTCCTATAAGGAACTTTCAAAGGCTTCCCGCGTAAACCTTGCAGAAGTAATGTCAGGCGAGAACGGTGCAGAGCGTGTAAAAAATTACAGCATTCCTATGGCTGAGGGATTTTCTTACAATTATGCAGCAAAAGCTGTTGATGATGATGTGCTTGATGCACTCGTAAAACTTGCAAAAGAGGCACAGCTTGCAGAAAAATTTAAAGCTCTCTACAATGGTGAAGTTGTAAATACCGGTGAAAAACGTCTGGTACTTCATCATATGACACGTGGACAGCTTGGTGATGCAGTAAACGCTGACGGCGTGGACAAACGTGCTTTTTATGTAGAGCAGCAGAACCGCATTGCTGATTTTGCAAACAAAGTACATGCAGGCGAGATCACAAACGCAGCAGGTGAGAAGTTTACAACAGTTGTTCAGATCGGTATCGGCGGCAGTGATCTTGGTCCTCGTGCTATGTATCTTGCATTAGAAAACTGGGCAAAGAAAAACAACACATTCAAGATGGAAGCAAAATTCATCAGCAACGTTGACCCGGATGATGCAGCAGCAGTTTTAAATTCCATTGATGTGGCACACTCTATTTTCGTACTGGTTTCCAAATCAGGTACCACACTTGAGACATTAACAAATGAATCTTTCGTAAAAGACGCATTAAAGAAAGCAGGATTAGATGCTTCGAAACATATGATCGCAGTTACCAGTGAGACATCCCCGCTTGCAAAGAGCGATGACTATCTGGCAGCTTTCTTCATGGATGACTATATCGGAGGACGTTTCTCTTCCACTTCCGCAGTCGGCGGAGCCGTTTTATCCCTGGCATTCGGACCGGAAGTATTTGCACGGTTCTTAGAGGGTGCAGCAGCCGAAGATAAACTTTCCGCAAATGAAGATGTATTAAAGAACCCTGAGATGCTTGATGCACTGATCGGTGTATATGAGCGAAACGTTTTAGGTTATCCTTGCACTGCAGTATTGCCATATTCCCAGGCATTAAACCGTTTCCCTGCGCATTTACAGCAGCTTGACATGGAGTCAAACGGTAAATCTGTAAACCGCTTCGGTGAGCCGGTCAGCTATCCGACAGGCCCGGTGATCTTTGGTGAGCCAGGAACAAATGGACAGCACTCTTTCTACCAGTTATTACATCAGGGAACCGACATTGTTCCACTTCAGTTCGTTGGATTTAAGAATAACCAGATCGGAACCGATGTTGTGATCCAGGACAGCACAAGCCAGCAGAAACTGTGTGCAAACGTTGCAGCACAGATCGTTGCATTTGCATGTGGTAAATCCGATGAGAACCGCAACAAGAACTTTGAGGGCGGCCGTCCATCCAGCATCATTATCGGTGATCAGGTAAATCCTGGTTCTCTTGGTGCGTTATTAGCACACTTCGAGAATAAGATTATGTTCCAGGGATTCTTATGGAATGTAAACAGCTTCGACCAGGAAGGTGTTCAGCTTGGTAAAGTCCTTGCAAAACGTGTTCTTGCACATGAGACAGACGGTGCACTGAAAGTATTCAGTGATCTGCTGAATATCTAGTAGATATGGATGATGGTGTAAACTTGGGATTCTATGTAATTTAGGATTACATGTAATTTAGGATTACATATAATTTGGGATTACATGTAATTTGAGATTACATGCAGTTTGTCAGTGAATACAATTTCAGATGAAGTAAAAATGCTCTTTTCTAAGCAGGCGGGTAAATGTCTCTCAGAAGAGGGCATTTTTTGTGTTGTGGGATTTTTTATAATGCGCAAAGCAATCAGGCATTGAATTGTTCCAATCCAGCAATTATAATGAAAGACATTAGTTGTTGATGGAAAAGGATGGTTTTGAGATCATCATAAGAAATATTTTTTTGAAACCATGATTTGGAAACAGAAAGGACAGACATATGGAACAGGAACAGCAGACACCGCACAAGAGGCGTGTACGTTACAAGGGAAAATACCCCAAGAAGTTTGAAGAGAAATATAAAGAACTTCAGCCGGAAAAATATCAGGATACGATCGAACATGTCATCAAAAAGGGAAACACGCCGGCAGGAATGCATATTTCCATTATGGTGCAGGAAATTCTTGATACCTTAAATATCCAGCCGGGCGAGACCGGTTTTGATGCTACGTTAGGATATGGAGGGCATACAAAAGCAATGCTTGCCTGTCTGAACGGACAGGGGCATATCTATGCAACCGATGTTGACCCGGAGGAGTCCGCCAAGACGAAAAAGAGACTGGAAGAACTCGGGTACGGAGAGGATATCCTGACGATCCGGCTGCAGAATTTCTGTACGATCGATGAGATCGCAAAAGAAGCCGGCGGTTTTGATTTCATTTTAGCGGATCTGGGTGTATCTTCCATGCAGATCGACAATCCAAAGCGTGGATTTTCCTTTAAGGTGGATGGCCCACTTGACCTGCGCTTAAATCAGGAAGCAGGAATCAGCGCGGCAGAACGTCTTGATACCATCACAAGGGAGGAACTTGCCGGAATGCTCTATGAAAATTCCGATGAACCTTACTGTGAGGAGCTTGCGAAGGCGATCACCGACGAGATACGAAAGGGCAGCCGGATCGACACGACGACAAAATTGCGCGAAGTGATTGAAAAAACACTGGATTTTCTGCCGGAAAAAGAAAAAAAAGACACGATCAAAAAGACCTGTCAGCGTACATTTCAGGCACTCCGCATCGATGTGAACCGTGAGTTTGAGGTCTTATATGAATTCATGGAAAAACTGCCAGACGCCTTAAAACCAGGGGGACGTGTGGCAATCCTCACGTTTCATTCTGGGGAGGATAAGCTGGTCAAGAAAGCATTAAAAGAAGGCTGTCGTGCAGGAATTTATGCAGATTATTCAAAAGATGTTGTAAGACCGAGTGCACAGGAATGTGCACAGAATGGAAGAGCGCGGTCTACGAAGATGCGCTGGGCAGTCCGGGCATAGAAGATTTATTGGTGCTGATATGGTATCATGGATTGAAATAAAAAATGAATGCTCAGATCATGTTAATTACAAACTGGCATGGCTGAAAAAGAAAAAACTGGATGTTTTCATGCATCCAGTTTTTTCTTATACTTCATAACATCAGGATCCGGAAAGAAATTGATACAGAGTAACTGTTTGAAAAACTGCGCAGAAAATCAAACTGGTTGTCTGAAAAAGGAGAAAGTTAGTTATGAGTAATATAAATAATACAAAAGAGCAGTATGAATTAAACCGTGAACTGGCACAGATGTTAAAGGGTGGTGTCATCATGGATGTCACAAATGCCGAGCAGGCAAAAACCGCAGAGGCAGCAGGAGCATGTGCGGTTATGGCATTAGAGCGGATCCCGGCGGATATCAGAGCGGCAGGCGGTGTGGCAAGAATGAGTGATCCGAAGCTGATCAGGGAGATTCAGGGTGCGGTTTCCATTCCGGTTATGGCAAAATGCCGAATCGGTCATTTTGCGGAGGCACAGATCTTACAGGCATTAGAGATCGATTACATTGACGAGAGTGAAGTGCTTTCTCCGGCAGATGATGTTTACCACATTGACAAGACAAAATTTCAGGTGCCGTTTGTCTGCGGAGCAAAAAATTTAGGAGAGGCACTCAGAAGAATCGCTGAGGGTGCAGCGATGATCCGTACCAAAGGGGAACCGGGAACCGGTGATGTGGTTCAGGCGGTACATCATATGAGACTGATCAACTCCGAGATCGCGGCAGTTGCGGCAAAGCGTGAGGATGAACTTTTTGAGGCGGCAAAACAGCTTCAGGTTCCATATGATCTTGTAAAATATGTGCATGACCACAAAAAACTTCCGGTTGTAAATTTTGCGGCAGGCGGTGTGGCAACTCCGGCAGATGCAGCATTGATGATGCAGCTTGGTGCCGAGGGCGTATTTGTAGGTTCGGGTATCTTCAAATCCGGCAATCCGGCAAAACGTGCAGCAGCAATCGTACAGGCAGTGACCAATTACAATGATGCAAAACTGATTGCAGAGTTATCTGAAGATTTAGGAGAAGCGATGGTCGGCATCAACGAGGACGAGATACAGCTGCTTATGGCAGAGCGTGGGAAATAAATTGCTCAGAAATGGAGATTAGTGTGAAAAATAAGATTTTTCACACGCAGGATTTGTGCTTACGCACAAACTTGAGATGCGCAAAAAACAGCGCAAGAATGGAGAATATCATGTCAGAAAAAGTATCAATCGGAATCCTTGCGGTGCAGGGCGCATTTGCGGAGCATCGGGCGATGCTTGACGGGCTTGGCGCGGATACATTCCTGATCCGTCAGAAAAAGGATTTTGAAGAGTCTGTGCAGAATGGCGGACTGCAGGGGATCGTGCTTCCCGGAGGTGAAAGCACGGTACAGGGAAAACTGCTTAGAGATCTTGGCATGTTTGACCAGTTAAAAGAACTGATCGAAGCGGGTACACCGGTGCTTGCGACCTGTGCAGGGCTGATCCTTTTAGCAGAGCGTGTTTCCAACGATGACAGAGCGTATTTAAAAACCCTGCCGGTAAGCGTGAAGCGCAACGCCTATGGCAGACAGCTCGGAAGCTTTGTCACGGACGCAGAGATTGCACACATTGGAACTTACCGGATGAATTTTATCCGTGCACCATATATTGATGAAATTTTAAATCCGCAGGTGGAGACATTGGCGATAGTGGATGGCAATACGGTAGCAGTCCGCTACAAAAACCAGCTTGCGCTCAGTTTTCACCCGGAAGTGAGTGAAGATGCAAGGGTGCATGCGTATTTCTTAAATGAAATCGTGCAGGGGGTATAAAAAGGAAGAAATGGGTGAAATGAAGTGAAAATGAAAGAGATTCCCCCATTTTTATCGAAGACCAATGGAGATTTAGAAGAGAATGGGCGAAAGCGTTATAAGGATGAAGCCAATAGCCCACGAAAATGAAAAAATCAGGGCGAAAACAGGAGAACAGAAGATGGTTTCGCCCGAAATGGCTGTGAAAATGTTAAAAAGAAAGAAGAAATGGGCGAAAGAGACTTGGACAAAGGAACTTTCGCCCATTATATATTGAGGATAATATCGGTGTAGAAATGGTAATTCGTGTGAAAGCGTTTTTTCATGAAAAACCACCGAAAGAAAGGAGAAAAAATGAACGAAAATGAACTGATGAGCAGCCTTCCCGTCCCGAAGGCGGTTGCAAAGATGGCGATCCCGAGTGTGATCAGCAGTCTGGTAACAGTTGTATACAACATGGCAGATACTTTTTTTGTCGGACAGACCGGCGATCCGCTGCAGGTGGCGGCAGTCAGCCTGACAAACCCGATCTTTATACTGTTTATGGCATTTGCCAACATGTTTGGAATGGGCGGCAGTGCGGCTGCATCCATGGCGATGGGCGAGAAAAATGAAAAAAGAATGAAACAGGTATCCGCGTTTGTGACATATGCATCCCTGATCGTCGGTGTAGCACTTGCAGTCATTTTAATGGTATTTATGACGCCAGTTTTAAATATGTTCGGAGCAAACGAGCAGACGTTTCTCTATGCAAAAGGATACACTTTTCACATTGCATACGGGGCGCCGTTTATCATCTGGTCTGCAGCGGCAAGTTTTGTTGTGCGCGCGGAGGGTGCAAGCAAGGAGGCAATGATCGGCAGTATGATCGGCACCGTCGCCAATATCGTGTTAGATCCGGTGTTGATCAGCGGTATGGGGATGGGAGCTGCGGGAGCCGCAGTTGCGACGACAATCGGAAATATTTTGGCAAGCATCTATTACCTGTGGTATTTTTTAAAGAAAAGTAAATGTTTTTCCATCTCTATCAAATATTTTACCTGCAAAGACGGCATTTTGAGCGGAGTATGTGTGACCGGACTGCCGACCGCTGTTTTTTCCATGCTGATGAGTGTGTCCACGATCGTGTTAAACCAGATCTTAGTGGCATATGGCAATGCGCCGGTGGCGGCGATCGGCATCGTGTTTAAGGCAAACATGTTTATCACATTTTTACAGATGGGACTGGCAAACGGAGTGCAGCCGCTTCTGGGATATAACTATGGTTCTGGAGATCACAAGCGGTTTGTTTCCGTGGAACGGTATACAAAAAAATGCTGTGTCATTGTCGGCATTTTAGCTACGGCGCTGTTTTTTGTTTTACGGGAGCCGATCATAAGGCTGTTCATCAGTGACGGGGAAGTTGTGTATTATGGCGTGAAAATGCTGATCGCCTACATGCTTTCCGGGCCGGTCATAGGGCTGTTATTTGTCAATATGAACTGTATGCAGTCAGTAGGAAATTCATTTCCGGCGACGATACTTTCCGTTATGCGTCAGGGACTGCTTCTGATACCGCTTTTGTACCTGTTAAATGCGTGTATGGGGTTAAACGGTGTCATTTACGGACAGGCATTTACGGATTATGCAGCAGTTATTTTGTCGGCTGTTTTATGGAGGAGAATCAGAAGACGGATTGAAAGACGGTAAGATCGGGCGTATAATAAAGGTGAACGAGCAATTTTGAAACCGGCAGTTATGAAAATTAGTAGGATGAATTTCGTATTTGTCGCATATTATGATTCGGGTGTCAAAAGGTGGTTTTCAATTTTGGGTCTGTCAAATTGCACAAAAC
>DXQT01000002.1:0-37984 GCA_019411365.1 Roseburia sp.
ATCGAATTGCATGCAAGCATGCATCGATGATACCTTTTGACCCTTTAATCATAAGATTATAATAACCATCTTTCTGTATACTTGACCCTATGAAAAATCCACTTACAAAAAAGAGTATAGGCATATGAACCAATGAAATTAAATATATACTCTTTCCTGCCACTTAATCTAATAAATGTTCTAGCACAACAAGATATATTGCTATTCCTTTCAAAACATCAAATGTATTATCTCTTTTTTACTTCTTTTTATCATAAATTCCTCAAAAGTTTTTCAAATCATATGATATCACTCCAGCACACCACTTTGCAACCTATTATATCCTAATTTCCACTTATCTCTTTATTTTTAATTACATTTGTTAAATTAATAAACTGATTAATGGTTTTGTCCCAAAATAGCACTTCTTTATTTTCTAAATTCTGTATATTTTCTAACTCATTAACAGAAGCTATTACCTGAACTTGTAATTCATATTCATCATACACATCATACTGTTTCATTAAATCTTCAAACGCATTATTGGGTTGTACATCTGTAATAATAACCCATGATTTTGAATACATATCATCTCCATACCTCGCATATGTACTATCTGTCAATGCATTGGCGATTGTATAATTTCCCCAATAATACAAATTACTATAAAAATTTCTAGAAAACATATTAAAAAATATCATACCTACAAAATATATTATTAATAATATATCTTTTACAATCGACTTTTTTCTATCTGTTTCCAGTTGTGCCGTATATATTAATAATGCTATTACAGCCGTGTATGGCGCATACATCCATCTCAATTCTACACGTATTGTAGCAGAAGATATTAAAACCATCGCACCTATACTTAATATGAAAAATAACATTATACATAATTGTTTTTTTCTTTCTTGAAGTTTTATATTTTTTAATATATCCAGCACTCCAACTATTATAATCGTGCCTGCACAAACTATCGAAGCAATTACTATTCCTTTAATCCATACTGTATAAGCTGACCAAGCAACCATCGTTAGATAAATATCTGAAGCACTACCATTAACACCAAGCAAATAACCTACTGATTTTGCCACATTTTTTAACATTTCTGTGACACTAAACGTACTTGAAACACTCTGTCCACCAGTTCCCATTAATATATCTGCAACCATCAATTTAAATATTAGCATTATAATGGCAAATTCACATATTGTTCCGATTAGAAGCCCATATTTTCTCCGCCCTGTTTGTTTTTTTAATTGTCCTTCTGTCACAAACCATGCATATATTAATATTGGAAACATAATCGTATATCTTTCATGGGACATACTACATAATCCGTAACTTATTAATGCATAACAATAATATTTGCTATCTCCATCCTTCATATAAATATATAGATTTCGTATTATAAGAATAAATAAAATTGTAGATACTGTTTCCATTACCCCAATCTGTGTTGTTATCTGATAATACGAGAAGCGTGAAGTCATATATAATAGAGCCCCAACCACTCCATACCATTGTGATTTCGAATTTTCATTGATAAAAATATAAACAAGAAACGTAGCAATGGCATTAATAAAAACATTTAGATAGCCATATAAATATATATTTTTCTGACAAATTTCTGCTGCCATCCATAATGCGCCGTTCGAAACAGGTCTGAACTTATACCCTCCACTAAATACTGATCCCCAAAAACCATTGTTACAAAAATTTTTAAAGAAATTTAAATCATCTAATATTGAGCATCTCAACAAGTGATTTTTCTCCAACAGCCAAATAGACAGATATATTAACAATAATATTCCTGCATTTTTTGCTAATCTGACAATTTTTTTTCTAATATCTGTATTCAAATACTTTATATTCATATATCAGCTAAATTCTCCTTTACCAAATCATTATTAATAAAACTGTATTTCACTTATTAATGCGCTAAACTCTCTAATATCTACATCATTTTGTTTTGGTTTTCTTATACCATCAAACTGAAAAACTATATTATTTTTTTTATTTCTTTTTATGTAACTAGAAATATCCTGTGTAACATTTAATTCCATATCATTCGACACAGTCATCTTACATACAATTTCATTATTTATTTTAATAATAAAATAAGATGCTCCCTCCACATTTGCCGGTATATATCCCTTGATACTAATTGTATTCTGATCCATCAGCATAACATTTAACTCCGATTCGTTCTGCACCCATCGATACTCTTCGTTATCACTCTGATCCAACCATCCTGATCCATATTCCGCTATATGTTGTTTATCCGGGAAATGTATTGTAACTGTTCCACAATAATTACTCATTCTTCCTATAATCAGAATACCACCTATTATACATAATATTATAAATACCACTTTATCTACTTTTTTTCTATTTATTTTGGCAATATGCTTTCTACACTTGTTTACTATTTTCTCAACACTATCAAAAGTATTTTTATTTTTTTCTTTTATTTTTCCAACCGTACTATTGTAAACGTACAATGTTATATCTTTAGCGCGATATCCTCCCAACAAAAAATTTAAAGTTTTATTTTTATTTAATAAATTCCACATAACTATACTGAACCATATTGCAACAATTACAATTAACCACCACCATTGCGAAACGGACGCTCCTGGTGTCAAACAATATAGTTCACTCCAAGACATAATTTTCATACAACATAAACAAACATACGCCACTTTAAATCCAATAAAATGGAAACACATAATTTCCATCGTCCGTTTTCCAAGATAACACAAACATTTTTCAATTTGAGATATCCTGGAAAGTAATACTGATACTATTGCAACCAAAAAAACTCCATAAACTGGTATGTATAAATCAATTATTCCATTAAATTTTCCAGATGGCCAATCTACAATTGCACCTGAAATATATTTTCTACTTAAATACCACAATACCCCTATGATACAAACGGCTATACCTCCATGTACATTAGAAATTTCATTTATTTTTATCCTTTTGATCAAAATTCCACAAATCATAAACCATTGAGCAATACCAACGAGCATCCATTGACTTTTCAACCCATTATTTATAATAGAATTTTCGGCTAGAACAAATATTACTAAACTAAATATTATTATTCTAATCTTAGATTCACCAGCTAAACACATAATTATTTTAACACAAATAGTTGTTGCATAAAGTATTGGTAAAAACCACATTGCCCCAAACCAATCTGCATGAGTATGTTTCACTATTGTTTCAGCTAATGTCTGCGGCATTTGTGTAGTAGAAATATACCTCAAAGTGTCCATCTTTTGCAGTATCCAAAATAGTATTTCTCCTATAAAATTAATAAAAATATATGGAAGCATCAATTTGTAAAACTTTTCAATTATTATTTCAAGCAAAGATTTTTTATAAATATTTCCTGTATATCCTGAAATTAAAAAAAACGCTGCCATATGAAATTGATATATATACTGATTAAATTTCCCTGTTGCATGTCCTACAACCACAAGTATTATTACAATTCCTTTATATATATCACACCATGAAATTCTATTCTTTTTTTCCATTACACTATTCAACACCGCTTTCGTCTCTAATACCTCCACAATCTATTCAAACATATCCTCTGAATACCTTTTGCCATAAACATAATCATACTCTACCAATTCCATAGCACTGTATCCTTCACTTTTCTTTAAATAATTTACCAATTGACATAATGCTTTTGACGAATTATCAATACCTGTCGAAAAATCTACCAATTGTTCTTTTAGTACATTATCTATTCCCAGTGCCAAAATGTCTACCTGTTCCTCCTTTGAATATGTTCCAGCACTATATGGTTGATGGTTTTGAATTGTTACAGCAAAAATAAACTGTGACTCATCTCTTTCTAATGCTTCACTATAAACCTCCTCTATTTTATTCATCACTGCATTATCACTAATTACCCATCCTCTTACGATATCCTGTTCAAATTCATCCTCAAAAATTGTTTCTTTAAACCCTAAATTACTGTATACCTTTTTCCTGTTATAATAATCACTAGAATTTGGATGCATTGCAATTGTATTATAACCATTTCCCCCAAGTATTGTGCAATAGACCAAAAATCTTTTTTATTAGTCCCTGATATGGCATTAAACCATTTTGGATATAATCCATAGAAAAACCTGTTAATGCTTCAAATTCAACATTGCATGTTCCCCCTCCAAACTGTGGTGATAAAATATTTGCAGTTATCCCATCCTGTTCTATTCTCTCATAATCCTCCATAAAATTATCTGGATATGTAACATTCTCTAATATTTTAGGATTCCAAAATGACTCACTCATAATCATAATAATATCAGGCTTTGCCACCTCATTCTCTATACCACGCTCTTTTGACATATTATAATCAGAAACTATCTTTGCCATATTTCCCTCTGAATAGACGTCTGGTTTACTAACGCCTACATTTTGGCAAAAATATAAAAAGCTCAGCACTACTCCGCTCCTATTGTAAGATTCAGCAATCTGATACTAATAAATTTTATATGTATTTCTAAATTTAAAATTATAATTAGTCCACCCTATCCCAATTAGAACCAATATAATTGTAGCTATTATTCTTGAAACTCCAGATACCTTTATTTTTGTCTTTTTGCATATTACGCATATCATAAATATAACGTATACACTCATCAACACTAAAACGAGCATTTCTTTATTCCATGGAAGCTGACCAAAATCGACAACCCCAACTGCTTCATTAGCTAATCCTGTATCCCATGGCACAAAATTTTCGCCTCTTAAAATAACGTCAAAATAATTTATTATCTCAAGTAAAATACATAAACCTGCAGTTACTGACAAACTAATTCTTATACCACATAAATTCTTGATGCATAAAAGCATTAACAATAACACCACTATATTTCCGATTACAACCTTACCAAAATGCAACATTGTACCCGAATGAAAACTACCACATGCAATATATTCAAACCATAAACAACATACCACCCAAAATAGTACTGAGAATAAAAGTATCATATATTCTGTTTTTCTATCTAATGATTTTGCTGTTAAAATGTATTCGAGTATCCATAATGCAACGATTGTTCCTAATGCTATCATTATACAAACAATCTGTTTCTGAATATTCATTATTGAATGTTTAGGTACTTGTGAAAGTTGCATACTATAAATTGAAAACGTGTCTTCTATAATTATCCCATAACACACATTTTTCTTCATTTAAGTAACATCCATATCTTCCGTATACGTTACCAAAAAGTTCTTCAATCTGTTTTGCCTCTATCCGCTTAATATATTCATCATGCTCTATTTCAATAGCATATATCTCTATATCTGTTTTTTGAGATGTTTTAAAATCAATAAATAATTAATTTTCTGTTCCATTCGGCACAATGTATTGTATTTTATTTATCAGCATTTGCCTGTTGCGCTTGGCAAAATCCACCCTCTCCCCATGGGAAATCATTTTCTTTACCATTATCAGCATACAATATAACATCCATATCTTGAGAACATCTGTAATATATATTTATTTTAACATTTGCATCCAACATACTTCCATATATAACATTTGCTATCAGCCAAATTGTAAAAAAACACATCCCCCAAAAATTTTCTCTCTTTTTTCTCATTTATCTCTTCACAAATCTCTTTCTCTCGTATAATTAAATATAATCTTCAAAAAAATGTTCTCTCCAACATCAAACACAAACAATGATACACCGGCAAATGTAATTCCTGTATCTTAAATGTTTCTTTCTCCGGAACTTTGATTACAACATCAGAAAGATTTGCTAATTTTCCACCGCCTTCTCCAGTCAAGCCAATCACTTTCATTCCTTTTGCTTTTGCAACAATGGCAGCATTCAAAATATTTTTTGAATTTCCCGATGTAGAAATTCCTAAGAAAACATCTTCTGCCGTTCCATAACCATATACTTGCTGCGCATAACATAATAATCCATCCACATCATTCAAATATGCTGTATTCAATGCATTATGATTATCTAATGCAATCGCTGGTAAAGCCCCCTGTAATTTTGCAGCCAAATTAGCACCCATTTCCTGATCTATCTCTTTTAATACATCTGAAAATTCTTCTGAAACTTTTCTCTCCAGGCAAAAGCCTTTCATCAGTTCACCGACGATATGTTCTGAATCCGCACAGCTTCCACCATTCCCTGCAATCAAAAGTTTCCCACCGTTTCGATAGGCGTTTTTAAGCACTTCGTAGCTCTCTTCTATCTCTTTCCTAACAACAATTAATTTCGGATATCTTTCCACAAGTTCACTTACAAAATTTTCTACATTTTTCTCCTGCACAACAAACCTCCTGTATTATCTCTGCTCAAACACAGCCTTTATACACTCTAATAGACTATTATATCTAGGTACATTGTTGATTTCAACATCGCCGACTGCGCACACCTTACACCCGGCATTCTTTCCAGCTTCAATGTCATTTTCTCCATCACCGATCATCCATGACTCACTCAGATCTATATTATACTTTTCTGCTGCTGCAAACAACATACCCGGTTTCGGTTTTCTGCACTCGCATTCAATTTTATATTCCGGTCTTTCCCCCTCATATCCTTTATGAGGGTGATGTGGACAATAAAAAATATCATCAATATATGCTCCCGCTTGCCCCAATAAAGTTTCCATTTTATTATGAATTTCCTGCAATTCTTCTACCGAAACTTCTCCTCTTGCAATGACCGGCTGATTTGTCACAACTATTGCAAGATATCCGCTTTCATTGATCATTTTAATTGCTTCTGTCACACCATCTAATAATTCGAATTCATTAATATCTGTCAAAAATCCAACATATTTATTGATTGTACCATCCCGATCCAAAAAAATAGCTTTCTGTTTATTTTTTAAATTCTTTGCACTTACTTTTCCACTCTTTATATCTTCAATAACAGCATAATAACGATCAGGTGTTCCCATATCCTTAATATACTCTGGTGAATCATATACACTTAATTCACCTTCTTTAATCAATGGTTTCAAAACATCTCTATCCAAATCACATTTTTTGGCCTCATGGAAGGATTCAAATATTCTAGGTGAAAACATATGTAATCCGGCATTGACACGATTTTTATACCATAACCGCTCATCCTCTTTATGCAGCCAGTTTGTCACTCGATTCTTATCATCTGCTATAATAATTCCGCTATCATATGGATGGCTATTTGGATGTGTCAAAATGGTTGCAGCTGTTCTCTGGTTACAGTGATATTCTAAAAATTTCTGAATATCAACGTCAAATATAATATCACCATTCAGCAACAAAAAGTCATTCTGAATCTCATCCTTTAAAAAATACAATGCTCCTGCTGTTCCTAATGGTTGTTCCTCTACAATATAAGAAATCTGTACACCAAAAGCTGATCCATCACCAAAATACTTCTGAATCACATTTCCCATATGTCCAACAATTAATATAATATCTGTATACCCCTGTTTTTTTAACGTTTCAATCTGATACTCTAAAATTGGTTTTCCTTCTATAGGAATCATCGGTTTGGGTACAGTTGCATTTACCTGAGCAATTCGTGTACCTTTACCACCTGCCATTATCACAACTTTCATATATATATCTCTCTCCACTCTTATCTCGGTTCATAACTTTCCGGCGTATAATGAATTACCTGTGTTCCAGCCGTCTCAAACTCAAACGGAACGTATAACAAATCCTCCAGTGCCTCATGTACATTTTTCTGTTTGTCTGCCTCAACATAAAACAGCAAAAATCCTCCACCACCCGCACCAAGCAATTTTCCACCTGTCGCTCCTGCTTTGATTGCTTTATCGTAAATTGCATCAATGGAATCTGTTGATACTTTACTTGTAATTCCTCTTTTCAGTTTCCATGTATAGTCTAATAATTTTCCAAACTCTGTCAAATCTGTCTTTGACGTCAAAACCTGTTCTGCTTCGTCTACCAACTGAAGCATCTCCAAAAGCTGTGCCTCCTTACTTTTAAGACTCTTCTCAGCTTCCACCTGAATATCCGATGAAAACCTTGAAAATCCAGTAAAAAACAACATTAAATTATCATTTAATCTTAATTTTCTTTCCGGTGAAATAATGACAGGACTTACCGTGTAACCATCTGCATTAAATGATATCTTATTAAATCCACCAAATGAAGCTGCAATCTGATCCTGAATCCCACCACTTTCTTTGCACAATACACGTTCCAGATAAATGGCATCATCCGCAAGTTTTCTTTTATCAGCATATTTTCCTTTTAAAGCATAAAATGCATTTAGCATTCCAACTGCAAACGAACTGCTTGTGCCTAATCCTGATCTTGCAGGCAGATCTGCCTCATATGTCAATCGTATTTCATGCATATCCAACATTTTCATAGCTTCACGAATGGCCGGATGCTCTATTGACTCAACATCTGTTACACGTTCTGTTTTCGCATAAGATAATTCCGTCGTATAATCAAAAAAACGTGGCAAATGTCTTACATTGACATAACAATACTTATCAAATGTAGTTGATAAAACTGCTCCTCCATGTTCCCTGTAAAATCCTGGGAAGTCCGTTCCCCCTCCAAAGAAAGACATGCGAAAAGGTGTTTGTGTAATAATCATTCTTTATTCCTCCATTTTCTCACTCAAAGTCCTCTTTTACAATATCCCATACAGCCTCTGTACTAAATTTTTCTCTCACATAACGTTGACTCTTTTCCGACATTTCTATCAGCTTATCATCATTTTGATAAACTTCGCAAATTGCATTCACCAGCTTCTGTTCCTGATCTTCTACTATTGCTATATTCTCAATTCCTCCAATGCCCTCAGCACCAACGGAAGTAGTAACAACCGGGATTCCATAATATAACGCCTCTACAACTTTTCCTTTCACTCCTGCACCATACCGCAACGGTACTACAACCAACCTGCAGGAATTATACAATTGTTTCAACTCTTCTTCTGAAACGAAGCCTTTTACAATAACTCCTTCTGTCGTAATATGTGTAATCTCATCTGGTGCTTTCGAACCCACAATATAAAAATTGGCTTTGATATTTTTATATACGTCCGGATAGATTTTATCTAAAAACCACTGTACTGCATCTAAATTTGGTGCATGTCCAAATCCACCGACAAAGAGGATTCCTTCGCGTTTTTCAGGCTCATATGTAACATTCATAAATTTTTCATATACATACGCTGTAATAGCTTTGACAGGAATCTTACTGTCAATTTCATGTATGGCCTCTTCTTCAACTATTGATGGATAGTAATTCATATTCGATTGACGCATAATATACAGTTCCTGCTTTTTCCACTTTTCTGATTCTTCCAGTTTTTCTTCCCGTCCATCCAGTTCGTACTCCCTTTGAATTCTCAGAAAATGTAGATCATGTCCATAATAAATAATTTTTCCACGCGCATGCTCTTTAATAAAATCAATATATTTAATGGTTATGTGTGGTCTATTTAAATAGAAAATATCAAAATACTGCATATTTTCCATCAACCATTCTTTCCAATGTTCCGCATATTTCGGACCATATAAAACAAAAATACCCATTTGCTGTAATTCGGTCGTATATGGTTCATGCTGATAAAAATTATCTCCCAAAAACGTTATTCGATATCCTTTGCCGACTAACATTTTCAGATACATAAACGTCGTCTTACTACCCGCATCTTTATCATACTGTGGAACATAGTGATCAATTACCAAAATATGTTTCTTACCTTTTCCACGCTCTCTGGCAAGGAAAACATCCTGACCATTTGGAAAATGATTTTGTTTCAGTTCATCTTTCCATTTTTCATAAAACTTTTTTTGATTTTCCACCTGATATTTCTTCTGACCTGTCGTAACATCCGTTCCATTAGAAATACCTTCAAAATGTACCACAACGGACTTTGGCTGATAAACCACCTTATATCCATGTTTTCTTACTTCAAATGCTAAATCTGAATCTTCACAATAAGCCGGAACAAATCGCTCGTCAAACCCGCCAATTTCTTTCCACAGTTTTGTCCGTATCATAATTGCTGCTCCAGAAATATAATCGACTTCATGAACAAAATTAAATTCTGAATCATTTGGATTCTGCCTATTTCCATAATTCCATGCAGACGCATCATCCCAGAGGATTCCACCTGCTTCCTGTAAATATCCATCTGCATAGATCAGCTTGGAACCAACCATTCCAATAGTAGTATCTTTCTTCATCAAATCAATCAATGGTTGTAACCAATCCTGTTGTACCTGTGTATCATTATTTAGGAATAAAAGATATTCACCCTTTGCATATTTTGCTGCATTGTTGCAATTTAAGAGGAATCTTAAATTATCCTTATTGTTAATAATATTAATTCCCTTTGCGACATCTCCAAGCTGTGTCGTCAAATCTGTTGAACAATCATTTGCAATAATGACTTCATAGGAACATTCTCCACTATTCATCAATATAGACTTCAAACAATTATATGTATATTCAAACTGATTATATACTGGTATCACAATTGATACCAAAGGTTTTTCATATTGTTTAAAGTGAAGGACTTCATATTCCTCAATCGTCTTTTTGTTTTCTGTAACCGGCACAATATCAACGTTCTCTACCGGAATATCTCTAGATTTTTCATACTCCTCAACTAATCGGAAATGATTCAGTGCACTTGCGGCATCTTCCGTTCTTAATATGGTAAAACAATTTTTTATGCGTCTTACATTTATCATCTTTAACATTAAAATAGGATGACGCATTCCCTTTCCAATCAAGCGAGCAAAAAATCTTCTCTTGCTGTCAACCGGGAAGAAAAACGTACTTATCTTACGGAACGTAAGTGCCATACGATATGTACGGGAATTTTTTTCTCTTTCATATTCACGTTCTACTTCCAGGAGTTGCTCTATGTGACCTTCTTTATTACAAATAGTCTGCTTGAGATTCTTTATTTCGTTTTCCGTTTTAACAATCCTGCTGTTTTGAAAAATAATTTCTTGTTTTTTTTCTTCTAATTCCCGTTTCTTCTCTTCTAATTCCCGTTTCTTCTCTTCTAATTCCCGTTCTGAATTATCTAAAACCCCCTCCACTTTTTCACATCTAGAAATAACTTCTTGATATCCATCAGCAAATTGTTTTTGCTTAAATTGTAAAGTTAATGCATCATGATACATATTAGGATCAAACATATCACATTTCTGTTTATCCATCATTGCCGATAGCATTTCATTTTCTGCATTATCAAATGACTGTATCATATTCTCATCAATGCCAATATATTCATTTATTTTTTTTAAAGAGATGTTTTGATTTTCCCGATATGCATACTTTACAGCCCTATATAATATATATTTCAAGGGAATATCACTATAATTCCATTCTTGATCAAAGAAAACAAGATTTTCCCCATCCCAGAAACTATTGACAAACGTCATATCTATATAGCCATTTGCCAATATCAATTCTTCTTTTTCAAATGAAATATCTTTACCAAAAATACTGCACCTAATATCCTGATAATTTTCAGATGATCTTATTATACTCTCTTTTAGTTTTTCAGCTAAATCACATACCCCGTTCCAATCTCCATCTTTTAATAACAATTGAAATACTTTGTCAGTTCTCACAAGTGACTGCCATTGATGAACAATTCCCAGTTCTTGTTCTTCAATTGGCACCATTTTAATTCCTCTTTTTTGTAAAACTTGAGTATTAGCCTGGTATTCTCTCAAATGTTTCTCTGCGGATGCATTTAATCCTTTTTTTATCACTTGATTAGAAGTATCAATTAATGTTGCAATCCTATATTCTTTTTTATAATCTCGCTTTAATGAAGCATATGAAATATGATTGATTATGCCTTCATCATATTTTTTACTTACTTCAACAAAAAATGAATTTGCAAAAAATGGGAACACTTTATTTGATATAATATCTTCATATAACTCTTTTTCATTTGCAATTAACTCTGATTCCATAGGATATGTAAATTTTATCGCTTCTATATCACTTTGAGCAGGCAAATGTTCATCAGAAAAAACTGCCATAGGAAATTTATAATCTGGCAACGGATAATACCATCTTGCATTTTCAAACCCACATGTCGTAAAAAAAACATTTAATTCATCTTTACTAAATGTACATACACCACTCTTGTTATATCTGGTCGTATAACTATTATTTTTATATCCAGAAATACCGTCAAACGAAATGCCTGTATGATCTTCTGCAGCTCCACACCAGTACTTCAAGCCAAATCGATTCTCAATTGCTAACAAGAGTTTCCCTGTCGGCTTTAAAAGTTCATGTATTCTCTTTAACAATGTATGATATGGCTGTTCAAATTCTGAATTAATTCCAACATATTCCAATACACCAATTAGCAAAATATAATCAAATTTTTGCTTAAAATCATGTGTATAAACATCATCACAAATTACCTCTAGATTATGTTTTGACTGATGTCTCTTTCGAATAATCTCTGCTCTTTTTGGAGATTGTTCTAGTGCAATTACTTTATCAGCATTCTGACACAAAAGGCCTGTTAACGCCCCCATGCCAGCACCTATTTCCAATATAGCTGATGACTTTTGAAACGGATACCAATTTATGAGATTTTCCCTGGCATCTGTAAAATTATGAAAAGCTGCCCCTCCCATGTTGCAAATACTTCTATCGCTCTTTCCTTCATTTAATGCCTCTATAATTTTATTTTCAATATCACCATCAGAATAAACTTTTTCGTTTTCTCTCATATCTATACTCTCTCCCAAATCTATTGTTCCGTTCTTTCCCAGTGGTGCTCCATTGTTAAAATTCCTCTCTCGTTATACGGATTTGATTCCACTTCTATTTGCATCAAACTAAATATGCTGTCATATTGGACTCCATCCGTGTTTTCAACCCATAAATCCAACATGTATTTTCCTTTCAATAATTTATTTTCAAAAATAAACTTTACACATCCTGGTTTCAAATTTTCAGTTTCTTGTTTTGTTAATTTCATTGATGTTCCATAACAATATGTTCCATCATTCCTTGTTATTCCAACCACAAACTTTACTTCTTCATCTTTTCTGCCACACCCATCATAATTTAATACAATTTGATATTTTTGCCTTGTCCAAATTTTTGTTACTTCATTTCCATCCAAATCTTCTATTTTTACTTTTGTATAAAATATATCTTTTCCACCCAACCGTCGTGCCATCGGATAACAATGAGTACATACTGTTCTTAGAGTTTCATTTAATTCCAGCTCTCTTTGCTTTCTTTCTAATTCCAAAAGTTCCTCTTGCTTTTTCCTTTTCTCTTCCTCTTTTTGTCTTTCCGCTTCTTTTCTCTTTTCCTCTTCCTTTTGTCTTTTTTCTTCTTCCTGTCTCTTTTTCTCTTCTTTTTCCTGTTCTATTCTAAGACGTTCCTGTTCTTCTTTAATTTTTCTTTCTAATTCTTCTTTTTTCTGTTGATTCTCAAATTCAATACGATCTAATCTGCGCCCCTCCATTGCAGCAAGGTATGCTTCGCCGATAAATTTAGGAGTTCCTTCATCTTTTATTAAACCATTCTCAATCCAGATCAGTTTATCGCAGATTTTATACATCTGATCCATGGAATGAGATACAATAACGATTGTTGTTCCATTTGCTTTTATCTCTTTTAACTTATCAAAACATTTTTTCTGAAATGCTGAATCTCCCACTGCCAGAATTTCATCAATTAGCAATACATCTGCATCCACATTTATTGCCACGGCAAAAGCCAAACGCATATACATACCAGAAGAATACGTTCTTACTGGATTGTCAATATATTCTTCCAGTTCAGAAAATCGAATAATATCATTTAATCGCCTATCTACTTCTTTTCTCGTAATACCAAAAATAGACGCGTTCGTATAAATATTCTCGCGTCCTGTCATATCTGGATGAAATCCAGCCCCTAATTCAATAAGGCTGGATACTCGTCCTTTAATTTCAATCTTTCCTTCATTTGGATATAAAATACGGGTAAGCATTTTTAATGTGGTACTCTTACCGCATCCATTTTTTCCTATAATTCCAATTGCTTCCCCCTTGTGTACCTCAAAACTGATTCCTTTTAATACCATCACATCCTCATGTTTTCCACGTGATGGATTCACAAACCTCTCCTTAAATGAAGTCGCCTTGTCTTTATATGATTTAAAACTTTTTTTTACATTGTCCACACGAATAACAACTTCCCGTGTATCTATTTCATTATTTTCTTTCACTACATTTCCTCCGCAAAATTTCTATCCATTTTTGCAAATATCACAAAACCTAAAATCAAAACTATTATACTTTCAATAAATGCAAGTAACAAATAATTGGTTGTTGGAATAATTCTATAATATAAAATCTGATGATACACTTCCACAATCGGTGTCATCGGATTCAAAACTACTAATTTTCGATATTGTTCTGGCACATAATCCATATTATACATAATAGGAGTGACATATATCCACGCCATCATCACTACGCCCATAATTTGCTCTAGATCTCTAAAATAAACCGTAATTGCAGAAACAATAAATGCTATTCCAAGAGCTAACATATATTCAAAAATAATAATCAACGGAAGGAATATCAATGCTTTAAAATTAAACCAATATCCAGATATCAACACTGCGAAAAAAACAATAATAAAGCTTAAAAGCATATTAACAAAAGCACTGGTAACATACGAAATTGGAATTACTTCTCTTGGGAAATAAATCTTTTTAACCATATCCGACTGCGCTCTAATACAGGTTGAACCACCTTGAACCGATGTATTAAAAAAAGTCCATGGCATCATACCAATAATCAGATATAAATAAAACTTATCAATATTTACCCTGAAAATTACAGAGAAAACCATCGAATAAACAATTACCTGACATAATGGATTAATATAAGTCCATAAAAATCCAAGAACAGATCCCTTATATCTGCCTCGTAATTCTCGTCTTACCAAACTATATATCATATCTTTATATGCATAAATATTACGTATTCTTTGTATCACGACATTCTCCTTTTGCATAATATCCATAATCTAAAAAAATATACCATATTTGGGATGGAATATCAAGATTATACCTGTACTTCACCAAACTTTCTCCACCGTATGCGCATACACCAACGTCTGCATTTCCCTTGTTCTCTCTGTAAACTCCTCACTGCCACGAACATACACATTTCCATTTACATCTACAATCCCAACACTATTAATTACCGGAAGTTCTTCGTACTGCCCTAATACATAGTGTTGATAATCACTCATGTTAAGTCCGGTGTCCTGCAACAAAAAAGGTGCAAGATAATTCAGGCTGATATCTCCGATATTCTCTGAATCTGCCACATAGTTATGCCAGATCAAAAGCGGTGTCTTATACTGGTTTCTCTGCTGTGTCAGATCCCATTGATCTCTGGTGTTTCCTGTTACATAAGAATAAAACTCTTCTTCTAACTTCGGCTGATGATCTCCGAACATGACAACGACCACCGGTTCCTCATAATTTTCAAAATACTCAAGAAGCCCTTTTAATGCCTTATCACTTTCCCGGATCAGACTTAAATACTGCTCTGCCTGCGGAAATTTTCCGGCAGCGTCCCCCCGCAGATGAACCGTGGTTTTAAAATTATCACCGTCGTAAGTGTATCCGCTGTGATTCTGCATGGTGACATTAAAGAAAAACTGTGGTGTATTTTTTTCTTTCTGGTCAAAATACTGACGTATATATGTATAATCGCCCTCATCACTCGTGTACAGCCGCATGGTATCTAACGGCTGCTCTAAATCTTCTGAAAAAATGATATGATCAAACTGCATTGCACGGTATACCTGCGTCCTGTTCCATCCACTTGACAAATACGGATGAAATGCTGTTGTCTCATAACCCTGATCTATCAAAACACTCACCATGCTTTGATAGACATCTGTCTGTTCAAAATAATTATTATATGGTATCACAGGATTCTGATACAATGCGGTAGCATCAGAACTTAAAAATTCATACTCAGAATTTGCTGTTGTTCCACCAAACACCGACACATTCGCCCATCCCTTGATACAATTTTCCTCCAGTGAGTCCCAGTATTCTAAAAATGGCTGATCTGTTTCAATCTCTCCCAAAACACGTAAGTCAGAAAATGCCTCATTCATAATTACCACAATATTTGGCATCTTTTTTGCTGTACTTACCATTTCCTGTTTTTGTAGTGCCTGTGAATTAAAATCCTGCAAGATTTTTTTTGCGTTTTCTGCCGAATACCCTTCTGGATAACTTTCTATTTTTCCTTCTGCATCTGCAAGCAGCTCCGCCAGATAACTGTCCTTTGAAAACTGTCCGGTTTCAGAATATATTTTCTGATAAGTTCCATTTACAAGCGGAATGCAGGCAAAAACTGCGGCCACGGTCACAATTGCATCCGGAATCTGTCTTTTTTTCAATTCCCGTTTTTGATATTCCTGTTTTATCAATTTATACCAGACAAACAGATCTATAACCGTAAACAACATATACAGATCTGGCATATAGTCATAATTCAAAAAGACATTTCCTGCTGTCTTAGCTGCCTTAAGATCTGATATCTGAAACGGTGCTCCACGGAACCTCATCAGATAGTGATTCGTAATTCCCATCACTGCGATCACCAGATTACCGACAGCCACTGCTGTTTGTCCTTTTCCGCTGATCAGATAGAAAATCCAATATAATAAAAAACCAAGAAACAGATTTACAATCTGAACTTTATTGATCTGCGTTAATGTAAGATAAAACGTTCCCTGTGTCAGGAATCCAAGTATAATAATCCCATGAAAGGAACTCCACATCAAAAGATATATATTTTGGACTGCCTTATTTCGGACAAATTTTAACACAATTACTCCGCACAGGCAAACGAACAGATACGCCGCCACCGTCTGATATACTGTAAGCAGATAATATTTTCTTAACATTGCAAGGAGAATTACCTGCAGTAATCCATAAATCAGCAGCATATTATCTTTACAGATATTCCAGCAAAACTTTTTTCTATCCAATATTTGCGTTTCCTTTCTGCTTTACTATCAAAAGTTATGACATTTCTAACTCTATTTCCGATATCACTTTCCCATTCATCATCTCAAAAGAATATTTATAACGAATCTCTGTTTCTTCCGTTCCAAGATATTCCTCACTGCCATCCCAATGTGCATATCCTTCCACCAGAATATCTAGTCGCATTTCGCCACTCACAGTCTCAACACCGTCGTCACATTCTATTTCCATATCCGTAATTTTCAATTCTTCAATTTCATCCAAGCTTGCATAATCCACCAGATAATCTGTAAAAATTATTTCCAATTCATCTGTCCCTAATTCACTGACACACTCTATTGTAAAAGTTTCTATCTCGTCCCAGAAACATTCTTCCATCAATGTCAGGACACTATTTCGATCCAGCACTTTCCTGATCCTTTCTCAATTGATACAAAATGGCATTACAAAAAGGCACCCTTTTTCCATCTGCCGGATTACTATATTGCTTAATCAGCGTTTCTCTTTCCTTCTCCCCCTGCGCATAGAATACTCCTGCTGTCCACATGGCTTCTTCTCTTGCTTTTTTCAGTCTCTCATCATTTAATGCAAGTAGTTTTATCGTATATTCAGCTCCCTGATCTGACAGATCACTCGGTTCAATTTTACCGTTTACCGAATAGGCAAATCTTTTCTCACAGTTCTTATCCAATGGTGAAATCAATAATGCTTTATCATAATCATTTCCTTTCGCATGACCACAATGTTTCATATCACCATTTTCGCCCTGGCAGGATGCATGCAGATTTGAGTATTCTAATGACAAACCACTATCCTTACTCTGTGGTACAAAATGCTCAATATGGGAACTATCATCTGATATTCTGTTGCAGCAATAACAGCACAAATACTTCTGTTCATGAAGCAAAGCTTCCTTTAACTGCTGTTTTTCCGGCTTGCTTTTTATATCTTCATAACATGGTTTCCGCTTATTTTTATTTTTAAATTTCTTTTTCCAGCTTACTATCTCATCCGGCTCTTTGTCTTTTTGTATATATATCATTTACCTTCCCCTTGCGATCAATACCCTTGCCCTGACTACACTCAGATTTTCTGAATCCGTTATCTGCTCTATTTCATTCGCTATCTGTTCTGCCTCATCGTACTTTTCTTCCTGAATCAACTCAAACATATGATCAATTTTATCCTTGGTACCAAGATTGATAGAACTTGTTCCCATATATTTTTCCAGTATAGTATTCACATCCCACCCTTTTAATGATGGTATTTCATGTGCCTCCACCTTATCTTCATCCTGCATTTCCAGCTTTATTATTTTTACATCATCTCCAGTTTCTCCGAGCACTTTTGAAGAATGTGTTGTCACAATAAACTGAAGATTCGGAAAAGTATTTAATAATACCGGCAGAATCACTGCCTGCCAGCTTGGGTGAAGATGCAGATCGATCTCATCAATCAAAACGATTCCTTCCCCTTCTAAAATATTTTCCGCAGATGCATTAGCAATAGACAGCCTTCTTGCAATATCTCCTACCATTGCCATAACATTTTTTTCTCCATCGGATAATTGTTTGACACATAGTTCACATCCATTTTTTACAAGAACAAGTTCTGCCTCGTCCTCCGTTACTTTTATCCTGAGATTAGAAAAATTTTGCCCCAATGCCTTTAATATTGCCGCTCTCGCTGCCTCTGATTGTTTATCAACAAATGTACCGTCTTCAATCTTAACACTATTCTCATATTCCTGGCGACTGCGAAACCACTCAAAAAACAGTGTAAAATCAGCTTTTCCTTCAAAAATATTATCACGCCATGCATCTAATTTTCCTGCACTTCCGGTATACTTTTTGCGAACTGCGGATCTGCTTTCCGTATTGCGGTTCACTCCATAATAAACATATATCGGCAAAGCACTTTCATTTAAACATAAAACGCCTCTTTTCCCTATCCCAGCCTTATCTTCTTCGTCTTCTTCTTCTGATACAACTTCCCCTATATAATTTTCCCGAATCCTTTGTACTACTAATTCTAAAAGTTCACCTTTATGTTTATTTTGACTGTCCACACGTTTTCTATAATATGTGTAACTTTCGTTACCATCTGAAATATGTGCTCTTATTTCCGTTTTTGTCTCGCCAGCTTTTACATCTTTTTTTGTGATTACACAACTTCCAATATGGCTATCCATAGCCGCTTCACTTAAAATCTTAGAAAATAAAATATTGCAGGCTTCTAAAACGGCTGATTTCCCCATGCCGTTAATTCCATATATAACCGTTGCTCTTTTATCAAATTCTATTTCCATGTCTGATATGCCACGAAAATTAATTATTTTTATTTTATTTAATTTCATATCTGTCCCCATCTTTCTGCTTCACGATCAAAAGATCACATACCAGTGTTGCCCCTCTGACTTCTCCCCTGTATCTCCACGCATTCTTCAATACACTCACTATTTTCCCTGAAAGAAGTGCTTCCTGTCTGCCTTTCATAGATTTCTGTTTCTGTTTCAGCGCCAGCAGCCCATCTTCCGTCCGCATTACCTGTTCTCTTTCAAATGCATCCAGTATTGTCCGGTAATCTGAAATTTCTTTTAATTTTCGTTTCTTATTTAACAGTTTGTGTATCCGGTGTTCTTCTCCACCTGTATTATGTTCATGTCTTCTATGATATGCAAGTACTTCTCCCAGTTGCCAAAAACCGTGCTCTTCTGCCGCCTGCGCACAGATTTTAAAATCATGTGGAATAGAACTCTTCTCCTTTTTTCTCTGATACCATGCATTGCGGTATGCCAACACCATTCCAGGCCATTCACATTTATAAAACACCTGACGAATGGATACTTCGTGAAAGTTGCCTCTCTTTTTTCCCTCTGTCGGAGCCATCATAGAATGGATCTCTTTCGCTTCACTATCGATCAGTCCAAAGGTGCATGCCAGTACCTTTACATCTTCATGCTCATCCAGCATTTCACACATCCGTTCTATCTTGTGCATGTCCCAGATGTCATCCTGATCTGCCAGAAATACGATATCCCCAGTGCAGCAATCCATCACATGATAAAAGTTTTCCGGATATCCAAGATTCTTTTCGTTATGCAAAAAAGACCAGCCTGTAAGTTCTGAATGTTCTGTCAGATATTCATCTACTACCTGACAGGTTGTATCTGTCGACCTATCGTCACACAGAATCACTTCATCCGGCTGTCTGGTCTGCAGACGAATGCTTTCTAACTGTTCTTTGATATATTTTTCACCATTATAGACACCCATACAGACTGAAATACGCATTGTTTTTCTCCACTTTTCTTTTCTACACTATGCCATCTGCAATCCGACGATTTTTTTCTGGCATAGTATTATCCCAATAACCATGATAACAGTTACCATAATGACAACGGAAAGAATAGTATCTTCCGTTTTTCTTTGCTACCAAATGACTTTCTTTTTCATCCACTGGCAGTGCTCTAAGCAACAATTCCTGTGCCTCTGCATCATTCAGATCCATTTCCGTTCCCCACCCTACATTCACTTTGTGTTTAGGATTAAATTCATACTTGCGGATTCCCAACCTTTTTTGATGAACTTCCAGATGTTCTATTTTTGACAAATTTGGAATCATAACATCTTTTTCTTTGCCATCCGCCAAAACGAATTTACCGCTTAAAAACTTTTCTTCCATATCCGGTTCTATGGGAATACTAAAAACCAGACCTTGATGCATATGTACCCATACACAATTTTTAGATTCTTTTCCCCTGTATATAAATTTACCCTCCGGCAATTTAATCATATTAAAATTTACCAGAAGTGTTCGCAATAATGCTTTATCTTTTTGTGGTAACAGTTCTATGTTTTCATTGAAAAGTTGTTCAAAATAATACCCTTCTGCCAATTCCATCCCCCGGAATACATTCGCCGATGCCGACAATTTTACAAAACTTGTTTTATTTCTTATCTCCGTCAGCATCTTTAGACATTCTCTTATTGACTTTATTGCCTCATATTTATTTTTGAATTTTCCATCAGGAATCATATCATTCGTAACAATTTCCACTTTTTCACCTTATCCTTTTAGTATAAATCCATAAGTGCCTTATCCCATTCATCAAAAAATCCATTCGGCCATAAATCAATATTTCCCTCCTGATCAATATTAGGCGCATATACATTCACATGATATCCAATTCCAATATTTTCACGTGTAAAGAAATAATTTTTTACCTTTTCCGGACTGTCAATGATCCCCTGTTTTATTCCTAAACGAATACCATTTAAAACATGATCACTATGTGTTTCTAGAATTACCTGAACCCCTACAGAAGCTGCACGCAATATAATTTCTCCCATAATTCTCTGCGCCTTAGGATGTAAATGAGCCTCTGGATTTTCAACAATAACCAAATCCCCTTTTTTCGCTTTTAATAATGCAACAAGAACCGGCAGTACGTATGTGATCCCAAAACCGACATTCACAGCCCTGCGATATGCACTCATATGATTTTCTCCTTTTTCCTGATAATGTAAATTAACAGAATCAGCTTCTGCAAGTTTTGTGATATTAAGTCGAAAACCATCAAATAATTTATTCAGCCATTCATCCACCTGAAACAATAAATAATCCTGCTCTGATCCATCGACACATAAATTTTTTTCAACATGTATCGTCAGCCCCTTTTTTTCCAGAAAGCTCATAGTGTTTTCTCCACGATTTCCTAATTGATCATCAAATGTAATGGCTGAAAATATATTTTGTGGAACAATTCGTTCTGCTGAAACATATTCAAATGCAGGTGAAAAAATATTAAACTCAGAGAAATCTCCTTTTTTTTCTATGTTGGTTGTTAAAATATATTTTTCTGCATCATATTGGGGAAATACGCCAAGATATGCATTATCCTCATTCCATAATTCAATTTTCAATTCATTGTTTTTCGCATCTTCATAGATAATATCTTTTGCTAATCCCAAATTAATGTAATGACCATATAATTCTAATGACTGCAGATCCTTGTCCCTCTCTATGGACTGACGCAATAGCAGTAATGCCTGTATAAAAGAGGATTTTCCACAACCATTTGAACCAGCAAGAAGATTTACATTTCCAAGTTCAAATTCAATATCTTCAAAACATTTAAAATTCTTTAATTTAATTTTTTTAAGCATACTCCAAAACCTCCCTTACCATCTGTCTGATTGCTTCATTCCGCCTTACAAAAGAACGATATTTACCAGAACTGATATCATTGTTAAATGTACTTCTTTTCTCTATTTCTGCAATGAACTTTTGGATAAGAATTTCCTTTCGTTCTTCTAATATCAGTCTTTCCTGTTCTGACAATTCTGCAACAGCATTTGTCCACCCCTCAAACAATGCTGAATTAAATGGTTTTTTTTCTGTTGGTCTGCTATAAGATATCCTGCGAAATGCCAATCTTCCAAAAATATGATAACAACATTCCAACGCTTTAAAAAACAATTCTTTATTATCCCGAAAAAAAGGCTCTTCCTGTGAATTCAAAAAATCCATAGTCTCACATAAATATTCGTTCAATGTATTATTCTTATATGCTCCCTCCCCCAGGCACCTTAAGGCCAAATATCGCAATACCATCTCTCGATCCAACATTCTTTCTGTCAAAACATCACCATCCGTCGCCGTGGTAAATATTTCATTTTCCGCAAGTTCCTTTAAATATATGGTTGCTTTTCCCTGGTATAGTGCATGTCTGATTTCTTGTGGTTCTAACTTTAACCCAGGCGTATTAATCCTTTTGAACAGACTATATTTCACATTCTCTGGTGTATCTGGTAATATCAAATAAAAAGCAATCTGAGCCTCCTCCACTCTTCTTTGATAAATTCTTGGTAAATCATCAAATGTGCACCCATTATAATCTGCAAGATATTCCATATCAGACAATATCAATGTCTTATCTAGCAAAAACTCCTTTAACGTACAAAGGCGCTGTAACCCATCAATAACAAGCCAACTGTTCGCATCCTTTCCGTCAAAATACATCGGAGGCACCGGCAACTGAACCATAAAAGACTCAATCAACTGACTCTTAACATCATTTTTCCACAAGCTTCTTTTCCTTTGAAATTCTGTGTCGAGATTAATTTCTTCATATCTTATTTTTTTTACAATTGATTCCACACTCAATGTTTTTGGCACAATGGCAATTTTGCTTGAATCCAGAAACAATTTATTTTCAGAATCATCCGTATTAAGCCCAATATTCTTTTCTTCTACATATTGAACAGCATCTTCAAAATCTTCTTCTGTCTTTTTATTTAAATCATTGAGTAACTGTTTTACGGTCGACGTTCGTAACATTCCACTCTCATTTCCAATAATTATTAACTTGTCTAATTCTTCTTTTACTTTTTTTTCCATTTTCCAATCCTCTAAATAAAAACCTCACTTTTTTCACGTAACAGTTCGCGATATATTTCTTTGTAAGTTTCCGTCATCTGTTTAATCGAGTTATTCTGTCTGATCTTTTCTGCCAGTTCATCACCGCAAAGCAAACCGCTTTCAGAAGTAAGTGCCTTACGGACTGCCTCTGTCAATGCCCCCTGATCTGCCGTTTTTACGACAATTCCTTTGTTTTCTGTCAACTGTTCCGGTATCCCGCATGCATCAAATCCCACCACCGGTGTTCCGCATGCCATGGACTCTAATGTAACGGTTGCATAGTTTTCTGCCAGAGATGGTATCACAAACACGTCTGCCAGACTATAATATTCCGCCAAAGCATCCGTATCTTTCGTGTTTGGCACTGTAATTACGTTAGAAATTCCTTCTAATAAAGAATTATTCTTTTCTTCCCAGCCAACTAAAATGAATTTTGCCTCATTTTCCATCGCTTTTGCAGATCCAATCAGGAATTTTGCGCCTTTTCTCTCATCAGAAAATCCTGCTGCCATGCCAAGTACCAGTTTATCCTGCATTGTAAATCCATATTTTTTTCGGCATTCTGCTTTATCTCTTGGATAAAAAGTGTGCTCGGCATCAATTCCATTCCGGATCGTAACACAAGGATATTTTCCAAAAAACGATTTTTTTGTCTCCTCTGTCAGCCAGTCTGATGGTGTCACGATGATTTTCCTGTCACCTTTTGTAAACCATTCTTTTTTCTTTTTCCACATATAGCGGGAAAAATCAAAGAACTGGCTTTTCGGATATCTCTTTTTGTCCGGACAGCTGCCACAGCCATTTTCCCATCTGCGACATGCAAAATAATAGCCACAGTTTCCCGTAAATGCGTGACAGTCATGGAACGTCCATACACATGGTATATCGTGTTTATTCAGATAGTTCCATAATATTTGGAAATTCATGTAATAGCCATGAAGTGTATGGATATGCACAATATCCGGCTGTATTTCATCCATCAATGCAGTCAGTCTTCTTGCAGCCTTTTGATTCCACCAGCCATTCAATCCTGTGATCCGGCACAACAATGCAGACAGATATACTTCATAATTTTTATCAATGCGGATGACATTTTTTTCTTCCTCGCCCGTGCCTCTTCCATATACGACATAGGACTCTTCGCCATCCTCTAAAAGTTGACGGTGAATACAGGCTACGATACGAGCTGCACCGCCCTGATTATAATGACTGTTGATCTGTAGTATTTTCATATCAGTTCCTATCCAAGTATAAATTTTGCAGCTTCAATCGCCACACATTCGATCATGTACCACCTGCTATAACCATTGATGCGATAACAATAACGATATCTGTCTCTGATCCTTTTCACTGCTGCTCCCAGATCTTTATGATTGCTGGCTCCGCCCATATGAAAATTTGCAAGTATCTGATCCACAATGACAATTTTCCGTTTCTGGCTTTGCATTTGTAAAAAAAAGCCATAATCATCATGAATGCCTTTATTTCGAAATGGATACTTTTTGTACAGTTTCGCTTTGACAAACGTTGTCGGATGATTCCAGTCTCTTGATGTCTGAAATCTGCGCAATCGTGCTTTTTTTACAAAAGTACTGCCATCTGCTTTATACATCCTGATATCAGCAAACATCAGATCACATCCGGTCTTCTCAAAAGTATGAACTGCAGTCCCAACAGCATTCGGTTCATACCAGTCATCACTGTTTATAATTCCAATCACATCCCCTGTTGCCAGCCGTATTCCCTTATTCATGGCATCATAAATGCCACCGTCCGGTTCGCTTAAAATATGATATATAATTCCCTTTTGTTCCATAGCATTGCAATATGACTCTGCCAAAGCTACCGTACCATCGCTGCTTTTTCCATCAATGATCCAGTATTCTATGTCATCATATGTCTGTGCTAAGACAGACTCTATCGTATGTGCAATTGTTTTTTCGCTGTTGTAAGATACTGTAATGATGCTTACTTTCATGTTTTTCCTGCCTTTTTATCTGCTTTTCCATACATTTCATTCTCTTCTGTCAACCATTCAGATGCTTCTTTCTGCTTTCTGATATCCTCAAACACATCTCTCCACACTCTCCTTCAATCCGAACCGCTGATATCCATCAATTTTTTCTCTGCTCAGTTCCTGGTCGATCACCATAGATCCGAACGCCTTTCCTGCCATACCGCCGATCTTCCCCGGCATTTTTTTTGCCAGCGCCACAAACGGATTCATCCAGTTACACAGATGTACGTTTTTCCCTTTTGCCGTAGCAATCGCTGCTACCATCTGTGCCGTGGTCACGCAGGAAGCATTCTGCGGCAGAAAGACTCCTGACTTCTGACTCTCCACAAGAAGGCATAAAAACTCTGCGAGATTCTCCACATAAATCATGCTCCGCTCATTTTTTACATTTGGAAATACCGGTACCTTATCCGCTAACTTTACAAGCATCTTAAAATTACCTTTGCTGTTTTTTCCATAAATCATCGGCGGACGGACGATTGCAAGTGCAGTATTGTTTTTTCCATCATCTTCCTTAAGCTCCTCAAACAGTACCTGTAGTTTCTGCTCAGCCTGCCACTTGCTGTCCCCATAAAAATTTGACGGAGCAGGCTTTGTATCTTTTGTGATATGTATTGCCCCTCCGCCATTACTGCTGTCTCCGTATACAATTACACTGCTCAGGTAAATATATTGTCCCACGCCATCCTTTACAGCTTTTTGGGCAGCTTCACATGCCAGATCACAGTTTACGGCATAATATTCCTGTTTTTGTTCTTCTGTCAGGATGCCAATATCCGCATGTGCTTTGCCAGTCACGTTTAAAATACTGTCATATCCTGACCAGTCATCCTCTTTCCACGCCTCACCACGCAGACTGACTTTATGAACCTCATACTGGTCATTATAATTTTCTCCAATATATTTTTGAAATGAGTTGCCAATATAACTGTTGGCGCCTAAAATCAATACCTTTTTCATTTCCCCTTCATGCTCCCTGTTCCACCTTCAACCACTCCATCCTGTCTCAAAACGCTTAAGAATGTACCAAAGAAACACCGTACATCCATTGTAAACCCATATTTTTTCACATACTCGCCATCTAATTTTGCCTTGACCGGAATTTCAAGTTCGTCACGTCCGTTGATCTGCGCCCAACCGGTTAATCCCGGTGTCACATCATTTGCACCGTATTTGTCACGCTCTGCGACAAGGTCATCCTGATTCCAGAGTGCCGGGCGAGGACCTACGATACTCATATCCCCCTTAAAAATATTAAAGATCTGTGGCAGCTCATCGAGGCTGGTCTTACGAAGAAATCTGCCGGTTTTTGTAATGTACTGTTCCGGATTTGCCAGCATATGTGTCGGCATATCTTTCGGTGTATCGGTGCGCATGGTCCGGAATTTATAAATCTGGAAATATGTCTTGTGGATGCCGACTCTCTTTTGTGTAAAGAAGATTGGTCCCGGTGAATCTAATTTGATCGCAATGCATAAGATCAAAAGCAGCGGGGACAATATAATAATCGCAAGCCCGCTGAGTAAGATATCTATGATTCGTTTTATATAACGGTATCCTGTCATTTTCTGTCTGTCCCTTCTAATTTTTCAAACGGTTTTGCTAACAACTGATACACAGACTGCAGATTTTCTGTAACATCTTTCATAACCGTTTCTTTTCCATCTGCCTGTGCAAGGTAATAATTCGTAATATGATCCACATTATGTTTTTTCGTATATGTTTCAATCGCCTCTAGAAAATAAGGACTGTGTGTAGTGATTAGTATCGTAAGATGAAGATATTTTTCCAGTAATACGATCAATTCTGCATATATAAGCTGCCATTCCGGATGTAGGTGTATTTCCGGCTCATCTAGCACCATCACATCTTTCTCATGGATTTCGCCTTTTTCTAACAAAGTGCGAATAATTGTAAATGCCTTGATTCCCATGGATAAATTTCCAATTTCAAAATAATGCATTTCTTCATCTGCCAGAAAAAAATCCCCATCCTCATTTTTTATTACTTTTCCGATCGTTACCTCAGATAACATTTTCAGTATATCACTGATTTTTTCTTCTGCCATCAGTTTTCCAATCGCATTGTCCGGTATATTCGCACTTAATTTCTGAAGCAAGTGCAAATCCTGTTCACTCAGCCCATCACTGTACTCCCACGAATTCATATAATCCATAATTGCCGGCGAATCAATTGAGATTGCTTCATGCATGACAGATATTTCTCTTTCTATCATATATTCACTATTCTGTTTTATCCCAACCTGTATTTTTTTCCCTTGAATAAGCAATATTGCTTTCGCCTCGCTTTCTGGCTCATACAGATCATTCATCTGACCATAAAAATATCTGCCAAAAGTGTCTGCTATCAAGGTCTGCTCCACAGCCTCATTTTTTAAATTTAATATACTATTTACTTTCTCTAAAACTTCATGGCACAATGCATCTCTGCTTTCATCATCAATCACATTTCTGAGATTATCATATAATTCAGAAATAATTTCTATTTTTCTCTCCTCATCTGCTGCCATAATCAATTCTGCTGCATTTGCATATCTTTTTCTGCTGGTTCGGGAAGGTACATTCACAGTTACTCTCTGATCATCATTTTTCAAATTATGATACCAGCTATTCTGCCAGTTATAACGGAGCAGTGACTCTATCTGTTCTTTCTTCTTCTGTGAAGCTTTTTCATCCACTTTATACATGGAATTAAACATACATGACAAAATCTTTCCTACCGTACTCTTTCCCGTATTATTTTCACCGGCAATCACAGTAATTCCGTCAAGTTTGATAGATGCCTGTTTAATTTTGGAAAAATGCTGAATTTCCAGTCTCATACTTTCCCCTTTCTACTCCTCCTTCGGCTGATACGTCGGCACAATTTTTTTCACCCACTCACGAATATCAGATGGCTCTGTCACTACATACTCTTTTAATTCTTCTAACTGCTCTAAAAACTTTCCTTCATCCAGTTCGATTGGTTTTCCGATGTGGATCAGGTTATTCTCGGTATCCTGCAGTCCTTCTTCATCCATCAGCATCTCTTCGTATAATTTTTCCCCAGGACGTAGTCCGGTAAACACGATCTGGATATCTTCATCCGGTTTATGACCGGATAACAGAATCAGGTTTTTGGCTAGATCAAGGATTTTGACCGGTTCTCCCATATCCAGAACAAAAATCTCTCCGCCTTTTGCATAGGCTCCCGCCTGTAATACTAAGGATACAGCCTCTGGTATTGTCATAAAATAGCGCACGATATTCGGATCTGTGACAGTCACCGGGCCTCCACGTTCGATCTGTTTTTTAAATAAAGGGATCACGCTTCCGTTACTGCCAAGTACATTTCCAAAACGCACTGCCACATATTCCGTCTCAGAGCGCTTATTGTAAGTCTGAATGATCATTTCACAGATTCTTTTACTTGCGCCCATGATATTGGTCGGATTGACCGCCTTATCGGTAGAGATCATCACAAACCGTTTTACATGATAACGGTCTGCAGCCTGCACGATTTTCCATGTGCCAAGGACATTGTTCTTGATTGCTTCATTCGGGCTCTCCTCCATCAACGGCACATGTTTATGAGCTGCCGCATGGTAAATGATCTCCGGATGATAGGTCTCAAAAATCCAGTTCATTCGATTGGTATTCCGCACAGAACCGATCAGCACAACCAGATCAAGATCCGGAAATTTTACCTTTAATTCATTCTGTATATCATATGTGGTATTCTCATAAATATCTAAAATAATCAGCTGCTTTGGTTTGTGTCCCGCGATCTGTCTGCACAACTCACTTCCGATAGAACCACCCCCACCGGTTACCATGATAACTTTCCCGGACACATAACCCATGATAGACTCAAGATTCACCATGACCGGTTCTCTTCCAAGCAGATCATTTACATCAACATCTTTTAATTTGCTGATACCAACTTCACCATTGACAAGCTGATAGATTCCAGGCAGACGTTTTAATTCGCAGCCGGTCTCTTTACAAATATCAAGAATCCCCTTCATCTGTTTCGGGGAGGCTGATGGCATCGCTATAATGATCTCATGCACATGCAGTTCCAACACCTTATCCCGGATGCAGCTTCTGTCACCGATCACCTTTGCTCCATGGATATAATTACCAATCTTCGTCTTATCATCATCAATTACACCGACAACTTTTTTCTTTACATAACGGCTATTGTTAATCTCTTTAATCAGCTGATTACCAGCCTCACCTGCACCGATTACCAGTACATTCCTACGATATGTGCCGTCTCTTCGCATATTCCGGATTGCCCTAAGTCCACGATAGGAATATCTGCATCCCATGATCAGCACAAGTAAAAATAACCCATATAAAATATAAAAGCTTCGTGGAACCGGGAACATATCTCCCCAGTTACGTACCAGGATCAATGCAGCTACCACAATCGCATCCAGTATACATGCCGAAACAACATACATCATTTCAAGTGCCCCTGCGTAACTCCACAGACTTGAATATAATCGGAGTGCCCAGAAGATGATCAATGTGATCACCATCATATACGGAAGTGTTCTCCATACTTCATTCAGATATTCTGTCGGTACATTGTAAAAGTTCAGATCAAACCGTATTATCAGCGCAAACATACTCGCAACAAATACAGCAAGCATGTCATAACACATCAAAAAAATACGGCGCATAAATAACTGTCTATCTTGAATTAACTGTTTCATCTATTGTTATTGTCCTTTATATTCAAAATGCTGTTATACCCAAGGGTATAACAGCATTATTATAGCATATCTATTCTGTTTGTGTAAACCGATTCCCTTTTTTCTCAGGGATTTCGCTTTTAACTTTTTTATCTATGCATTTTTATAAATAATCCAGTTATCAGCATTCCATCTGCGGTTACCCTTCGTTCCTGGTCAATACGCGCAAAATTCCCCCTGCTTTTTCCCTATATATTTTTTCTGGTGATTTTCTATCCACCTTTTTCATATAAAATCTGTTTCACCTTTTCTGTTAGCAGCTCATCGCAAAAAATCCGGTTTATGCTCTTTCGGCTTATACCACTTCCTGCAAAGTTCCAGCTTCTTCGGTACAAATATAACTCTCTTACATTAAAGCCTATGCTTATCAGATTAAATATGGTTTCAACCGCATCTCGACAGTAACAGTGCTTTGCGTGATAATACGTTTTCAATTGATGGAAACCATTCTCCTCAATGTCCCACCTGCGGTGCATCATTTCCCATAAGACCCGGTAGTCTGCCGCTTCCAGTGTCGTTACAAGTCACATGAAACGCTCTCTTTCTTTTCCATTTTCTTCCCACTGCTCATGATACCGCACCACACGCAGTTTATATGGACACCCTTCCAGACCATTTTCCTTCAGAGTGTTGATAAATGGAGCATTCAGATATAACGCATCCGCCACAATCACATCCGCAAAATGTCCATGCCGTTTCTTCAGCCGCTCAATCAACCTTTTTCCGCCTATCGTTCCTTCCCAGAATACCCGGTTACGTTTTATGATATCAATCATTTCTTCATGTATGCTGCGTATTTCATCCGGGTTTATTCTGGAGAGAAGGTCGCGGACTGCAGCATCAGAAAAAGCAGTACCGGCATGACAATGTTAAACAATGGAATAGATTTTCTTTTTCTTTCGTCCGTTAAACACTTGATTTTTTGCGGGATTTTATATACACTCTTCATATAAGTTAGCAGTTTCTTCAATGCTAATTTTTCATTCAGGACACCTTCTTTCGTATGTTTTGTTCCATAACATAATTATACAATAAAAGGTGTCCTTTTTGAGTGATTATACAGAAAAAAACAGTAATTTGATACCCAAAATTGATATCCCCTGCTTTACCTGGAATTCACAGGCAGAACAGGGACTTTTATTTTTTTAAGCGAAATCTCTGCTGTTATCTACACTTTCTCTTCCTCCCGCATAGAAAACAAGAACCCCCCTAACAATATAAACACAAACCATACAATCCAATGGAATGGAATATCTACATTGTCCATCATGTTCTCTAAGAAAAATACAACATATATGATCAACGGCAGACATGCATAATAATTTCTATTTTCCGCACTTTTACAATACCTGACCGCCCGCGAAAAATATCCAACAAACATCATTATATAAGGAACTATTATATAAACTCCATACATATGTGCATATGCCAATACTCCATTATGAGCAGAATTAATATTTGATCCATAAACAGTTGCTCTTTTTGTATGACCAAACAAATTCATCTGACTCAGATACGTCGAATAGTGGTATAGCCTGCCTGAAAATAAACCATTTATCGAATTCGAATTTAATAACTTTTGTCTGATTCTCTGTGAAGTTTGGGACATATCCTCTCTTTCTGCTGCATAAACATGTATGGTTCCAGTTAAATCATCTAAATCTCTGACAGATGCATATTCATAATCCACCGGATATACAATCTGCGTTCCGATTGCCTCTGATATATTGGTAATTCCCCACTGTAACCCCATTGAAACGGGAATATAACATATCACAAAACACATCACTGCGATCATAGTTTTTTTCATGTGTCTTTTCAGGATCTTTTCTATTCCCCAGCACAATGCACCGCACAGAATTGCTAAAGTAGCTGTTGTGCTTTGTGTTTTTTTCAGGAAAAAAAATGCTGTTGTCAAACCAATGGCATATGGAAGAATCTTTAAAATTTTAACTTCCTTACATTTTATGTAATAGTCTATTTCACATAAAAAGACACCTATCATAACAGCCATATATAATCCAAATGGATTTGGATTGGTATAAAATCCTTTATATCTGTATCCATCTGTTTCCGGGCGAAACATCAGGCAATACACCACACATAATACAAATGTTATTTCCAGTGCCTTTAATAATTGCCACAACATCTTCTCCCTGTTTTCCTGATTATTCCATACAAAAAACAGAAAACCTGTCGGGAACAGTATAAAATATCCATAAAAAGAGAAATACGCACTTTTTTTTGTTACAATAAAGTCCGAAATACAAGTCAGTACCCATAATACGATCCAAGATATTACCAACAAATTATTCCAGTTACGATATTTCAAAGGTTTTCGTATATTCAATCCAGCTATCAATAACATACATCCAATTAAAACAAACATTGTATATGCATGTGTCATTTTTTTAAAGAATAGGCCATATACATTTATAAATGACAAAAAAATAAACATCACCGAAAAAAGAAATATACTAATAAAATTTCTCATTTTTTCCGGTACATTTCTAAGCTTTCGCCAAATCTCATTTCCCACCAATATATAAATACTTTGTAATCCCCTTCCCCATTTATAATTACCTTTTCTGCCATATCTTATTTTCAGCCAATATAAAATTCCTGTTATGATCATACAGATTATTGAAAATAATACACTTACAGCTGGCAGCTTTTCATCATCCTTCATTTTATCTGTAGAAATTTCAAATTTATTAATTGAAAATTCTTTTCCTTGTTCATTTTCAAAACAAAATACCACTTTTGAAAAACTCTCTCCATTTAGCTGATATAGATTCTCTCCCTCCATTAAATTCAATTCTTGTTCCCCTACATTTTGCCATGTCCGATCATAGAAAACAATTTGTGCAGTTATTGAGTCACAGTTCATATTATACAAATCCGTTTTCAAGTAATTCCACTGGTTATTTTTATTTAAACTGTCAAAAACAATTTGTGCAGTGTCTCCCTGTATAATAAATTTTTCATTTTCAAATGATATATTCTGCAGATTGTTTACAATTTTTTCTGTATAAAACTGCAAAGAGTCGCCCCTATTATAAAATTGGGTTATATTTCCTCCTGTTACATACCAGGCTGCACAGCTAATCCCTGTAATAATTGAAAATAATATCCATATACAGATTTTTACCAAAAATATTTTTGTTTTCATCAAAACATCTGTATTTCCTGACATAAATTTCTCCCTGTAATGTATTGCAAACCTTTCACTCTTTAAAATAAACGCCATTAAAAAGGAAATAACACCATACTGCTATGTTTCCAAAATTGACAGACGCATTCCCAAACACACAAAATACTGTAAAAATAATATTAACACATAGTACAAATATATACGGATTTTTTTTGCCAAAAAATCTTCTACATTTTTTTAATGATATACAAAACCCATAAATTTGATATAATACAAATGGAATTACTGCAAAAATACCGTAATGATACATCAAATCCAGATATCCATTATATGCCTGAACGGGCTCACTGTTTCTATATATCTGCGTTGCATTTCCATATAACCCCATCATTCTTGCATAATTTTTCCAACTTCCCATAACATTGATAGTGTCTTTCGATGTCACATTTTCCAATGTTATTGGAAACATCTGCTGATAAAGCTGCAATTCATCCTCTGGTAGTACACTGACCAATTGTTCATCCTCAAACACAACCGTTGTCTGCAAAATATCTGGCAAATATTTGACCGAAATATGTATAACTACCACACATAAAAATGAAAATACAATTGCCGTCAGTATTTGCTTCCACCGATATCTAAAACCACCCCTTTTCTTCACCCATATATAAACGCACCCATATAAATATGTTATGGCTACAAGAATCAATGCAATTTTTGCCACTACTCCGCCTGATCTAAGTACAAAATATAGTGCTGACGCTGCCCCCATCCCATAACCTATCCACTGAAGATATGACGCATCATTATCAATTAACCCATATATCTTCCATACAAACAGGGCAAATATTAACAGGGCATACATCGCAAAATCCTCTGGACGTCTGCAAATTCCATTATAATAAACTGTTATAATCTTAGGTCTAAAAAAGACACAAAACAATACAACCAGAACATAATCTATTTCTAATGCCCTTAAAAACAGACATATCACCGCATCCGCTTTAAATCGCTGATTATACGCAAAAATAAAAAAGCCTGCTGAAAATATCATCACATAAGAAAAAAACTTTTCCCCATCCTCTTTAAAGACATCTGATAATGCCATCATGATCCATAATCCGTACCATGATTTCAGGACTGATGACATAACTCCTGTATTTTTCCATTCTTTTTTCCACAACAAACATCCACAGGCAAATAAAATAACAGCACATCCCAATGAAAAATAACGATAGCTTTCCCCTTTTGTCCATCCCATTATTTCAAAAAACAAAATCCATGCAAAAAAAACACATAACAAAATTTCAACTGTCACTTTTCTGTCTATTTTTCTGCACTTCTGAATTGCCTTTTTTCCAACAATATTCCCCTGCAGCACATAAAGACTCTGCAATATATATAAGAGTCCAGTATTTTTCTCCAAAGCATAATTTTCTGTATTAACATATTTTTTTCTAACAGAATATCCCATGAATATCACACATCCACAAATAAGTAGACTCATTCCCATACATTCATAAAACTTCTGCCACGAAAATCCAGCCTTTTCACTTCGTATCTCCATTGAATTCATAGAAAAAAAGATACCTTTCGCATCACGAATACGTATGCCTATGCGATATATCTCTATAGTTTCATCAAGCTCTATCTCATTTTCTCCATTGTAAATTACAATGGGCTGTTCTTTTAATATATTTTTTTCTTTATCGTAATATTCTAATATTGCGTGTACTTCTGACACTGAACAATTGCTAATTGTCAAATATAAATATTTCCATGTCCTGACATAGCGATCTACACGATATTTATTAACCGCATTATTCTTGACAATATAATATCCATTTTCTTCTTCATGATATTCCCATCCTTTTGCATTTTTTATCATATCGGTTTCTGGGAAATCATATATTGCTTCTGATCCAAGAAAATACGTCAGACTTTTAAATCCTCCCAAATACATCAAGGTAAACATCAGACATATTGTACATCCAAGCAGCGCAACAAACAGGCTTTTTTCATTTTTGTAGTTTTTCATTTTCTATCCCTCAAGTTATTCCTTCAATCTGTACCTTTTCCCCTCAAATGCAATTCCAAAATAATGCCGTTATTTTCAATCAAAATCTGTAACGCCTGTATTCCGCTTGCTGCTATTCTTTCCATGATTTCTCCAATATAACGGATAACTAAAAATATCCTTTTGATTCTTTGCTATCCTCTGACTTAGTATATCGGATTTCCATCCAATTTACAATATTTATTCCTCCCCGCACATTTTACATTCCATTCCCCATCTTTGACAGTTGAAAAGCAAAAAAGCGGTCGTAAAGCCAGTAAAATCAAGGCTTACAGCCGTTTTTTGTTTCGCAGTGATATGTGTTATTGTGCTATATTTTTTACACTATGGTAAATCTATTTCTTTTGTTTGCTTGATGATGCTTCGCATCGTAGATTTTTTTATAAATTCATAGTCTGTCCGAAAACCAAAAGTTTTGTGTAAAGAGTTCGTTATTTCAGTTCGGGTGTAGGATGGAACATAGCCATTAGCGGTATTTAACAGTGTCATTTTCATGGATCGCAGAGTCTCTATGATCTGCTCTGTTGTATAGCTGTTTCCTATTTTCTTTTCTAACAGACGGTAGAGAAGAAGGCTGATGTAACAGGTCATGAAATGTGCCTTGATCCGGTCATCTCTTCTGACATAAACAGGTCTGGCTTCGAATTCTGTTTTCATGATTCTGAAGTTTTCTTCAATTTCCAAGCGCTGCTTGTTAATCTTTATGATTTCCTCGATATTTCCCTCCAGATTTGTCATAACCGCGTAGAAACCATCGTAAAGTTCTTCTTTGGCTATCTGTTCCTCATCAATCTCATATACTTTGTTTTCTGCAATCTCACCATCGTTTGTTACGGCAGTATTTTTCACAAAACGCATTGGATCATTTTGATTTTTGCCCTTTCGTTTTTTGCAAGGAGAGTTAATAATCATCTCTGCACGCTCGATTTGACATGACCGTATTCTTTGCTGATAAGCTTTATATTTCGGTGAGTATGTAACGATCAGCGTCTCATCCAAATCTCCGGTAACAACAGGGACTTCCTTGTAGTAAATGGAGTTAAAAACTTCATCATCAGTTTCGTCCAAAGTCCTGATATCTATAAAATCTGTCGAACCAGCTTTTCTGAACTGTGTTGGATTCAGGGCAATATCACGGTCTTCCTGCTTCATCTTTTTAAGGGAATGCGTGATGACATAAGCCCGATTCCCGATGCTGTTAAACGCTCGGTTATTTGCACTTCCAAGACCGGCATCTGAACAGAAAATAAATTCACTACAGTTAAAATCTTTTATGATTTTCTTCTCCAGAGGCTTAAGCGTTGTCTGCTCGTTTTGGTTACCTGGAAAAACATCAAATGCAAGTGGAATGCCATCAGCATCCATAAACAGCCCCATACCAACAATCGGATTTGGACGGTTCTCCTTGCCTTTTCCATAGTGCTTCAAACCGCTTTCTTCCTCAATCTCAAAGTAATAATTCGTACAGTCATAGTAAAGTATCTTCTGATTTCTTGGATGGATGAAGTTTGAATTTTTGTATAGTTCACTTTGGATAAAATCCGACTCTTCCGCGATTACAGATAAAGCTCTGTAAACATCCTGAATCTCATACTTTGGTGGTTCAAGAAGCGTTTTGCAAAAGTTATAACTGCTGAGCTTGCTTAAAGGAGAGAGAACACTTGCGTAAACGAGATCAGTCAGAATCGCATGAAGATCATACTTAAATTTATGGCGCCCTTTAATCACACGGCAGATGTTATCAAGGCGTAGCTCCGTACATAATTGTTGAAGAAATAGATAACCGGCATGAAAAGAACGTGTCTCGTTCATAGGAATGCAGGCAGCTTGAGGGAATTCAACCGTTACTTTCCCCGTACGCTCATTGTAGAGATCTGTTTCTTTGGCAGCTTCGCTTTTCGCCCAAGCCATAAGTTTTTCATTATCACCATCAAACTGTTCCAACAAGGTGTTGTATTTTCCAAGCTTCTTATAAATACGAGAGGATGATTTTCCGTCTTTTTTTCGGAATGATTGATAAATGTAAATATCTTTATTATTTTTACTACCTGTAACTGCAATATACATAACACAAACCCCTTTTCTTTTAAGTATACCACACTATTGCAAACAAGTACATATCAAAACGAAAAATTTGACATAAAAACGCAGGTTTTATGCGACCTGCGATAACTTTTTTTAATATTCAACTGTCAAACTCCCGTGATTATCTTGTCACATAGTACCTCAGGTGGTACACTAGCACTATAATATTATTTATGGAGGTATATTTATGAAAAAGAAATGTTTTTTTAAGACAGTATGCAGTTGTATTCTGGGTACAGCTTTATTACTGTCATCCACTTCATCATCATATGCATCACCGAATATTCAAGATATCGATTCTATTGCGGATACAGTATCTGAAATGTTCAAAAAATCCGAGGAATTGAAAACAACTGAAGTGTCGGAAATGACCGAATCATCAGAAACTACTGAATCATCAGAAACTACTGAATCATTAGAAACT
>DXQT01000002.1:38084-160738 GCA_019411365.1 Roseburia sp.
ACTGAATCATCAGAAACTACTGAATCATCAGAAACTACTGAATCATCAGAAACTACTGAATCATCAGAAACTATCGAAGAATCAGAGAACAATGATAATTTCGAAATTATCGAATTAACGGAAGATACTGAAATTTCCGAACAATTTGATACTCCCAAAGGAGCTGTTTCCAATGGGTATTATGTTATTAATGTAACCAAAAGTGAAATTTCTTCCACCAGTGCATATGCCGCTATACAATCTGCACTAGATGAAGCTCAGGAAAATGCAACAACAGACTTACCATACAAAGTTTTTGTAGATCCCGGAAAATATTCTCTCACACAAGGACTTCGTATTTACAGCAACACTTATCTTTGCCTGACAGGTGTTACCCTTACTCAAAACAAGGGAAGCAATTACAACATGATAAAAGTAGGCGACAGTAATGATACACATTCAGGTTATTATTACCAAAATATTACCATTGATGGCGGTATCTGGAACGAAAATGGCAATAGCAATACCGCCATCAAGATCTGTCATACACAGAACATTACTCTGATGAATGCCACATTGAAAAATTGTTCCAATTCTCACCTTATGGAGATTGCTGGCAATAACGGTATCACAATTCAAAATTGTAATTTTGCCGATCAGGCATTATCGACAAGTGCCAAACCCTATACCTATGAAGCCATTCAGCTTGATATTTTACTAGAATCTCACTTGTCCGGTTATCTATCTGAAGATCTTCCTTTAAAGAATGTAAAAATTACCGGTTGCTCCTTTAAAAATGTTCCACGTGGTATTGGTAGTCACACTGCAATACTAAACAATCCAGTAGACACGATAGAAATTTCCAACAATACATTTACCAGTCTTAAGAGTCTAGCTATACAGGCAATGAATTACATCAACTGTACTATTACAGGCAATACCATAACTGATACTCCGCAAGGTATCATGATATATTCCGTTCGTGAAAGTGGTACTTTTCTTGCTTCCACAGCAGTAAAAGAAGGACATATTCCATCATCAACCCCGGTTACATATCAAACTCCTGTGAACAATCAAAAAATGGTTATCAGCAATAATACAATTGCAGCTTCAGGTAATGACCCTTATGAAGATTACGAAAATGCCGCTATTTTTGTCAGTGGTTTAAATCTAGGTTCTGCCACTACCGGCTCTGGAGATACAATTCCTGCAGGTAATTATTTTATCAGCGGCATAACCATCTCCGATAATACGATCAATACGGATGGACATGGAATCCGTCTGCAAGACGCCAGGAACTCAACAATAACTGGAAATACAATAACTTATTCTCAGGTTTCAAAGCCTAAAAATACCTTCTATGGCATACAGTTACGCGAATCCTCTACCAATGGAATCATTGACAATAATACAATCAATAAGCCCCTTTCCGGCATACATATATTTGAAAAATCCTCTGCAAAATCCATTTCAGGGAATACAGTAACTACACCAACTAACAATGCTATTATGATAGAAAATGCCAGTGCTACGAATATTTCTTCAAATACGGTTAACAAGCCTGGTATCAACGGAATATTTATTTATAATAATTCTAATGTTGACTTAATCACAGACAACAATATTTCTGCCGGAAATGTCAACATTAACATTGACGGAAGCACAGTCACTAAAATAAGTAAAAATACGCTTTCTTCTGCAAAAACAAACAGTGTATTTTTGCATAACAAATGTACAGTAAATAAACTTTCCAGTAATACCATTAATGCTTCTGGAAAACATGGTGTATTTATCGATTGTGCTACTGCCAAAACCATAAAAGCCAATACGATACAAGCATCTGCTATTACTGGTGTACATGTATATAACAACAGCAAAGTTTCTACCATTGCGAATAATCAAATTACCTCACCTGGTAAGTATGGCATCTGTGCCGAAAAGAGTACTGCAAGAACTATCTCTGGCAACTCAATCAGCAAACCTGCCAATACAGGTATTTTTATCTTTACCAAAAGCAAAACAGGTACAATATCCGACAATACCATTACCTCTGGAAAAGATAAAGGAATTGCGATCAACTCTGTAAAGTGCAAAATGACGATCAGTGGAAATACAATAAAAAAATGCAAGGCTTACCCTATTTATTGCAACCCTGCCTCTACCTCCTACGCAATTACGTTGAAGAAAAATATCATAACAGGCAATTCAAAAAAAATTGATGGTATCCGTGCTGACTCAGGTAAACTTATTCTTAGCAGCAATACAATCTCTTCCTGTAGTAGGGCGATTATTCTTTCTTCCAAAGTAAAGGGGACTGTTTATCCGAATACTTTCAAAAAGAATACTTATAATAATGTAAAAGTTAATTCCAGTTATGTTAATACATTAACTGTAAAATCACTTTCCGGAAAATCAAAGTCAGCAAAAACAGCTACATTAAATTGGAAAAAACTTTCATCAGCTTCCGGCTATGTTGTTTATCGTTCAGCCTCCAAAAATGGCAGCTATACAAAAATTTCTACGATAAAAAAGAATAAAACCATTACCTATAAAGATTCTAAATTAAAGAGGAAGTCTACTTATTACTATAAAATTGTTCCATACACTACAATAGGAAAAACTACAGTTTATGGACTAGATAGTAAGATTGTATCCATCAAGATCAAATAACCAATTTTTATAATACAGCTACACTATCATAACAAAAGCAGATGGCATTTGAATCTTTCAAATAAACCATCTGCTTTTTATAATCAAAACATTTTTTTAATTTTCTTCCAAATTTTATTTTTGAAAGCATCTCGCTGCAATTGCTGCTCTGATTTCGGTGTATCCTCCACATCAGGAAGCTTAATTTCACTAATAATTCCCTGACTTTGTAATTCATCTACATATTTTTTGTACTTTCTCAGGTTTTTTAATGTATCCTTATATTTTTTTTCAAATAATTTTTTATCATCCAGAAGTTTTCTGCTTTTCTTTAACCACTTCTCTAACACTTCTGTTTTCATGTTATTCTGCCACTCTAAACGCTCCAACGGTGTATAGGTAGTCTTCCGCACCTGTTCTAATGGCAGATCACAATTCTCATACTTGGCAACAAAATCCTGTACATCCTGAATCAGCTTTTCGCGTAAAGCAAGATATCCTTTTTTATTTTCTGGCGGATTATTGAAATCATACTCAAAATTACCAGATAAGAAATCTTCATTATCAATACAACGAACCGTATCCATATAACATCCCCAGCGTGTCCCATTTCCTTCCGCATCCTTGAGATCAACGATTGACAAAACGGGGGTCTCTAGTGCAAGACAAGGCAATGTTACATGCAGCCTTCGCGTAATAACAAATTTAGCATTTTGATATAAAGTAAGTATCTCCTCTGCTTTTGCCATTCTCTCTTCAAATGTTGCGTTCGATTTTCTATAATCACAATTATGACTTATAACCCGAATTTCTAGTCCTGTATCTTTCAGATATTCCATTGCTTTCGCTCTGATCTTATCGTTTAAATCAACCAAACAGACATATGTTCCCGCATCTTCCGTTTTCTCCTGTTTCGGAATTGTTAATGTAAGACACCCGCTAAAATAGCAATCTATACCCTGTTCTTTAAAAAAATCAAGCGATGCCATATCTCTGCATCCCACCGGACCATACTTCTTAAAAAACTCTCCTCCACATCCCTGCGCCCATTCGGCATAAATTGGAGATGATTTTCTTGCAACCCCATAATTATTAATATGCATGCTCAGTAATTTGGGGATAATACAGTCTGCAGGCGGCCAGTTCCATTTTTTCCACATCCACCATGCATTCATGATAACAGCTACCGGTTCATCATTTTCACTTTTAAAATCACTAATATATTCTCTATCTATCTGATAATCAACATGAGGCAATAATTTAGCTGCTGCATAGGTCTGAATATCATCCCCCAAATTCATTGTCGGTTTGTGAATCACTACACCAAATTTCATATTGTAGATCTCCTTTCAAATTATTTCTTCATTCCCTTTATCAAACGCTCAAACATCTCTTCTAATCCAATTGTTGCTTTCCAGCCAAGCTGCATTAATTTTTTACTATCCAATCGGATTATCATTTCCGGATTATATCCGAAAGAGGCTAAATCCTCAGGAATATCGATCACAGTTTTGATTTTTCCACTTCCAATTGTCTCACAGACCAATTCTGCCATTTCCTTAATCGACACCGCAGTATCCATATTCGTAACATTATATGCTTCCCCTGCTTTACCGGAAATTAAAATGTATAATAATGCAGAAAGTGCATCTTTTGTGTAACAATAACTTCTTACCGTATGTCCCTGCGTATGCAGTACAATATCCCGCTGTTCCAATGCACAGCGTGCAAATTCCGCAAACACCCTTCCATCTTCGTATGCAACTCCCGGTCCAAAGGTCTGAGAAAGTCTGGCAATCTTAACCGGTACACTATATTCGTGTGCATAAGATGCACACAAACACTCTACCATACGTTTTCCTTCGGAATAGCTGCTTCTTACACTGAGCGGTTCAATATATCCATAATCATTTTCTGTAATCAGATCTGCATCTTTCTCCGGTGTTCCATATACCTCCAAAGATGACAGATACACCATCCCATTTATCTTTTTTTCTGTAGCAAACTTTAAGATATTTGACGTTCCATCCAATGCCGTATAAATTGTTTCAACAGGATTAGACACAAAATATTTTGAACTGGTTGCACTGGCTCCGTGTATAATGTAATCTACAGAATCCGAATATACCACTGGTCTATTTATATCACCAACAAGCAATTCAACATCCCCACGCCCAATCAGATGCGAAAACATCTTTTTCCCTTTTTCTTCATTACGCACCATAGCAATAATATGAATCTGAAGGTTACGCATTCGGTTATAACATGCAAGCAAATATACCATCTGCGAACCAATCAATCCTGTCGCACCTGTCACAAGTACCGACTTACCCTCTAATGCTGTAATTGGCAGATCACTATCTACAAGCATCTCCAGATCTTGCTGCATAATTTCATTTTCCATGCACTCGTTCATTTCAACTTCTCCATTCTCCATATGTTTATATGTTTATACTTACCTTTTCTATAAAGGCTTTCTTCCATTTCCTATACGATTTGTAATACCCAGTCCAAATGCCTGTTCATTCTCTTTGTACTGTAACAATGCACGAAACGTATACACATCTTCCGGTGTCGTAACTTTAATATTGCCTCTGTTTCCTTCCACCATATGTGCTTCAATCCCCTGGCTGCGAATAATCGTACACGCATCAACCATATTTTCATATTTTGTAGGTGTACTTCTAACTGCATCATGTGCAGCAATAATATCTTTTAAGTAAAAGCTCTGTGGTGCCTGCGCTGCAAACGTTTCCTTACGATATGGAACAGAGTCGACGTGACTCCCATCCTTACTGATCATGATTGTTTCAAAACAAGGAGTACAGGTAATTGCATTGCCTTTTTCCTGTACAGAGCGAATATTATTACTGATCACTTCATAAGATACAAATGGGCGTACACCATCATGCAATAGTACGATAGAATCCTCTGCATTTTCACTTTCTGCTTTTTTTAACGCATTATAAATCGAATCCTGTGCAGTCTCTCCACCTGGAATAACATCTGCCACCTTATTCAAACGGTATTCATCTACCAATTCTTTCATATAAGGGATATAATCAGCAAGTACTGAAATATATATTTTATCAATCATATCATGGCACTGAAAAAGTTGAAGTGTATGAACAATAATCGGTTTCCCATTTATTTCCAAAAACTGTTTCGGGACACCGGCTCCCATTCTGACTCCGCTTCCACCAGCAAAAACAATCGCTATATTCATGATTCTTCCATAACCTCCCTTTTATCTTCCTGTTTGATTTTTTCTGTTTTCTTTTTTTTATTCTTTTTTTTCACAAGATTTTTCTGACCCACTGTTAACTCATCCAGTTCACCCGTCATTTCTGCATAAACCTGTGCCACTTCATCTACATCCCCAAAAGCAATCATTTTTCCCCCTTCAAGGATCATAGCTTTATTGCAGATACGTTTTACCTGTGCAAGTGAATGTGACACAAATAAAACCGCCGTACCATCCTGCATCATATCAAGGATTTTCTTTTCACTCTTCTTTCTGAACTTACCATCTCCTACAGAAAGTACTTCATCTAAAATTAAAATTTCCGGTTCAGCTATCGTTGCGATTGCAAATCCCAACTTTGATTTCATACCTGATGAATAGTTTTTAATAGGTACATCCATAAAATCCTCTAATCCGGAAAACTCTACAATCTGATCATATTTTTCTTCCATGTATTGACGACCATATCCAAGCACTGCTCCATATAAAAATATATTTTCCCGGCCTGTATAGTTCTTATCAAATCCTGCTCCAAGCTCTAATAATGGTACTATTTTTCCATTTCTTATTACTCTGCCCTCTGTGGGTTTAAATACTCCTGCAACCACTTTGAGTAACGTACTTTTTCCTGCTCCATTTAGTCCAAGAATTCCTATTCGTTCTCCTTCATGAATACTAAAATTAATATCTTTAAGTGCCCAAAACTCATCCTTCTCTAACTTTTTACCTTTGAGCATTCTTATTACATATTCACGAAAATCATTCACTCGTTCTTTACTTAGATTAAATTTCATTCCTATGTGTTCTACACGTAATAATTCCTTTGCCATCTTAACCTCTATATCTGCAAAATAAAATCATCCTGTTTTTTATAAAAACAAATCACGCCTAAAATCAACACTACAATAGAACATACTGCTGCATATGCCGTCAACCCCATGTCCATAGCTTCCCCAAACATTGCATTACGAAAACTCTGGATCATACAATACAACGGATTCCATTTTAAAATCCACGCATACCCGCTGTTCATTAAACGTTCCGGATAATAAAAAATTGCACTTGAATACATAATAAGCATTAAAAGCACTTCCCATATATATTCCATATCCCGAAAGAATACATTGATCGTTGTCAATATCATTCCAACTCCAAATGTTAAAATAAAAAGAAGTAACAGTGGGATAATTGCCTCAATGATATGCCATGTCACAGTTACATTACAATATACCGCCAACGGAACCATTACAATTAACGAAATAGCAAAAATCACATAATTATATAATACACAGGATAGCGGATATAAATATTTCGGAATGTATACCTTTTTTATCATCGCTGCATTTAACCTGATAGATTTGGATGCTGTTTTAGTTCCCGTTGCAAAAAAAGAATATACCAGCCTTCCACATAAGATATATAATGGAAATTCCTTATCATTATTTCCAAACAACGTTCCAAATACAATTGTTAATACAATTGTGGTTAATATCGGTTCTAACATAGACCATAAAATACCAAGATACGAACGACGATATTTTAATTTAATTCCCTTTTTTACCAGCTCATATAACAGAAATCGACGATTCCAAAATGTCTTCACATGTTTCTTATTAATACTCATCCTCTAATTTCCTTTTCTGACACTATACTTTCTATTAAGTTGCATACACGTACAGATGCTTCTCCATCTTCCACCGATCCTTTTTTCTTTAAGAAATCTTCCACCTGCATGCTATATTTTTCCTGATTAAAATTTTCTATATTATGAATAAGTTCTTCATTTGTATGTGCGATTGGAAAAGGAGTTTCTTCCAATTTATAATAAAACCCTCGTTCCTGATCATAATGTTCTAAATCAGGCACAAATAAAAAGCCAGGTCTTACTGTTAATAAAAAATCAAAAATACAACTGGAGTAATCTGTGATCACCACTTGTGCTGCTGCTAATAACTCCTGAATATCAGGATAAGCATCTGCTTTCACAATCTGTTTTTTTTCATCTATACAAACCTTTTCCAACGAATTCTGCATCCTTGGATGCAGTCTTACAACAATTTTCCAGGATTGGTCTGTTTTCTTTTCCAAAGCTTTTTTTAATTTTTCAATATCCAGTTTATAATTAGGAAAATCAAGCTTTTCTCGGAAAGTCGGCACATATAGCAAAATTTTATCTTTTCCATCAATTGATAAACTCTTGCGCACTTTTTTCTCCACAAGATCCTGTCCATCCTTAAAAAAGATATCATTTCTGGGATGACCTAATTTCAAAATATTTTTTACCGACCAAAAAGCATTCTGATATACTTCATCTTCGAAAAAACTATTCGAAATCCAAAAATCGGTATTCTGCGAATTTTTTTTGGCAAGATATGTCCAACTTTGACTATTGGTTAAACAATCACAGTTTTTTTCGATCTTTTTTATTCCAAATGATCCATGCCACATCTGAATATAATACTGTCCAAATCTTTTTACCAGTCCCTGATTCCAATAATGAATCAAATGATAATTACATACCCATACAGCCGCTGTATAATATTCAAACATAGCTTCTTTAGATCCATATTCAACCAGCCTCACCTTGGGGGGAAATTCCCCTTTATGTGCATTTGCATCTTTCACAATCCAAACTAAATCAAAATCCGTTCCGCGACGTATTAATTCTTCCGTCACATACTTACAATTGCATCCGTATCCATGTCCCATATAATTATCAAATATAATCTTTTTTGTGTTTATGGAAGTATTACCATATTGTTGAAATGTTTTTTTTATTAATGATTTTTTAACAGTAAACGGTGTGTACTTTAACTGATATACTCTGGTATCATTTTCGATTTTATATGTTATAAATAACTTTATTATTCGTTTTAACTTTTTTTTGATTGCCTGCACGATTTTCTTTACACCACCCGGTTATTTTTTATATAGCTCATGTATCTTATGTCTGGGATGCTGCTCCATCTCAGGAGGCATTTTCTTATAATCTCCATACAGCCTTTTCAAATACGGATCATAATTTCCCGGTATCATAAAAACTTTATTCTCAAAATCAGCCTCTTTTAATGGAAGCAGATAACTTTTCGGCATCACTTCCCTCTCATACCCGGCAACCCCAAATAAGCTACAGATATACTCACTATCCGAAGTTCTCCATGATGTCATGATCTTTTTACACACTCTCATATAAAACCGGAATATAAAACCGGGGGTTATTTTAAGAATTACCTTTGAAATATTCCGGATTGCTTTTCCTTTATTTTTAACTGGAAGACGATATTCTGACAAATAATAAATAAGTGATGTCCACTTCTGAACCTTCTTTAATACTCCCGATTTTGGAACACCATCAATCGGATGTATGTCTATTTTTGCCGTATTTTCATATCCGGCATCTGCATGCAAGGTATCATATAAATAACCAATTGGCGCATCCGGTATCATATGCTTCTCGACCGGTGAATATATAAATTCACCCAGCCGGTCATGCTGCAGACTCATCAGGTATTCCATTTTTTCGAAATCTTCCCGCATCATTGCAATATCCACGTCGTCGTCCCATGGTATAAATCCCTGATGTCTGACTGCACCTAACGCACTTCCGCCTACCAGAAAAAAAATCATTCCATTCTGTTGTGTAAATTTCTGAAAAGACGACAGCATTTCAACTAAACGTTGCTGCAATTCTTTTAATCCATTTTCCATTGCATTCACTCTCCATTACGACTAATGCAACCTTATTACCATAGATAATAGAATGCACGCTTTGCGCATATTCTCTTACCATGAATTATAGCATACACCAATTTTTCCGTCAATTTTGCGTCTGTCTATACCTTTTGTATCTGTATTAGTCATGTTACTGTTCACTCGCAAGTTTGACACTTGCTGTCAAACTGTGCGCCAAAGACTATATTATGCCAGATTACAGCCCCATGCATCGAAGATGCATGGGGCTGTAATTGCTACTGCTCACACAGTGTGTGAACAGTAGCTTAGTCATCCTGTTGTACCAACATACCTGTAGCAAAATCAAGCTCATGCATACGCTGTATTTCTTCCTGTTTTTTCTTAATCGCATTACTGATATTCTCAGGCATCTTTCCAAGTAAAATCCAATCTATCACACGATCCGATGCACCGCTGTCTATATAATCAAAATGATGTGTGATATATTGTTCAACTTTTTCATATTCAAAGTCCTTATCTGTAATTGCAGAAAGCACCTCCTCAAATGAATAACATACCTTACCCGGTGCAGATTCTTCATAATCTCTATGAAATCCTCTGGAAAAAGAATACTGAATCTTGTCGAATGCAAAAAACAGCATCGGTTTTCTCATGAGTGAATATTCAAAAATATTCGACGAATAATCTGTAATTAATAAATCAACAATATAGAACAGATCATTAATATTCGGGTATTTTTTTACATCCAAGAATTTATCCGCATATTTTTTTCCTATCACAATATCTTTATTTACCCATGGATGCATTTTAAATAAAACTACATATTCATCTCCACAGATCTGATATAACTTTTCAAAATCGATCAATTCATACGGATAATATGCTGTTTTTTTATTTCTTCCACGGTAGGTAGGTGCAAAAAGTATGACTTTTTTACCTCTGCACATTGGAAACTGCTCATACAATTCTTTTATTTTTTCATTCCTATGCTGCTCATCCAAATACTCATCCATACGGGGCATTCCTGTTGGCAATACTTGCTCATCATTAATTCCCCATACTTCCGAAAAAAACGGTGCGATATTTTTTGAGCCAGCAATTCCGTACTTATATTGTCTGTGGCAGGACTGCGGTGAAGGACATCCTTCATGTCCCCAGCGACTGTAGCCTGATGATTTAAACCCTGCTCCTGCATGCCATAATTGAATCAGCGTTGTATCATCATCCAGTTTTAGCCAATCCAGTACCGGTGCATGATCGTCAATAAAAATAGTGCCGCTCTGTGCCAGTAATTTCATAAGACCAATCCAGCTTTTTTTACTTTGCGGCTCTGCCGCTGCAGGACGTGCAGAATACAATAACCGATATTGCTGATCCAGCTGTCTGTCAACCATTCTGTCTGAAACTGCTTTTAAATTTGATGCAATTTTCTGATCCTGTTCTGTCATAAAAAGGACTGTATTTTTTCGTCTGCTTTTATACAAAAATGAATACCATTTATATACTCTTCTTAAAACAGATCTGCTAGATAAATAGCAGTCTTTCAATGCTTTTATCAAATTTATTTTTTTGAGGAAGCTTGGATTCTGTGGAAATGTAACCCCTACTGCCCCTAATGCGATACAATGCATACGGAATGGCAGTGTATCCGTTCCATCTTCTATATAAAATGTAACATTGTAAGATTTTCCCCTTTCACCGTACAAAAAGTTTCTGGACATTGCTTCTAATTGATCTGCAATATCAGGACTGGTTTCACACTCTGCCAGAACACAATCTTTTTCACATACAAAAATACGATATGTTCCCCTCGGAATACAACGTAGGTCACCACTATTTGTTACATTAACATGAAGTTTGATGATATCTTCTTTCCTGCGTACATCGAACTTAACTCCACATCCCCCCAAATTATTTACCGCATAAAATTCCATCTTATCTATATCATACGTTTTCTGCCCGTCAATATGCAGCCTTACTGTAAGAATCAAGTGTATTCTTTCCCATTCAATATTTTCAATTGTCGCTGATACACCACTCTCATTGATTCTCCAATTCATTTTCTAACTCCTTTTTATCTATTCCATGTATTCCAAAAGACTGCACAATTATATCATACAAGCTATTTCACGTCAATTTATTCTACTCTCTCTTGAGTTTCCGTACTTTTATCCACAAAGCCCCGTTTTCATAATCATCGTCATAAACAACTTTCAAAAAATGCCCAAAATATAAGGAAATCCTTTCCTGTTTTGTAGTAAAATTAAGGTGTCTAATCAAAAAGATACTAAACAAAAATCAGGAGGACTCCTTATGCTTAATTCTACAACAAATACTTATACTTTGAAACGGGAAATTTTAACTTTTTCAAATAAAATTTCAAAACACCTGTCCAAGCCGGACAAAAAGTTTTCTGCCGAGATGACTTATGGTATGCTTGCCTCCAGAAGCTGTCTTTTAACCGATGTTGTGGATCAGCTTCACGAAGATTCCAAAAAGGTCAATTCTGTTGAACGGCTGACCAGACATTTAAACAATGGCATTTCCTCCACCGCGCTTAAATCTTATCTTACTGCCATCCGTAAATGGGCTCCGCAAGAACCTGTCATACACATTGATGACAGCGATGTTGTAAAGCCTGATGGTTACAAATTTGAAGCTCTCGGACTTGTCAGAGATGGCTCTAAAAGTACTGCTTCCAAAACAGTTTATGAAAAAGGATATCATGTAACAGAAGCCTGTGTTCTTACCGGCAACAATCATCCCGTGAAGCATATCTGTCTCATGTAAAAGTTCAGATAACCGCTTCTAAAAAAGATATTGACCTGGTGCTCGTCTATGGTTTAACCGAACATCCAATGATGCTTGCAACCAATAAAGATATTAAATCAAAAGAAGATGTAATCGCTGTTGCAAAGCAGTACTTTTCGAGATGGAAAATAGAGGAATATTTCCGCTGCAAAAAACAGATGTTTCAGTTTGAAAACTTTCGAGTACGAAAGCTGTCTGCCATCAATACGTTAAATTTTTATATCACCTTATGCATGGCTTTTCTTGCACATATATCTATGAAGTCAGAAACAAATGCCCTTAAGGTTTCAATTATACAAAAAGCATACCCTGTAAAGAAAAAAGTATATTTCTGCTATTACCGGTTAGCTAAAGGTATCTCTGGCATACTATCGTATGCAAAAGAAGGCGTCAGGCTATGGTTCCGAACAAAACGTCCGGCATATCGTCAACTCTGCCTTAAGCTGACCGCTTAGATAGATACAAGAATATATCTCCCAAAGCCCGATTTCGGTGGGGCTTATTAAAGTACTTCTACTCACAGAACTTCCATTCCTAGCTCTTCAAAAAAGCGGAAGATTAGTGCTTTGGGAAGGTGTAACCACTTTTTGATTACATTTTATGGAAACTCAAGATCCTACTTTAAGCCAGAGATTTCGCTTTTAACTTTTTTATCCATGCATTTTTATAAATAATCCAGTTATCAGCATTCCATCTGCGGCTGCCCTTCATTCTTGGTCAATACGCGCAAAATCCCCCCTATTTTTTCCCTAGGTTTTTTTCGGCTGATTTTCTCTATCCGCCTTTTCCATATAAAATCTGTTTCACTTTTTCTGTTAGCAGCTCATCGCAAAAAATCCGGTTTATACTCTTTCGGCTTATTCCGCTTCCTACAAAGCTCCGGCTTCTCCGGTACAAATATAACTCTCTTACATTAAAGCCTATGATTATCAGGTTAGATATTGTTTCAACCGCATCATGACAGTAACAGTGCTTTGCGTGATAATACGTTTTCAATTGATGGAAACCATTCTCCTCAATGTCCCACCTGCGGTTCATCATTTCCCATAACACCCGGTAATCTGCCGTTTCCAGTGTCATTACAAGCCACATAAAACGTTCGGCTTTCCCCCTTTTTCTTCCCACTGCTCACGATACCGCACCACACGCAGTTTATATGGACACCCTTCCATCTCAAAGCCTGAAAGGTCCCTTGGTTTTAACATTTCCTGCCCCAGAATTACGTGTGGTGATTTTCCTATGGTCATGCACACCACACTCCGGTGAAAGTATTCGGTTTCCCCTGTGAGTTTTTTCCGAGTCAGACAGTTCGGACAGGATTTTTTTGTACTGCTGAATAATTCCGCACCATCAAAACCTGCCACAACATATCCGCTTATCGTTCCATTCCGGAATATCCGGTTACGTTTTATGATATCAATCATTTCTTCATGTATGCTGCGTATTTCATCCGGGTTTATTCTGGAGAGAAGGTCGCGGACTGCATCAACTTTTGGAATCCTTCCACTGATACAGTTTTTCAGTCTTTTTGACATGCTTTCAGGGTCTGAAAAAATGGTATGGAAGCTCTCATACTGCAGCATCAGAAAAAGCAGTACCGGCATGACAATGTTGAACAATGGAATAGATTTTCTTTTTCTTTTGTCCGTTAAACACTTGATTTTTTGTGGGATTGTATATTGAAAATGGATATCCCCTGTTTTTCCTGAAATTCACAGGCAAAACCAGGGATTATATTTTTAAAAGCGAAATCTCTGTCTTTAAGCCAAGGATTACTTTCTGAGAAAGACCGAATATACTGTTTTTCTCAGATTCGCAGGCATCAGGATTACAATTCCACGGACTATGACAGATGCCAGAAATTCCAGTAAATTAATGTATCCGCTATTTAACATGATTTTCCGAAACTCTGCCATATCTTTCAAGTATGAAACTCCTCCGCGCCTCGCATACATGCCATTACCGACTCTCATGTACACTAGCACTTCAGATAGATTATATCCCTTCATCCCGCCTGAGAGCATACGGAGCCATAGATAATAATCCTCAAATCCATGAAAATCCATATAACTTCCAGCTTTTATGACATCACTTTTTTTAAACATAACTGCCGGATGATTAAAAGGATTCCTTTTTTTTGCATATACCGCTATCTTTTCTGATGATTCCGGAACATATCTGACAGTACCTGCCTGTGCTGTATCATCCATAAATTCCTGCACAGCTCCACTGATAATCGATACATTATTTTGGGCAAAAGCTTTTAACTGCCATTCACAACGCTCTGGAACACTGATATCATCGCTGTCCATTCGTGCAACCAGTTCATTTTTACAATAAACCAGTCCTTCTTTGAGTGCTTCTCCCAGTCCTCGGTTTTCAGGCAGTTGAACTATCTGAAAACATTCCGGATACTCCTGCTTTTTTTTTTGGAGTACCTGATTTAATTCATCCCCCAGCAATCCATCACATACAATCACGAAATCCTGCGGTGGTACTGTCTGGGAGAGCATGCTGTCAATGCTTTTTTGCAAATACTCAGCTTTTTCTTTTCTATATACAGACATTAAAACGGAATAATTCTGTTCTATCATTTATATCACCATACTTTTTCGTTTATAAACTATCCATGATCCGAAGCAGCTTCGTACCATAATCCGCATCTGCTGCCCAGCCTTTTCCATATGGATTCTGCGGAATCGCAAGCCACTCCACGTATCTGGCTGTTCCACGCGATACATACTGGAAACGCTTATCCACACATGCATTGTTTAATCCATCTGTACTTGCGTATGCTTTTAAGTGCTGTACCTGCGCACGGAGTCCGGTTCTTACATCTGCAAAAGTCTCACCTGCTGCACCGCCACCGACTGCACCGAGTCCTCCAAAGTTACACTGACTCGGCTGCACATCACCGCCGAATTTTAATCCTCCGGTCTCTAACATAACCTGCGCAAACAATACATCTGCTCTTACACCCTCGGCTTCTGCCTCTTCTTTTAAGATCTTAAAGAATGCCTCCGCAGAATCTGCTCCCTTATCACGGTAAATATCTGCCGGGAAGGTATAACGTTTATTATAGTAAGATACCATCTGGTCGACTGTCACACTGCTTGTACCCATGATCTCATGCGCTGCAGCTTTTGCTTTTACCGCTGACCATGGTCCGTACATACGGATTCCGTTGCTTAAATCTTTGTATGCTCTTACTTTATAGTAATATGTCGTTCCCTGTACCAGATTACTGTGTGTAAAGGATGTTGCACCAGAAGTCTGTAATGTGGTATAAGTTCCTTTTTCGCTGACCGCACCGGCAAGTTCATAGCCACTTGCATTTGCAACACTGTTCCATGAGATATTTAATACATTATTATCTCCGAGTGTGATAGAAGAAATACTTCCCTGTTTTAAGACTGCAACCTCTGTTACCTTACTATAACTTCCTCTGCCTGCACTGCCTTTGATCTTATAAGTTGCTGCAATTTTATAGTAATACGTATTGCCGCTCTTTACGCCCTTATCCGTGTAAGTCAGTGTAGATTCGGATGAAATTGAAGCGATCTTTTCAAATCCACTGTTTGACTTGTCGCTCCGGTAAATATCATACCCCTGTGCTTTTGAAACTTTCTTCCAGCCAAGTGTGACCTGATTTTTGCTGTCACTTGTGATCTGGGAGAATACCACCTGTTTGATCGTCCATGCCTTCTGTGCTTTTGAGAAAGATGCCACACCGTTTTTAGCACTGTTGCTCTTATATGCACGAACCTGATAATAGTAAGTTTTTCCGGCTTCTAATGTTTTATCCTCATATTTTTTCGTATTTTTACCTTTGACCTGTCCGACCTTTTTATAACCACTGTCTTTTGACGTACTCCGGTAAATCTGATAACCGGATGCCCCATCCACAGCTTTCCATTCCAGTCTTACGGAAGTACTTCCGGTTGCCTTTACTGCTGTAATGGATGTAGTTTTCAAAGTCTTTGCCGACACAGCTGCCGAATTACCGCTGTATCCTTTTTTGCCATTTACCTTGTTGATCGTCTCTATCTTATAATAGTAGGTCTTTGCAGTTTTTAACTTTTTATCCTGATAGGTCGTATTATTTTTTCCTTTTAAAGTGGCAACCACTTTATAAGTACCATTCTTTGACGTACTGCGTTTGATCCGGTAGCCGTAGGCACCGCTCACTGCTCCCCAGTTTACTTCAATCTGATTACTTCCATTTGAAACAGCATACTTGATCTTCGCTTTTTTCGCTGTTCTTCCTTCCATGGACGCTGAATCACCGCTATAACAGATATTGTCTCCTGTCTTTACCATCGTTTCAACCGTGTAATAATAGGTCTTTCCTGCTTTTACACTGGTGTCTTTGTAGCTGGTCGTGTTTCCGGATTTAATCGTCTTAACAACTTTGTAAGTACCATCTTCATCGGTACTTCGTTTGATACGATAACCATAAGCTCCTGTGATCTTATTCCACTTGATCGTCAGTGTTTTTTCATTTGTGGAAACGATTGATGTGATCTTTGTACGTTTTGCAGTTTTTCCTGCCACCGCGTCTGATGCACCGCCGTATCCTTTTGTACCGCTGTTGACATTATATGCTTCGACCTTATAGTAATAGGTCTTTCCTGCTTTTACAGTATCATCTGTGTAGGATGTTGTCTTTTCTCCTGATACTGTATCTATTTCACTATAACCACTATCTTTCTTTGTGCTGCGGGAAATGATATATCCCTTTGCACCGCTTACCTTATTCCAGGAAATTTTTAATACTTCCTCATCCGAGGATGTGATTCCTGTAATTTTTGCTTTTGCAAGTGTCTTTGCAGATTTTGTGGAAGAATATGCACCGACACCCTGTCTGCCATTGTTTGTATTGTAAGCCTGTACTTTGTAGGTATATGTTTTGTTATTGGATTTTACAGTATCTGTGTAAGTGAGTGTACTGCCGGATTTTACCGTGCCAATCTGATAAAATTTACTGTCACTGCTGTCCTGACGATAGATCAGATATCCCTCTGCTTTAGAAACCTTTTTCCAGGTCAGGGTAATCTTCTTTCCACTCTTTGCCTTGATCTTTGTGAGGTTTGTTTTTCCTAATGCCACACCTGAGATGGGTTTAGAATACTCTCCTGCAGTTCCATCGTTAAATACCGGACGGACCAGATAGTAATATTTTGTCCCTGCCTTTACGGTATCATCAATATAAGATGTAGCATCCGATACTTCGTCAATCTTAGGATAGTTTGTATCATTCACAGTATTACGATAAATTTCATAATAATCGACATTATCGAGACCTGTCCATTTTAATCTAAGACTACCATCCTCTCTCGACTGCGTGTAATTGAGCGTTACGGTCTTTGCTCCTTTTGTCAGTCCGAAATACTCAGCGATTGCAGTTGCATCCGCAACACCGAGTGCCTTTAATTTTTCATCAGAACTTAAATATGTATAATAATCATTTGCATTGTCCAAAAAGGCATGCTCGATGATCAGACCAGGAATGCCATTATTTTTACAACGACGGATCAGACCGTAATAATCTGCTGCAGAACCATCCGGATATTTATCATAAGATGCATTTCTAATCAAAGTTCCACGATAATTCAATCCAAGTGCTGCCAATTTATCGCATATTTTCTTTGCAAGTGCCTGTCCATTGCCTCCTACCTGTGCATTATAGTTGCTGTTCGGATAATAAACTTCCACACCTCTCGCTGTTCCGTTTGCAGTATTTAAATGGAAACTTACTAACACATTTGCTCCCACATTCTTTGCAAGGTTTGCACGGGCATCCAGACATGCAATATTATCTCCGCCGCCTGCCGGACAGCTTGCACTCTCTCTTGTCATATAAACAGTAATACCATTATAGGTAGATAATTCTTCTTTACAGTATGTGGCGATCTTAAGTGTCAGATCCGCTTCCTGTACTCCAAAACCGGATGCTCCTGCATGGGTGCCATCATGTCCCGGATCGAGTACGACTTTCACATTACTGTTCGCACCTTTTAAGTTATCTGCAACACTGGCGACAGCCTCTGAGATTCCCTGCTCCAGCACATTTTCCACAGTGTTTTCGGAAATAACTTCTCCATCTGCGCTCATAGTAACAACATCAGCATCCACATCCGCATAGGCATCTTCATCATAAAGTACCTGATCCGGGTTCGTCTCTGCCTGTTCATTGACACCAAATCTTACATCCATGCCAAGGTCTGATAACAGGATTTCCTGTTTTGTTTTCTCCTGTGTAAACTGCACGGAAGTGATCTGATACTCTCCTGCCTGTCCATTTTCTGAAAAATCCATGGTAAACCGGATCATATCCTCTTCTATTCCTGCAGCTTTTGTCTGATATGCTTTTCCGGTGGTCAGATTCTTATAATTTAAGACGATATCCGAAAGCTGCTCATCGCCTGTTCCAAGACTTAAGACCACATTCTGCGTTCCCGGTGTCTCAACGTACGGTGACTCTACCATCATGTAGTTAAGTTCTGCTGCCTGGACAGTCTCTGTCTCCGCAGTCTCTGTCTCCGCAGTCTCCGTTTCGGTCGGCTCTTCTGTCTCTGTTTCAGTTGTTTCCGTTTCGGTTGACTCCTCTGTCTCCGTTTCAGCTGTCTCCGTCTCGGTGCTCTCTGTTTCCGTAGTTTCTGTTTCGATTGTTTCTGTCTCTGCCGGTTTCTCTGTTTCCGAAGTTTCTGTCTCTGCCGGCTCTTCTGTCTCAATCGTCTCTGTTTCGATTGTTACCGTCTCGGTCGTTTCTTCTGTCTCTGCTGTTTCTTCCGTTTCAGCTGCTTCTTCTGTCTCTGCCATCTCCGTTCCAGTCAGCTCTTCTGCTGCATTCCCAGTGTTTTCTGTCTGGGCTGATTTCTCTGACGGTGATGTTTTCTGCGTGCTTTCTGTCTGAACTGCACTGTCTTCTGCTGCACGTACATCTGCAGGCAGTGCTGTCATACTCACGCAGACTGCCATGATTACTGCTAAAATCCTTTTTTTCATTTTCCTTACCCTCTTGTATATTTTTTGACACTATTTAATGTGTAATGTACCATATAACGCAATGCATTTAGCCGGTTCTTTCCTATAAAACGGTAAACTTTCCACTGCATTTTAGCTGACTTGTATTTATTGCGCGACTTTCCGTCACTGCTCCACATAATCCCGTGCATTATAAACCGGCATAATAACAGATATCTGTACTTCGCTTGTCTGTTCCATCTCTATGATTCCTTTTTGATCGCTGTCGTTTGCTTTTCATCTACACCTTCTGTGTTTTCTTTCTGAAACATAATCTTAAATGTCATAAGCATTAATTTCACATCTAACCACGCTGAATATGTCTGTATATAAGTCAGATCCAGTTTTAATTTATCATATGGTGTTGTATTATATTTTCCATATACCTGTGCATACCCTGTCAATCCGGCTTTTACTTTCAGGCGGAACCGAAATTCCGGAACAATTTCTTCATATTTTTCAGCAATTTCCTGTCTTTCCGGTCTAGGACCAACAAAAGACATTTCTCCCTTTAAAATATTAAAAATCTGAGGAAGCTCGTCTAAATGCGTTCTTCGAATTATTTTTCCAACCGGTGTGATCCTGTCATCATCTTTTTTGGCAAGCTGTGCTCCCTGTTTTTCCGAATCTACTTTCATGCTGCGAAACTTGATAATCTGAAACGTCTCGCGGTCTCTCGTCAGACGCTCCTGCTTATAGAATACCGGTCCCCCATCATACAGTTTGATTGCAACTGCAATGACCAGTAAAAACGGCGATGAAATAACAATCGCGAGCAGTGCAAACACGATATCCATAGTCCTCTTTACAAATCTCTGCTCTATCGTAAGTCCCTGATTTCTTGACAACATAAGAGGTGTATCAAACAAATGGATTCGTTCCGTTCCATTTAAAATAATATCCGATATCTTCGGTGTAATATAGGTTCTTTTATTCTGATCATAACAGAACTTTAAAATTTTATTACGGATACTTGCCGGAAGATCACATAAAACTACCGCTTCATACTCTAATATTTTAGAATACAATGCCTCATATCCCATATAGGCGCTGGCAGTTGCACAAACATTGTACTTATCTTTTCTGGAATTAATCTTGGAAATCAGTTCTTCCGGAGAATGTTCCCCGTATATTACGATCATACGTCTTGGCGGATATAATCTGACATAAAAATATCTTACAACAAAAACGGTAGGCAGTGTCACTGCAATCTCAGCTGTCGTCAATAACAGAAGCGGTGATGCTGACATATAATCATTTGCAATCATACAAATCTGAAAATACTCGATAATATTTGCAAACAAAATTCCAAGGATCTGCGACAAACAAATATCTGTAATTCTAAGGTATCCGATCCGGTATCCGCCAAATGTACGGATAAAAAAGAACAATACCAATGCATACATTCCGATTACTGCCCAGTTTCCTCTATTCCAGAACTTATCCTCCAATTCCGGCACATACATTTTATACCATATAAATGCAAACATTGCTGTCTCAGCCACAAGCATTACAAAATTAGCAAATAAATTCAGCAAATGTTTATATCTTTCCCTTTTCCTCATGAAGTACCTCACATTCATACCTTTGCATAATCTATATTATTTTATCATAAAACCCAACCTTTGAATATATCTTACCAGAATTTTCATAAAATCTTAAAAATACCCCGGCAGGATGTATGATGATCATCCCACCGGGGTATCTCTTTTTACTTTTATTTTGCTTTTGTCTTTACGGAAACAACGGAAGAATAACTTCCATATACTTTCTTCCCATTCACTTTGCGGTATGCACGGATCTTATAATAATAGGTCGTCGATTTTTTCAATTTACCGTTTTTGTAAGATGTCGTACTACCTTTGGATATGGTCTTTACTTTACTACATTTTCCATCTTTACTGTTGCTGCGGTAGATCTCATAACCGCTTGCACCTTTTACCTTTGACCAGGTCAGTTTTACATTCTTTGCATCCGACGCTTTTGCCTTTAACGTCGTCTTTGCCGGAACCGCCTTTGCAGATTTTACATTCGAAAATCCACTGGTCTGTTCTCCATTCTGTGTCTTAACAACCGTCTTGATCTTATAATAGTATGTTTTTCCGGTTTTTACACTGCCGTCTGTCCAGGAACTAGTGCCTACACTGTTGATGGTTTTGATATTCTGATAATCCCCATCCTTTGCTGTACTGCGGTAGATCTGATAAGAAGTCGCAGCCGGTACAACTTTCCATGAAACTTTCAGTTTATTGTATGCTGTCGATTTTACGGAAGTCACGCTTGTTTTTCTGTTCTCAATTTTATTAACACAGAGCGTGTATTCTTTTTCCACCGCATTTTTCGCAAATGCCTGCACTTTCAGGTAATAGGTTCCCTTGCTTAATTTGACAGCCTTTGACTCTGTATAGGTACTGCCGGCATAGGAATAGATATGATCATCATCTTTTCTGCTCACTCTCTTGCCGTTTGCATTATAAAGTGTCACATACCAGCTTCTTCCCGCATCATTGATCTTCTCGTGTGCCAGACTAAAGTTGATATACTGCGCTTTTGTGAGTGTAAAGCGATAGCAGTCTTCATCTGACGTATATCCTGTGATCACACCGTTTACCGCTTTGCCGACTTTTATGTTATCTGCCGAAGCCCAGTCACCGTTGTTCTCTGTCTCCCAACCGGAAGCCGCTTTCTGTGTCATGCAGATCGTATAGTCGCCGGTATAAAGTGTAGATGCCTGGCTGACGCATACGTAATATTCCCCTGCATCCAGTCCTAATTTACAGGATGTATAAGAAGTCTCTGTCCCGGTATTCGTAAATTTATAAATTTCACTGTTATCCTTATTGTAAAGAACAACATTATAACAGCTTGCTGTACTCTGACTGTTTTTATGTCCAAACTTAATCTGCAGATAGCCTGCTTTTGACATTTTGATCTTATAGTAATCTTTGTCTGAGGAACTGCTTGTGCTTCCGTAATAGGTTTTTCCGTTCTTTACGGTATTTGCAGTGGCAGCAGAATCATTCGACTCCACTTCCCTGTCACTTGCTGTCTTTGCTATAATACACACATCATAGTTTACAGGATAACTCGTTCCGCTCAGTAATGTTCCCGTCGTATTTCCGGTTCCTGCGATCTTAATGTAATACTCACCTTTCGGCAATCCAAGGTTCGGCGTGGAAATGCTTGTGTCCCCGCCACGGATCTTCGTAGTGTAGACTTCTGTATACTGGTCTTTGTCCACTTTACGGATCACGCTGAGCACAAACATGTTTGTTGTTTCCTGTCCGCTCACAACCGGATGCGTCAGTTTCACATTGATATAACCATTTGCAGAAAGTGATGTTTTAAAATAATCTACATCGCTGTAAGTACGGATATCTCCGCTGTATGTCGTGCCGGAAACAGCCGTATTTGCTGTATCGTAAGTATCATTGCTCTCGTGCTCCCAGGTACTGCACGCCTTAAAGGTAGTTTTGATCACATAGTTTCCGCCGTAATATGCATTCTGACCTGCCACTTTAATATAATATTTACCTGCTGACAGTCCCAGTTTGATGGAATCCGTGGATTCATCTTCCGCTTTACTGGTCATTTCGTAGATCGAATTGCCGGAAGTATCACAGACTGTAACTGCATAAATAGCCTTATTCTGCCGTCCTGTAACTTTCGAATGCTGCAGATTGATCACGATATATCCGTCTTTTGTTGTCTGAAAACCATAATAATCAGAATCACTGACACCATACAGACTTCCGTAAACTGCCTTGCCTGATGTCATTGTGTCTGCTGTATTTATATCATCATTGCTCTCGCTCTCCCAGTTGTCTGCATTCGTCCAGGATGCCTTCAGCTTGTACGTCTCTCCATTTGCTCCCTGAACTGTCAGTGAACCTGACGCATCCATATATTGGATTCCTGATACTTTCAGATAATAGGTTCCGGCGTCAAGTCCAAAATTAACCGACTCGGTTTTCTCCTCGTCTTTTTTACTCGTCATTGTATACATCGTATTTCCGGCAGCATCACAGACTGCCACGCTGTAAATATCTGTTGAAAGCCTGCCGCTCACTTTATCGTGCTGTAACTGAAATGAAAGATATCCTTTTGTGGTGGATGTGATCTTATAATAATCGGTATCCGATGCAGAGGAAATGCTTCCTGTTATCGTCTGACCCAATCTGTCATAATTATCTGCTGTGGCAATCGTATTATTTTGTTCTGTCTCACAATAGGTATCTTCATACTGTACGCTGAAGCTGTAAGCTGCAGACCCGACTGTAAGTACTCCGGTTCCGGTAATCTGTACATAATAAGTACCGGCATCCAGTCCTATTTTCGCCGTCTGGTTCTGTGTATCCTGCATTCCGCTTGTTACAGTGACTAACCCACCAACCTGATCGGCAATAAAATCAATCCTCCAGGCCGTACTGTTGCTTGCGCTCGATAAATTCACATGTGCAAATTTCAGTTGTACCATACCGGCTTTGCTCATCGTAAATTTATACCAATGTGTAACAGATGTTCTGGATGTCGTTGCATTATAAGTTGTATTCAGTCCAATCGATGTTGCTGCCGCATAGGTACTTCCCGGAGTCACATTTCCGTCCTTCTTTAGAATATCTTCACTTTCTTCTTTCTCCGTGTCTGCCGCTTCGGTATCCCCGATGAGTGCCTCTGTACTTTCTGTATCGTCAGTCATCTCTGAATCTTCTGTTGCCTGCGTACTCTCTGTATTTTCAGTCGTCTCAGGAATTTCTGTACTCTCCGTATCTGTCGGCATCTCAGAATTTTCTGTACTCTCTGTACCTGCCGGTATCTCAGAACTTTCTGTACTCTCTGTATCTGCCGGTATCTCAGAACTTTCTGTGCTCTCCGTATCTGCCGGTATTTCAGAGGTTTCTTCTGATTCAGTAGTTTCTGTCACTTCTGCTTTGCTCTCTGTTCCGGCTTCTTCTGTCTCAGCTTTTTCTCCAGCTCCGGTTTTTTCCGTTGTTTCAGAGTCTTTCATAGCCTCCGCCGACTCCGGAACCTCTGTCAGTTCCGTAAGTTCTGTTACCTCTGTTTCATTCTGCCCACCGGCTGCATATACCACCTGCTCCGCCGGAACCGCTGTCATGCAAAGACTTAATGCCATAAGCCATGCAGCAATTCTTTTCCCTGCCTGATGTCTTTTTTTCATTTGGATCTTCCTCCTTGTTTCTCAAACAAACCATTTCCAAAATCTGATATCACAAATTATTTATATTCTGTGCTGAAACTGTCTCCCGCACATTTTATGATCTTGCCTGATTCATTCTCAAATACTGTTTCCTGTCCATCCAAATAATACTGATTTTCCTGATAATAAGAATCGCCATACAATACTGTAATATACTTGATTCCAAGTTGATTTAAATTATCGAGATTTTCTTTCGGATTAAAATTCCATGTATAACAATCCGTAGACTTCTGTTTGGTTTTCTGCCGGTAAATGATAAAATCAAGGCAGGATTCCTTTGCTGCCATCAAAGGTACCCTTTCATTCTTTAAATGTTTCTTCACATACTTATACAGTTCTAATTTTCCCTCATCATAACCATTTACATATGGAAGTATCTTGCACCAGCTTTCTCCCGGGAATGTCAGGATCGCAGCACGTTCATTTTCATACACCGCTTTACACAGTGAAAAATAATTTTCATACTGCTGATAGATCTTATCCTCTTTATCCACAAAAATCTTCGTGATGCCATTTTTATCCATCTTGACAAGAATATCCATCAGTTCTCTGTTATACGGCTTATATTTTCTCGTATTCTGAGCCCGCATGCCATCAAACCAGTAAAAAGTCCTGTCATCAGCCACCAGCGCCGGGATCTTATCATCATCGAGTTCCTCTGCCGCATAAGACATCACTTCCATAAGATCTGGTAAAATCGTGTATTCCCCATAGTCTTTCTGTGATGTATCTAGATTATTCCAATAGATTGCCAGAAAATGTTTCGGTACGGATGCCTCATTATATCCGGGATCAAATTCCCACATGTTCATATCATAATTTGTAAAAGTAAATAACGCAAGTATTCCAATAAATCCAACATATGCATAAAATCCTGCAAGCTGTTTTTCATCTGCAAGGATATCTGCTGCCATCACGCAAAGCAGCCAGCCGAACAGCCAGAGATTATAGTAGATCTTAAAATAATAATAAAATGACATCATGTGATTTATCAGAAATCCGTACATCACACAGGTGCATACCACCATAAAAAGTGCCATCACAGGGATCGCCGCCGGATATTTCTTTTTTTTCAGCAGATAAAACAGTACGATAAATGCTGCCGGTATGAAATAGATCAGATCTGCATACACGGAATGATACATTCCGCCCGCCTTGCTGACGTAAGTTATCATCTTGTCAAAAGAGCCGCCCCATTTATCCATAAATAAGACAAATACTGCTGCCGCTGCAATGACTACGACAACCAAAAATCCTGCTATCATTTTTTTGTTTATCTTTTTTTGCCGGATCGCGAGTACAAATAATGCCAGGATCACCGCCGCTGAATTGAGCGGGATAAACAGTGCATTACAACATGTATTTGCGTACAATGCAAACAGCAGTAAGATCACATTGCACTTATAATTTTTCGGATACCGCTCCAGCAGAAGCAGGGCATAGACTAAAAGCATCAGTATCATAACACCAATACTCCAGTATACAAATCCGCCTGTCATGTAACTGTATGCAGGATATCCCCAGAAATATCCCAGTGCAAACACCGGTGCAAAAATCCGCACGATCTTTTTCTCACTGACCGTGAGCATCAGTACATAACACATCCACACTTCCAGCACATGCATGAAAATATCCGCAAAAATAAACGCTTTATAATATTTTGAAACGATCAGAATCGGACTGAATATCTCAATAAACATTGCATTGACAAATGCAGAAAAATAAATGTGCTTGCCTAAGACTCCCTGCTTTACAATGACCATTGCATCATTAAAATGATTTGCCGGATCTGAATTGATATAACTCAGCCGCAAATATGGAGTAAACATATGTAGTGAAACTGCAATCACGATTCCTGCAAGAACTGCTAATACAGCAATATCTGTTATCCTCACAAATATCCGCTGCATTTTTTTCTTTTTAATGATCATTCCCCATAACAGGAGCACCGCTGCCGCCATTGAAATACATGTGGATTTAAGATTCACCGGTATTCCCACCAGTTGAAACATGAACGCCCAAAACGACTGATAACAGAAAATAGCCATAATTCCCATCACTGCCACTTTTATCATATTGATCTTTCCATCAATTTTCGGTACCAGTATTATCCCCATTAAAAATGCAAGAAAGAGCAGCACAAAAATTACTGATATTATCATATGTAATCCTCATTCACAAATATTTTTTTCACATCTGCAGTAAATTGCTGATGTTCATTTCTAATATAACTTCTGTAACCGTCAAAATCAACCTTGTGCACATCAAAATTACAGATACAATCCCTGATGCATGATATAATATCTTCTTTTTTCGCACATGACTCATCAAATTTATATGTTTCCGGAATACATACATCCTCCGCGAATGCCGCGGCTCCCCTCTTTCCAGTAATAACGATACAGCCGGAAATTGCCGCCTCCCTTGGTATTCTGTCTTTCCCCGGATGATTTCCAAAATCGATATAAACCTTGCTTTTACTCATGCAGGAACGCATCTCTTCCGTCGTCATCCCGATCAGCGGTACCCACCTGAGATCCTGTGCCATCTCACGGAGCGCCTTTGTGAATGCAGCCCCTTTTTTGGGATTATAAAGGACTACATCTTCTTTCTTTTCGCGAAGTGCCGCTTCTTCCCCGGCAAGGTAAATATCATTTACATAATCAGACAGATAACGTACCTGCTTCCCGCTAATCCCGATCGTTTCCAGATAATGGATCGCATAGTAAGACTGACACAGATGCATCTTTGCCTTTTTTACAAAATCCGTTTTATCTTTCAGTTTTCCGGTGAGCAAGGCTTTTATGGCGCGCAATGTGCCATTTGCACGCCTTCTATCCACAAAACTGTTATGAATCAGATAGTTATCCACAGAAAGCCACCAGATATACACGGAAAGATTCTGATATCTCGCCGTTCTCTCACAGTAAATCTCCGGCACAACTAAAATATTTCCTTTTTCATCCTCTATCTCTTCCTCACGCAGATAACCGTCCGTATATTCCAGAAAAGCGGGATTCATGCCAGGATGTTCTTCTGATATCTCAGTATAAACAATTCCTGCAGGAACTTTCACATCCGTCAGGGTCTTTACAAGCTGATGCAGAAGTTCTGTTCCGCCGGTCTTTACATCCGCCGGACATAATACGTAGATCATTGTTTTTCTCTCCTTAATAATGTCTGCTTATACTCCATGCAAACTGGATTGCGAAGCATAATGCATAAAGCAAAATATGAGACCACCCCTGTCACTACTGTTGCTGCAAGCCGCAGAAATTCTCCATTTGCCATGCTCATGACAATCCATGTAAGTGCCCCCATAAAAGCTACCGCGATCACGGTTTTTGCCAAATATCCTCTTCTTAATCTTACCTGAATGTGTTTCACGGAAAAACATACACAGCAGACAGTAACCAGTGCTTCGCTGATGACCGATGCCGCTGCCGCACCATTCTGGGCAAACCGCGGAATCATGGAAAAATTAAGACAGACATTTGACACTGCCCCAACGATCGTACAGAAAAGAAGCTTTTTTTCCTCTCCAAATGTTAAAAGCACCTGTGTCCCAAATAAATTGCTGAACCCAAGCGCGAGCGTTAAAAGTGCCGCGATCCGGAGTGTCTCCCCTGCCGGTGCAAAACTTTCGCCAAACATCACGACCATCAGATCATCTGCTGTCAGCATCAGCCCCACACAACATGGCAGGAACAAAAACAGCATGATCTCAAATACCCTGCTTACGATCCGTCCACACGATTCATCATCACCTTCCATATGATACTGGCTTAAATGCGGAAGTAATGTTCCCCCGATTGCTGTAATGACTGTAATGATGATCTTCACGACTTTCATCGCATTTGTATAATAACCAACGTTTTTTTCATCACACAAAAGTCCAAGCATCGTGGTGTCTAACATCGTATAAAGTTCGATCGCAACTGTCGTTCCGAGCATGATAAAGATCGGTTTCATATGCGGCAGGATCTTTATGCCATGGCATGTCAGACGGATACCAAACTTTCTTAACTGCAGCATATTGATAATATAATTTGCCCCTGTCGTCAAAACGATCACAAGCATATACCGCACATAATCTTCACTGCTCCGGATAAACACAAAGATTGCCGCAAGTGAGATCACTTTTACAACAAAACTGCGGATTGCAATATATTTGAATGCCTCCTGCCCCTGATAAAACCAGTCTACATTAAACGCATTAAATATGATCAGAAGTCCTGCCGCAAGTGAGATCATCTTACGTGAAGAAAAATACGGCAGATTCAGGATCAGTGCATAATACAGTGCCGTACAGATCAGCGTGGAGATCAGATTGATAAAAAAGAGAGACGAAAAAAGTTCCTTTGTCTGCTCCTCATCCTTACGCCTTCTTGCAATCTCCCTGATCCCGTAATTGGGGATTCCAAGGGACGCTGCCAGTACAAAATACTGCGCGATATTCTGTGCATATGCAACTTTTCCGACTCCATCCGACATCAGTACCCTTCCAAGGTATGCTGCAGAAACCAGCGGAAAAAGCGCATCCAGGAGTTTATAAATTACATTGTAAACTGAATTTTGAAATAATCCGTCATGTTTACTCATATTTTTTCATCAGTGCCAGAAATGCCCGATAGGACTTCGTGATATTCCCGAAATAAAAAATCTTCGCATCACAAAAATCCTGCATCACAAAATTTGTGGACACTGCCTCCTTGTGCATGCAGCCAATCTCCGGTGCATACAGTAATGTCATGCCGTATTTTCCGGCAAGGTAATAAAGGATCTCCTCCTCCGCATAGAGAAATGTCCCATCATAAAATCCGTCCATCTGTTTGAAAAAATCTTTCGAAAAAACAAGACAGCAGCCATGTAATAGAACATCCTTCATCCGCTCGTCCACGCGGCTGTCCGCCGATACGGACTTTCCGTCCTCCTCACGCGTGGTAAGATTCTTACTGCCATCTTTGACATCGCGCCCCGTTTCATCCGACACGACACCATAATGGCCTGCAATGGCTTTCTTTAAATGAAACAGTTTGATCAGCTGGAACATCTTACATTTCGCCCAGGAAACCAGGATCTGTTTCCGCATATAATTTAACGTGTACTGCCTGTTTCTCGCCACCGGATTAAAATGTCTGGTGCGGCTTGCATCCACAATATCCCCGCCTAAAATATCAAAGCGCTCTTCCTTATAGATTTCCCGCAGCTTCTCACAGTAATCTTCCTGTTCAAAAATAATATCGCTGTTTGCCGCCACGATAAAATCCGGCTCAAAATGAGACCTTGCATACCGGATGCCAAGATTGTTGCCGCGTGCAAATCCAAGGTTTTTCTCACTTGCGATCACATGCACTCTTTTCTCCCCGGCAAATTCTTCCCGAAGCGACTCCTCACTGCCATTGCCGGAACCGTTGTCCACTAAAACAATGCGGATATCCTGCCCCTGCTGCGTCTTTAGAATGGACTCCGCACATGCGGCCGCCTCACGCCAGGTCTTATAATTTAAAATCACAAAACAGATCGTTCCCATATAAATCCTCATTCAAATATTGCGATGGTCATGCCGGCTTTCTACGCGCCGGAGTATCTCGTCTTTGTTCCAAGTATAATACGGATATACGGTGTAATGGAACGCACAATGGCCGTTCCAAGTCCGAAGTTTTTATGCAGAAAATGGAACCAGTCGCGGAATGGAAGTCCCTTGCGGCTCTCCTTTAGACGGATCCGTTCCATGCGCGGCAGCGTCTCATCCTGCCAGGTTTTCTGCAGTGTATTATCATTGCACTCGCCGACAAACTTTGGATAAATATGAATTTTATATCCAAGTTTACTGATCTGTAACCCGTAATCAAAATCACCGATACTGTGCTGGTAAAATGGATCGATCCCGACTTTTTCAAAGATTTCACGCGGAATGATGGCACAGTTTGCATTGAAGGTATCACAGTTTACCTCCGGCGCATCCGGGCCTAATTTTTTGTATTTGATCCCTTTGGTGTATTTGATACCGCCGTAACTCAAACCGCCGTTTTCGCCACAGATCGCACCGACTGTAACCTCATCCTTTTTCAGATGTGGTGCCATCTCATCAAAAATGCCCGGGAAGAACTTTGTATCATCATTCATCAGCATATAGTAGTCGTAATCCATATGCGTATTTTTGATGTGTTCGATCGCCTTGTGCATGCCGCCATTCCAGAAATTGCTTCCGTCTCCCTCGATCAGGTCGATCTGATATGTGCCGTCATCGCGCATCTGCTTTAACATCTCACGCGTTCCGTCAGAACTATTGTCGTCTAAGATCACATAGTCAAACGTGACGTCTCTATTTCCTGAGAGTGTTGCCATGCCCCGCTTTGTCAGTTCTTTTCTGTTAAAACAGGTAAAAATTGCAAGTATCTTCATAATTTATTTCATCCTCATTTCCAGACAGCCTGTTTTGCCTGCCATTCAAATGTTCTATGCCTGTCCGATATAGTTTTTCCGGAATACCACATGGTAGATCCGTTTGATCAGATTCGGCTGTGACTCATGGATCAGTGCTTTTTTCATCGCCTTATGGAGCTCCGGTTTTTCACAGATCTCCTGTGGGAACTCTGTGATCCTGTGATCTGTCATCAGTTTATGGTCGAATACCGGTCCCTTTTCATTGCCGCAGTGGATCCCGGTGCCATCCCAGCCTTCATTGCTGACTAAAGACTTTGTCGGGGATAAGATCAGTCCCTGTTTCCGGAAATTCGTCCAGTACCAGCGGATCGCCCAGGAGTTGGTCTTTTCATCGGTTTTCTGCATTTTCATGATCTTGTAAAAATCATAGGTATTGTCATAATTAAATGCTTTGCGCAGTTTTTTATCGGAAACCATATCCGTCCAGTCGTCGCAGTCCGCATCGAAATACTTCCAGCGGTCGCTCCAGGTCGCCCACGACCAGCTTGTGCCTGAGAGCGTGTTAAAATAGGACTCACACGGGTAGGAAAAAGTATCCCCGAAATGGGAGAACCCTGTGATTCCGGTCACTTTCTGTTCGTTCTGGTAACGGTCTAATCCGTCATTCATAAACAAAAGAAAATAGCGGTTTGTGACAAGGTCATCCTCTAAAACGATCACTTTTCCATATTTATTTACGATCGCGGTCACACCCTCGATCACATTTTTTGCAAGACCGTAATTCTGTTTCCTTGCGGTCAGTTCCACCTGACGGAATCCCTGCACGGACTTTACATAATCACGGATTTCCTGCACTTTTCCTTTATCTGCATCTTTTTTTGCCGCATCGGAAAATACATACAGATCTGTTTCTGCTGCAAGTTCGTTTGCTGCAAGTGCCTCGATGGTGCGCTTTGTATGTTCCGGCCGGTTGTAGGTAAACAAAATTACCGGAGCCAGACTTCTCGTCTCTTCCATTCTTTTTCGCCCTTTCTATGCCTGCTGTTTTACCCAGCCTACATATTCGCGGATTCCTTCGGTAAGATCCATCTTTTTCTCGTAGCCGATTTTTTTGAGCAGGGAAATATCCGCACGCCAGTTCTGTGGATCGCCGACTTTCGTCTCCCCGTTAAACCGCACGATGTCAGTATTTTCTCCAAGCTGCTTTGCATAGATTTCAGCCAGCTCACGGATCGATACTTCTTCACCGTTTGCCACGTTAAAGATCTCCTCCGGTCCCTGATATCCTAAGATCAACTCTAAGGCACGCAGAATATCGGAAATATGGATAAAATCACGCGTCTCATTTCCGGTTCCGAACAGATCGATCCGTCCGGTATTTAAGTATTTCTGATAAATATCCCACAAAAGCTGTTTGCGCAGTCCGCTTCCATATGCAGAAAAGATACGCACACAGCGGATATGGTAACCATGTACCCTGTTATAATAGCTGCAGAGTTCCTCGCCCATCTGCTTGTGCACGCCATATGGTGAGATCGGTGCCAATGCATCTTTTTCCGTGATCGGAAGCTGCTTTGGATTGCCATAGACACCTGCACTTGATAAGAAAATGATTTTCGGTCTTTTTTCAAATGATTTCAATGCCAGAAGCAGCTGGTATAAACTGTGCAGATTGCCGTCTAAGTCTGCCATCGGATTTACAATGGATGCTCCGACATTGGCACTGCCGGCACAGTGTAAGATCACATCCGGCTGCACTCCGGTAAATATGTTGGCAAGTTCCTGTGAGTCTTTGGACATGTTGCACTGATAGTAGTGGATTTCTGCCCCGTCCTCACAGTAACGGTCGGCTAAGTCGATGCCGGTGATCTCGTAATCTTTGCTGAAATATTCCATGGCGCATCTTCCGATAAAACCGTTTACGCCGGTAATGATCATTTTTTTCATGGGCGAACCTCCTATAAAAATACCCTTTCAAGTGCCCTCGAGTACTCTCTCGCCTCGCGGTACATATTTGCGATGCCCTGTTCCATGTTACCGGCATATTCGGCTTCATGCTCCGGCAGGGATGCGCGCGCTGCAGTGCGCGCGATCGTTTCGGCAAGCTGTTTCGGGTCGTGTGGATCAAAGAGAACACATTTTTTGTTCTGCTGTTCCTGATGTACCGGGATGTTTGACAAAAGTACAACTTTATCAAGTACTTTCGCATCCTCTAATACGGTTCCCCAGCCCTCACAGAGTGACGGCTGTACGATAAACTGTGCGTTTTTCATGATTGCAAGCTGTTCGGTACGCTCTACAAATCCCAACAGTTTTATATTAGCACAAACCGTGTCTGATTCCATAATTTTTCTTAATTTATCGATATATTCCGGGTTACGGTAATCTTTCAGATTGCCGGTAAATACAAAATCATAGTCACATAATCTGCCCTCTTTCAGGAGACATTCGATTGCTTCTACCATGACGATATGATTTTTATGCTGCCAGAACTGGTTCGGAATATAGATATAGTTTCTCTTTAAGTCAAATTTTTCACGGACACTCTGCTCTAATTCCGGTGTAATGGCACGCACTTCCGGTTCAATGTAAGATACAAAATGTACTACCTCAACCGAGCATCGGTGTCCCGGATAGAAACGCTCTAAATCCCTTGCCGCATCGAAGCTGCTTAAAACCATCGGATTATCGCTTCCTGTCATGGCAAGATCATTTTTTTCTTTGTGTGCTAACTCCTCTGCGCCGAAAAACTCCGGCAGGGTTCTGTGCTGAAAGTCAGGTATCCAGAAGATACCTTTCTTTTTAAAGAGTTTTCCGATCTTGTTGAGCTCTAAAGCATAGCAGTATTTTACCCCGCCAAACCAGATCAGACGCATCTCATAGAGTGCCAGTTTTATTTTATTATTTCCATCATAGACACGAATATCTACATTTACATTTTCTTTAAAACAGTCAAAAATATCGGCATGTTCCGGATCGATCAAAAGCACCAGCGAAAAACGTTCCATGATATTTTCGTTCTGCAGGCAGCTGAACATAATGTTCTTAATATAATAAAGTCCGCCGATCCATCCTCTGTTTCCAAGTCCGTTAAATAAAATCTTTTTTTTCATATTATTCCTCATTTTTGAGCAACTTGTTGCGAAGAGGCGACGAGAATCTCAAATTCTCGTCTGCCATCAAAGCTATTTGTTTTTATTTAGAAACAAATAGCCGTGCAAAAAATAAGCTATCGAGCTTATTTTTCGCACTAATCCTTTATTTCTGTGATAATACATACGAAAGTGCCGCAATACAACCTTTTGAAACCTGTTCAAAAGAAAATTCATGTGCCTTTTCGTAACTCTTTTTCCCCATGACAGATGCCATATCCCCGGCGGCAGCCTTTTGGATTGCCTCCGCAAAACCATCCACATCTTCCGGGTCAATGATATAGCCGTTTTCACCATCTGAGACGAGATCTCTTGCACCATCTGCATATTTTGATGAAATGATTGGAAGAGATGCACACATTGCCTCTAAAAGAACAAGTCCAAAGCAGTCCTCCCTGGTCGGAAGCACAAAAGCATCCGCTGTGCGGTATAATTTCTGCAATGGCTCCCCTTCCTGGTATCCTAAAAATTCCACACGGTCAGAAATTTTAAGTTCTGTGCACTGTTTTTGCAGCAGATCTTTTTCCTGCCCCTCTCCAACGATCCAGAGCCTTATATTCTGCGGTGTTTTTGCAAGTGCCGGCAGTAACAGATCAAGTCCTTTCCGCTGGATCAGGCTTCCCACATACAGAAGCTGCAATCCCTCATTTTGGGTTGTTTTCTGTGGTTTCTCATACAGATATTTCTGAATATCCACGGTAAGATATGAGATAAAGCATTTCTTTTCATCAGCACCGTAAGCGATCTGTGCCTCACGCGATGCAGTGCTGCTCGCGATAAATGCCGCCGCTCTTTTTATAATATAGCTTCTCGATAAGCGCTGTACTTTTCCGATATTTTTCTCGGAATTTAAAGTGCCGTCCGTCCAGCTGATAAACGGGATCTTCTTTTTCCGGCACCAATGTACCGCACGAAGGATCGTCGGGTTGTACTCCATGGCAAAGACCACATCCGGCGCGATCTCATTTAAAGTCTTTTCCACACCTACCGGGATAAACACATATCGGTCATCAAACCGTTTGCGGATGATGATCGTCTTTGATTTCAGGAAATGATAATGTTCGATCTCCTCCATCTCAACACTCCATTTCCGGTTTTCCATGCCTGCACCGGAAAAAATGATATGAAACTCATATTCCGGAAAGTTTTTCTGCATATAAGAAAAGAAATCCACCCGGTATGGCGATGGTATATTCGTGATAAATACTGCCTTTTTTTTCATTGTTCTTTTTCCTCTGAAATGCTGTGGTAGATACTGATGAGTTTCTGATAGTTATCTTCCGGTCTTAACCGGTGCTGATAAAATTCTCTCGCATTTTCCTTTAATCTGTTTAGATCCATCTGTTCAAACTCACAGACTTTTCTGGCAAGATCCTCAATAGAGTTATACTCAAATTTTACACCCGTCACACCTTCCTGCACCATACCATCCATATTGCCGACACGTCCTGCGATCACCGGTACGCCATAGGAATATGCCTCCGCGATCGTCATGGCAAACGCCTCATAACACTGGGAAGTCATGATGACTGCCTTTGCATTATAAAATTTCTCGGTCATCTCCTCTTTCTGCAGGTAACCTAAAAAGCGGACATTTTTCATATTATGGGTGCTGACGTATGCCTGCATCTCGTCCATCATCGGTCCTGTTCCTGCAACATAAAGAATCTTATCCGGCAATTTTTCAAAAGCTTTTACTGCAATGTCAATTCCCTTTAATGCCTCCACTCTTCCGGCGAACAGATAATATTCTTCCTCAGGCTGTTTTTTAACAGGGACGATTCCATCTGCAAAGGTAAAGTTTGGTTTGATGTAAACACGTTTCGGATCCACGATCTTTTTGCCCGGATCTAAGGAGCTTAACAGTTTATTTTTGTTAAATTCTGTCAGACAGATAAAATTCACACGATAGTAGGTTCCAAGAAAACGGTGAATCCAGAGGATTGCAGAACTTACCATCGTCTGTATTTTACTTCCGCGGTAACATTTGTGCCGGATTGCACATTTTAATCCGCCATCCACACATTCCTCACAGATCACATTGTTGCGGAAAAATGATCCGGCCGGACAGAGCATGCGGAAATTATGAAGTGTCTGGACCACCGGCACCTTACACTGAAATGCCGCATAAAATACAGATGGACTCACCATCATCAGGGTATTATGCACATGCACGATATCGATTTTATTTTCACGGATAATCTTTTTTACTTCCCTGCAGGTTTTTAACGAATAGACTGCCGTAAAAGGAATAAAAAGTTTTTTTAATTTATTCCCCTCGTTCAGTTCTTTGTTACTGCGATAGTAAGTAAAGACTTCATGTCCATGCTCCTCTAACAGCTTTTTCTCATTGCGCACCACGACGTCTTCCCCGCCCGGGATCTGATAAAAATTATGAATTTGAAGAATTCGATATTTTTCCATTGTCTCCTCCATCTGAGATCTCATTTAACATCGTCGGATATAGCAATACACCTGCAAGCAAAATAAACGGATTCATAAAACCATTTAAGACAAACTGTTCCATGATCCCATACAATGCAAATACGGAAAGCATGACTAATTCTTTATATCCCCCTGCTTTATAGAGTCTGACTAACATAACACAGAGTGCCGCAAAAAATGCGATTGCAAAAATCCATCCGCAGTACAGTAAAATATACATATATGCGTTATCGATCAGCCCATGATAACTTGCATAAAAATACTCCTGGTTTCTCGGAAGCAGCGCAAGCCCTTGGTCATGATAATATTTTCCAAGGATATATACCCTTCCTGATACATAGCGGTCGATCGTCTTCATAATGTCATTGTCACTGTTAAATAGAATCATCATAACAAAACTGAAAATTGCTCCAACCGGTATAGACAGTGCATAAATAAACTTCACTTTTTTATTTTTGACCAGTTTTTCAAACAGAATGATCCCCCACGCAAAAAAGAATACAATAATCCCGGTACGGCAAAATGTTATTTTATAAAAAATAAACGCTGTCAGGCATGTTCCGAAAAACCACCATATATTTAATTTTTCATAGAAATAATAGAGCATAAGCATAAGAAGCAGAAAAATTGTCATATATGCAGCATTCGGTTCACTAAAACCAAGACTGTACACCGGTACTTCCACATACTGTGCATTTGGCACTGTCTTATAACCAATATCAAACAACCCATAAGCGGATCCGGCTACCATAATAAATGCTACAAAAAGTCTGGTCCATACAGAGATTTCAATCAATTTCCGGAAACACACATCCTTGATTCCGATGATCGTTAAAAACAAAAACAGTATCGTCGCCTTTTTGGTCATTACCCATATGAAAAGACCTGCACCTAGCATCAGCGCGATCACAACGATCTCCCGCAGCGTATATCTGGTTGTAACAAGTTTCATTCCCAAAAGGATCACGCCGGAAAGCATAAAAAATTTGTAGATCTGATCACTACTGTCATAACCAAATGCTTTTACCAGCACATTGACCGCAAAGTATCCATAATACGCAATGATCCCCATGCTCTTCCAATCATTTTCCCGTATCCATTTTCTGATCTGCTCCATCTATTCCTCTCCAAGCATATAAATGACATAATCTCCGGTTTCCTTGTAATAGTGATATCCATACGGCTTCATATCATCCGGTATTTCCTGTTCTGTGCGGTTAAAACATAAAAATACCACCTGATTGCGCTTTGCAATATCCGTCACTACTGTCATGTCCGGTTTTTCCTGACACATCTGCTGATACATTGCGACTTCATCATCCCCGATCCCGGAAATAAATCCGCCCACGTTTCTTCCATAAAATAATCCGATATCACAGCGGTACTGTCTGATATAGCAGAGCAGTTCATTCGGTACAACCGATCTTACTTTCCAGCTGACACCTGCGCCTGCTAAAATATCCGCAACATCCAGCGCAGCCTGCGGCAGTTTATATTCATTTTCTGCCTCCGTAAAGGTTGCTTTACTGTAAATTTTCTGTCCGCTTAATGCGATCGTACCAAGGGCCGCCACAAGCACAACGATACGGACTGCCTGTTTTTTCCACCGGCACACCAGCCAGACCACCACATACGCAGCCGTGAAAGAAACCGGAAGCATCCAGAACAGTCTCCAGTACACACCGGCAAAGAAACGGCTTCCCACATAACGGTAAAATAATGGATTAAATAAAAATAACAGTACCAGGATTGTCGGCCATACCAGAAACCGGACGGTCTGTTTCTCTTCCTGATATTTTCTTCCCAGGAAAAACAGCATTACAACTGCAAGACAAAACAGGCACCAGTGAAAAAGTCCGGTACGTCCGCCAATAAAATTTTTAAAATTGTCCAGTATTGAATAAAAATCTGCTGCCATATCCGTTCTCTTTCCTTTTTAAATCCCCGCCGTATAATAAATCATATAAACAGCACACGGCAGTGCTGCGATCCATATACAGAGCATACGTTTCAGATTCCGGTGGTAAATACCATCTAAAAGTCCGTACAATCCCATCATAACTGGTGCCATAATAATTCCCATTCCCGATAAAAGAGCTGCCGCAAAACTTAAGGCATACAATGGTGCCGCCCATTTCATACTCTGTTTTTCACTCATAAAGATCTGGTAAAACAAATACATTAACAATGGAAGGATAAATCCCGCCACGATTGCCTTTCCCTGCCAGATCCGCAATAAAAACATCGCCGACAGTGTATGTGTTGATGTAAAATTCCAGATATGGAACACAGATAAAACAATCAGAAACAGTGCTGTTTTTTCCGCATCACCGCGAAACAGTACATTTCCGATCATTCCATACAACACATAACAGATGATGATCATAAAAAATGGAAAAAATGTATGTGAAAACACCGCCGGAGCAATTCCTGTTATTTTACAGCACATTGCCACATACATCGTCCATGGGGATGTCACATCTTTTCTTACTTCCCCGACATCCCAGTACATATATTCATCCGTGATCGGATCATCCACTAAAAGCGTATCATGCACAACCGCAGAAACTTCTTCCGAAACATATCTTGCATCGTCATCATCAATATGCTGGTAATGATACGGAATCCATGCCTGCAAAAGGATCAGCGCCGCTGCAAGAATTCCAAAAATGATTTTCCATGCTCCGGCTTTCTTTTTTTTGTTTTCCAGCCTATTTTCTACTGTAACTAAGATACCACATCTGCGTATCAGAATTACCATGATAACAATGGAAACAATCACCAGAAATATCTTCCAAAGTGTGACAGCCTCGGTAAGCGTCCTTTTGCCAAGTATCATCGGCACCAGCAAAATCTGTCCCGATGCAAACATGCTTGCAAGTCCAAGCACCCATGCGTTGCACAATTTTCTGACCGTTCCCTCTATTTTCAGATACCATACCCACAACAATCCAAACCAGACCGGAAGTACTACGAAAAGCATTCCTGTATAAAGTAGATTCTTATAAATCATATACCAGCACTCCATCCAGATGGATATGGTTGATCTCAGCCGTATTCTTTAACATATAAAGTTCTTCCGTTCTGACATTTCTGCGTCCGCAGATGACAAGATTACTGTCGCAAAGCAATGCCGTCTGATATCCTTCGGATATTGCCGACACATCCCTTCCATTGACCAGAATGTATTCATACTGCTTTGAGAAGCGATCCAGAAGCTCTTTGAACTTTTCATTTCCAACAAGATCAAATCCCTGTTCCTGTTTCAAATTTCTCTTTACGGTGTCTAAGTAGTCATTCATCTGCTGTAACTTTAATTCTGTCGTATTCCCCATAACATAGGCACTTAAAGATGCATCATCACTGTCAGTTGCATTCAGGTCGATCAGCAGAGTCTTTTTCTTTTCATTTGCATAGCACATCGCAAGACGCAATGCTGTGGTATCCGCAGTTCTTCCGACCGGCAGACAGTTAATCTTAAGGCATCCTTCTGCTTTTTGTCCATTCAAAAACATAGCCGCTTTTTTATAGGTTTCTTCATCTTCATTCTTTTTTGTGATCACATCAACGATCTGTGTCTCTAAACATTCCTGCACTTCCTGTGCATCCTTCGGTTTTTTATAAATCATCATCCACAATGTATATAAAACAACCTCAAGCATAATGCCAAGTAAAATACCTGCGATCACTGCTTTTAATACTCCCTGGCGGAACTCAGAACTGGAGATGGTATAAGTTTCAAGCTTTGTCACCTCCCGCTGGGACTGCGGTTCATCAAATACAGTAAAACACTGTGTGCCGACCTGTTTCTTTGTCACGGTATCCAATGCCTGAAGAAGTCCGTTCACAAAAGCATACGCTTCCTCTTCGTCATTTACGGTATAATCCCAGCTCGTTCTCGGATACACCACATAAAAAGTAATAATGTCCGATGCCTCTGTCTGTTCACACTCAAACATATCCGTAAATGCCTGTTTTGTCAGATCGATTCCTGTCACTTTACAGAATTCGTCGTACACACTGCTGCTCTTTGCAATTTTCATAATATCATTGCCACGCTCCACAGTACTTCCGGAATTATAATCTTTTAAAAGCACCGAAGTCTCCACCTGCATTCTGTCATCATAGACTTCTGCATCAATATAAGGCATCAGGGTTTTTGCCTTGTATCCACCGACGATCACTGCAAAAACTGCCGCAAAGACAGCCGCAAGCCACCATTTTCTTAAGTTATACTGCAGCACATCCATCAAACTGTATTCTTTTCTGCTCTCATATCTCTGATTCATATCAGGTCTCCTTTCTATTCTCCGCCTTTTTCAAACACCACTTTTATCGTCTTTAAAATGATCTTGATATCCAGTCCCAGACTCCAGTTATCAATATACTGTACATCCAGTTTCACGACATCCTCAAAATCAGTAATCTCGTTCCGTCCGCTTACCTGCCATAATCCGGTAATGCCCGGTTTTGCACTTAAACGGCGTTTCTGGTGTGATTCATACTGTTTGAACTCATCTACCGTCGGTGGTCTTGTACCGACCAGACTCATATCACCTTTCAAAACGTTGAAAAACTGTGGAAGCTCATCGATACTGGTCTTACGGATAAATTTTCCAACCTTCGTAATACGCGGGTCATCTTTCATTTTAAACATCAGACCATTCATCTCATTCTGGCTTTCCAGTTCTTTTTTGCGTTCCTCTGCATCCTTATACATCGAACGGAACTTATAGATCTTAAAAAATCTTCCATTCTTGCCGACACGCTTCTGTGCGAAAAACAGAGGTCCCGGAGATTCGATCAAAAGCGGCGGTGCTAAAAAGACCGTCACAACTGCCGTGATCACAAGTCCCACGATCGAACCTGCGATGTCCATCACACGCTTGATCATAAGCATTTTCCAGTCATAGGACTGATTGGAAAATGTGACGACCGGTATATTTCCCAGCATGTTAAAAGTTTTATGGTAATCATCAAACTTGTTTAAGATCTCAATCGTGACATGTACGGTTGCCCCCATATCCTCAAAACGGTTGACCACCTCCGCAAGCGAATCTCCTGTCTCATACGGCACACTGATAAAAACTTCATCCACAATCTGTTCTTTTACATACTGGAACATATTATCATAAGTGGCAACGACAGGAACACCATGATACCATTTTCCAATCTGGTTTTCATCAATGATCGCAATACTTGCAAGACGATGGATCCAGTCTCCGGAATGGTCTGCATCCGCGATCACCTCTTCCACACGTTCTGCCGTTGTGACCAGAAATACCTGATTATTTGCTCTTTTGTTACGGTAAACATGCAGCAGATAATATTTAATGATAATATGCATGCCAAAATACAGGCACATATTTACCAGCGCAATACAAAAATAAACACCTCGGGAAGCCTCCGCATTATTGTGCTGTAAAAAAATGGTCAGCGCTGTCACACATACTAACACAACGCTCGCTTTGATTGCTGCCCACAACTCCTGAAATACACTTCGGTCAATAAAACGATTATCAATATCCGAAAAGAGCATTACCAGCATGTAAACAACCATTACGATGCCAAAGCTCTCCATCAGCTCTATCTTCATATTTGCGACGGATACATTTCGATAACCCACCAGCCACAGATAACCGCCCCCGAAATAACTTACGGCAAAGCATATCAGATCCGCCAGCAGTAAAATGATACTCTGAATTTTTTCTCTTGTCTGGTACATGTCAAGTCCTTTCCTGTTCCTTTTCCCCGGTTTCATGCCCAGGTGTCACTGTTTCTTCCTGTCATTTATTCTGGTAATAATATTCCGCACTGCGTTTTCCCAACGAAAAAATCAGTTTCCATTCCGTTTCGCGCGGAACAATAAACACACAGTCAAATCCCAGGTTCAGGTTCACATCGCACGTCCGGCGCAGTTTTAATGCATCGGCGACATCCGCTCTCGGATATCTTTTCAATTCCGCTGTGACCACAGTGCCGTCCGGCATCACTGCTTTTATATCAACTGGAAGTACCTTTCCATTCCATGTCCTTGCAAGTGCCCATCCACAACAGACCACACTGCCATCCTGATATTCCTGTCTGTCAATGTGATACAGAATCTTCCGCACTCTAAAAGGTACATTCTGCATTTCTTCTATCTGTACATTCCCTGCATCCTGCCTTAGCAGCTGCTCTAAGGGAACGATCTTTGTTCCCATCACACGCTGCATATTGCGCACCGGAACGCTGCCCTTTCCCAGATATGCCTGAAAATTCTCCTCCATCCTGCCAAACTGTTCTTTTAATTCCTTACTGATTCCGTAAGCTGCTAACAGCTCATCCAGCGGAGTGCCTTTTCCTCCCATGATCTGGTAATATGCAAAATAAAGTGCACGGTATAATACAAATAACTTTGGTACCGGAAAGAAAAACGTCCACTCATAATCAATGACTGTCCATTCTGCTTCCTCTATTTTCATCTCACTGCCTGCAGGAATCAAAATATTGGCAAATATCATATCGATATCGCATATATCCACCGCTTCAGTTTCCTCTGTAAAATGAACCTCTCCAAACACTTTTCGGAAATCTTCGGTTGGCGTAAACAGGTGTTTTCCACCATATTCCATGATACGTTTTGCATAATCATCAAGGATACGCTTCACCAGTTCCGTCTGATTTCTTTCAATCGCCCGCTCCATCACATCCTGCAGTGTGACACCGGGATCAAAACCGGATACGGCTGCATCATTTTTTGTATGACAGGCGCAGAATCTGATTTTCTCATTACTGTCCGCATAGCACGATGACAATTTTTCGTATGACTTCTCCATATGACAGATATGCTCTCTTCCTTCCGGATAAAGTGCATATTTTCTGACACTTTTTTCTCCATCCGCTTTCTTGCAGATATCCGTGCGGATGGCAAACTGCCTTGCCCTCTCATTGGAATATTTTGAATAAATCACACGCTGTTCTCCGGTCCTATTTCCTGCCTCGATCAAAAAGGAATTGGCAAGTTCTCCAAATAACCCTTCTGCCAGAACCGTATCAAAAACTTTTTTCTCATCAAAAAGCTGTAATCTGTCCCTGTCAAAATTTCTCCGGTTGTCGGAAAGTTCTCCCCTTCCCGGAAGATATTCATCCGAATAGATACAGGATGGGAACTTGTGATCCGGATATGGGTAATAGCTGTAAATTCCCGAAAATCCTGCTTCTTTTAAGATCTGTTCATACTCTTTTCTGGTATAGACCCTCGCCTCACCGTGCCTGTCATCCTCTGTGAATCGTTCCGGATCCTTATCATAATTTTCCAGTCCGGCAAAATATCCCCCGCGGTATTCCTCCTGACACCCCGCAAAATATTTCAGTCCCAGACGGTTGGCATCCGCCACATAGAGTTTCCCGTTGTCAGATAAGTGTTCTCTCATACAGGAAAGCTCATTTTGAAATTTTGAAAATTCGCCTGCAATCAATATCATGTCATAGGCCTGATCCTGATACAGTACATTTGTTTCCGGTTTTGTATCCGAAGCCGGAACAACCAGAACCGTCAGATTGCCGGCATTTTCATAACGCACCCGTAAAATGTCAGCTTCCTCTTCACTCTCCACCACTGCCGTCACATGTAACGCCATAGAAAGCAGTTTTCCTGTCAGTGCACCGCATCCTGCATTCCGCTCTAAAACATGCATCTGCTTTGTCACCGGCAGAAATGCGATCAGGTTCTCCCTGATATCCGACAGATGAAAAAGGTACGGATAGGATGCCTGTTCCATGATGATCTGCGGATAGGCTTTTTCATTATTCTGTTGTATGATCTCTTTCAGCCCCTCCGGCACGTTCACATGTCCCATTGCTTCCTCACTTTTACGTTCTTCTATTCGTCACATTTTTCAATCGTAACTTCTGAATTCATATCATAAAAACCGACGGTATTTTTGTCGGATACCACCGTCACACCGACCACATCATATAATCTGTGGTACGCGCGGAACTCTCCGCCGACATAACCGGTGCAGCTGATGGATAACAGATATTCGCCGCCCTGCATATCCATGTTCTGGCGGAATGTCGCAACATAGGTATCACCTGTCTTTGCCATCCCGATGCCCACTTTTTCAAACATCGTGTTTGTTCCGGTAACAGCAGTTCCCTGTACGGTTTTAAATGTATAAGTAAAAATCGGATCCTGTATATCAGAGAGGAATTTCACCTTGGATTTGATGGTAAAAGAAGTCCCCTTCTGGATACAGTTCGTATAATTGCCATATTCATCGATCAGTGCAAAGTCAATGATCTCCGCCTCACCGGTTCCATATTCATTGACATCCGGGTTGAGCTGGTAATTTGATTTCCAGAGCTTCTTTCCATCGGACGCATCATTCTCTAAAATTTTACCGCCGGCGATCTTGTCTGAGTTCTTAAGCAGAACCTTTTTGTAAAGGTTGATCATATCCTTGGCATTTCCCTCTGCCAGTTTATCTCCTTTATTGAGTAAGATGACACGGTCACAATATTTTGCCACACTGCTGATATCGTGGCTGACGAACAGGATGGTCTTTCCCTGCGCCTTGAAATCCTCAAACTTTTTATAACATTTTGCCTGAAAAAATACATCTCCGACCGATAATGCCTCATCCACGATCAGGATCTCCGGATCAATATTGATCGCCACCGCAAACGCAAGCCGGACAAACATACCGCTCGAATAGGTCTTACACGGCTGATGCACGAAATCACCGATATCTGCAAATTTTAAGATATCATCTAACCTTGCATCCATCTCCTCGCGGGAAAATCCCATCATCATACCGTTTAGATAGACATTTTCGATTCCGGTATACTCCATATTAAATCCGGCACCAAGCTCTAACAGTGCGGAAATCCTTCCATCGATTTCCACCTCGCCGCTCGTCGGACTTAAAACACCTGTAATTATTTTTAAAATGGTAGATTTTCCGGAACCATTCGTTCCGATGATGCCGATCGTCTCACCTTTTTTTACTTCAAACGACACATGCTTTAATGCATGATGTTCTTTGAAATGGTTCTTTCTGACCAGTCCAAGTGCATCCTTTAACCGGTCAGAAGGTTTATCATAAAGTTTGTAGACCTTGCAGACATCCTCTACCCTGATTGCTAAATTATCCATACTATCCTCATTCCACAGTTTTCATTCTTGCGATGCTCTTACAGCACATCTGCGAAATGTACACGCAGACGCTTAAACATGGTCGTTCCTGCCCAGAGAATAAACAGCGTGATTCCCCAGAACCACAATGTCAGTCCCGGATATTCCCAGAATGCCGTTTTATTGATCAGTGCATCCCTGTATCCCGAAACAATATAATACATCGGATTTAGCTTAAGCAGGAGCACAGCCCATTTAGGAATGCCCTGCATGCTCTCAAAATTCCACATGATCGGTGTTACCCACATTCCGATCTGCAAAAGAATGGCGACAACCTCTTTCATGTCACGGAAAAACACCGTCACGGCGCTTGTCGCATAGATCAGTCCTGCCGTAAACATCACCATGCAAAACGAATAATAAACCACCTGAAGCACATAAAGATCCGGATAAAATCCCATAACGGCAAAAACAACCAGCATAAATACCACAAAAAAAGCGTGTGTGAACAATGCAGAGATCAGTTTTACCACCGGAAGTGCATCGATCTGGAATACGACCTTTTTGACCAGATAACTGTATTCATCAAGAACCCCGGTTCCTCCATTTAAAGCCTCCTGAAAATAAAACCACGGCACAAGACCGCCCATCAGCCAGAGTACAAACGGCACCTCGATTCCTGTTCTTAAATCATTAACTTTCTGATGTAGTCCAAACTCAAAGACAAACCAGTATAAAAGCACCGTGATTACCGGCTGTATGAAAGCCCATATCACGCCAAAATAAGAACCCGCAAATTTTTTTTTAAAATCATTTTTGGCAAGATTGCCGATGAGTTTACGGCTGGCAATCAGACGTTTTGGCAGGCAGACATTTTTCTTCTTTTCTGTCATATGAGTGCTCCTATCTTACAATTCCCCGTTCCTTACAATATGCATCGAATCCACCGTGCACTTTATCCTTATCAGAAAGGATCAGATCCGCCTGTGTCATTCCTTCCGGCATTGGCCATTCAACACCGATTGCCGGATCATTCCAGAGAATACCGCCCTCGTCATTTGGATGATAGAAATCAGTAACCTTATAGCAGAACTCTGCATAATCAGACAGCACGATAAAGCCATGTGCAAAATTCTTTGGTACAAAAAACTGCTTTTTATTTTCCGCAGTCAGAACGATACCAAACCATTTTCCGAATGTCTCAGAACCTTCTCTTAAATCCACTGCAACGTCAAATACCTCTCCGCTTACCACACGCACCAACTTGTCCTGCGGATGGTTGATCTGGAAATGTAATCCTCTTAACACGCCTTTTTTCGATGCAGACTGGTTATCCTGTACAAACTGGCAGTCGATCCCTGCCTCTTTAAAATCGTTGTAATTGTAGGTTTCCATGAAATATCCTCTGGCATCCCCGAAGACTGCCGGCTCAATTACTTTGAGTCCATCGATTCCATTACAGTCATGTGTTACCTTTATTTTTCCCATAATTATTGATCCTCACTATCTGTTTTTTAAAGTCCCTTGGCAACTTCTACTAAATATTTGCCGTAATCAGTCTTAAGAAGCGGTTCTGCAAGTTTTAACAACTGCTCTTTATCTATAAATCCGCGTTTGTATGCGATCTCTTCGATACAGGACACATAAAGTCCCTGACGTTTCTGGATCGCTGACACAAAATCTGCAGCCGCAAGCAGCATATCGTGGTTTCCTGTATCAAGCCATGCAAATCCCCTGCCAAGTGTCTCAACGCTCAGATCACCACGCTCTAAATACGCATTATTTACAGATGTGATCTCGATCTCACCTCTTGCAGACGGCTTTACATTTTTTGCGATCTCTACAACATCATTGTCATAAAAATAAAGTCCCGGCACAGCATAATTTGACTTTGGATGCTCCGGTTTTTCCTCGATAGAAAGAGCTTTTCCGTTCTCATCAAACTCTACCACGCCGTATTCTCTCGGATCTCTGACATAGTAGCCAAAAATCGTAGCACCCTTTTCATTCTGTGTGCGTTCAGCTGCACTACGCAGAACCTTTGAAAAGTTTTGTCCGTAGAAAATATTATCTCCAAGAACCAATGCAACCGCATCATTTCCAATAAACTTTTCACCGATAATAAATGCATCTGCCAGGCCCCTTGGCTGTTCCTGCACGGCATAAGAAAAACTCATGCCAAGCTGGCTTCCGTCTCCAAATAACTCTTCAAACACCGGCAGATCTCTCGGTGTGGAAATAATCAGAATCTCTCTTATGCCGGCAAGCATCAGTGTAGATAACGGATAATAGATCATCGGCTTATCATACACCGGCATAATCTGTTTTGAAATCGCCTTTGTTAACGGATATAACCTTGTTCCGGAACCACCTGCTAAAATAATACCTTTCATATAATCCTCCTTGTTTTCACGTCCATTATAAAACGCAAACAAGCAGTATCGCCCCATCTGACGGTACTGCTGCCTGCATCTTCTTACCTGTTCTGATACATATCCTCATAATATTTCTGATAATCACCGCTGGTAACGTTTTTCATCCAGTCCTCATGTTCAAAGTACCATGCGATCGTCTTTCTGATACCCTCTTTGAACATTGTCTCCGGCTCCCAGCCGATCTCAGCCTTGATCTTATCCGGTGCGATCGCATAACGTCTGTCATGACCTTTTCGATCCTCCACGTAAGTGATCAGATCTTTGCTTACAAGTGCACGTCTCGGATCATCTGCTGGAAGCATCTCAAGCAGTGTATCTATGATGATATTGATAATCTCGATATTCTGTTTTTCATTGTGTCCGCCAACATTATAAGTCTCACCAAGGCGCCCGTTTTCCTGAACCATATCGATCGCTTTTGCATGATCATCCACATACAGCCAGTCACGGACATTCTTTCCATCACCATATACCGGGAGTTTCTTTCCATGCAGCGCATTATTGATAATAAGCGGAATCAGTTTCTCCGGGAACTGATATGGTCCATAGTTATTAGAACAGTTCGTAATGTTTGCCGGGAAATGGTAAGTGTCAATATAAGCCTTTACCAGCATGTCCGAAGATGCTTTGCTCGCAGAATACGGACTGTGCGGTGCATACGGTGTTGTCTCATAAAAATATGTTCCGTCATCCTCTAAAGAACCATATACCTCATCCGTCGATACATGAAGGAATTTCTTCCCTTCTTTGAAACTGCCATCCGGCAGCTCCCATGCCGCTTTTGCACAGTTTAACATAACTGCTGTTCCAAGCACGTTCGTCTTTACAAATACTTCCGGATTTTTGATACTGCGGTCTACATGACTCTCTGCCGCAAAATGTACAACGCGGTCAATGTCATTTTCTGCAAAAATCTTTGTAATTGCCTCTTTATCTGTAATATCTGCACGCACAAAGGTATAGTTATCACGAGTTTCAACGTCTTTTAAATTTTCCAGGTTACCTGCATAGGTAAGCACATCCACATTGATGATCCTGATCTCATTGTCATATTTTCGAAACATGTAATGAATATAGTTAGATCCAATAAATCCGGCTCCTCCGGTTACTAAATATGTTCTCATAATTTTCTCCATTCTATGGTCTACAAAATCTTTCATCATTTTACCATACTTTTATTGTCTGTACAAGTTTTACCACCAGTCCACTGCCGGGCGTTCCGTAATTTCAGACAGCTTGACGACCACCAGATCTTTTTCTTCCACGATTGAACCCTCAGCCGGAAAGACTGTCATATCTTCCGACAGTGCTGCCGCCTTATATTCCATCTCTTCGGAATAACCATCGTCAAGATGGACTCCATTATGTGCTTCTAAAAATCCTGCGATCCGATGCGTTGCCCCCGCCGGATGTTCTCTGGTATAATCCCATTCAAAAAATGACCACCCGTACATTTCCGTACGGCGGTTCAAGCTGTTTAACTGTGGCTGCCGGTATCCGATAAATACCACTTTTTTATCCATCGGATCTCCTTCTGCATCCACCCCGGGGATCTCCCTCTTCAAAGCATCCGTGATCTGATCCGCCAGCAGCGCATCCTGTTCATAACGCACCTGATCCGCGCTGTGCATTCTGATGTTATAGCAGACCTGACCGCCTGTAACTGCGATTACAAGCAATATCACCACATTGCCCATTACCTGCAGCCATCGGCACATTTTCCTGTCCCGCTCCTGTTTTTCCGGTCGTACATCGGAAATCTGCTGCTCTTTTAATATCATCACACCAAACATCGCAAGAAATGCAGCCACAACCGGAAGTGCAAACTGTGTCCTTGTCACCAGCATCGCACCTGCATAGATTGTCATAAAAAAAGGTGTAATGAGCATAAAAATCATTCCTGCTGCAAAAATCCAAAAACCGGCACGTCCAATTTCTGTCCTTCTCGTCCATGCGATCCATATCACATAAAATGCAAGCAGTACACCGATCACATAAAAAGAGAAATTCCGCGGTCCGACGGTAAGAAGCTGATTTTTCACAACACGAAGAACATTCTTGACACATTCAGCAGCCGGTTCACTTCCCCAGTTGCTCTGCCCTTCCATATAATCACCGGCTGCCATGAACCATGTACCCGCAATCCCCCTGTATATCAGATAGGAAATACCGAAATGGGCCGCAAGAAAAATAATGCGAATTCCACATTTTTCCCTTTTTCCATTCACCTGCCAGAAGAACAATAAGAAAAACATGACACAGACTGCAATATAATAAACTGCCAGTGCCTGGTAAGTACCAAGTGCCAGCACAATAAACACTGTGGACAAAAACAGCTTACACAGATCTTTTCCGCTTCTGTTCTCCTTATATTTCTCGCAAAAACAAAGATCACACATAAAAAATCCGGTGACTGCCATCAAAAGCATTGCAAATGCGACTTCCGCCTGCTGCAGTGAAAAATAAAACTGAAAACTCCAGATATTGGATGTCATATAAAGCAGCGTAAATATCCAGTACGGTTTTCCATCCTTTTTTCCTGAAAAATAATAGCATCCATACGTCAGTACATTGCCTCCCAGGATAAAAAACAAAAGCATCAGAATACCACTCTTTATCGTTCGGTGTACACCAAGACCAAGCATCCGTTTTAACAGAACCAGTCCAAATCTTCCAATCGTAAGCCACCCTAACGTAGACCCGGGATGATTGATCAGTTCCTCTGTATCGATTCTGATATTCGAGTTAAATGCCTGATACCCAAAACAGACCAGCGCAGCAAATACCGACATCAGAATCAGCCGGTAATGTTTTTTGATATATTCTGTCATCGTATTATTCCAGTGTTTTCATATACTCATCAAGTGCATCCTGCCATTCAGCCATTTTGTAACCGTCTGTCAGTTTCATCATATAGTTCTCAAGAATCGAATATGCCGGTCTGTTTGCAGAAGCCGGATTCATCTTCGCATACTGCTCACTTGTGACATGGTTGACTTTTGTTGTCTTTCCTGCACGTTTAAAAATTGCTTCCGCAAAAGCTGCCCAGTTGGTATCGCCCTCACAGGTTGCATGAAATGTACCATAATTTTCTGTCGGTTCAAAATGATGAATGGCTCTTGCCAGTTCCACCGCACTTGTCGGGGATCCCTGCTGGTCACATACAACACTGACTTCATCGTGTGACTCCGCAAGGCGAAGCATCGTCTTTACAAAGTTTTTTCCATCTCCATAAAGCCATGCGGTACGGAAAATAAAATATCTGTCTGCAAATTCACGGACAAACTTTTCTCCCTCCGCCTTCGTCTTTCCATAGGCACTGACCGGATGGATCTCATCAAATTCCGTATATGGCTTTGTTCCGTTTCCCTCAAATACATAATCGGTGGAAACGTGGATCATTTTTGCTCCAACTTCTCTTGCTGCGATACTTAAATTTCTCGGTCCGATCGCATTGATCCGGTATGCGGCATCCCACTGCTGTTCGCACGCATCCACATTGGTGTGCGCTGCACAGTTAATGATAACCTCCGGCCTTTCTGCACGAACCAGCGCAAGAACAGCGTTCACATCGGTAATATCGAGCGCCACAATGCCTTCACCTTCCGCAACATCTGTATTGATAAAGGAAACATCCTCACCTTTATATTCCTGTCGGATGGCACGCCCTAACTGTCCGTTGCACCCTGTCACTAAGATCTTTTTCATCATTTATTCTCCTAATCCATTTTCAATTGCCGTAACAATCGACGTAAGTGCTTCTTTTTCATCTTCTCCTTCGCAGACAAGCTCTATTTCATCCCCGGATTTGATGCATGCACCAAGTACACTCAACACGCTTTTTGCATTTGCTGTATTTTCTCTGTAACGAAATGTCACATGTGATTTAAACTGCATGGCCTCCTTGCATAAAATTCCAGCCGGTCTCAAATGAAGTCCCGTCGGATTTTTAATCGTTACTTTCTGGCTTACCATAGTAAATCCCTCCAAACTGTTTATTGTATATACGATATTTAAAGCATGATCTTCGTAATCAGTTCCGCTAACTTTTTAGCTTCCTCATCGATCACCTTTTGATCTTTTCCTTCAATCATGACACGGACAAGCGGCTCTGTACCGGATGGACGGATCAAAACTCTTCCCTCTCCGTTAAACTTCTGCTCTAATTTTGCAACTGCATCCGCAATCTCCTGATAATCCATAAAGTTGTCTTTTTTATGGTTTGGCACTTTTGCATTTACAAGTGCCTGCGGTAATACTTCCATAACAGATGCAAGCTCTGATAAAGTTTTTTTCGTTTTCACCATAACCTCAAGCAGATGAAGTGCAGAAAGCAGACCATCACCTGTGGTGTTGTCATCCAGGAAAATAACGTGTCCTGACTGCTCGCCTCCGATATTATAGCCATGTTCTCTCATATTTTCAAGAACATATCTGTCGCCAACTTTTGTCTTTTCCACATGGATGCCTTCGCGTTCTCCCATCAGCGAAAATCCAAGGTTTGTCATAACAGTAACAACGATCGTATTCTTTTTTAAGGTACCTTTCTGTTTCATATAAGTACCACAGATTGCCATGATCTGGTCTCCATCGACCAGTTCTCCTTTTTCATCCACAGCAAGCATACGGTCTGCATCCCCGTCAAATGCAATACCAATGGCAGCATTTTCATAAACTACTCTGGCTTTTAATTCATCCATATGCGTCGAACCACAGTTTGCATTGATATTCGTTCCATCCGGTTCGGTATGGATTGCCACCAGATCAGCCCCCAGATCTTTCAATGCCTTCACTGACGTATAATGAGCGGCTCCCTCTGCACAGTCAACCACGATCTTCATGCCTGTCAGATCAACCGGAACACATTTTTTCATAAATTCTACATATTCGTCTCTTAAATCGAAACGATAATCAATTTTACCGACTCCGGAACCGATCGGCAGGTTGACATCCTTCATATTATTACGGATCAGTGCCTCGATCTCGTCTTCAAGCTCATCAGAAAGCTTATATCCCTCGCCGTTAAAAAATTTAATTCCGTTAAATTCCATCGGGTTATGGGATGCGGAAATGACAACCCCGGCATCTACCTTATGTTTTCTCGTCAGATACGCAATTGCAGGTGTCGGCATTACTCCGACAAAAATCGCATTTGCACCGACAGAACAGATTCCTGCCATCAGTGCACTTGCAAGCATTCCTCCTGAAATTCTCGTATCACAGCCAACGATAATCGTTGCCTGATGTTCCTGCTCTTTCGTAAGCACATAAGCTCCCGCCTGTCCAAGTTTTGTCGCAAGCTCGATCGTAAGTTCTGATCCAGCCACTCCGCGGACACCATCTGTACCAAACATTCTTGCCATTGTATTTCCTCCAAATTATTAATTTCTTTTATTTTGTTTTAGAAGCACTCTTTTTGCTGCTTTCCGTTGATTTTATTTCCGTATCTTCCGCAGTCATTTTAACCGGGATCCGCACGGTTTTTACCTGATAAAGTTCATTATCCACATCAATATCTGCAGCGATATTATGTTCACCATTTCCATATCCCTGCAGATTAACAGTACCTGTAATGTCATCTGCTGACAGCTTCTTAATATCGCTTTCTGCTCCGGTGACCTCAACCTGAATCGTATCTTCCGTAATCTTCGCCTTTGTCGCATCCGGAATATTTTCAAGCGTAAACGCAGATGCATCCACCTCGAAGGTTTTTGTTGTGATCGGCTCTACTTTTACTTTGACCTCCACTTTTGCGTCTGCTGCAAGTACCAGCGAAGTTCCATCCGGAAGATAAGATGTAATATCTACAGTTGTCTCAACATCTTCCGTTGCACCGCTCATATCTAACACATCATCCGGTATTGCGATCTTAGCCACCTTATTAAGCACATCCGTTTCTCCCTTGATCCGGACTTTTTTCGGACTGTAGGTAATTTCTTTTAATGTATAGCCGGATGCCACAGTTCCTTTTGTCTGGAAGGAAAGATCCACATCTTTTGTATTTAATATCTGCGCCGTGATCGTAACAGTATTAATATTCATTTTTAACTTTGAAGCATCGATCTCATTACCATCCGCATCATATAAAACCGGCACTACTGTATCCGTCACATCCGATGACATTCCGTCAACATTGATCGTTGCGACTACTGTGCTGATCTGACTCGTAACAGAAGACGGTCCCGAAATTTTCAAAAGATTCGATGTCACGATGGAAACATCTCCAAGTGCACAGCCATCCATGACCGTACCTTCCGTGCTTGCAGTGATCTTTTTCTGTACATTTCCAAGATCTTCCACTGTCACATCCAGATACTGCTGTTTGGATGAAATGGTAACTGTATTGCTGTTATATTTACTGCATGTGATCGTAATCGGGACACGGCATACGCCATCACCTTCCACATATTCAATCTTTTCCATATCCGCAACTGCAGTAAAATCCGTGTTGGATAATTTTTCCAGAATACTTCGTTTTGCCGATGCCGTAAACGTAACTGTATTTTTCCCGCCAAGTGTCTCGGAATACTTTCCATTTGAGGTAAGATAATCCATATTGTCCTGTGTTACACTGATCGTATACTGTGCCGGTTTGACCGGATCATCAATATTGACCACTACGATCCACAGAGCGATCGCAAATAACACAGCCAGTACCTTGAGGCCAAGATTATTCGTTAGTTTTTTTGCCAGATTCTTTAACATCCTTAAGCCTCCTTCTCCATAATTCAATTTTTGAAACTTTCTTCTCGCGATGCTGTATAAATGAAAGTTTGTTCTTTAAAAACTCAGCGTCCACATTGCGGTACAATTCCCCACCCATGGCGATGGAAACTTTTCCCGTTTCCTCAGATACAACAATGGTAAGTGAATCACTGACTTCACTGATTCCGACCGCCGCACGATGTCTTGTACCAAGATCTTTGCTGATACTTAAAGAATCCGTCAGTGGCAGATAGCAGGTGGCAGACACCACTCTGTCCCCGCGGACAATCACGGCTCCGTCATGAAGCGGTGTGTTTTTTTCAAAAATATTGATCAAAAGCTGGCTTGTCAGTATTCCATCTACTGCAATACCGGTTCTTTCATACTCCGAAAGAACAATTTCATCCTCAATGACGATAAGTGCACCTGTTTTGACTTTTCCCATCTCATAACATGCCTTTACCAGTTCATTGATCGTTTTATCCGTAAACTTTGCGATTTCTCCCTTTGAAAAATCAAACGTAAAAAAAGAAGTAAGGAAATTCTTCTGTCCAAGATTTTCCAGTGCTTTCCGGATTTCCGGCTGGAATATAATAACTATGGCAGTAATTGCGACGCTCAATGTATTCTTTGCGATCCAGATGATCGTATTCATCTGAAATACAGCTGCAACCAGAACAAAAAGCAATATTACCATAATACCTTTTAACAGTACCCATGCCCTTGTGTTCTTAATCCACACAAGCATATAATAAAACAGAAATGTTATGATGAGAATTTCCACAACATCTGTCATTGTAATCTTTGGTAAATTCAAATAAATAGACGCTTTTTCCCAAAACGCGCCCATGGTTGCCATCGCATTCTGCACCTGCTTCACTTTCCTTTCCGCTATCTGTATTTAAAGTAACTAATCCAGCAGATCTTCGTCAATCTCCATTTCTTCTGCGAAACGTTTTTTCGTCATACGATCCTGTTCTTCTTTTCCACTGAATCTGGTCACTTTTTTATCTGTCCCTGCAACGATTGCTTTCGGTACGGCTTTTACATAATAATAATACTCATCATCTTCAAACTGGAGTCTTTCCGTCCTTGAATAATCCAGATTGAAAAACAGGAACTGAATCACAAATGCAATCACGCAGGAAATAATGCTTCCCACCAGAATTGTGATGGTCTTTCCGCTGATTCCAAGTACCATATCCCCTGCGATCATACCAACTGCCTCGAATAAAATACCAAATATAATTGCGACCGCCCATGCATGCTCAATGGACATTTTTCGTATGATATAAACGATGACCAGTGTTACCACCATGATCGCAAGCACCAGATACATTTCCCTGTTGCCCAAAAGCTGGTTCAACGCAACAACAATCTTTGATGTTGCCGCATCTTTCTCATCCACTCCGCCAAGTGTTGTTTCATTCTGCTTTACACCGTTTAAGAAGAAATAAAGAACGATACCGCAGACCAGAGAAAACATGGAATATAATTCCCGCAAAAGTCCCATGCCGACCGGCATCACAAACGGAATGTTCAGTCCAAAACAAATCGGTGTCAAAAGCACCCCATACTCGTTTTTTGGAGAAAACCGAAAATACAGGATATACATCAGAATAAACAGGATCAGGGCCACAATACATACTTCTAAGGAAAGTGCATACATATCCAAAAGGATCAGCACAGAGCCAATAAAAACGGCCCCACCGACTGGAAGAATCGAACAGATCAGGGCAAGGATCAGGGCAATTGGTGTACTGCTGATTTTTTCCATATAACCAATGTTGTGATTTATCAGCAAAAATGCTGTGAGTGCAACAGTAAACTTTATCACCGGCGTAATGTATATATCATATTTTCCATAAAAACGTGTTAATTTCTCTTTTAATTCCAATAAGGTCGTCATACTAATCTCCATTTCCACATGTGAAAAATCTCATTTTCCGCATTGCTTCCGTTGTCAGTCCCAGTCTTTGTTTCCGTTCCCTTTCAACCGTTCTTCCCGCAGATACATCGCACTGATCTTTTTTAGACCCGCATAGTATTTTTTTACCTTTTTTCTGCCATAAGTGTACTTCATATTAAAAATAATATATGTGGCAAGAAGATAAATTACCATAAAAATTCCATAGAGCAGTCCCAGTGTAGTAGCAGCCTTTACAAAATCCATTTTGTTGATCTGTTCCATCAAAGCATCCATAGAATAGAGTACCCAAAGCCCTAACATCATAAAAAATGCGATCGTGCCGACCACGAAACTTTTCAGAAGCTGTAATGCCACATAATCCTTTCGCGCATACTGGATCATCGGTTTGCAGCGTTTTCCATCGTTTGCATCAAATTTTGCTATTTTTATCATGCTGTGCAGTCGTTGTTCATTGACCATGCTGCGTTTCCTTTCTCTTAGCAAACTGCATTTTTGCTCGCAGTTACGCATTCTTATTTTTCATTATATCACAGTGCCCTTCTTTTTCAAAGGAAAAAAAAGAATCCTGTTCCACAGGATTCACCGCCTGCGGCGGGTCGCCCCCGCGACATAATTCATCTCTGACGCAGTGCGATCCCACCCGGAGGGCTTTTTTATTCATAGGACGTAATTCCTTATGAATAAAAAAGCAGGACCACCTGTCAGGCCCTGCTCTTCTCTTATAAGAAACGCATCTTGTTTCCGTCGCGTTCTTTTTTCTGTGGTTCTAAAGGCTTTGGTTTTTCAATCGAGTTTGCGAATGAATTTGCCATTGCCGCTTTACACTTTTCGCAAAAGCGCCCCGTCCGGATCGGTCTGCCGCAATGCTCGCAGGTAACACCGTCAAGTGAAGCTTCTGAAAGTGAAAGTCTCTCTTCACGGATCCACTGCTTGATCTGTTTTACTGACACATCATTGTCCTCGGATACCTGATTAACAGATGCATTCGGGTTCTCGTCCAGATATTGTTTTACTTCCTGAAACTTTTGTTCAAGTTTTTTTCTGCATCCATCACACAATGGTGCACCACCCATATAATTAAATAAACGTCCACAGTCCTTGCAATTCTTCACTTCCATATTGGCATGACCTCCTGTCATTCTGTCAATACCCTTCTCCGATACTGATACAGATATAATATATGTTTTCCACTCCTGACGCTTTCAGGACTTTTGATACTTCATCCATCGTACTCCCTGTCGTATAGATATCATCCACAAGCACGACTCTCTTATATTCTACTATATCTGCTGTCAATTGGAAAGCATTTTTTAAATTTCTGTGTCGTTGTGATTCATTTAACTCTTTTTGAGGAATTGTATTTCTCACTCTTCTGACCAGGTGCTCATCCACTAAAATCCCTGCTTTTCTTCCAAGTTCCCGCGCAAATACTTCGGCCTGATTGTATCCGCGCAGTCGCTTCTTCCGGGAATACATTGGAATGGGAATCAGCACTTCTGCTTTTATTTTGTTCAGCCACACTCCATATTTTTCCACTGCTGCATTCGCATAAAACTCTGCATATTCTCTTTTATTTCCATATTTAAAGCGGTACATTGAATTTCTTATACCACCCTCATAAACAAACACTGCCTTTCCCTGTGTGTATACATGATGCTTTTTTCCACAGTCGGTGCAAAATTCCTTTCTCTCATCCACAAGCGGTTTCCCGCATTTTTTACATGCCGGTTCTCCTGCCACATGCACCTTGTCTTTACATAGCGGACAAATACCCTTTCCTGTCACTTCAATTTCATCACAGACTGCACATCTTCGTGGATAAAGGATTTCAAGCATCTGAAATAACATTTTTCTTCCATATAGGAAAATGTCATTTTTTCTGATTTTCATAAGATCCTTTCCGGATCTCTCCCTGCAAAGAATATCATTTTTGCCAAATACATACCATAAAGTTTTTCTTAATTTTTTCTTACTATAATGTTGACGAATCCCATTTAGGTCTTTATAATTTGTTTATTAAAAGCGATAGCACTTTAAAGTCCTAAAGGGCAGCAATGTGAAAAATAAAATTTTTCACACACAAGATGTGTGCCCCGGCACAAACTTATGATGCCCTGAAAAACGGGCAGGAATGGAGAATTCTATGAAAAACTACAAAAAAATCTTATCTGTCGTAATGACAGCAGCCATGGCTGCATCACTTGCAGCATGTGGAAACAGTACAGCAAACACCAGCAGTACCACGGATGCAGCAGCTTCCGATGCAGCACAGGCTTCGGATGCAGCGGCTACTGAAAGTGGTGCAGGCACCTCTTCCGATGGCAAAAAATATACGATCGGTATCTGCCAGCAGTTAGAGCATCCTGCTCTTGATCAGGCAACCCAGGGATTCGAAGATGCACTGACTGAATTACTTGGTTCTGGCAATGTTACCTTTGATCTTCAGAATGCCCAGGGCGAGCAGGCAAACTGCGCAACCATCAGCAACGGTTTCGTCGCTAACAATTATGACCTGATCTTAGCAAATGCAACGACTGCTCTGCAGTGTGCAGCTGCAGCAACCAGCACGATCCCGGTGATCGGTACTTCCGTTACCGACTATGCAACAGCACTTGACATTGACAACTGGACCGGCTCTACCGGTACAAACGTATCCGGAACTGCAGATCTTGCTCCGATTGACCAGCAGGAAGACATGCTTGTCGAATTATTCCCAGATGCAAAAAATGTCGGCATTCTCTACTGCTCCGCAGAACCAAACTCTGCATACCAGGCAACCGAATTTGAAAAAGCTCTCGATGAAGACAGTATTTCCTATAAAGAATATACCGTATCAGATTCCAACGACATCGCTTCTGTTGTACAGAGTGCCGTCAGTGAATGTGATGTCCTCTATATTCCGACTGACAATACCATGGCAGGCAATACTGAATCCATCAACAATATTGCTCTTCCGGCAGGTGTTCCGATCATCGCCGGTGAGGAAGGTATCTGTTCCGGCTGTGGTGTAGCCACACTTTCCATCAGCTACTATGATATCGGTTATACAGCAGGCAAAATGGCATACGACGTTTTAGTAAACGGTGCTGACATCTCGACCATGGATGTACAGTATGCAGAGAATGTTACCAAAGAATACAATGCTGATATCTGTTCACAGCTTGGCATCACAGTTCCTGATGACTATACTGCCATCGCTGCCGAATAAAAAATATTTTTGATAAGGGGTTTTTCTATGACAATACTTATGTCCTTAGACCCGATGGCTCTCTTCCGCTCCATGCCCGGCGCCTTTGCGCAGGGGCTGGTCTGGGGGTTGATGGCACTGGGTGTATATATTACATACAGACTTTTAGATTTTGCTGATCTTACCGTTGACGGTTCTCTTGCAACCGGCGGTGCAGTTGCCGTTATGCTGATCCGTTCCGGCATGCATCCATGGGCAGCACTTATTTTTGCATTTTTAGCAGGTATGGCAGCCGGTTTTATCACCGGAATTCTGCATACTGCACTTGGAATTCCCGGAATCCTTGCAAGTATCCTGACACAGATTTCACTCTATTCCATCAACTTAAATATTATGGGAAGTTCGAATCAGGCTGTCAGTGTTGACAAGTATCCGTTAGTCGTTTCCCTGCGTTACATCTCGGATTCTTCCGCTACCAAAGTCCGGCTGTTTGTGACATGTGTTCTTTTCTGCGTGGCGGTCGTTGCCCTTTTATACTGGTATTTCGGAACCGAGCAGGGACATGCCATCCGCGCAACCGGATGTAACCGGCAGATGGCCCGCGCACAGGGTATCAACACTGATTTCCACACGGTCGTTGCGCTGATGATCTCAAACGGTCTTGTCGGTCTTTCCGGAGGACTCTACGCACAGTATCAGGGTGCCGCAGATGTCAACATGGGACGTGGTGCCATCGTCATCGGTCTTGCCGCTGTCATCATCGGTGAGGTACTTTTCGGGAAGTTATGTGCCGGAAAACATTTTGCTTTTGCATATACCATGTTTTCCGTGATCGGCGGCGCGATCATCTACTATATTGTAATGAATATCGTATTATGGCTGAAACTGCCGTCTGATGACCTAAAACTGTTTTCTGCCATCGTCGTTGCGATTTTCCTTGCATTCCCGTATCTCAAATCCAAATACGGCAGGAAAGGGGTGTCCGTCAATGGCTGAAATGTTAAAACTCGACAATATCCACAAAACTTTTAACCCCGGAACCATCAACGAAAAAATTGCTTTAAATGGTGTCAATCTGACTTTAAATGAGGGCGATTTTGTTACCGTGATCGGTGGAAACGGTGCCGGAAAATCAACCACGTTAAACGCCATCGCAGGTGTATGGCCAATTGATTCCGGGAAAATTTATATCGGTGGAGACGATGTCACAAAATTATCCGAGCACAAACGTGCCAAATACCTCGGACGTGTATTTCAGGATCCGATGACCGGAACCGCAACCACCATGTCGATCGAAGAAAACATGGCGATTGCAGCAAGACGTGGTGAAAAACGGGGACTTTCGTGGGGAATCACCCATCAGGAACGCGATACCTACCGCGAAATGTTAAAAGCCTTAGATCTTGGACTGGAAGACCGTCTCACCAGTAAAGTCGGTCTGCTCTCCGGCGGACAGCGGCAGGCGATCACACTTTTAATGGCGTCGATCAAAAAACCAAAACTTTTGCTGTTAGACGAACACACTGCAGCACTTGATCCGAAAACTGCCGCAAAAGTGCTTGAGATTTCTGATAAGATCATCGCAGAAAATCATCTGACCGCCATGATGGTCACACACAATATGAAGGATGCCATCGTGCACGGTAACCGCCTGATCATGATGCACGAAGGAAAAGTGATCTTAAATATCTCCGGAGAAGAGAAAAAGAAACTGACCGTCGAAGATCTACTTCATCAGTTTGAAAAGGTCAGCGGCGAAGAATTCGCCAATGATAAAGCACTGTTATCCTGATATGCAGATCTGCTAAAGCACAACAGGATTTTAAAATTACCAATAACAACAGAATGCACACTCTGCGAACATTCTATTGTCATAAATTAAAAGCTGCCGTACAAGTGAGCCGGTGTTAATGATTTTCATTACCGGTTGCCCTGCATGGCAGCTTCTTATTATTTTATTTAATTTTCTTTTAAACGGTCGCAGAGTCCGCTGTACCTTTTCTGCTGTGAGGTATTCCGAATCATCTGCTGGAAGGTCACTTCATTGCCGACTAACGTCACACATTTTCTTGCACGCGTGACGGCAGTATACAATAGATTCCGGTTCATTAACATCATCGGACCGCCAAGCAGCGGAATGACGACCGCCGGATACTCACTTCCCTGTGATTTATGGATCGTGATCGCATAGGCAAGCTCAAGTTCATCCAGAAGTTTATAGGGGTACTCTACCATTCTCCCTTCATCAAACTCTATGATCATCTGTTCTGCGAAATCATTGATCTGTCTTATGATTCCCATATCTCCATTGAAAATTCCAAGGCCTTTATCCACAGTGAGTCCAAATTTTGTACGGATTTCCCACGCGAGCTGGTAGTTATTCTTTGTCTGCATAACTTTATCCCCCTCACGGAACACAGTGCTGCCATATTCTTTCTCCACTTTATCATTGGCAGGCGGATTCATATATCGCTGCAAAATCCCATTCAGGCGCTCTACGCCAAGCAGTCCCTTGCGCATTGGTGTCAGTACCTGGATATCATAAGGCGTCGCATCCACAAACTTCGGCAGTTTCTGCTTAATGAGCTGCAGCACCACATTGATGATCACATCTGCGTCATACCGTTTCAGGAAAAAGAAATCCATGCTCTTATTATCTAATATCACTTCTTCTCCATGATTGATCTTATGCGCATTGACAATAATATCACTGGTGGATGCCTGACGGAAGATTTTGGTCAGCATAACTACATTGCAGGCATGTGATTGGATAATATCACGGAGTACACTTCCCGGTCCGACACTCGGAAGCTGATTGACATCCCCGACAAGAATCAACCTCGTTCCCACAGAGATTGCTTTGAGCAGAGAATACATCAGTGAGATATCCACCATCGACATCTCATCTACAATGATCACATCCGCTTCGAGTGGATTACTTTCATCCCTTTCAAATCCACCGCTTCCCTCGGCTCCCCCATTCAGCTCTAACATACGGTGAACTGTCCGCGCCTCAAATCCCGTTGTCTCACTCATGCGCTTTGCTGCACGCCCTGTCGGAGCTGCCAAAAAGATTTCCAAGCCCTCCAGTTCAAAATAGCGGATGATCGTATTAATCGTGGTCGTCTTTCCGGTTCCAGGCCCTCCCGTGATCACAAGCAGACCATTCCGCACTGCCTCTTTGACCGCCGTTACCTGATGTTCATCCAACGTCATGCCGCTTTTCTTTTCGATCCCCCGGATTCGCTGTTCAATCTCCGCATCTGACACATCATAACTTACATTGAGCCGTTTTAACATCGTCGCCGTGTTTGCTTCCATATAATAAAATGACGCTGCATAGATCTGTGTCTGATCTTCCATCTGTTTTAAGATGATCTTCCTTTCAATGGCAAGATCCATGTACTGCTTTTCCACCTGTTCTGCCGTAACATTCAATAATTTTGATGCACGCGGTGTCAGCTCTGTCTCCGGCAGATAGGTATGTCCCTCCCCACTTGCCTGAAGCAGTGTATACAGGATTCCGCTTCGCACACGGAAATCAGAGTCCATCCGGATACCAACCCGCGCCGCGATCTCATCCGCCGTCCGGAATCCGACTCCATCAATATCGTCCGCCAGCCGGTACGGATTTTCCCGGATGATACCATAAACATCCTGTCCGTATGCCTGATATACCTTGACCGCTAAATTCATCGTGATTCCATACTGCTGCAAAAAGATCATCGCCTGCCGCAGATCCCTCTTTTCGTTGACCTGGCTGGCAATCTCCATCGCTTTGCGGTTACTGATCCCTTTGATCTCAGCGAGACGTTCCGGTTCTTCCTCTATGATCCGGAAGGTATCCTCCTTAAAACGCCTGACAATTCTTGCCGCCATGGCAAGCCCGATTCCCTTGATTGCACCGGAACCAAGATACCGCTCTATTGCCTCCTCATCTTCAGGTGCTTTCTCCTCAAAACTTGTTACTTTAAACTGCTGCCCATAGGTCGGATGTTCCGTGTACTCCCCCTGTGCCTCAATATTTTCTCCCTCTGCGATTGCCGAAAATATCCCCACACAGGTGATTTCATCCTCCCCGCTCACCAGATTTAACACGGTATATCCATTATCCGCATTCCGATATATAATGTGTTCCACATATCCTGCAAGACTTTCCACTGTTTTCTCCATTCCAGAATTCTGTTTTCTGCTGCGAAAGCAATAAAATAAACGCTTTGTGAGCGAGCTATTGCCATGAATAAAAAATGCAGTCTAACGGGATTTTTGAACCCATCGTTCATTTTCCCGTTAAAACTGCACCGATTTTTGCATACTGTTTCAATTATGTACTTATCTGCACACTTTACTTCTGCTGCGCCGATTTTACGACATTTTATCTGCGCAAACTTATTCTATATTATAATTACGTTTCATCTGCTCATAGAGCTGCTGCGTAAAATTGGTTCCAACCTCATCTACAACCTGGTCTGCAACCAGTTCGATGACATTGTCCATATAATAATCTTTCAGTGTTGATGTGGAAGAATCCTCCTCATCATCCTCACTTGTCAGGCTCTCTTTAATTTCTTTTAAAACTTCTTCCACAAAATATGATTCAAAATCTTTACAAACCTGCATCAGTTCGTCCTCGGAAGAATCCGAAGAAATACTGTTTAAGGAACTCTGCAGGGAACTTGCCTGATTTGCAGCTGCTGTATTTTTGCTTGTATCAATCAATGATGAAATGCTGTCCATGGAAATCATATTGTTTTTCCTTTCCTACATCCGCTGTCTAATCTTAACGTTTCAGATTGTTTGCCTGCTCAAGCATCTCGTCCGATGTTGTGATTGCCTTTGAGTTGAGCTGATATGCACGCTGTGCAATGATCAGGTTTACCATCTCATCTGCGACTTGAACATTAGAACCTTCCAGGTATTTCTGTAAAACTTTGCTCTTAGTAAGATTTGCAGTCGTAGACTCGTTCATTGCATTACCGGATGCCGGTGTCACTGCAAGAAGATTGGTTCCTGTTTTTTCAAGTCCGCTTGGATTATTAAACTGGAATAATCCAATCGTCTGGTTCATATCCACATATGTGCCGGCTGCATTGGTATATCCCATTTTTCCATTTTCGCTGACGATCACTTTCTCTGCACTGATACCTGCCGGAAGATTGATCGGCTGATTGTTGGAATCTAAAACCGGGTATCCCTCATTCGTGCAAAGAGTTAATGTACCGCCTGCATTGACAGACCATACAAAATCTCCGGCTCTGGTATAATAAGTTTTTCCGTCTGCTCCGCGCACTGCAAAAAATCCAGCACCGCTGATTGCAAAATCAGTTGCATTCTCACTTGCCATCAGTGACCCCTGTGTATAAATAGAGGTGTTGGATGCCACTCTGGTACCAAGTCCTACCTGTGCAGAGATCGGCTTTTCCTCGCCATTTGCACTGGTTGTACGCGTCTGGATTGTCTGGTAAAGCAGAGACTTAAACTCCATCTTCTCCTGTTTATATCCGACTGTATTGACATTTGAAAGGTTATTTGAAATATTATCCACGTTTGACTGCTGTGCAATCATACCGGTTGCCGCAGTATAAAGAGCTCTCATCATAATTCCAGTTTACCTCCTGCTTATACCTTTCCCACCTGGTTTACCGCTTTGTCTAATGTTTCATCCACAGCGTTGATCACCTTCTGTCCAGCCTGAAAGGCTCTCGATATCGTGATCATATTGACCATCTCCGAAACAACATTGATATTGGATGATTCGATACATCCCTGCGTTACTTTCGCAGTGGATGCCTGACGGGCACCGCCATTTACCAGGTCATACATATTCTCGCCGTATTTTGCCAGATAATTATAATCTGCAATATCTACAACGCCGATCGTGCCAACCTGCTGGTTATTCTGAAAAATGTTACCTTTTTCATCCACCGTGATCGGTACATTCGGATCCACCTGAATACGTGCTCCTGCATCCGCATTCATGGCTCCATTCTGATTTAATACATAGTCGCCGTCTTTTGTGACAAGATAACCTGCTGTATTTACCACAAAGGCTCCATCCCTGCTGTACTTTACAGATGTGTTTCCTGCTTTATCCGTATAGGCGATTGCAAAGAAACCATCTCCATCCAGTGCAAAATCCGTTGCGTTATCTGTTACCCTGAAATTTCCCTGGCTGTAATCCGTGTAAGTCTCTCCGATGTGTACACCCATGCTCATGGTTCCAAGCTTCTGCGGTATGCCGTAGCTGGATGTATCCTTGATCTTGATCGCAAGCTCATCTGCAAACGTCTGGTTTGTCGCTCCCTCTTTCTTATAACCATTGGTGTCTGCATTTGCAAGGTTATTCGAAAGAATGTCCAGACGATTCTGTTCATTGATCATTCCTGTATACGCTGTATACAATCCCTTTACCATGTAAACTCTCCATTTCTGCACAGCTTCTGATGTATTTTAATCCGTATTTCCGCATATGAAAAACCTTATTTTTCACACGTTTTCCCTATCTGTGCACAAAGCATATCTTTCATTTATTGTATCGGCAAAACACAAAAAGAATTTAATCTTCGTCACGTTTTCCGGCTAAAAACTCTACGAATTTTCCGGTACCGATTGCAACACATGTCATCGGTTCATCTGCAGTCATCGTATTGATTCCGGTGCGATCCTCGATCAGCTCCTCCAAACCTCTGAGCAATGAACCACCGCCTGTCAGCACAATACCACGATCCGCAACATCTGCTGCAAGTTCCGGCGGAGTTTTCTCCAGTACAGAATGTACTGCTTCTACGATCTGAAGTGTCGGCTCTCTGAGTGCCTCTTCTGTCTCCTCCGAAGAAACCGTTACAGTTTTCGGAAGTCCTGTCACAAGGTTACGTCCGCGTACATCCATCGTCTCGGCCTGTGCCTGTGGGAAACAGCTTCCGATACGGATCTTGATATCCTCTGCAGTACGTTCACCGATCAGAAGATTGTGCTTTTTACGCATATAACGGACAATCGCCTCATCAAAATCATCTCCGGCGATCTTGATAGAGGTGCTGACAACCGAACCGCCCAGAGAGATCACCGCGATATCGGCTGTTCCTCCTCCGATATCCACGATCATATTTCCACAAGGTCTTGAAATATCAATACCTGCTCCGATTGCCGCAGCGATCGGTTCCTCGATGATTGCAACTTCTCTTGCTCCCGCCTGATAGGTTGCATCCTCAACAGCTTTTTTCTCAACCTCTGTGACACCGCTTGGCACACATACACTGATGCGCGGCTTACGGAACGTTTTCTTACCAAGTGCTTTCTGGATAAAGTACTTGATCATCTTCTCTGTAACCTGATAATCAGAAATAACACCCTGACGAAGTGGTCTGACTGCCACGATATTTCCCGGTGTTCTTCCGAGCATCAGTCTTGCTTCCTCTCCGATTGCTTTGATCTTATTTGTATCACGGTCAAAAGCCACAACTGACGGCTCCTTTAATACAACACCTTTTCCTTTGATATAAACTAATATACTGGCAGTACCGAGATCGATACCAATATCTGTACTCATCATTTTAAATACTTGCCCCTTTCGTCTCTCTGTTCCTGAATCTATGGATAATATTCCCATATCCACGCGGACATAGAAATGCCATTAAACCTATTTTTACATATACAGTCCTATTATATACAAAAAATGGGATTTTTCAAAGGTTTTTTTATGGCAGGACTGCATTTTTAAAAAAAATAAGAAAATCTTCATTCTTTTTTATTTATTTTGTTTATTTTTCATTTTGTCATCACATTTTCATCACATTTCTATTTTATATTCTAAGAGTACTAGCTAATAAGTCCGATACAAACGGACCCAACCGTCAGAATTACTGACGGGCAGTATAATTTTTCATAACTCATGCTTCCCGGTTTTCCGCAAGAATTTCCGGGGAGTACTCCCCGAACGTGATAAGGCGCTGCGATTGCAGCGCCTTTTGTGATGTAGTTTATCCTTTTTTTGATATTTTTACCACTCGTACATTTTTCAGGATTCCTGACGGTTTTCTTTATCTTTCTCCAGATACTTCTTCACATAATAACCCGTATAAGATTCCGGCACTTCTGCCACTTCCTCCGGTGTTCCCTGTGCGATCACGGTTCCACCGCCATCTCCGCCTTCCGGTCCCATGTCGATGATATAGTCAGCGGTCTTGATCACATCCAGATTATGTTCGATCACGATTACAGTGTTTCCCCCATCTGAGAGTCTTCGCAGGATCTCGATCAGTTTATGGACATCCGCAAAATGAAGTCCCGTCGTCGGCTCATCCAGAATGTAAATGGTCTTGCCTGTGCTGCGTTTTGACAGTTCTGTTGCCAGTTTGATACGCTGTGCCTCCCCACCGGACAGCTCCGTTGACGGCTGACCAAGCTTGACATAGGAAAGTCCCACGTCATAAAGTGTCTGTATCTTTCTTGCGATCGCAGGCACGTTTTCAAAGAATTTCAATGCTTCTTCCACCGTCATATCAAGCACATCATAAATGCTCTTGCCCTTGTATTTGACCTCTAACGTATCACGGTTATAACGTTTTCCTCCACAGACTTCACACGGGACGTACACGTCCGGCAAAAAGTGCATCTCGATCTTTAAAATTCCGTCACCGGAACATGCCTCACAGCGTCCGCCTTTTACATTGAAACTGAATCTGCCCTTCTTGTATCCCTTCGCCTTCGCATCCGGCGTCGCCGCAAAAAGATCACGGATCATGTCGAATACACCGGTATATGTCGCCGGATTCGAACGCGGCGTCCTTCCGATCGGGGACTGGTCGATATCGATCACCTTGTCTAACTGGTCAATGCCGATGATATCGTCATGCTTCCCTGGAATGCATCTCGCACGGTTCAGATCTCTTGCAAGTCTCTTATATAAAATCTCATTGGTCAGTGAGCTCTTTCCCGATCCTGACACACCGGTGATACAGGTCATAATGCCAAGTGGAATCTTCACATCGATATTCTTAAGATTATTCTCCCTGGCACCTTTGACAGTCAGGAAACCTGTCGGCTTTCTGCGCTCTGTGGGAACCGGTATTTTGATTCTGCCGCTCAGATAAGCACCTGTCACAGAATTTTTATTTTTCATGATTTCTTCTGCTGTTCCGCATGCCACCACTTGTCCACCATGCGCACCTGCTCCGGGACCGATATCCACAATATAATCCGCAGCCAGCATTGTATCCTCATCATGCTCCACAACAATCAGCGTATTTCCAAGGTCTTTTAAGTTCTTTAATGCGCCGAGCAGTTTATCGTTGTCTCTCTGATGCAGACCGATCGATGGCTCATCTAAGATATATGCCACACCAACCAGTCCGGAACCGATCTGTGTTGCCAGACGGATACGCTGTGCCTCTCCACCGGAAAGTGTTCCGGTTGCGCGGGACAGTGACAGATAATCCAGTCCGACTTCATTTAAAAATCCGACACGCGCACGGATCTCCTTTAAGATCTGATCTCCGATCAGATGCTGCTGATGGCTCAGCTCCATATCATTTAGAAAACTTCCAAGATTCTTTACGGACATGGATGTGATCTCATAAATATTCTTGTCCGCAACTGTGACCGCTAAGGATTCCGCCTTCAGACGCTGTCCCTTACAGGTTTCACACGGCGTGATGCGCATAAACTGCTCATATTCCTGCTTCATCGTATCAGATCCTGTCTCACGGTATTTACGCTGTACATTCCGGATCAGTCCCTCAAACGCCACATCATAAACGCCCTCGCCGCGCATGCCTTTGTAATGTACCTTTAACTCCCTGCCATCTGTTCCGTGCAGGATCACATATTTTATCTCGTCCGGATAATCCTGGAATGGTGTCTCCAGTGAAAAATGATATTCTTCTGTCAATGCTTTTAACACCGCGTAGGTAAAACTGGAAGGATCTGTGCAGGACTGCCAGCCCATAACCTGAATTGCCCCCTCCGCAATGGAAAGGTGCTTATCCGGGATCATCAGATCCACATCAAACTCCATCTTGTATCCCAGTCCAAAGCAGGTCGGACAGGCGCCAAACGGATTGTTGAAAGAAAAACTTCTCGGTTCGATCTCCCCGATACTGATTCCACAGTCCGGGCAGGAGAAACTCTCCGAAAACTGGATCGGTTCCCCGTCGATCACATCCACGGTCATCAGCCCTTTGGATAATTCCAGTACATTTTCGATAGAATCAGACAAACGCTTCTCGATCCCCGGCTTGACCATCAGACGGTCTACCACGATCTCGATATTGTGTTTTTTATTTTTGTCAAGTTTGATCTCCTCCGTCAGCTCATACATGCTGCCGTCTACGATCACACGCACATAACCACTGCGCTTTGCCTGCTCTAAGAGCTTCTGGTGCTCCCCTTTTCTTCCGCGCACGACCGGTGCTAAAAGCTGGATCTTTGTGCGCTCCGGGAGTGTCATGATCTGATCTACCATCTGATCTACCGTCTGTTTTTTGATCTCCCTGCCACATTTCGGACAATGCGGGATACCGACTCTCGCGTACAAAAGGCGGAAATAATCATAAATCTCCGTAACCGTACCAACGGTAGATCTTGGATTGCGGTTCGTGGACTTCTGGTCAATGGAGATCGCCGGGGACAGCCCCTCGATCTTCTCCACATTCGGCTTTTCCATCTGCCCTAAGAATTGTCTTGCATAGGAGGAAAGTGACTCCATATAGCGCCTCTGTCCCTCCGCATAGATCGTATCAAACGCAAGCGATGATTTTCCGGAACCGGAAAGTCCGGTCAGCACAACAAATTCATCTCTTGGAATATCTACATCAATATTTTTTAAGTTGTGCTCATTTGCCCCCCGGATCTTAATGTATTTTCTTTCACTTTTTTTCTTCATGATTTACTGTCCTTTTTCTTTTCCCAAAAACACTTCTTACTGACGACTATTTCGTCACTCTTCACAATACAATGCTTCCTCACATATCACGCAGCATGCCCTTTAACTCCACCATCTTGTCGCGGTACTCTGCAGCAGCCTCGAAGTTTAAGTCTGCTGCCGCTTTCTGCATCTTCTTCTGGATGTCTGCGATCAGCTTTGTGAGTTCGTCCCGGTTCATGGATTCCGGGTCTTTTTTGAAGTTCATTTCTTCCTTTGCGACCTTCTTTGACACGCTGATCAGTTCCCGCACAGATTTCTGGATCGTTGTCGGTGTAATGCCGTGTTCCTCATTGTATGCCTGCTGTATCTCACGGCGGCGCTTCGTCTCCTCCATCGCAACACGCATGGAGTCTGTGATCTTGTCCGCATACATGATAACGTGTCCCTCACTGTTACGCGCAGCACGCCCGATCGTCTGTATCAGTGATGTCTCCGACCGCAGGAATCCCTCTTTATCTGCATCTAAAATTGCCACCAGCGTGATCTCCGGAATATCCAGTCCCTCCCGGAGCAGGTTGATGCCGACAAGCACATCAAATACATCCAGCCGCAGATCTCTTATGATCTCCGCACGCTCTAACGTATCGATATCCGAATGAAGATATTTCACGCGGATACCGATCTCACGCATATAATCCGTCAGATCCTCCGCCATCTTCTTCGTCAGTGTCGTAATCAGCACCTTATGATGGTCTTTGATTTCCTTATTGACCTCACCGATCAGATCATCGATCTGTCCCTCCACCGGACGCACCACGACCTCCGGATCGAGCAGTCCGGTCGGACGGATAATCTGTTCTGTCCTAAGCAGCTCGTGTTCGTCCTCATATACATTCGGTGTTGCCGATACGAACAGCATCTGATCGATCTTGCTCTCAAATTCCTCAAAATTAAGCGGCCGGTTGTCTTTCGCCGACGGCAGACGGAATCCGTAGTCCACCAGCGTTGACTTTCTCGACTGGTCTCCCGCATACATGCCGCGGATCTGTGGAATCGTGATATGGGACTCATCCACGATGATCAGATAGTCATCCTTAAAATAATCCATCAGCGTATGCGGCGTTGCCCCCGCCGGAAGTCCTGCAAGATGTCTCGAATAATTTTCAATACCACTGCAGAAACCTGTTTCTTTTAACATCTCGATATCAAAATTCGTCCGCTCGGAAATGCGCTGCGCCTCAAGCAGCTTGTCCTCGCCCTTAAAATACCGGATGCGCTCATCCAGTTCCTGTTCGATGGCATCGCATGCCTTTAAGATTTTCTCCTGCGGCACAACATAATGGGATGCCGGGAACACCGCAAAATGCTCCAGCTCGCATTTGATCTCCCCTGTCAGCACATCCACCTCCGTGATACGGTCGATTTCATCCCCGAAAAATTCCACACGGACCGCCGTATCTCCGTAGTTTGCCGGGAAAATCTCTAACGTATCTCCCCGCACACGGAACGTACCTCGGTGAAAATCCATATCATTTCTCGTATACTGAATATCGACCAGCGCACGGATCACGTCATCTCTGTCCTTCTCCATCCCGGGTCTTAGGGAAACCATCATGCCAAGATAATCTTCCGGGCTGCCTAAACCATAAATACAGGAAACCGATGCCACCACGATCACATCCTTGCGCTCCACCAACGCCGCCGTCGCTGAAAGACGCAGTTTATCGATCTCCTCATTGATTGCGGAGTCCTTTGCGATATAGGTATCCGTCTGCGGCACATATGCTTCGGGCTGGTAATAATCATAGTATGACACAAAATATTCGACCGCATTCTCCGGGAAAAATTCTTTCATCTCCCCGTATAACTGCGCTGCCAGCGTTTTATTATGCGATATGATCAGTGTCGGCTTATTCAATGCCTGGATCACATTTGCCATTGTAAAAGTCTTACCGGAACCAGTCACTCCAAGCAGCGTCTGAAACTGGTTGCCCTCCTCAAATCCTTTTACCAGCTCCTCGATCGCATGAGGCTGATCCCCGGTTGGTTGGTATTTTGAATGTAATTTGAAATGATCCATGATATTCCTCATTTCTCCCTATTTATAAAATATAGAAACACTTTCTATCCGGAAACAATTAACATCAATATTTTAGTATGATTCTGTTTCCAGTATATCATTCAATTTATAAATTGTACAGCAAAAATCGAACTTTTGTTCTGTTTTTCTGCAAAAACAAAGCACAGGACAATATTTTATCCCATGCTTTGCTATGCTATGCTTTGCCTTTTATTTTACACTGTTTATTTTATACCATACTGTTCACAATCGCATCCGCCAGTGCATCCAGCTCTGCCTTCTGGTCTGCATGCATTGCAGACTTGATGGTAAGTCCTGTATCAAGGATCGTCATATCCTTCATTTCACTGATTTTCTCTTTAACCTGCTTTGCCGCTGTCGGTGCCCAGGTTCCGTTTTCCATAACTGCAACGGTCTTTTTCTGAACAGCCAGTGCCTTCATATCGGAAAGCAGATTTTCCATAACCGGATAAATTCCGGCATTGTAAGTCGGTGCCGCAAATACCAGATGGCTTGCACGGAAAATTTCACTGATCAGCTCGGAAACGTGCGCATTTGAAACATCATACACAGCAATCTTTTTCACGCCGCGCACTGCAAGTGCCCCTGCAAGCGCATCTGCCGCAGATGCCGTATTGCCATACATGGATGCATACATGATCACAACCGCCTGATCTTCCGCTTCATAAGTACTCCATTTCTGGTATTTTTCCAGAATGTAAGAGAGATTTTCTCTCCAGATTGGTCCGTGCAGCGGGCAGATCACAGCGATCTCAAGTCCTGCAGCTTTCTTTAATAATGTCTGCACGGACGCACCGTATTTTCCAACAATATTTGTGTAATAACGTCTTGCATCGTCCAGCCAGTCACGGTCAAAATCTACTTCATCCGCAAAAACATTGCCGTTTAATGCACCAAAGGATCCGAATCCGTCTGCGGAAAACAGCACTTTGTCCACATCATCGTAGGTGACCATTGCCTCCGGCCAGTGCACCATCGGTGCCATCACAAAATGAAGCGTATGCTTTCCTGCAGATAAGGTATCTCCCTCTTTCACCACAACAGAACGTTCAGAAAAATCTGTTCCAAAGAACTGGTTCATCATACCAAATGTCTTTGTATTTCCAACGATCTTTACAGCCGGATATCTGCGTACAATATCACCGATCATCGCGCAGTGATCCGGTTCCATATGATTTACGATCAGGTAGTCTAATGTTCTTCCCTCTAAAGCAGCTTCCAGGTTTTCGAAAAACTGTCCCGCAACGGAAGCATCCACGGTATCAAAAAGGACGGTCTGCTCATCCAGCAGAACATAGGAGTTGTAAGACACACCGCGTTTGATTGGAAAAATATTTTCAAACAATGCCAGTCTGCGGTCGCTTGCTCCGATCCAGGTAATATCATCAGTAACTTTTCTTATGTTATACATATCCGTCTCCTTCTTTCTCTCCATTTCATAATTGGCTTTTCCGGTGAAATCATACCACATACTTACCCATGTTTCAATGAACTGCATACAGATTTATAAAATGTTTATTTTCATCGTCTGCCATATCGCATATCTTTTACTATTTTTAATAATAGTAATTATTACTGTTATTAAAATATCAAATAATCCATTTTTTGTCAATTATTTTTTTGTGAAGATTCGGACGACAAAAAAAGCGCCACATTTACGAATCACTCCATAAACATGACGCCCTCTTCTTATTTTAAAATTTTATGCCATTTTTCCACAGCACTGTTTGTATTTTTTACCGGATCCACATGGGCACGGATCATTCGGATAAACCTTTGCAGCCGTACGTTTTTTCGGTGTATTGGTTGCCGTCTCATCCTTATTTGTACCGGTTACTTTTGCAACCTGCTCACGCTCTACCTTCTGTTCGATCTTGACATGGTACAGCAGACGGACTGTATCTTCCTGAATGTTTGCGATCATATCGTCAAACATGTCAAATCCTGCCATCTTGTACTCAACCAGCGGATCTCTCTGTCCGTATGCCTGTAAGCCGATACCCTGACGGAGCTGATCCATATCGTCGATATGATCCATCCACTTACGGTCAATGACTTTTAACAGTACGACACGCTCTAATTCACGGAACTGCTCCGGCTCTGGGAACTCTGTCTCTTTTGCCTCGTACAGTTTCACTGCACGCTCTTTTAAGAGATGTTTTAATTCTTTATTATTCTTAACACTGTCCACATCAGCAGCATTTACAGGCTCTAACGGGATAATATCTGTCAGAAGCTGGTTTAACTCGTTTAAATCCCACTCTTCTTTCGGTAATTCAGAAGAAATACAGGTATCCACGCAGCTCTCCACACGGTCTGTGATCATCTTGAAGATCACATCGCGCATGTTCTCGCCGTTTAATACACGCATACGCTCTGCGTAAATGATCTCTCTCTGATCATTCATAACCTGATCGTACTCAAGCAGGTTTTTACGGATACCGAAGTTGTTGCCCTCGATCTTCGTCTGTGCCTTCTCGATCGCAGATGTTAACATCTTATGCTGGATCTGCTCATTTTCCGGAACACCTAATGTATTAAAGATATCCATCAGTTTTTCAGAACCGAACAGACGCATCAGATCATCCTCAAGAGAGATAAAGAACTGGGATTCACCCGGATCTCCCTGACGTCCGGAACGTCCACGCAGCTGATTGTCAATACGTCTTGACTCATGACGCTCAGTACCGATAACTTTTAATCCACCGGCTTCCTTCGCATCATCATCCAGCTTGATATCGGTACCACGGCCAGCCATGTTGGTTGCGATCGTTACCGCACCGTGCTGTCCTGCTGCCGCTACGATCTCTGCCTCAAGTTCATGGAACTTCGCATTTAAAACAGTATGCTGGATTCCCTCTCTCTTTAACATTGCACTGATCGTCTCGGATACATCGATCGTGATCGTACCAACCAGTACCGGCTGTCCTTTTGCATGTGCAGCTTTTACTTCCTCGACAACTGCATGATATTTTTCTTTCTTGGTCTTATAAACAGCATCCTGTTTGTCCACACGGATGACTGGTCTGTTGGTCGGGATCTCGATAACATCCATACCATAGATATCACGGAACTCTTTTTCTTCGGTCAGGGCAGTACCTGTCATACCTGATTTTTTTTCAAATTTATTAAAGAAGTTCTGGAACGTAATCGTTGCAAGCGTCTTGCTCTCACGTTTTACTTTTACATGCTCTTTTGCCTCGATTGCCTGATGCAGACCGTCTGAATAACGGCGTCCCGGCATGATACGTCCGGTAAACTCATCAACGATCAGTACCTCATCATCCTTTACAACGTAATCCTGATCGCGGAACATCAGGTTGTGTGCACGCAAGGCAAGAATCACATTGTGCTGGATCTCAAGGTTCTCTGCATCTGCAAGGTTGTCGATCTTGAAGAACTGCTCAACCTTTTTCACACCTTCCTGTGTCAGGCTGACAACCTTGTCCTTCTCATTGACAAGGAAATCTCCGGTCTCTTCCTGCTCAATACCCATGATGGCATCCATCTTGGAATACTCCGGTACATCCTCACCACGTTTCATCTGCTGTGCTAAAATATCGCATGCCTCATAAAGACGGGTGGATTTACCGCTCTGTCCGGAAATGATAAGTGGTGTACGCGCCTCGTCGATCAATACGGAATCAACCTCATCGATGATTGCATAATGGAGTCCTCTCTGAACAAGCTGCTCCTTGTAAATAACCATGTTGTCCCTCAGATAATCAAATCCAAGTTCGTTGTTTGTCACATAAGTGATATCGCAGTTATATGCCTCACGACGCTCGTCATTGGTCATGGAGTTTAAAACCACTCCGACTTTTAAGCCGAGGAACTCATGGATCTGTCCCATCCACTCAGAGTCACGCTTTGCAAGGTAATCATTGACTGTTACGATGCACACGCCCTTGCCCTCTAAGGCATTTAAGTATGCAGGCAGTGTGGAAACAAGTGTCTTACCTTCACCGGTCTTCATCTCTGCGATACGTCCCTGATGTAAGATAATACCACCGATGATCTGCACGCGGTAATGCTCCATTCCAAGCACACGTTTTGCTGCTTCACGGACGGTTGCATATGCCTCCGGTAAAAGATCATCCAGTGTCTCTCCCTTTTCCAGTCTCTCTTTATATTCTTTTGTCTTGTCTCTTAATTCTTCATCGGACAGTGCTCCCATGGCGTCACGGTATGACTCCACTTTGTCAACGAGCGGGTAAATTCTTTTTAACTCGCGTTCGCTGTGTGTTCCGAATAACTTTGTAAATGCGCTCATAAAAACTCCTATTCCTGGCTGTTTTTCTCAAATTTGCAAGTCTGTTTTCCGTCCTTTTGCAGGCTAAGCCTTGCACAATATCGTTATTGTAACACTTTTCGTGTATTACCACAACTAAAATAGGGGTAAACGTTTTGTGAATTTTTTATTAACGCAAAAAAAGTCCTTGCACTGCTGCACGCTTGTGTTTATACTCTTACTGAATCGCACTTTCTGCGATGGCACACAGGATATGATCTACAACAAAGGAGGAATCTGATATGACTTATTCTTATAAAACAAAAGGAACCTGTTCCACACAGATCGACTTAGAACTGGACGGAAACGTTGTTCATAACGTAAAATTCACCGGCGGCTGCAACGGCAACCTGCAGGCAATCCCAAAATTAGTGGAAGGCCTTACCGTGGAACAGGTGGAAGAAAAAATCGGCGGCATCCGCTGTGGCGGACGTCCTACTTCCTGCGGCGACCAGCTTGCAAAAGCGTGCCGTGAAGCATTAGAGGCGTCCCAAAACGCTTAAGCATTAAAAAAGACAGGCTGCAAAACACAGCCTGCCTTTTCTTTTTTACGATGACTAAATATTCACGAAACATACATTCCATGCTTCCCCTTTTTCATCATGGCTCCTGCAGTACCGGCTGTATCTGTTTTCCCTGCAGCGCCGCCTCGATCGTTTCCGGAAGCAGTTCCATCTTCGCGACCATGGAATTCGGCTTGCTCTTATAATTATCCTGTCCAAATGGCACAAAATAAATATTTTTCATATTCATCAGCATACCGATATTTTTAAAACCGGCTCCAAGGGCATCGTTTGTGGAAATCGCAATGACAAGCGGTTTACCGTTGCGCATATGCGCCTTTGCCGCCATCAGCACCGGCGTATCGACGATTCCCCCGGTCAGTTTTGCCGCAGTATTTCCGGTACACGGCGCGATCACCATAATATCAAGGAAATTGTTCGGTCCGATCGGCTCCGCCGCACAGATGGAACGTATCCCTTCATTTCCCGTGATCTCACAGATCCCCTCCACATATTCTTTGGCACTGCCAAACCTGGTATCGCAGGTCTGTGCATTGAATGAAAAAATCGGGATCACATTTGCCCCCATCTCACAGAGATGTTCCACCGCTTTTCTCGCCTTTGCAAATGTACAGAAAGATCCTGTGATTCCAAAACCGATATTATACTTATCAAAATCCATCTGACATTTCCCCCTGTTTTTCCTTCAAAATAAACCGCTCTACGGAGCGTTCCAAAATATACGCACTCTCTTTCGGCGCATATTTTCCCGGGATTCCAAGCACATGGTCCGCATGGATGCCGTATTCCCTCGCACATGCAAAATCTGTACCGCCCTCCCCGGAGGCAATATCCACAATATATGCATCTCTTGGAAGTTCCCGGATAATCTTTTCCGTGACCACAAGCGCCGGAACCGTATTGACAACCATCGCCGCCCCCATTGCCTCCTCCGGTCCAAACGCAAAATCCACCGCATAAAAACCATCACCTTTTGCCTCTTTGCGTGCTTCCTTCCTTCTCGCAAGCACAGTCACACGCGCGCCAAGCGCCCCAAGTCTCTTTGCAATCGCTTTTCCACAATATCCGTATCCCGTCACAAGCACTTTTGCCTCATCAATATTATACGGACTTTTTTCCACAAGCTCTGCGATCGTTCCCTCCGCCGTCGCCACGGCATTTTCCTCCGTCACAACCGTATCTTCCATAAAATCCAGAAAATGAATGTCTCTTCCCGTTAAAAGCTCCCTCTGCTCTGTAGAAAAGCATCCTCCCATCACCAGTGTTTTCTTTTCCAGATTTTTATTTAATATATCATAAAAGATCTCCTGCTCCGGCACTTTCTGCACCGGAATTGGAAGGATCAGTACATCTGCCTTATCCAGAAAACGTTTCAGCTTCTCTAACTGCTGCAATGCCGTCTCACGGTTTCTGATATCGAGGCAGCGCACATTATGACCTTTCTTTGTCAGTATCTCAGCAAGATACACCTGACGCATATCGCTGATCAGAAGAATTGTCTGTCTGTCCATGCAAACTCCTTTACGCTCCCTTCACATTATTATATGAAGGTTCTGTTTCTGCCGTTCCAGATTCGTCTTCCCGTTCCTGTCAAACTTTCATTGAACTTTGGGTTTTGAGTCTCATGTCAAACATTTTTTCCATTTTTGTTTTTATTTTCTGTGCTTTTTGTATTTTCTGAATTTTTCATTAATTTTACGCGATTTTTAATTATCTTTTATTTTTTTTACATTTTATCTATTTTCTTATTGACAAACATATTTTTATCAGATATAATCAAATTACAAAATAACAAAAGAGATACGAAAGAAAAACAAAAACGGTTGCAGAGACGAAGCAGCCAGAAAGGAAGGTACAGACCACCAGAGGGATAATGATTTACCCTAGACGATACTAAGAAAGAGAGGTACAAACCACCAGAAAGATAACGATTTACCCCAAACGATACTAAGAAAGAGAGGTACGGACCACCGAAAACATAAGCGCATTCGTTTTTTCATTCAAAAGAGGAAAGAAAACATGACGGTCCTAAGAAAGGATTTATGAATCAGTATCAGACGAGATTCTCAGATATGATACGATATCAGGAGTCATAAGAATAACAGATCCGGATTGAAGATAAAGCGGAGAAGTACAAACGAATCTGAGACAAGCTCAGAAAAATACAGATGAATTGAGGTATAGTCCCATGGACGAAATAGTTTAGAAGGCGGCATCGCATGAATGAATTCCATACGGTGTCGCCTTCATTGTATGTCACAGCATTTTGGACTGTACGCTGCATATACTCTCCTGCAGACGGAAATAAAATTCCGCCGCAGGTTTCTTTTTTTATAACTGGGTCACTACAAAAATATCATAGATCGCACGGATCGCATTTTCAAAATCTGCATTGCTGACACCAATGATAATGTTCAACTCAGAAGATCCCTGATCGATCATCTTAACATTGATGTTTGCATGTGCCAGTGCGGAGAAAATTCTTCCTGCTGTTCCACGGGTAGATTTCATACCGCGTCCAACGACTGCGATCAATGCCAGATCTCCCTCTAACTCAATGCTGTCCGGTTTTGCAAGACGATGGATCGCAGAAATCACAGACTGCTCTTTGCCCTCAAATTCCGGCTGATGCACAAAGATCGTCATCGTATCGATACCGGATGGCATATGCTCAAATGAAATTCCATTTTCCTCAAATGCGGATAAAACTTTTCTTCCAAAACCAACTTCGGAGTTCATCATATCCTTATCAATATTGACAGAAACAAAACCTTTCTTTCCGGCGATACCCGTGATCGTGTATTTCGACTGATGACAGGTACTCTCAACAATCCAGGTTCCTGCATCTTCCGGCGCATTGGTGTTACGGATATTGATTGGAATACCGGCTTTGCGGACCGGGAATACCGCATCCTCATGCAGTACGCTTGCTCCCATGTAAGAAAGCTCTCTTAACTCGCGGTAAGTGATCGTCTTGATCGTTTCCGGATGGTCGATGATCCTTGGATCTGCAACCAGGAAACCGGATACGTCTGTCCAGTTCTCATAACAGGTTGCATGTACGGCTCTTGATACGATAGATCCGGTGATATCAGAACCGCCTCTTGAAAATGTGCGGACACTTCCGTCCGGATTAGCACCGTAAAATCCTGGAATTACTGCGCGCTCGATCTTTGCAAGACGTTTACTGAGTACCTTATCTGTCTTTTCTGCATCAAAGTTTCCCTCTTTATCAAAGAAAATAACTTCTGCAGCATCTACAAACTCATAGCCAAGGTAATTCGCCATGATGATACCATTTAAATATTCTCCACGGGAAGCTGCGTAATCCACACCGGCTTTATTTTTAAAATTCTCTGCGATTTTCTTGAACTCATCTTCTAACGATAATTTCAAATTCAGACCATTGATAATTGTGTCATAGCGGTCCTTGATCTTCATGAGCGGCACACGGAAATCTTCATCTGCCTCCACCAGGTCATAACATGCGTATAACATATCAGTAACCTTGGTATCTTTGGAATTTCTTTTTCCCGGTGCACTCGGAACTACATATCTTCTCTCTTTATCTGCGTTGATAATTTTACCAACCTTTGCAAACTGTTCTGCACTTGCAAGAGAGCTGCCGCCAAATTTCACAACTTTAATCATTTTCTTCTGAACCTCCACTTACTTTCGCGTGTAAGAAAACACCCGATACTATCCATATAATGAATATATATTATCATAAATGCAGTTTCCGTCAAATGATTTTTCCGATTTTTAGTTCCATGGAATCAAAAATTTTTGTATTTTTCTATATTATGTCAACTTTTCATTACCTGTACTTATAAGTACTTTAAATTCAGGTAATACCAACCGGTCCTATCAGCACTTCGCGCGCTACAAAAAGCGACAGATCCGGTCTCGTCGCCATCTTCCATTTCACCAGTGTAAGCTGCATATCTGTGATTTCAATTCCGGTAATGCCATACGGATGCACGCAGCTCCCGGCATTCAGGTACAGACTGCCGTCTGCCGGCAGCCTTGGACGGTGGGAATGTCCGGCCGCCAGATAGCAGTCATGATCTTTTGTCCAGTTATCTAAACATTTTTCATATTTTAAGGTCTTTTTATAATTCCGCGCCGCACTCGTCGGATCACTGACGCCAAAACGCTCTAACGGTTTCCAGAAATACCGCACCAGAAAACGGGATAATTTCCAGCAGACTGAGTTAAAAAAATCTGCCTGATGCCCGTGGATCATGCAGATATCCCTGCCTCCCTCACAGTTATCTAAGATCATTGCTTCCCCTAACATGCCTTTCATTTCCATATTGTGATTTCCGTAAATGCGGTATATCCGGCACTGTTTCTGCAGTGTTTCAAACCGGCAGTAGACATCCTGATGACTCTCCTCAATGCGGGAAAGATGCCTGTTTTCCCACAATTCCTCCCCGTCACCGAGTTCAAAATAGGTGAAACCATGCGCGATATAGTAGTTTAACGCCGCCATATACAGATGCTGGTTTCTCAAGAAATTATCATTTGCCCCTCCCTCTCCCCGGTGGCAGTCGCTGATGATGATATAACGGCTGCAACTGTTAAGCGGAAGATGGACTGCTTCTGAAAGCGCTTTATCGATCCGCATCTGACAGGAAAAGGGCGGATATCTTTTCTTATTTTCCATGCTTCCATCCCCGCATCCGAAACGCATGTTTCAAACACCACGGAAGCTGATAGTATAAAAATAAAAGACGGTCAGGTGCAGCAATAAATGGATGTGTGAACAGACGGTAAAGGAAACAGCAGAAACAGTTCCAAGCCTGCACCATGCAGCGCCAAACGGACGCACAGAATTTGTGTTTCATACAGAAATCCATTCTGACATAAACTTCATTGCGGCAGATCCGGTATTTATTCCCCGGTATTTTTCCTTTCGCCCGCTTTAATCCCTCAAAAAATGCTTCTGCCATGCATTCATTCTGAAACCGTATTGTCGTCACCAATATCAGATCCGATGGTCTCGAAAATGTCCCCATCCCAAATCCGGTCAGCCACCAGTGCCGCTTCTGCAGGAAATAAACTTTTTTCCGCCTGCGGTCTAGCCTGCACTGGATAAACGGCATATCCTGATCTTCCACCGCCTCAAAATGGGCGATCCTGTAATATCGTTCCGGGACGACCTTTCCCGCATGATATACGCCAACCTCTCCTCCGGTATTGATGCCATACTGCCCCTTCCAGAATTCGATCAGCCAGGTTTCGCCAGCATAATCAAAATAGATAGGCAGTGCATCAAACACCATGCCTGCTCCCACTGCTGCCCTGTCGTAAAGCGCCTCATACCCCTGTTTTCTCTGCCACGCATCTTCCCTCGACGTGAACACGTCTTCACACGGCACATAACAAAAGCCGAATGGTTCTGCGAGTTCATTCAGAAGCTGAATTTTCTCTGCATCACACATCCGGCGTATTTTTCTCTTACTTTTTTCTCTTTTTACCGTGATGATCACTGCTGCAATCAGTAAAACAAGCAGGATCACCACAATACATCCAATTTTTATCACATTAAAATCTGGCATTTTTCCCTCCTGCATATTTTTTTCAGGAATTCACATCCTGTACTATAAGATATGCAGGGAAAAATGGTTTGGCATCAGAATCAGCGCCTATACATACTTCTTTAAAGTAGCACGCACTGCGCCCGCCCCGGCAATCAGTTCTTTAAAATACTGCACCGTCAGTCCGGCAAGACCGGCCTCATAAAGATCCACGCCAAAGATTGCTCTGTTTGTCAGCAATGGCCGGATCATTTCTTCCACATCTGTATCACCAAATTTGATACCGGCAACGACCGGGCAGACCGTCTCAAGCAGTGGGTCCGGGCTTAACTCAAATTTTTCGCCATTATCATCAACTGCCATGAGATACCGAAGCCATCCCGCAAATACCAGTGGAATGAGTTTTAAGTTTTTGATATCCTTATCTTTTGATGCAAGATAATTTTTCACAGTTTCTCCAAAGCGGATCGCAAGTTTCTGTGAAGTATCTGTGGCAATACGCTGTGGTGTATCCGGCATAAATGGATTCGGTATGCGGACATTTAACACGGTATCAATAAACTCTTTCGGATCAAGGATACCCGGATCCACAACGACCGGAAGTCCCTCGGTATATCCGATTCTCTCCACCATTTTCCGAAGCTCTGCATCTTTCATTTCATCGGAGATCTTTGTGTAGCCAAGCAGACAGCCAAACACTGCAAGAGCCGTGTGAAGCGGATTCAAGCAGGTGCAGACTTTCATTTTTTCCACCTTGTCAACGGTTGCGCGGTCGGTAAACATGATGCCGCCCTTTTCCAGCTCTGGGCGTCCGTTCGGGAACCAGTCCTCGATCACTAAATATTCACATTCCTCTGCATTCACAAATGGAGCTACATAGGTGTTTTTGGATGTAACGACCGGATCAAGCCCATCGATCTCATCTTTCTTTAAGATCTCTTCCACGGAAGCATCCGGTCTCGGCGTGATCTTATCGATCATAGACCATGGGAACGAAACCTTTTCCCTGTCATTGATATAGTTTACAAAATCTTTCTCTGCAAGACCGTTTTCTGCCCATTCTTCGGCAAATGTATGGATTGCCGCATATAATTTATCCCCGTTATGGGAGCAGTTGTCCATGGATACCATGGCGATCGGAAGCTGTCCGTTTTTAAAACGTGTGTATAAAAGAGATGCAACTTTTCCGATATAGCTTGCAGGTTTCTCCGGGCCGGCTGCAAAATCGGCAGCGACTGCCGGAAGCAGTTCTCCCTTTCCGTTTACCAGACTGTATCCCTTTTCTGTGATGGTAAAGGATACCATCTGCAAGGACTGTTTGCAGAAAATCTCTTTTAATCTGCCATACTCGCCCTCATTTTCCGAATCGAGGATACAGGACTCCACAACAGAACCGACAACTGTTTTTTCGACGCTTCCATCTGCCTTTAATGTGACAAGAATGGAATAATCATCATGCGGACGGTTCATTTTTTCAATGATCTCATAATCAAAACCTTCCGCTACGATCAGGCCTGTTTCCATTTCCCCTCTGTTTAAGATATTCTGCATTACATTTGCCTGAAATGCACGGAAAATATTTCCTGCACCAAAGTGAATCCAGCACGGATTTTCTCTGGTTGCCTCTGTTACTGCTGCACGGTCAAACTGCGGAAGCTGATATCCCTTTGCTTCCCACTGTGCCCTGTCTTTTAAACCAAGTGTACTTAATTCCATAGCTTTTCCTTTCTCCATTGTTCAACGTTTTTTGATATGTTTATTATAAGTGAATCCCCTTAAGACATCCAATAGAGTTGCTTGTTGTTCACATTGCAAAAATTGCGATTCTGTGGTAAATTTTTTATATCAGATCGTCACTTTTTCCTTATATTTGAAATATTTCAGAGGATTTTACCATGCGCAGACAGTTACAGTCTCCTTTTAATGAACGACAGTATATGCTGTCCAAAGATTTTGAAATTTACTATTATAATGACAACCACTTTTATGGCGTGACAGATCACACCCACGATTACTATGAATTCTATTTTTTTCTGGAGGGAAATGTAACGATCTCCATTGAAAAGGAACATCATCATCTGAAACCGGGGGATATGGTCTTCATTCCCCCGGGTATTCACCACCATGTGTCCAGTGTGGGGGAAACACTTCCCTATCAGCGTTTTGTTTTCTGGATCAGTCAGGATTACTGTCAGAAACTGAAAGAATTGTCCAAAGACTATGTTTATCTGATCGAACATGCACAGAATACCCATCATTTTATTTATCACTATGATGTCGTGGCTTTCAATGCGCTTTCCGCAAAGATTTTCCGGCTGATCGAGGAGATCCATGCGAACCGTTTTGGAAAAGCTGCCAAGATCGAGCTCTGCGTGAACGATCTGATGCTCCACATCAACCGGGCTGTCTATGAGGCAGAACATCCTGCAGCCCGCAAAGATGCCTCTGGTCTGTATGACGGCATCCTGCAATACATTGAGTCCCATCTGGATGAGGATCTCTCCTTAGACAGCCTCTCCAAAGCTTTTTTTGTGAGCAAATACCATATTTCCCATATTTTTAAGGATAACTTCGGGATCTCCATCCATCAGTATATTACCAAAAAAAGGCTGTCCATGTGCAGGGATGCCATTCTCAGCAATGAAAATATCACAAAAATCTACCTGATGTACGGATTCAAAGATTACACCAGTTTTTTTCGTGCATTCAAAAAAGAGTATGGCATCTCACCCAAAGAATATAAGGAACTTTATGCGCAGAAACCGCAGTAGAATCTACCGCTCTGTTTTAGTGTTAGAGGGAACCCATGGGCATTTTTTTGCAACTTCGCTGTTATAATGCTCCAATTCCCTCATCTGTGCTACGATATGGTTCATATCCATGCGCTCCACCAATTTTTCAATGATTTCCACACCCTCTTTTGCAAGTGTTTCCCTCGCTGCTTCATCTGCAATGACCGGTGTACTCATGTGGTCTTTTTTCTCGCCAAAATAATAACCGATCGCAGCACTCTGATATGCCAGTCCGAAAATATCCTCAAATCCGGCACAGGACTGCGGCTCGTTATGCGCATACTCCGTTGTGAGCGGCACGTCACTTAATCGGTTCATTTTCTGATAAGCTCCCACTGTAATTGCGTGGAAACTGTCCATTGATGTAAAAATATCCCTTGCATTTTTCATCATCTGCATGGTGAGGTCCATATATAAAATCGGCACTCCGGTCTCATCAAAGAAATCCCGCACCATCGGACTGCATGTCATATGTGCCGGGCCGTGAAAACTGATGTAGATCTGGCGTTTGAATCCCTGGCGCAACAGGCTGTTTGCCACCGCCATCAAATAGTCGATTCCTTCCCGCACACTCACCTGGACGGTTCCCCTGCCGCTTGCCGTTGCGCCTGCGTAAAAATACGGAAGTCCTGTCAATACCAGCCCGTCACACGCCTCTGCCATCTCCAGTGCAAATGCCTCACTGATGGTGGTTTCTGAATCCAGTGGAAATCCCCCGTGCATCTCTACCGTTCCGACCGGTACAATGATAATGTCATTTCTGGAAAGATATTCTTCCACCTCATCATTTAACATTCTAGGTAATATTCTTGTTCTCATATGTTTCCTCCTGTTTTTGAGGGATGTGGTATGTTTTCGGCTATCCCTCTTTTTTCTTATAAGTGAAATAATTTTTCTGCATTTGTACGGCAGATTTTTTCATAGGCACTCCGGCTGAGTCTTCCTGCGTGTTCCTGCTCATCCAGCCAGTTTCCAAGCGGAAATGTCATTTCACAATTTGCCATATCTGTTCCAAACAGCAACCGGTCCTGATATTTTTCCAGAAAAGCCAGCCCAAATTCTTCGTCACGCATGATTGCACATCCGCCACTGTTTGCGGACAGATCTCCATATAAATTTTCATAGGTTTCAAACAGATATGGCAGTCTGCCGCCGGGACATACAGCTCCCTCTCCCCATTTCATCCGTTCCTTTGGGGTCGCCGGTGCATCTTTTGAAATTTCATGCCAGAATGGCTGACTGTGCCCGATGAACTTTAATCCTTTATAACGCTTTAAATTTTCCTCCAGCAGCGGGAGCCCCGGCCCGTCCACAACCCCATACTGAAAGCCCTCTTTCGGACTCATGTGAAAAAGAACAGGTAATTTTAATTCTTCTGCCACCTCAAATACACTCTGTAAAAATGGAGCATCCAGCCTCTGGTTTACCATCAGTTCCCCGATTCCGACCGCACCGCTCTCTTTACAGGCTAAGATCCGTTTATACACATCTGTCTGGTTTTTTGCATCCACATTGCACATCCAGTGGAACTTCTTGGGGAACTGTTCACAGATGCGTTTACACTCCTCATTTGCTGCAACCAGGATCTGCTCATTTTCCTGTTCGCCGGAAGATAACACGATTCCCTGTTCAATTCCAAGTTCCTCTAAGTGCGGCAGCATCTGTGCCGCACTGGAAAGGAACATGGTATCTGTTTTCGGATACTGCTGTAATGTCAGATGAAGATGAATATCAATTTTTTTCAATCTAATCTCCTCTTTACTATTCACGTCTTTGTTTTAATTCCGCATACATTTCTTTGGTCTGTTCCTTATCCAGATTAAAGATTGCGCCGATACCAATGAGTTCCAGCACACAGGTCAGCACCGGGATCAATGCCACTAACATGTAGATATTGTTTATGGTTGCATCTGACTGCACCACATTATTTCCAGAAATATATCCGATCGCCTGGAGTCCGAAGGAAACACCTGCGGAAGCAATGGTGGAACCGATTTTACGGCTGAACGTATAAAGGGAATACATCGAGCCATCACTTCTCTCATGGAACTTCCACTCACTGTAATCCAGACAGTCTGTGACAAGCGCCCAGATCAGCATGGTAAATACGGTCTGTCCGATCATTGCCAGTACATTCAGTACCGAATAAACATAAACGTTTGGTATTTTTACGGCAAAAATGATTACACTGAGCACGGTACTGCTGATTACGCCAAACATCAATGTCGTTTTCTTTCCAAACTTTGCAACCAGTTTTGGCACAAGCGGGAAACAGATGATAATGATCGGCACACTTGCAAGACTAAGCAGAGTCATTGCAGAGGTATTTCCATAGTACTCTTTGAATACATAACTTCTAATCTGGTTTGAACCGGTGATATAGAGCATACTTCCAATGGTTGCAACCATGACACCGATCAGTGGCCTATTTTTTACGACTGCTTTCAACACATTTCCATAATTGAACTTTTCTGTATTCTGTTTCTTTTCCTCACGCACACGCTCTGTCGTTAAATGTAACAGCAGGCAGTAGCAGACCACACTTAAAATTCCAAAAATAACTGCCAGAAGTGTAAATCTTTCCGGGATAATGTTGCTTTCGCTGTCAAAACAGACTACCGGCACAAAGGATAACGCTGCAATTCCCACAAATGTTCCGCCAAGACTTCTTGCCCTTGAGAGTTTACTCCGGTCAATCGGATCTGTGCTGACCACACTTGCCATCGCACCAAACGGCATGGAAGTTCCGGTATAGCTCATTCCATATAAGACATACACAAAAGCGACCCACGCATGAAGTGCAACACCTTCAAACGGCACTTTGGAAAAACAAAGCACACCTGACAACGCTAGCGGTATCATAAAAATTTTAATCCACGGTTTGAATTTATCTCCTGATTTTCCAAGCATCCAACGGTCCGGAAAAGAACCCATGATCGGGTCATTTACTGCATCCCAGAGTCTCGCTGCAAGGAACAGGGAACCCATCCACGCCGGACTGATTCCCAGCACATAAGTACAAAACGTCAAAAAATATGCGTCTACAAATAAATTGACAAAACTGCCCGCCATATCTCCAAACACATATCCGATCTCATCCCTTTTTGAAAAGGGTCTTACATTTCTTTCATTCATAAATTTTTCTCCTTCTGGTATTTGTACGCGCGCATTGGTTTTGTGTCTGTACATTTCACAAGAACCGATATCCTTATGATACATTTGCTTTATTGCAATTTAAATTGCATTTATACTAAAATACATTGCATATCTTACATTTATTGTGCTATAATATTTGTAGGATTGTATAAATATAACAAATCAGAACAGGAGTTTTTATGAAATATAGCCAAATGAAACGTTTTTTAATGGAACATAAGGATTCGATGAAGCCTCCGTATATTTCCACGCTCGATGGCATCCTGACTGCCGGTGGGGAATTGATCGGATACCAGGAACTGGAAATGGACAGCCCCTATCTGGATGTGCATGAGGATACCAGTTACACGAAAGACTATGTAACCCTCCACAGCCACGAGTTTTACGAACTTCTTTTCTGCCGCAGTGGAAACTTGCAATATCTCATTGGAAACACCCGTTACCAGATCCGCAAAAATGATATCATCCTCGTTCCCCCCGGCACCAGCCACCGCCCTTTATTTTTAGAGCAGCTTCGGGAACCCTATCAGAGAACCGTACTCTGGATCAACAACGATTTTTTTGAGACCTGTAAGCAGAACTTCTTTGCGGATACAGGCTCCTCCCAATATGCACCACAAAAGCAGCTCCCCTATGTCATCCGCCCGGAAGGAACACTCTTAAACCAGATCGACCAGCTTCTGGCTGCACTGTTGTACGAGGGTTCCACCATGCGTCTTGGAAGCGAGCTCTACCGCATGGGGCTTTTTCTGCAGTTGTTCTGTCTGTTTTACCGTATGAACGACCATCCGCAGTCAGACATCCCCAAACCGGAGAATACAGGCCTGTTAGACCAGATTCTCAACTACATTGAATTGCATTTATCCGAAGACCTCAGCCTCGCATCTATTTCAGCGCAGTTTATGGTAAGCCAGTCGACAGTAAGCCAGCTTTTTAAAAAGCAGCTTGACACCGGCTTTTACAAAATCGTTACCCAGCGGAGACTGATCGAATCTAAAAATCTGATCAATTCCGGCTTTCCATTGAAAGAAGTTGCCGAACAGTGCGGCTTTTGTGATTATTCTGTTTTTTACAAAGCGTTTGTGAAAGAATATGGCATCTCTCCACGCAGCTTCCGGACCCGTGAAAAAGAAACGCATGATTTTTACTGATGCGGATTCAGGTGTCAAAAGGTAACTTCAGATTTTTTGACTGGCAAATAATGCCCTTTTGATAACCAGAGATAAGCATACAAAAATCCGCGGCATATGCCACGGACTTTTCCATAATACAAGGGACTGCCATACGGCAGTCCCTAATTATGCATATTTTATACTTATTTATTTCCATCCAGCTTATCGAGCATATCCCACACGCCGAGCATATACATAATACCCAGTGCGCGGTCGTATAAGCCATACCCCGGACGAACATTGCCCGGCTTTTCACCCCAGAGGTGGCGTCCGTGATCCGGACGGATATAACCCTCAAATCCGCAGTCATGGTATGCTTTTAAAATGTCAAGGATTCCGGTATCCCCATCACAGTCACGATGAGAAGCCTCCGAAAAATCTCCATTCGGAAAATGTTTTACATTGCGGATGTGCGCAAATGCAATGCGGTCACAATGCTTGCGGACAATATCTGCCACATTGTTTCTCGGGTCGGCATTCAAAGACCCTGAGCACAGTGTCAGACAGTTGTACGGGCTGTCAACCATCTTTAAGAAACGGTCAATATTTTCTTCACAGGTCAGAAGACGCGGAAGTCCGAAAATATCCCATGGCGGATCATCCATGTGGATTGCCATTTTGATATCGCATTCTTTACAGGTCGGCATAAGCGCCTCAAGAAAATATTTTAAGTTTTCCCACAATACTTCTTTTGTCACCGGCTTGTAAGCTGCAAAGAGCTCGTCCAGTTTCTCCATACGTTCCGGCTCCCAGCCTGGAAATGTCATTCCATGTAAATTATTTAAAATATAGTCTGCCATTTCCTTCGGATCATCATGGATCTTGCCTGCTTCATAATAAAGTGCTGTCGAACCATCTCCTACCGGATGAAATAAATCCGTGCGCGTCCAGTCAAAGATCGGCATAAAATTATAGCAGATAACCTTGACACCGAATTTGGAAAGGTTCTTAATTGTCTGGATGTAGTTTTCAATATACTGGTCACGGCTCGGAAGTCCGATCTTGATATCATCATGTACATTGACAGATTCCACAACGTCCATATTAAAACCATATGGCTCAAGCTGTTTCTGCACTTCTGCAATCTCTTCTACCGTCCACACTTCTCCCGGCAGTTTATGATGCAGTGCCCACACGATGCTCGTCACACCCGGAATCTGTTTGATATCAGCAAGGCTGATCTTGTCATTGTCCTCGCCGTACCAGCGGAAACCCATCTGCATTGGCATATCTTTTTCCCCCTTAATCTTGATAATTGCATTATAGCATGTACATTTTTTTACTGGCAATTCAAGTTAATTGCTGTTTTTATTGCAAATCTTGCGATTCCGTTACTTTTGGCATTTTTCTAATCCGCCGGAAATCCCCTGTGCATCTCTACTGTTCCACCATGCGGTTTGAAGGCGGACTCTACCGCATGGGGTTTTTTCTGCAGCTGTTCTATCTGCTTTAACGAATGAATGATCAGTTGAATTGCATTTATCAGAAGACTTCAATCTATACGTTTTATCTTGCCAGCAGTCCTCTTGCAAAATAATCTGCCATCGCAAGCGCCTGCTGTTCCACATCGCGGAATACATCAATGCTCTGTTCGTATTCCCCATTGACCTGATGCTCAATCTCCTCCCTGGTCAGATCCAGATGATTCAAAAGCATGTTTCTTGTTTCCCTGCTCTCAAAATATGGATTATGATTTGCAAAAAGAGCTGCCATCTGATTGGCATTGCGGTACCACTCCTGCACCAGCGCATCATAATCAGTCATATTTTTTGCTTTCAGCGCCTGAATGATCTGCCCGCCGATTTCAATATGCTCCGTCAGAAGATTGCGGAGCTGTCTGGTCGTTGCGATCGGAAGATACCTTGCAAATACATCCGTGATCTCGTCTGCGGTCTCAAGCAGCCGTTCTTCCACCGCCTGCTGGTCCGCATTGTCTGCGACTGCACTCATCAGGTACATTCTGGTCCAGTAAACATGATTTAACCATGCAAGGCGCATATCCTCGTTGAGACGGAGGATGGAATCCTCACGCTCGGATTCGGTCTCGTTGCTGCCTCCGGCATTTCCTGTTCCTCCTCCCATGTTTCCGCCCATGCTGCCTGTGCCGCCGCTCATATTCCCGCTTCCGGTGTTTCCTGTTCCGCTTCCAGCGTTTCCTGTTCCTCCGCCCGTGTTTCCGCCTCCCGGATTCTGCGGCGGCACATATCCCTCTCCCGGGCAGATAAATAGCTGCATCCCGATCTGGAGATTATATGGATTGACTCCCGGATTTCCAAGGATCAGTTCCGTCACTGTCGTGTGATACTGTCTCGATAATTTATACAGGGAATCGCCTGCCTGTATCGTATGCACAATTTTGTTCTGACAATACATATCTTTATTTCCAACCATAACTTTTTCATATTATGATATGAAATACAAAAAAAAATGTGAAATACCATTTCTGAGATTTCACATTTCGCATTATTTTTCTACCAGGATTCGGGTGGCAAATATAGTTTTCAGTTTTTGACTGCTAAATTGCACATCTGTCATGGCTACCCCCATATTTACAACAGCGTCGCAAATATCGGTGCAGCGATTACCGTCAGAATACCTGCCACTGCAATGGAAAGGCTGCTCATGGCACCTTCGATCTCTCCAAGTTCCAATGCCTTTGCTGTTCCAAGTGCATGTGAGGATGATCCGATCGCAATTCCCTTTGCCACCGGCTCTTCAATTTTGAAAACACGGCAGATCGTTTCCGCTAACACATTTCCGATGATACCGGTGATAATGATGACCGCAACCGTGATTGTGACATAACCGCCAAGTTCCTCCGAGATTCCCATTCCGATCGCCGTTGTGATCGACTTCGGGAGAAGCGTGACATACTGTGCATGGTCAAAGTGGAATAACAGCGACAAGACCAGAACACAGATCACACTCGTCAGAACACCGGAAATCAATCCTGCAAAAATCGCCGCAACATTCTGTTTCAGCAGTTCGAACTGCTCATAAAGCGGGATCGCTAAACAAACCGTTGCCGGAGTCAGAAGGTAACTTAAGTATTTTGCGCCCTCATTATAACTCTCATATGGAATATGGAACGCAACCAGAAAAACGATCACGGCAACGATCGAGATCAGAAGTGGATTGAATACTGCCAGTTTTAATTTTTTCTTCAAAAATACACCCAGCTCATATGCCAAAATGCTGATCGCAACACCAAAAAATACGGAATCACATAAAAACTCTTTCATTGCTGGTCTCCTTTCCTTTTCCCCCTGCGCATCACAAATTGTGTCACATGACCGGACACGATCATAACCACGATCGTTGATACCACCATGATCATCACGATCTGCACACAGATCGGGCGTAGTGCATCCCATGCATCAATGAGTCCTGCACCGGCCGGAATAAACATTAACGGCATGATTTCGATCATGAACTTTCCGGCATCTTTGACTGCTGCAAGTGGAAGGATCCTTGTTTCCAGTGCAATAAATAAGAGAACCAGCCCATAAATACTTGCCGGTACCGGAAACGGGAGCACATATTTTAACAGCTCTCCCAGAAATGAAAACAACAGAATGATCATAAATTGTCTCAAGTACTTCATAAAATATCCTTTTCTTCAGAGGCTTCTCTGAAATTTCAATTTTCAGCCGGATATAATCATAGCACTTTTTGTTAGAATATCAACCTTTTCCGTTACTAATTATCCACTTGTATTTTTTAAAAAACATCAGATTTGTTTTCCAGTTTATGACGTGCCGGATTTTCTAACACTTCCTGGCTAATTGCAAGCTGTGGTTTTAAAATACTGCGCTCCTCCCATTCCTCATAGAAGTCACGCCCGCTCTCATATGGACGGAAAAAGAAAATCTGTAAAAACATCATGCAGACCGTTTTCTTTTCATCCTCAGTATTCAGCCGGCTTAAATATTCCTGCATATTCTTTTTTAAGCTGTGCCACTCTGCCAAAAACTGCTGATATCGTTTTAACTGCGGCGTATCTAACCATTTTTCCACTTTGATTTTCGTTTTGCCGCGTTCACAGGCACCACTCTGTAGAAAATAGGAAACACCCTGCTCCTCATAAATTCTTCCCAGAGGAAATAGTCTGCAGATGCCTGGACGGTATGCATGGATACTGCACCTTCCCGCCTCATTTAAAAATACACAGGTATCCGTCTGTTCCTGCATTTTCAAATGCGGCACGATAAGCCCCTCTTCCACATGAAGTCCTACACAGGACTGCATCAGTTGTTCAAATCCCATCCCAAGCTCTGTCTCTAATCTTTTACAGTCGTACGGATCGACTAAAACTGTATCTCCCATCTGTTCACAGCAGCTATGACAGCCCTCGCAGTCACTGCAGCCGACACGGACCATATCATGTACGCCGTATATTTTTCCATCTGAAATTTCATTGATATCCTGTAACATATATGATATTCCTCTCTTATATCCTCCGCCGGAGACACGCAGCCTGAAATGTGAAAAATTTAATTCAAAGTCCTGTTTTATAAATTTTGATCAAAGAACGCAAGCATGTTTTCACTCCACATTTTTGCAGAAGTATGATATCCAAGCCCGATTCCATGATCTCCGGTCGGATAAACCTCGCACAGATGCTTTACACCTGCTTTTTCCAGTGCTTCATTCAAACGCATGGTATTGCTTGCAGGTACACAGCCATCGTCCGCATTGGCATAGGCATAAGTCATCGGATAATCCGACGTGATATGGAACTCAACCGATAATTTTTCACGAAGTCCCGGTTTCTCATTTGTATTATAAATATAACTTCCCTCGTGATATTCTGAAGTAAAGCTGATGACCGGATATAATAATCCTACTGCGTCCGGTCTGGCAGAAATTTTTCTATATTGTTCTACCATATCAGCTTTCTGGAATTTTGCAAGGTTTTCCAGTACATTTTCCTTTAATTCCTCATGGAGCAGCGCCTCACTCGCACAGAGATGACCGCCTGCGGATGCGCCCACGATCACGATCCGGTTCGGATCCACCTGATATTCCGCCGCATGTGCCCGCACATACATAACCGCTCTTGCAAGATCCATCTGTGGCAGCGGATAGTAGTTCGGACGGATCCGGTAGCATAAAATAAATGCCTTATAGCCGCCATCGCGTTCCATGCGCTGTGCAGGCTGAAGTCCCTCATTATAGAAGGATACCATCTCATAGCCGCCGCCCGGACAGAGGATCACTGCCGGTTTTAAGCCTGATGTATTTCTTTTTTCCTTGGAAACCGCCACAGATTCATAAGGCGGGATGGAATCACTGCCAGCAGTATGCGCAAATGCCTCGTTGTCCACAGCCGGATCACCGGTAAACAGCCAGACACCTTCCTCCGTATTTAAATCTGCATCCGGGATCCCGTTTTTCCAGTGTGACATTTTATCGCCTGCCGATGCATCATCATTTTCTCCCCACAGTGGAATGTACTTAAATTTCTTTGTCTCCGCCGTTTCTTTGATCAGGTTTGCACATTCTAAAAAGGCATCCGCTAAAAATGGTGCTCCCCACTCCATCGTTTCTTCCTTCTCAATCTGTGCCATCGTATGATCCCTGTGTTCCACCGGTACGCGTGCCATAAAACAGGTTGGAAACAGATTGCCGGCTGCACGTCCGACCGGCTCTGTATTTAAAATTTCGTTCATGGTGTTGTTTTTTGTAAACATGTGACTGCCTCTCTTTATACTGATTTTTTCAATGTATTGATTCCTGCTTCACATATGATAAGGTGAGATCTGTCTTTATCAAAACACTGACTATTACGAAAAAAAATCTGATGATACTTTTAATATACATCAGATTTTTCGTGCTGGGTACTAGAAAAACTATATTATTTTTGCATGGAGAATTTGTCTAAGCCAGGCTCTTACAGATTGTGTCCATATTGTAGTCCGGGACAGATTTTTGTTTCATTTAATTATTACGTATTTTCAGATACTCCAACCAGCTTTTTCATTTCGCCATTACTGATTCCAACCTCAAGAATGTTCATCTCCACTGCCTCCCATTCTTCTGATTCTTTTACCTCTGATACAATCCTGTCAAGCTCTATAAGCCGTTCATCCTTTACCTTAATTTCAGGATTATCTAATCGTGTATCTTTCATATATTGTAACAAACTTATCAACTCTTTGGAACCATTTTTACTTGCCATATTTAAGAAAATTTTTGTTGTACCATCCTCAAGATGTAATCCTGTTATTTCTTCACATCATCATGCATATTATTTTCCATTTCCATATTGATCTGCCTATTATCAACGGTTTTCCCCCACGCATCCAAACGTATCGCCCTTTTTCCGTAACGATTTAAAATAACCTGCTCTACCTTAACCTCCTCCATCTTAATATCCGGTTCATCTAAAATAATACTTAATGTATTTTCATAAGCCTTTCTATTTTTCATTACAGTCCATTTGATAACCATATTGATTTACTTTTGAATTGTATTTTTGACTATTAAGAACTGCATTCATAATATACTACATCAAAAAACACATCTCAATCATTTTATTATGAAAAATTTATAAACCACTACCACAAAAAAATACCGGATAAAGACGCAGTTCCAAAACTTTCTGCGTTCTTTATCCGGTATCTATCATTCTGCTATGTTTTCCATCGACTTATCTATAAAGCCTAAAAACTTTCTGTCTCAATTAGTCCTCAAACGGAATAACTGCTCCATCATAAGTATCGTTGATGAATTTCTTGATGTCATCAGATTTTAATACTTTTACAAGTGCCTGGATGCCAGGGTTGTTCTCGTTTCCTTCTTTTACAGCGATGACATTTACATATGTTTTTGCTGCCTCAGAATCAGATGTCTCGTATGCTAAGGAATCCTGTGCTACAGAGTAACCTGCCTGTAATGCGTAGTTACCGTTTAATACAACGAATGCAACTTCCGGTGCCACTCTTGCTACCTGTTCTGCTGCGAGCTCTTCGATCTTTACGTTGTGCGGGTTCTCAGCGATATCGTTGACAGTTGCCTCTAAGCCGGCGCCGTCTTTTAAAGTGATGATGCCGTTATCCTGTAACAGTAATAATGCTCTTGCCTCGTTTGTGGTATCGTTTGGTACTGCGATCGTATCGCCGTCTGCTAACTCAGAGAGATCTTTCTTTGTTCCCGGATAAATTCCGAATGGCTCGTAGTGAATGCCGCCTGCATTGACAAGGTGTGTACCTTTCTCTGCGTTGAAGTTCTCTAAGTAAGGAATGTGCTGGAAGTAGTTTGCGTCGAACTCGCCGCTCTCTACTACCTCGTTTGGAAGTACGTAATCATCAAAAATTGTGATCTCTAAGTCCCATCCCTGATCTGCAAGGATCTTCTTTGCTTCCTCTAAGATCTCTGCATGTGGTGTTGCAGAAGCTGCTACGGTAATCGTGCCGCCCTCTGTTGTCTGTGTGTCAGCTACGCTCTCGGCTGCTTCACTTTCTGCTGCAGTGGTGTCTGCAACTGCTGCATCATTTGTTTCTGCTGCATCGTTTGTTTCTGCTGCTGCGTTATTATCTGCAGCTGCATTGCCTGCTGTGTTGCTGCTGCCGCATCCTGTGAATGCAGATACAGCTAAAACGCCTGCTAAGATTGTGGTAAGTACTCTTTTTTTCATAATATGAATCCTCCTTGTTTTGCGGAGCAAAATACGACTGCCTTTGCAGGAGCAGAGGATTTTACTCCTTGTTTTGCGGAGCAAAATGCGAACCCTCTGGTGAGCAGAGGATTTTACTCCTTGTTTATACAAATGTTAAAAAACATTGTTTACGTTTATTTTCTGCGGTCTAAATTGCTCGCAAGCTTCATGCCGATCGTCTGGAATATCTGGAATAAAATTACCAGTAAAATAACCGTTACGATCATGATATCGGTCTGCCATCTGGTATAACCATAGCGGATTGCGATATCTCCAAGTCCACCGCCGCCGACGGTTCCTGCCATTGCGGAATATCCTAAAATTGTTCCAAGTGAAATGGTTGCCCCTACGATCAGGGATGTACGCGCTTCCACTAACATGACTTTTGTTACAATGGTAAAATTGGATGCTCCCATGGAACGCGCTGCCTCAATGACACCTGCGTCCACTTCCTTTAAAGAAGATTCCACCATTCGTGCAATATATGGTGCTGCTGCTATGACAAGCGGAACGATCGTCGCTGTCGGTCCATAGCTTCTTCCGATCAGAAATCTTGTAAACGGAATCAGCACGATCAGTAAAATCAAAAACGGTACACTTCGGATCAGGTTCGCGATCACGTCTAATACCTTGTAAACTGCTGCGTTCGGATGAATTCCATCTTTGTCAGTGACCGTTAAAAGAATTCCCATCGGAAGTCCGATCACATAACCGATCAGTGTCGATGTCAATGTCATATAAAGTGTGTCCTTGATGCCCTCTAACAGCATCATGATAATCTGCTCATTCCACATCTTCGGTCACCTCCTCAACTGCGAGTCCTTTTTCTTTTAAATATTCCTCAATATCCACCTGTAAATGTCTATCCTCCGGAAGTCCTAAAATCATTTCTCCCTTGGCTACACCGCCGACATTCTTGGTGTCTGCCCTTAAAATATTGACCGGTGTTTTAAACTGTAAGATCATGTTTGCAATGACCGGCTCAAATGCGGAATTTTCAGAAAAGACGATTCGGATCTTTTTATCTCCCTGCATGCGCTCCTGAACTGCATTTGCCAATGGTGCATTGTTATTCCCCGGCTGATCCCTTAAGATCAGTTCCTTTGCAGCTTTGGATTTCGGATGGGAAAAGATATCCTCCACAAGTCCGTCTTCCACTAACACACCATGTTCAATGATCGCCACATGGCTGCAGATCTCACGGATCACTGACATCTGATGTGTGATGATCACGATCGTGATGCCAAGTTTTTCATTGATCTCTTTTAGCAGCGATAGGATCGAAGCGGTTGTCTGTGGATCTAATGCGCTGGTCGCCTCATCGCAAAGTAAAATCTTCGGATCGGAAGCAAGTGCTCTTGCGATCGCAACTCTCTGTCTCTGTCCTCCGGAAAGCTGTGCCGGATATGCCTTTTCTTTTTCAGAAAGGCCAACCGTTTTTAACAGTTCTCTCGCTCTTTCTCTCGCCTCTTTCTTTTTCTTTTCCTGAATCTGCATCGGGAAACATACATTGTCAAGTACACTCTTTTGCATCAGAAGATTAAAATTCTGAAAAATCATCGCAATATCGCTGCGCTGCCCTCTTAATTCCTTCTCTGTCAATGCTCCTAATTCCTGACCCTCGATCAGCACCTGACCTTCTGTCGGTTTCTCTAAGAAATTTAAGCATCGTACCAGTGTACTTTTTCCAGCTCCCGACATACCGATGATTCCGTAGATATCGCCCTGCTCCACCGTCAGATTGATATCACTTAATGCCTCAACGGTCACTCCCTTTTGTTCAAACCTTTTATAGAGATGTCTGACCTCAATTGCTGCCATACATGTTCTCCTTTCTTCCTGCCCTATGTGAGCACCTGTCTGCACTCCGCGCTCCATATTAACACAAATTTTATTTTAAGGCAAAAAAACAGATGCTCCCTCGCGGAAACATCTGTTTTACATTTTCTATCAACGCATAAAATCAGATATCTTTCCGCACACGAAATCGTCCCATACAGCACATACACATCATGCCGCACATGGATCCTGTCATCATCATTTTGTCTGCTGTTGTATAGGTCTTAATTTCTGTACGCATATCTGATCTCTCCTTTCTCCTACTGCTCTGTCTTGATTTGATAGTCCTTATTATAACAGGTAGTTACAGAAAGTGTTAATATTGGAAACCTTGAGTTGGTTATAGGTTTCACCTATAACTGATTACATCACATTTTCCCTGTATTTTTTTAATTCTTCGATATAGATCTCCCCGATATGGCTGACTTTTGCCCCTTTCCGCTTCACATAGCCAATGCGCATTTTCTCCGTTTCCTTTAACGGGATTGCCATATAGTCACTGCCGTTTAGTTCCTCACAGATAATTCCGGAACAGAGCGTATAGGCATTTAATCCAATCATCAGATTCAGAAGCGTGGCACGGTCATTTGCCTTGATGAGTCTTTTATAATCATAAGTACTCTTCATTTCCTCCGCCAGATAAAGCGAATGGTGTTCGCCCTGATCAAAAGAAAGACATGGATACGCATCGAGTTCTTCCATCGAGATCACTTCCTGTTTTGCCAGCGGATGCCCGGACCAGAGATAGACATAGGTGTCGCAGGAAAACAGTTCAATAAATTCCAATCCGTGTTCTCTGATGATCTTATTCATGACTTTCTCATTGAAATCATTCAGATATAAAACCCCGATCTCACTCCGGAAATTTTTTACATTTTCAAGTACATCATAAGTGGTCGTCTCATGGACTGCAAATTCATACTGTTCCATTCCAGCCTGTTTTACCGTCTCCACAAATGCCTTGACTGCAAATGTATAGTGCTGCATGGATACGCTGAACTTTTCTTTGACCTGCTTGTCGATATAGCGGGAAGTGAGCAGTGTAAACTGCTCCGTGACCTGTCTTGCATATCCTAAAAACTCTTCCCCCTCCGGTGTCACCAGGATTCCCCGGTTAGAACGCACAAACAGCTCAAACCCGATCTCCGTTTCAAGTTCCCGGATCGTCTCTGAGAGACTCGGCTGGGAAAGAAATAGTGTCTTTGCCGCCTCATTCATCGATCCGCAGTCCGCGATCGTCAATGCATATTTTAACTGCTGCAGTGTCATCTGATCCTCCCTTTACCCTTCCACATCCCCGGTCTGTTTTAAATATCTCTTCTTGCTCGAAAAACCTCTTCCCGACACTTCACTGACTTTATTGATAATCACAAAGGCATCCGGGTCTACTTCATGAATCAGTTTTTCCGTTTTGGCAAGCTCACGCATGGATACCACGGTCAGAAGCATCATCGTGTTATTTCTTAAGAACCCTGTCTCGCTGTTTAACAGTGTCACACCGCGGTCAATATCTTTTAATACCGCTGTGCGGATCTCATCAATATGGCTGCTGACGACCTTGATCTGCATTTTCGTAGTTCCAAGCATCAGACATTTATCCAGCACTGCGCTGTATACGATCACAAGCAGAATGCCATAGAGTACCTGTTCACCTGTGCTGTGAAATACCTGAAGGAGTAAGATCAGCATATCAAATACATAGATGGAACTTGACACCGGAATCTTAAAATACTTATTTAAGATCAGCGGCGGAATATCCATGCCGCCCGTGGAAGCCCCCATCCGGATGACAAGTCCGATCGCTGCCCCGATACAAATACCGCCAAAAACAGTACACAAGATCAGGTCATCGGTAATCCGGTAACCCCCAAGCAGCCTTGTGATCAGTTCGAGTGCAATCGGGTAGCTGAATGTGCTGACAATCGTATTTGCCGCAAACTTCCACCCGAATGCAAAAAATCCGATCAGAAACATAATGGTATTAAATACAAATACAAACACGGTGACCGGCGTGTGGAAAACATCATTGACAAACAGTGCGATACCGGTCGTTCCACCGGTGATCAGCCCGCTTGGCAGAATAAACATTGCAATTCCAAATGCATAAATGCAGTTTCCAAATATCACAACCAATGTTTCCACAATTCTTTTTAAAATCTGTCGCATAAAACTCTCCATTCCTGCATGTGAAAAATCTTATTCTTCACACGGATGTCTCTCCGTAGTTATTCTTCGTCATCCTCATCCATGACATCTTCTTCATATTCGTCATACACTCTCTGATGTCTCTTTTTGCTGCGGTTTTGATCCTGATGCGCCACATCCCGGATCAGACTTACGATTCCTTTATAAATCTCCCGGATGACCGCAAAAATAAAAAACATCACGATAAACCCGACTACTCCAAATACGATATCTGCAAATTCCATATTGCCGGTATTCGTCACCTTCTGTCCGATCTCAATCGCAAATGTGATCACGATGATCAGTGTAAAAACATAAATCCATGCGATCACCATCACATGATCGTGTTTTGCGAGCCATTTAAAAACAGGATACACCACAAAAATAAACATCATTCCCAAAATTCCAATGACTAAAAAATGCAATTCCTTATCACTGAAATTGTATTCGTATGCATCATTGAACCGGAGCAGATAACTATGTATCTTCGCGAGCAGTTCCACAATGCCATAAAGTAATTCTTTCATAAACCTCATCCTTTCTACCGGGAATTATCGTAATATATCTTTTTTAATTTGTAAAGAAAGAAACCTTTAATTTCCCATAAATCAAAAAATACCCGGGGTCTTGCGACTCCGGGCATCTCTCATCTACTTTGTAACCTGTGATCAATATACATGTTTCTTTGACTTATGCGCTTCTCTTGCCTCTTCTACTGCGGCATGATCTGCAATATTGATCTTGGCTGCTGCCTTTTTCTTTTTTAATGGATGTTTTGGATTCTTATCTGACATACTATACGCTTCCTTTCTGCATATCATCTTTCATCCTTTTACTTTATTTCCTTGCTTCGGTTACGTTATAGCACTATAAATCAGCAAAGTCAAGTATTATCCATCTGTTTTTTTGTTATTTTATGATTTCTTTTAAATTTTCAGAATATTTTTATAATTCATAATCTGAACCTAATGCAGTGTAATATACACGAAATCCATGCCTTTTCTTCTCCACATAGTCCATCCGGATCAGCAGATTGATAAATTCCTGTATCAGACCTTTTTCCCAGCGTCTGTTATACACTTCATTCACTGCTTCCGTTAACTCAGCAGTACACATCTCTTCATTTTTGTCCCACAGAATATTTAAGATCATATTGGCTGTGTCCGGAAGATTGTCTAAAAATACACTTTCCATCTCCATCACTCTGCTCCTCATCTTTCGTAATGCTCCGGTACTTATTCAAACCGTGACTTTCTGCCCATGAGTTTAGCATAGATTTGATGGCATTAAAATAGATATGTCCGATATTCTCGGAAACACGTCCTTTTCACATTTATATTCTTAATATAGCGGATTTTTCCAGGTTTATGCGTCAATTCCAAGTTCCGCCGGAAGGAAACGCGGACAGACATTCTCGGATGACGTGATCACGGACGCCGCCAGACGTGTTCCAATCTCCACCGCTTCCTCTAAGGTTTTTCCGTATGTCAGACCACTTGCCACACCTGCGCAAAACGCATCGCCTGCTCCTGTCGTATCTTTTACCTGTACTTTTTTTGCCGGGCAGATGCCGTATGTGCCTTCCCGGTCTGCATAGACCGCACCTTTGCCTCCCATCGTCACAACCATGGACGGAATATTGGCACGTTTTACACAGCCTGCAAGAATTTCTGCGAGTGCTTCCGGTTTCTTTTCGCTGTAATCATCCGAAAAGAACATCCCTGCCTCTAACTGGTTACAGATAAAACAGTCAAATTTCCGCAGGAAATCTCTTCTCTCTGCCGCAATACTCATATTGCTGACAACCCCGTAAAGCGGTTTTTTAAACTTTTCACACAGACTTACCACTTTTTTTACGATCTCTTTATCCATATCCACTTCGATCACGACAGAATCAGCATTTTCAAAAATCTCATCCCCGGATTCTTCCAACACATCAAGAATCGGCATCAGATTCGGTCTCTGTGAAATTGAACCGGCAACATCTCCACGATGGTCAAATACGGCAAGCCAGGTTCCCATTCCATTTGGAATCGTTAACATGTATTCTGTATTTACTTTATGATTCTGCAGTTTGTGAATGACATCACTTCCAAGTGCCGAATCATCCACAATTCCCAAAAATGTAGGGCGCAGTTCGATATTCGCGATATCTTCTACAACGTTACGGCTGACACCTCCATGGATATATTCGATTCTTCCCGCATTTCTCCCATCCGGGATATAAATATCTTCCGGAAACCCCTTGATATCCACAAATACTGCACCAATTACTACAATTCCATTTTTATTTACTGCCATATATTTCAATTACCTTTCTATCGTTTTCCGATATGGATCTCCGGGATCGCCACACTGTCATAAGTAATTCCCGGCTTTTTTTCATCTTCATCTGCCGCATCCTCCGGTTCATGTGTATGGATCTCCGGAACCGCAAGATTATCATAAGTCAGATTGTATTCGTGACCTTTCTCTCGTTTCTTTCTGAATTTAAACATACTTACTCCGTTTCTTCTATTATAATATATTGATGAAAAATGTAATAACCAGACTGTTGATAAAATCTGCAAACAGACTTCCGATCAGAGGAATGATCAGATACGCCTTTACGGACGGAGCATATTTTTCACACAGCACCTGCATGTTTGCCATGGCGTTCGGTGTCGCGCCCATTCCAAATCCACAGGTTCCGGCTGCAAGCACCGCTGCGTCATAATCTTTTCCCATCACATAAAATACCACAAACCTTGCAAATACACAGATCAAAACTGCCTGTACTGCCAACAGTATGATAAGCGGCAGTGCAAGCGACGCAAGCTGCCACAGTTTTAACGTGATCATTGCCATTCCAAGGAACAATGACAGCGAAATACCACCGATATCATTGATCTCTCCCATATGGATCACAAACTTGCCGGAATACTCTCCGATATTACGAAACAGTGCCGCTGCGATCATTGCGCCGATATAGATTGGGAACGTCATTCCTGTTTTCGTCAGAAGCCAGGAAAAAACGGTGCCCAGTCCGATTGCCAGAATCAGCTGAAACACTGCAGATGCATACATATTCGTATGACGCTCATGTTTCTTTTCATCTTCCACCAGAAGACTGTCATCTTCCGGCACAACCGTATCGAGCAGATTTTTCTTTTCGATCAGTTTCCTGCCAAGCGGTCCGCCAACCAGACTTCCCGCGATCAGTCCAAATGTTGCCGCCGCGGTACAGATCGTCGTTGCACCTTCCACATTCAGATCCTCCAGAACCGGGCCAAACGCGCCCGCAGTTCCGTGTCCGCCCACCATCGGGATCGAACCGGTACACATACCGATCAGCGCATCAATGCCAAGCAGATGGGATGTTCCGATTGCAAGCAGATTCTGTAAAACGATCAGGAGAATGACCAACCCTAAAAATATCGCCAGCGACTTTCCACCACTCTTTAACACCTTCAGATTTGCCTGAAATCCTACTGATGTAAAAAAGAATACCATACACACTTCCCTTAAGGTATCATCAAAAGAGATCTCCATAAATCCACTGCTGTAACAGATACATGTGACGATTGCAAATAGCAGTCCCCCGACGACCGGCGCCGGAATACAGAATTTTTCCAGTACATGTATCTGTTGTTTTAGATAACTACCCAGCATCAGCACCAGCACCGAAGCTGCCAATGTCTGATACATATCCAACTGAACTTCCATATTTATCCTTTCGATTCTAATTCCCAAACCGGATCTTATTTTTCAAATCCGGTATTTACTCTGTCGGCACCTCGATACCGCACTCTGCATAATATGCCGCCGCACCCTTATGAAACGGGATTGTAATACCTCCAATCGCAGACTGCTCGTCCTCTTTTAATTCGATTGAGGCCGCATAGCGGATATCCTTTCCATGTAAAAATAAAAGTTCCGTCAGCTCTTTTACCGTATTCTCCGATAAACTGTCACCTGCCAGAAGCACCGCCTGTACAGACAGTGTTTTTACCTCTTCTGTCTGACCGGTATAAGTGCCTGCCGGAATCGTATATTCGGAATAAAACGGATATGCCGCCTTTAACCGGTTCCGGCATTTTACATCAATACTCAACAGCCGGATTCCGCATTCCTTTGCCAGTTCCCCGATCACCGTAGTCTGTGTTCCCGCTGTACAAAAGAACGCATCGATCTCTCCATCTGCAAGTTTCGCTGCCGCCTCCGTGTAATCCAAATTGACAGTCTTTACCATATCTCCGCTGATGCCCTGTGCCTGCAGAATCTGGTTTGCGTTCCGCTCTGTCCCGGATTCCTCTGCCCCGATACTGATCGTTTTCCCAAGAAGATCATCCAATGTCTCAATCTCTGAATCCGTGCGCACGACGATCTGGCATGCCTCCGGATAAAGCGCTGCAACCGCTTTATATCCCTGGTATGCTTTGTCCCGGAATTCCCCGGTTCCATGATAGGCTTCCTCCACCAGATCTGCCTGGGCAATCCCCAGTTCAATATATTTGCCCGAAAGAAGTCTGACATTTGCTGCAGATCCGGCAGTATTCCTTGTTTCAAGTTTATACGAAAAATCCTCTTTATTTGCAAGACTGACATATGCATTGGCAAAGGAATCGTACATTCCGCCGATTCCCGCAGCTCCAAACCGGATTGTTTTCCGGTTTGCGCCGCATCCTGCCAGCATTAAGATCATTGCCAGTCCAAGAAAAATATACCGACTTTTTATCAATCTATGCCCCCTCCTTTTCGATTAACTTTTATCTGCATGTTATGCATCTGATCTCGCATATGCATTTTTCATCTGACCGCTCAGTTCAAACAGTACCTTATCGAGTGTATCTGTGGTTTCTTTCTTTAACATTCCGGCAACCGCACGGTTTGCCTCATGCCGGATCTCTTTTCTTTTTGCTGCATCCGTCGCTTGGGAAAGAAGTGCATCATAACGATTAATCAGCTCATGACCTTTCGCTAACACATGTTCCTTATATCTTTCAATATGGAATACCGAACTGCGGTAAGAGGCGTCTGCCATCGCCGCGATCATCCTGCCTGACCAGTAAAAATTGTCCGTGGAAACCTCACCTGTGGTGTTGCAGAGATAGTCCGGTGTCTCATCGATATCCGCATAAAACGGAACCAGTACATTAAACGCATTGGATGCAAATGCGATCCACTCGATCACATTACAGTCACATTCCATTCCCGGACGCATCTGGATCACAGCCAAAAAGTCATTGCGGTTGATTCCGATCGAGCGGTATGCACCGCGCATATTTTTCTCCCCGTATGCCGCATACGGATCGTACGGCGTCCCCTGGAAGTGGGAGGACAGCACATATTTTACATCCTCCACCGTGATCTTCTTTTCCGGTACCATACACCACGGAATGTCGTCGGACTGCGGGGTATAGTCTGCATGTTCTCCATCCCAGACTTTCGTGTGCGGATTTAAGCAGCGCTCCATATACCACGCTCTCGGCGTATTGTATACATGGTCTGCGTCATCATGGCTGCCAAACGCATCTCTCGGATTTAAGCTGCCGTCCATTGAGAGATTCAGATGATTTTTCTCAATAAATTCTTTCAGATCTGAAGAACACATGTATTCTTTCTGATCAGATAGCGCATCCTCAAGATCAAAGTGGTCAATGCCAAGCTGGTTTGGCATGACAACATATACATCATCCGGCACCCTTCTTGCAATCCAGTGATGTCCGCCGATCGTCTCAAGCCACCAGATCTCATCCTGATCCTGAAAAGCGATTCCGTTCATCTCATAGGTGCCGTACTGTTCTAACAGAGAACCAAGGCGTTTCACACCCTCTCTTGCACTGCGGATATACGGCAGAACGATACATACGATATCCTCCTCGCCGATCCCGCCAGGTACTTCTTCTTTTCCATCTTCCGCCGGCTGAAGTTTAACTAACGGATCTGCTCCAAGCACACGCGGATTTGATGTGATCGTCTCCGTTGCTGTCATCGCAACATTTGCCTCATTGACACCTGCCGCTGCCCAGATTCCTTCTCCCTCCACGGCATTTGGCACCGCCGTATAGCGCATCGGATCATCCGGAAGTTCGATTGTCACATGGGAAATAACAGATTTATATGTTTTCGGCTGCTCCTCCGGATGAATAACAACAAACTTTTTCGGTGTAAAATGTCCGGAACCGGAATCATCATTTCTTGCGATCATCGTAGAACCGTCATAAGATGCTTTTTTCCCAACAAGTATTGTAGTACATGCCATTTTTATTATCTCCTCTCAAGTGTTTTGTCTATTCTGCCTCGTCATAAAAAATTTTGTCTTTTTCTAACACCGTTCCGACACCATCCTTCACCTCAACAATGCAGACAGAACAGTTTTTCGGGATTCCCCCGCGCCAGATATCTTCTTTATCATCATAAAAATTTGCCAGAAGACAGCGTCCGGCTGCCCCGTGTGTCGATATGAAGATCGTAGCATTTTCATATGCCTTGTTCTGTACCAGCGACTGATAAAAATCTTCGGTCCGTTTTAAAACATCCTGAAAACTTTCCCCGCCCGGAGCCCTCATGCAGTGATACGGATCATTGTAAAACTTATCAATAAAATCCGGTGGAAGGACTTTGCTGTCTCTCACACATTCTCCCTCCCAGTCGCCAAAAGAAAGTTCTATGATACGTCTGTCTGTAATCATAGGAAGATGTCTTCCCGCCATCACAAGCTCTGCCGTCTGTTTTGCGCGGATCAGGGGACTTGAAATGACAAGATCAAAATCTATGTCTTTCATGCCTTCACCGGTTAATTCTGCAAGACGGATGCCCGCATCATTTAACATGATATCGCGCTGTCCCTGCAGTTTTTTCTGTTTGTTCCACGATGTTTCACCGTGCCTGATTATGTATAATTTCATCTTTTTGCCTTTCTGTACTTTATCTCCGGGTAATAAACGAATTTTCTGCTCATTGCCTAACACATTATAGCATGAGATTTTTTCTTTTCCAAATCTTATCTATGATTTCAGATTACACCTGTCACTGACGTATTTTTTCCAAATCTGGATTCTTCACAGCCGATAAGCATTTTTTCCGCACAAAATAATAGCAGATCACCTGCATTATGATCGTAGCCAGCCAGGACGCCGGATACGAGATAAACAGAAAATACAGGGATCTGTGAAGCGGGAAAAATACAAAGATCCATAAAATACGCATCCCGACCGTGCCGATTACAGACAATATCATGGGAACAGAGGAATACCCCATACCACGCAGTGCGCCTGGGAAAAGATCCATGATGCCGCACAGGAAATACGGCACGGTTGTGATGGAAAGTATTTCCAATCCACATGCAATCACATCCGGTTCTTTGGTATAGATCGTCAGTATCTGTGCCCCAAAGAAATATGCGCTGCATCCAAGCACAGCAGCAACACTCACAGACAAAATCAGACAATCCATAAGAACTCGGTCCATTCTCTTATATTTTCCCACACTAAAATTCTGACTCGCAAAACTCATGCAGGCCTGTGTGATGGAATTGACTGAAACATACAAAAAGCCAAGCAGGTTATTGGCTGCCGTATACCCCGCCATCGCCGTCGCACCAAAAGAGTTGACGGACGACTGTAACAGTGCGTTCGAAAAGTTGATCACTGTACTCTGAATTCCTGCCGGAATCCCAACCTGAAAAATCTGTTTCAGATAAGCACCATTGATGGACAGCTTTGAAAAATGAAGCTGGTAACTGCCCTGCGTCCTGCAAAGGCAGCGCAAAACAAGGATACAGGACACACACTGGGAAATGATTGTTGCGATTGCAACCCCGGCAACATCCAGATGGAATCCAATCACCAGGATCAGGTTTAATCCCGCATTGATACAGCCTGAAATGATAAGGAAGAAAAGCGGTCTTTTGGTGTCCCCGACGGCACGGAGTATCGCTGCACCGTAATTATAGAGCATAAAAAATGGCATCCCCATAAAATAGATCCGCATATATAAGGTTGACTGACCGATCACGTCATCCGGTGTACCCATCAGTTCCAGTGCTCCCTTCGCAAACAGCACACCAACAAATGCCATTGCAACACCGCTGATCAGTGCTAACGTGATCGCAGTATGTACGGTCTGTGACATTTCTTCCTCCCGTCCTGCGGCATAAAATCTTGCCGCAAGCACATTCGCTCCAAGTGAAATTCCGATAAACAAATTCACAAATACATTGATCAGTGCCGTTGTCGAACCGACCGCTGCAAGCGCCTGACTGCCGCTGAATCGTCCCACGACGATGATGTCGACTGCATTAAACATTAATTGTAAAATTCCCGAAAGCATCAGAGGGAATGCAAAGGAAATTAATTTATCCATGATAGTGCCGTTACACATATCGATTTCATATTTATTATTTTTCAATGAGAGGACTCCTTTCCTGATTTCTTACTATCTGTATTTTATTATGCGTATCTTGTTATGCATAAATTTGTATTGAATATTTTACATTGCGTATCTTACTGCCTTTTTGGGGCTTCGTCAATAAATTTTGTTTGGTTATCAAAAGGGGGATCTAGAACGTAATGGAGCAGCCTGCTGGTGAAAGCAGACTGCCCCATCTTCAGAAAACATGTAAAAATTTTATTATCGTGAATGATTTACGACCCGGACGGGATGCGCACGATATAATGCTCTCCATCCCGTTCCACCCGTGTTAAGACCGGAATATGTTTTTTACGAAGCTGATGCACAACCGGATAGGTCAAAAAAACATCGCCTTCCACATAAACAGCTTCCGGTTTTTCCTTTAAAATCTGTTTCACCTGGTCTTTGATCCGGCTCTTCCACTGTTGCTTTTCCATGATAACTTCTCCGTAAATTCCCTGCACCTCAAGTTCCGGGACATCCGGCAGCGCGCAGTGTGAAATGCGCGCATGCTCCATTCCTGGCAGCTGCTGTAAGAGTTCATCCGCTTCTTTTCCACCGCCAAAATTTACGATCACCGGCTCCTCCTTAAAGCAGGACAAACTGATCTTACATGCCGCCACGGCATCTTCTAATGTGCCAGCCGTCATCAGAAAACCTCCCTTGTGGCAGAAGCCTGCACTGAAAAGTCCTGTTGCCTGCACCAGCTCCTCATTTTCTAATCCAAGCCATTTTTCCGGGAAGCTGCACTTGTAATTCATGGAGTATTCTCTTTTCTGTGGCTGGATACAGTAACCGCCGCGGTTGGATGGGAAAACCACAAATGCGATATCGGTTTCTGAGAGCCTTTTCTGACACGGGATAAATTCCGGCAGAACCAGTATTTTCGCCTCATCTTCCGGTTTTTCTCCTGCCTCAAGTGCCTTCTGCTGTGCCTCTAAAACTTCCTCGATCCGTTTATCTGCCCGCTCATTTCCAAGATAGCGTTCAAATTTATTTTCCAAAATCATTCCGGCTACACCGACTGCCCGGAAAAATGCGTCATCACTGCTGCCCGCTGCATCCCAGGTCGGATTGAAATTTCCGATCAGTGTTGCGAGTTCATTTTTCTCCCCGGTATTGTCATTGTTATCCAGCGGCTGAACAAATGCCTCATCAAACGTCTGCGCGAGTTCCTCTCCTAAGATTCCGGCTCCAAGCCGCTCCCAGAGCAGTCCAAATGCCGCATACGGCACTCCGTTTTCACGGATCCTGCTGTCTTTCTGATGATGGTCATACTCTCCGCGTCCGATATCAAATACGATCCCGTCATAGCCTTCGGGAACTTTGCTGCCACGCGTGATCGTGATTTCCGGATTTAAGTAGAGCAGCAACGCTGAGGAAAAAACGTCATCCGCGTGAAACTTACCGCTGTGGGTAAATGCTTTTGCGTCTTTTTTGGTGATCTGTTGTAATAATGTGTGATTCATGATGATATCCTTTTACCTTTTTACATGATTACCTATTTTAAATTTTAAACTGACTGATGATCGTTTCAAGTTCATCCACAATTTCTTTATTGTCCAAAACCGCATCCACAATTTTCTTAAACTCTTCATCGATCTTTGTCATATATCCGGAATTTTTCACTACTTCTTCCTTCTGTTTATCAAACCCATCCATAATGCCATTTACATAATAATGAATACGTTCCATACTCTGCTGCAGTTCATCTATACAGCCCCCAAACTTCTCCATCTGATCTTTAAAATTATGTGCATCGCTTGCATATTCCTCGCCTGTATGTACGTGAACATCATAATCTGAAATAACATTTGTTTTCACATAGTTTAGCAATTCAAAAGAAGCTTCCGCCAGTTTATGATATCCACGATAAACGTATTAATTTTCTGAATTTCCCCTGCAGTCTTTGATGATTCCTCTGCAAGACTGGATATCTCGTTTGCCACAACTGCAAACCCTTTGCCACTTTCTCCCGCTCTTGCGGCCTCAATGCTTGCATTCAGCGCAAGAAGGTTTGTCTGGTCTGCAACATTCAGAATCTGGTTTGTAAGCTGTTGTATCCGCTCTACTTCCTTCGATTCTTCAATTTTATCTTCAAGCGTCTTTCCAATTCTCACAATCGTATTCTGCATACATTCTCTGGCAGATACGGCATCTTCTTCTAACTTTTCCGCTTTTTGTCCAACCTCACCAATGTACTCTGCCTGCGATTTTGTCTCATGTATGACGGATGACATCATCTCCTTATTGCTCTGTGCATTTTCAGCGATCTTATGCACCATGTCGCTCATTTCAAGAACCCTGCCTTCCATAGCGTTCATGGTAGCATTTACTTTCGACACTTCATTTGCAGACGAAGTTACAATATTATTTACATGCTCTGAATTACTTAAAAGTTTCTTTTCACTTGCACTGATATTTTGAATGATCTCACGCAAGTTCTCCAGAAAGATATTTAAACTGTCTGCAATATTTCCAACCTCATCTGTCGATCTTACATTTATCTTTTGTGTAAGATCCCCCTCTTTCTTTGCAAGCTCACTCATTTTCTCCGCTATCACACTTACATTTCTTGACAAAACACCACTGATAATAAGCGAAAGTGCTGCTGCTATCACCAATCCTGCAAGTTCAATGATTACAAATTCTTTTATAAATATGTTTTCCTGAAGTCTGATATCAGTTGCAGAACAATCCACTCCTACAATTCCTGCAATTTCACCGGAACTATTGTAAACCGGAGCAAATGCACTATAAAAATCTCCCCACTCATCGGATGTCATTTCACTATCAACTGTGGCATTCCCGTCAAATGCCTCTGCTATTTCATCATAAATCTCATATTCTTCGCCAATCGCAGCCCCTTCTTCGGTATCAGCATCAACAATAAATTCCAGCCTGTCACCATTCATCCGCATTGTATATATGTATTTGATATCATCTCCACACAAGAAATCCTGCAGCTGCGATAATATTTCTTTATAATTTTCTGTTTTCTCATCTCCGGCTTTAATTTATCCTAAAATATCACCATCGATTCTTTCCGCGGCAATTTTAGCTGAATTTCTGGCATTTTTCTTACACTGTTCTAACAATGTATCTTTCGCCTGTACGATAAAAAACCAGCCGATCAGATTCGTCACAATCAAAACACATGCTATCATTCCGGTCAAAATTTTTGCACGTATGCTGATTTTAAAATTTTTCTGTGATTTACCCTCTTTCATGCTGTCCTCCGCCCTTCATATCATTTATATGAATATTATAGCGTTTTGCCTTCTCTCTGGCAAGAAAATCAAACTTGCTAAGTTCTTCTTCCCTCGTCCGGCAATGAATCATTCCATCGTCAGCATACCTTTCAAATGGTGCTTGCGGAAAATTTCTTTTTCCGCATATTCCCCGATATCCTTGACCTTGCGCCAGGGAGACCGGAATAACATTTTGCATTGATTGACGGTGACCCTGATCAACCAGTTTTTCAAATGGAAATCTGATTCAATCCGATACTTTCCTGATAGCCCGCCACCCCATATTTTGTTACCGCATCCACGACAGGGAGCAGCCTTTTATCTGTAATCTTTTGCAGCATTTTCTTTCTCTTTTCAGAAATTATTTCTTTCGATCTGCACTGCTCATAATCGAAAGGCGTCATATGCCAATAGCAGAATGTTCCCCGATAGTACTGCGATAATTTTTGTGCGATCAGTATCCCCTCCGGATCGAGATCGCCGGAATAATATACCTTAGTTCCTGACTTTGCTAGCAGTTCTAACACCAAAAGCCCTGCCAGTCTTGGCTGCCCATTCATGCACATGCACGACTTTTCTCCACAGATCAGGGCAAAAACAGACGGGTTTTCCACGATAAAGATCTCATGATCCACACACTCGATACGCTCCCATTCAGAAAGTACTGTAAGCGGCACCTGCACCATATTTTTTTCCTGACAGAATCCGTCCATCCCTCTGTGCAATTCTCCGTTCTTTTTGATCGCATGCACGTTATAAAGCAATGCATAATTGGAAATATCATCGATTAATATCCCGGCAAGAAGATAGCTTTTCTGTCTCTTATATGCAGGAAACATTTCTAAAGTTTCCACCTGTATGCCCCTCTGTCCTAAATCCATTTGTATGACCTGATAAAGGATCTTTCCCTCTGCCGTGCCCTGGTCAAATGCATGCGGATTTCCGGTTACAGCAGCGGCAAATACCGCGAGGTACACGCTCTTTTGTGTGCGGTACGGCAAAGCGTTATATAGGTTCGCACACAGCCAGAGAAGGCGTTTCCACTCTTTTAAGTTCTCTTTGTCGCTGCTTTTTAAAATATTTTCGAATGTATCAAACTCCAAAAAGGCAGGAGTCCCTTTGAAATTTTCAAGGAACTCCTTTTTTATCTCCCGTATCTGATTTTCTTTAAATGCCTTTTCCTCTGCCTTTCCAATCAGCGCTTTTCCAAAATACTCTGCCAGCACTTCTTCCGGTGTGACCGTCCCATATTTGCTGCAGGAAAGTGCTTTTCGGAATTTTTCAGCAGAAACCGTAATACTTTTTTTGCCATGAAAATTCTGGCAGAAGAATCCTTCTAACGTGTCAAGTCCGTCCCCAGATATATTCTTTACAGTCACTTTACCCGAAAATCTGCCGTAGGAACTGTATTTCTCACGAAAACCTGTAAAGATGCGCTGCCAGATCTCATTTTGCCTGAAATATGCCACGCAGTCACGTTTTAACTTTTCATGCCCTGTCAAATTGTTCAATCTCTATCCCTCTTTGTTCTACTTTTTCTTCATCATCTAACAGTTCTTTACTGTGTCCGTTCCATAAATAAGGCATTACGGTAACAAATTTCGCGTTTTCCGGGCGGATCAGCTGATAAATTGCCAGCGCATCCAGCGTATCACAGTCTCCCCACAATACCTGTGAATTGATAATAAAATCAAATTCAAACTGTGTCATCAGGCGGAACATGTCTCTGATATTCCGGTTGTCGACACCGGCAAATGCCTCATCTAACGAGATCAGTCTCGGCGCATCCGCCCTGCCGCCCTGATATTTTGCAACGACAGCAGAAAAGAGCGGTACATACATGGACATTGCTTTTTCTCCTCCACTGAACGTACCAAATACACTATTGGTCAGTTCCTTCTGGCGCTCTCCGCTTTTTTGGGAGAACAACTGAAATTCAAACCATTTTCTATAATCAAGTGTTTCTTTCATGATCTGATAAAAGGAGATCATTCCGGCACTGTCACGCGCATTGCGTCTCGCCTCGTCGACCTTTGACCTGAAATGTGCAGAAAGTCTTGCCGCCTCTTCTTCACTCATCAGACGGTAATCTTTCTTTAACAGTTCTACCAGTTCCCTGGTGTCAAGCTGATCCTCTTTTTCGGCTGTCTTACTCCTCCATCTGAGACTCAGTTTCAGACCGCTTGACGTATCCATGCCATTCATCAGCGTATTCATTTTCTGCACCCACAGATTCGACGCATTGATCTTTCCCCGGATCTTGCGGCTCACAGTATTGGCCAGAATATCTTCGAATAATTCCCGGTCTCCGTCTTTGATCAGATTTTCAAGCTCACTGATGTCTTCATCAAGATGTGTCAGCAGACTTGCAAACGTTACCTTCGTCCCCTGATATCTTGCTGTGATATCAAGCCGCTTTGGGGTATAATCATCTATTTTTTCACTCTCATCCGATTCTGCAAATAATTCATTCTGCGTAAGCTGATAATCGGTCAGAAAACCTCTGTTTTCAAAATATACCCTGTTGAGGTCAGCGATAATACTGTTTTTTTCCATATCTTTGATATCTGTCAGCAGATAATCATAAATATGCCCTGCATCATCCGTAATCTCTTCTGGTACAGCCACATAAAAAAGTCCCCGCTCCTGTTCATAACATTTCCGGTAAAATTCCACTTTCTTTTCATATACCTTTATCGTATCCGCATTGCTGATACGGTTCGCTTCGATCAGCTTTGCTTCATCCGTCTTTTGTGTTTTTTCGGTCACACGTTTCTGAAACTCTTTCGGAAATGCATTCAGCCACGAAATGCAGGCATCTAACCTGTCCTTGACCGCTTCATAATCTGTCAGGGCAAGCTGTTCCAGAATGGATGTTCTTTCTTCCTGTTTTGAACTGATCTGCTTTTCGGTCTCCCTTATGTCATATCTGATCTGATCCATATCAAGATCTAAATCTTCTAAATGAACTTTGCGCTCCCTTAAGTATGCCGCGCTTCTTAAAATCATTTCATGTGCCGACTTTAACTCTACCAGATTTTTGTCATATTCCTCCGCTGCACTTTTTGCACTCTGGAACGTCTCATAAGTACAGTTGAGATACAATTTTTCAGCGATCTCAATCGCACCCTTTTTCTTTTCCTTTATTTCTTCCAGAAAGGCTGCCAGCTGCTCCCCCGTCTTTTCATTTTCACTCCGCAGCAATTCATACTTTTGTTCTTCCGCTAAGAGCAGCTTCATTGCCTCCCTCAGATCCGTATCGCCCGGAAGCGCATCATATTCTGATTTCAGCCGGTCCTTCCGTTCTGATAAATTGTTTCGTTCTCTCTCTAAACCTGCAATCTTTTCCTCTAACACCAATATCAGATTTTTACATTCTTCTATTTTTGCAAGCCTGTGTCTTTCCCTCGCTTTACTACCCAGATACCCTGCTTCATATTCCCCGGTAACTGTTCCAGCCAGAACACCCATATGATAGGAACCATCCTCAGAAACTGACACATCATTCTCACCGCCATAAGCGATACTTGAAAGGATTTTTGTCAGTCTCTGGTTTGAAAAAATATCATTGACTTCCTCGTTTAGTTCCAGTACGTCCAACAGACTCTTTTCTGCCTGCGTTTTTCCTGCAAAAAGATAATGGTCTTCGCACCCTTTTACCGGTGTAAGAACCTGTTCCCTGTATTGCTCATCCACCACAATTGCATCGAGTATTCCCATTTTTAGCAGGGCTTCTTCTAAATGGTTACAGGCATCTTCATCCAGCTCCGATCCAAACTCTATCACTTTATAAAATTCCTGATATGGAATCCCTGCTTCATCCAGTCTCTGGCGGTTTCTTATCACAGCTTCTGATCTCTGTGGCTGTGGTTCTTTCTGATTTTCCCACTCACTCAGCTCTGTTTTTGCTTCATCGAGTTCTGTTTTTGCTGTTTCCTGCTCCAGAAGAATGGAATTGATCTGCGTTTCTATTTTAGACTGCTTTTTAATCCATTGATCTGCAGCCTTCTGGCGTACCACCGCGTAGTCAGAATTTTCCTCATACGTATCTGCGAATGTACTGAGCTCCCTCAATAGTTCCTTTTCCAATTTCAGTTCCACATTGTTTTCATTCCATTGATAAAGTGCTTCTTTCCACTCATTTTCTACCTGGATCAGCATGTTTTCAAATTCCGATATTTTTCGCTGGAGTGCGTCTAATTCCCGGATCTGCTTCTCCCTTTTCTGGATCATTTCATCCTTCTGCCGGTCAAGACTTTTAAGTTCTGCGAGCAATTTTTCTCCATCATTGATATATTGACGTGTATGTTCAAACTGCTGCCTGTGAAGATCAAATTTATAATCATTTTCCAGATCAGCGCACAGTTCCTCACTCATAAATGCAAATTCCTGGAATGCCATCTGGTCTGCTTCCTCACTCATATCTTCTAACAGAGTCTCTACTTCTTTTTCTTTTTCATACTTTCTGTTTTCTTCCTCTTTGATCTGGTTTGTGACATCTCTGTACTGCGCTTCCTTTGCAGCCAGAAATGACTTTTTATCCGCAAGGATTTTATCATGAGCCTCAAGTTCTTTGGTGAGCTGTGCCTCTCTGCCCTTTAGTGCAACTGCATCACTTTTATTGAGGGACTCCTTTTCTTTTTCTAAGGTTTCCTTCTTCTGATTCATCTGCAGAATCTCTGTTTCAAGTTCCTCAATCTTCCGGTTACATTCTGCATATTTATCCTCATATGCCTTTTGTTCTGCTGCCGCTTTTTGTAATCTCTGCTTTGTACGTTCATATCTGTCCGCTTTTTCACAGAGCAGAAGTTTATTATATTTCTGGAAAACCGCATTGATCTTTTCAGCAGCCCCTCTCGCCTCCCTGCGCCCCTTTAAATTCATATTCATCATGTCCATATTTTCAATGGCTTCTGACATCGGACGCAGATCCTCATCCGAAAGCGGCTGGAGAGAATCACTCAATATATCATTGATCACAGACGGTTTGAAATCCTTTGACAGCTTTGGGGTTCGAAGCTGGATCAGCAGATCTACCATTTCCTTATATTCATCTGCAGTCTCAAATCCAAATATCTGTCTGTTGACATAATCCATGTAATCTGCCTGACGATCAAATACTCTTCCGCCTTCTGCCACCCTGTTTTCCAGTTCTTTTTTGGAAAGGGTCACTTTCTCACCCATATCTTTGTACAAGAAAAAGTCTTTGCCGATGCGTCTTCCATCTGTCAGACTGAAATACCATTTATCGAGCGGTTTATTTCGCTTTGCGCGGATTCCCATTCCGATCGTCAGATATGTTTCACTGTCTTTTCTTTTGAACTCAAGATAAAGATAACCAGTTCTCTCTTCCCTTCCATCATTTTCCTCGAGAAGATAACTGCTCATTTTACGATCCCTTGAACCAAACGGATCAAGTCTCTCCGGACTCATATTTCCGTCTAATAGTAACGGCACAACACTCTGCATCGTTACCGATTTTCCGGAACCGTTTGAACCACGGAGAAGCATCCGCCCCTTTACAAAAGGAAATTCCTGTTCATCATAATACCAGAAATTGATCAGCCCAATTTTATTTGCCTGCCATCTACTGTTCATTTTCATTTCCTCCTGTGTAATCCTGCGGATAACTTCCCTGTATTTTTCCGACAAGCGGACAGATTTTTATCTGATGCATATCATCCACTTTTTTTATAAACATCCAGCGTTCCATTTCATCTGTTACGTTTTTTATAAACTCCCCTTCCGGCATATCCCGGTAAAGTTTCGCAAAACCAGATCCATATTCCTTTTTCACATCCAGGATCAGAGATTCAAACTCAATCTTATCAACAAGACTCATTTCTTCCGGCGTTATTTTCCACACCTTACCTTCTATTTTTTCTCTGATCTTTCCAAAGGCAAGCATTAAAATATCTGCCAGGGAATTGTTCTCCGGAAAAGCAGCTCCCATCCGGCAGTCCTGTCCGGATAAAAGAAATGCACTTCCCCGATGAATCTGTACATGACATTCAAAAAGCTGTTCTAATTCTTCAGAAAGCCTGTATCCGTAATATTTTAAATACTCGAAATCCTCCCCGGATCCATCTTCCCTGTACACTGCCGGTGCAAACAACAGTCTCTTATATACTCTGTGCCTTCTGGCTAATCCGCGGTCCTCGTCCACTTCAAACCATTCACTTTCCCGGAAATCTTCCGGTTTTGTATACTCCATGATATCCCGGGAAAAATTTCTCATAAAATATTTGGATGCCCCTGTATTTTCATATAAGACCTCGCCCCCGGCATCATCCATAAACACATCATCTGTTCCATCCGTCACACGGACCATTCCCTGTTCCACAGTATAGCGGAGTACCCGGATGAGTTTTCTCCGGTTGTTGTACAATGTCCAGTCTGTGATCTCACCGGGCATCACCGCCGTCATATATTCCGTCAGCTGTGACAGTATAAACTGCTCCTGTGCATCTTTATCTTCCAGAAACATCAATAAAATACACAGATACACATATTCTTCTTTCGAAGAGAACTGGCCAATTCCCATAAACTGCTCCGGGATGACCGGTATCTTTTCCAGTTTTATCAGCAAAGAATTATCTATGATCTGACAGCCTAATTTATCTGTCACATATTTCCGGATCTCCCCGACTGCATCCCTGACCCTGTAATACAGTTCCTTATCTTCTGATTTCAGTATCCAGCGTCTGTTTAACAAAATTTCAAGCTCTTTCATACGCTCTCCTCCTGAAATACGATCCTCATCTTTGGCATGGTAAAATTGCCATCCTCACAATGCACCACACATTTTTCTGCCATATTACTTTTGTCTAAACGATATCTTCTGCCATCATCCGTCCTTGCAGAAAAATCAACCGACTCCATTGCATCTGAAATCCATTTTAAAAGTATTTTCCGGATTCTCGGCTCTAAAATGGGCAATGCAGAAAAGTCAATGGCTCCATCTTTTTCTAACATCTTTATTTTCTTTTCCTCTTCCTTTTGCTGCTCTAACATTTTCCTGCGTGTTTCTAATTTTTTTTCGGTTGATTCTATGATGGAACTTCTTTTTGTCTTTTCCCGGTATGTGCGCACTCTCGGTTTCAGTTCTATCTGAATCGGCTTTTCTTCATACACTCCCCGGTTCATGCTGTCCGTCTCTCTTACCTGATCCCCTGCGATATGAAATGTTTTTTCCATCCCAAAAACCATGGCAGACATTTTGTGTGCTTCCTCAAGATTTTCACATCTCATAAACATTTCAGCGACTTTTCTGTATTCCTCTTTGCGGTTTGCACCGAGTGCATTTTTTTCACTCAATTGTGCTGCATACCGCGTGATTCTCCGTATGATCTCATTTGTCACGTCAAAAAGTTTTGCTGCCTCATTTTCCTGTCCTTCACTGCCCACAAACCAGTCATAAATACTTTTAAAACGTCCCTCTGCCTTCTGCCGGATCATTTTTTCAGATACTTCCACTTCCATACGCGGAATCAAAAGCTCATATTCGACGATCTTATCAAATACCGCCTCGCGCATATCACTTTCCTGCGTTTTCAGACACTCCTCAATCACACCGACATTGCGCTGCAGACCTTTGATAAAACTGCGCAGATACTCAATCAGTCTGTCTTTAAACACCAGAAATTCCTTTGTGCGCATCATTTCCTCTGCCTTTACGCTGTTTAAGTCCCTGATATAATCCTGATAATTCTGATTCAGCCTCATAAAATCATTGTTTAAATCCGTCCACCATGTATAAACTTCATTCTTATCTTTCCCTGCCATCTCTGGAAAATGTTCCATATTTCTCCGTATCCGCTCAAGCAGCGTAGGTTCTAACGATGCCCCTTCAATAAAAAGATTTTCAAGACGGATCACAAGTCTCTCGATCTCGACACTGTATTCCGACATCTGATAACGGTACTTCTTATTTTTAAATTCTTCTATGGAGGACACTCTTCTTGTGTCCTGTATCGTGTTTAAATTTTTCCATTCCGTAAGCATCGTCAGATCCTGCTGGCACTGCTCGATTTTATACTCTGACCAGAACGGATCTTTTAACATTTCCTCATAAACTTCTTCTAAATACAGCCAGTATTTTAACTTTTCATAATTCTCAAAAAAAATGCGCATAATGCAACGATACCTGCTGACATTATCCGCATTTAAATATTTTGCCTCTGTGAGTGGTTTTAATAATTTATCTGATACCTGCAACGCGACATGTTCTCCTTTATTCATGATACGCCAGAACCAACTGCCTGATTCTGATATTTGTGGTATGTTTGAATCAGCTTCAACCGCCTGATTCCAGTTACTCTCCAACTTTTATTCCAATGTTTATATTATACTTACAAATTGAGACAGCCGCAAGAAAATTTTTGTTTCATTTTAAGATTTACAGATTTTCTGTTACTGTTCGCACTTCCAGTGTGAACAACAACAATTACAGCCCATGAAAAGTGCCTCTTTGAGGCAGGGGCTGTAATCTCACAACAATATACACTACGGCACATAGCTTGACAGCCAATCGTCAAGCTTGCGTCTGAACAGTAGCGATTTTCTCTCAAATTCACTGTTTTACATAACTTACCAGCCATTAAGTTGTAAAGAATCTTTTGATATCACAATCCTATAAAAAAAAGACACTAAATTAATAGTGTCTTCCATACCTCAGTATAAATAGCGAGAAAGAGACTTGAACTCTTAACCTCCCGGGTATGAACCGGACGCTCTAGCCAGTTGAGCCATCTCGCCATATATTTATTTGAACAAAAAAATATTGATACCTTCAAAACTTCATACAGATTTCCGATTTTTTTCGAAAGTGGTCATTGCCACTTTCCATGCGAACATTGTTCGCATTGTTTTGGTCAAGCCCTCGATCGATTAGTAACAGTC
>DXQT01000020.1 GCA_019411365.1 Roseburia sp.
CATGTTATTCATCAGAAATTTCCGGTTTGCACAGATTTACCGGGAATAAACAGAAAGAGACCAGCATGAAGGAAATATAACATTTAATTCTGCAATACAAGGATTTATCTGCGCCGTTTCAGTCCGTGTTCCTTATAATACCTGTCTTTATCCTCATACATCAGGCGCTCCGATTCGTTTAAAAGCAGATCAATATCCTTAGGACCGTGTTCTTTCCATATCATGCCAACCGCCATCGTAACCTGATGTTCTTTCATATCCATGCGCAGTTTCTCAACGTGTTCCCTCAGGTCTTTTTCCTCAATTCCAAGACAAAGTACTAAAAATTCATCGCCGCCGATCCGATACAGACCATACCCCTTAAATACACCCGCTAAGCACTCACATGCCCTGATGATCAACCGGTCTCCGGCTTCATGCCCCTGCTCATCATTGACCTTTTTCAACCCTGTGATATCGCAGTACACTACACCGATCTGTTCCCCATTCCACTCATGCTCCACAAACCAGTCGACCGCATAACGATTGCCAAACTGAGTGAGCTGGTCACGATAACTCATGCGTTCTAACTGACGGAGCAGATTTCTTCTCCGAATGGAGGAAACAATAAAAGATCCCATGATATGAAGCATATCGGAAACATAATCTAATGATTCTGCCGGTGGATTATCCACTCCGTAAAATCCAATGATCTTTTTCTCCCAATAAAGTGGAACAACCACCAGTGAATGGATATCCTGACGTTTCAGATTCTTATACTGTTCCGAATCTTCCTCTCTGATGTTCTCCAGATTTTCAATTACAATGTTTTTATCTTCTTGAAAATTCCGATACCAGTTGGCACATAATTCTGGTGGAAGGTTCTGTAAATTATCTTTCTCCGGCTTGATTCCATTTGCAACCCACTCGTAAGTGTTGTCATCGCACCCATTCTCATTATGCTCAAAAATATATGTCCTCTCTCCATCTAATGCCTTTCCTATATATTCCAGAATGATGTCCAGCGATTTATCCGCAGAAGATGTTCCAAGGGCAAGACGCAGTCCCTCATTAACGATTTTTTCCAGTTTTTCGTAGCGGCGTACCACATTTTTCTGATGTTCCTGAGAACTTATATTCAGAGCAATCTCTATTCTATATCGTCTGCCATTGTCCTCCACAACAGTATCCTTAATTTTAAAGTATTTATTTAAAAGCGGGTTAAAATACCGCCACTCCTTAAACTGTCCTTCCTGCAGTTCATCATTATTGCAGATCGTACAGGGCAGGCTTGAATTCTGAAGCAATTCATAACATTTTTTGCCGGCAAGTTCTTCTTTTGAATGTATCCCATAAGTATCTCTCATCTTTTTATTCATATAAACCAGTTCATGGGTATCCGCATCTGCAACATATACATATTCATTCATATTTTCAAAAAAATTCCAGATTCTTTCCATACCATTCCCCATTTCGTGCTTTTTTATAAAAACAATATTCTCATTCCTGACAAGCCTGAATACAAACTTATTATCTATTATAACTCAAAATTCGACAATATACAGTATATTTTTTCATTTAACCAGAAAAAGGAAGTATGAAAAATAAAAAATCATTTTTCACACCCCCTTTTCTCATTCAGGGCGACAGAAAGGTTCCCAAAACATTTATTTTATTGATTTATCCAAGGATCTCTGCTAAATCTGCTTCCGGTGTCGTAATCGGTGCGATTCCATAATTATCTACCAGATAATTCAAGATATTTGGTGAAATAAATGCCGGCAGTGTCGGTCCCAGTTTTATATTTTTGATACCAAGGTGGAGCAGTGTCAATAAAATGCAGACTGCTTTCTGTTCGTACCAGGAAAGCACCATGGAAAGCGGCAGCTCATTCACGCCACAGTCAAATGCCTCCGCAAGTGCCACTGCGACACGGATCGCACTGTAGGCATCGTTGCACTGTCCCATATCAAGGATTCTCGGCAGTCCACCGATCGTTCCAAGGTCAAGATCATTGAAACGGTATTTTCCACATGCAAGTGTTAAGATCATGGTATCCTTTGGCGTCTGTTTTACAAACTCTGTATAATAATTTCTTCCCACACGGGCGCCATCACAGCCTCCTACCAGGAAGAAATGGCGGATATCACCGGATTTTACGGCTGCGATCACCTGATCTGCCACGCCGAGTACCGTTCCGTGTCCAAATCCTGTCATAACCTTTGTTCCACCGTTGATTCCGGTAAATGCAGTATCCTCTTTGTAACCGCCAAGCTCTAACGCTTTTTCGATGACCGGTGTAAAATCCTTATCCTCTCCGATGTGAACCATTTCAGGATAAGATACTACCTCCGTTGTAAACACGCGGTCCGCATAACTCTCTTTGACCGGCATCAGACAGTTTGTCGTATAAAGAACCGGTGCAGGGATATTTGCAAACTCCTTCTGCTGATTCTGCCATGCGGTACCAAAGTTGCCTTTTAAATGCGGGTATTTCTTTAATTCCGGGTAGGCATGTGCCGGCAGCATCTCGCCGTGGGTATAAATGTTGATTCCCTTATCTTTTGTCTGCTCTAACAACAGTTTTAAGTCATAAAGGTCATGACCGGTAATGACGATAAACGGTCCCTTTTCCACCATCAGAGGAACTTCCGTCGGTACCGGGGTTCCAAAAGTTTCTGTGTTGGCACGGTCTAACATTTCCATGCAGGTAAGGTTTACTTTTCCTGTCTCAAGCACGAGTGGAAGCAGATCTTCCATCTCGAAATCCTCTCCGACTGCAAATAATGCACGGTAGAAAAAGTCGTTTACTTCCTCATTTGTATAGCCGAGTACCATGGCATGATAAGCGTATGCTGCCATACCGCGGATTCCGAATAAGATCAGGGATTTTAAGGAACGGATATCCTCATCTGCCTCCCACATCCGCTTCATATCATAATCGCTGGTATTGCCGCACGGTGACATGCAGGCTGCACATCCCGGCACCACTCTTCCTTTTTCTTCCCGGACACGGGCGATCATCTCACGCAGTGTCTCATCATTAAAATTCACATTCGTGATCGTTGTGAATAAACCTTCTATTATAATGCGGTCTGTCTGCTCTGTCTTTGGATTATTCATGCAGGCATGTGCAAGTCCCACAAGTGCTCCTGTCAGTTCATCCTGTAAATCCGCTGTCACGCTTTTCTTTCCACACACGCCGGCTGCCCCTGTACATCCACTGCATCCCGCTGTCTGCTCACACTGAAAACAAAACATATGATTCTCCCTTCTACTATCCTTCTTTTTAATCTAAAATTTTTCCGTCAATTGAGATCGTTACAACATTCCATGGAATGAATTTTCCACTGTTCTTTAATGCGGTCACTGCTGCATGTTCCAGTCCGCCACAGCAAGGCACTTCCATTCGAACGACCGTCACGCTCTTGATATCATTATTTCTGATGATCTCCGTCAGCTTCTCACTGTAATCCACGTCATCTAATTTCGGGCATCCGATCAGTGTCACTTTTCCACGGATAAAATCCTGGTGGAAACTGCCGTATGCGTATGCGGTACAGTCTGCCGCGATCAGAAGTTTTGCCCCGTCAAAATAAGGCGCATTGACCGGTGCAAGTTTGATCTGTACCGGCCACTGACGCAATTGGGAGCTGACCGGTGAACCTGCATTCTGATTTTCTTCTGCAGGTTTTCTTTCAAGCTGGCGCATTCTTGAACCCGGGCATCCGCCAACCGGTGCCTGTCCCATCGCCTGCATTTTTTTCTTTTTATTTTCCTGTACGGCCGCTTCATCATAAGCTGCTGCCTCACGCTCGATAAAAGAGATCGCTCCGACCGGACAGTTTGGCAGACAGTCGCCAAGTCCGTCACAGTAATCATCATGAAGCAGTTTTGCCTTTCCTTCCACGATGCCGATCGCGCCCTCGTGGCATGCCTCCGCACAAATTCCACAACCGTTACATTTTTCTTCGTCTATCTGGATCACTCTGCGTACCATATGAATTCCTCCTGTTTTCCGCTTCCATTTTCTTTTTCTTTCGTTCTGTTCACAGGTTACTGTTCACAGATTCAGGCTACTCATCCTGTCATCTGTGCCCTTGACATTACTCGTACACTATACTAGAATTTTTTTCAAAAGTATGTTGTCATAACAACATTTTTAAAAATTTTTGAAAAAAGAAGGTTTTCTTTTATGGATTATCAGTTTTTAAGTCAGACAATGCTGTTTTCGGGCGAATCGCCGGAAGAAATCAAAGAAATGCTCTCCTGCCTCGGTGCAGTCACAAGAAGCTACGGAAAAGGTGAGATCATCTATCATGCCGGAGAATGTGTACATTCGATGGGACTGGTGCTCTCCGGAAATGTTCAGATTGAAAGTGATGATGTCTGGGGAAATCACAGTGTACTAGATGACATAACTCCCGGCTTTTTCTTCGCCGAAACTTATGCGAGTCTGTTAAAAGAACCTCTGATGGTCAATGTGGTCTCTGCGGCTGCAAAGACCGAAGTGTTATTTTTAAATATAGGACGGCTGCTTACCACCTGCACAAACAGCTGCACACATCACAACCGCCTGATCCACAATTTGTTTTTTATTTCGGCACGGAAAAATCTGCTGCTTTCGCGCAGAATCTTCCACACCACACCAAAGTCAATCCGCGGGCGGCTGCTCTCTTATCTGTCTGCGCAGTCTGCTGCCGCAAACAGTCTTGATTTTACAATTCCGTTTAACAGACAGCAGCTCGCAGACTACCTGAATGTAGACCGCAGTGCACTTTCTGCAGAACTCTCAAAAATGCAGCGGGAGGGTCTCCTTACAACGGAGCGCAATCATTTTACCCTCTGCGAAGATCCTTTAGAATCTTAAACCATATGTACGCAGTACCAGTCTTCATCCACCTGTCTCACTTCTTCTCCGACAGAAACGATCGGATGATCCATATCGTTTAATGGGATATATTCCACGCACCCTTCCCTGCCGTCTGACATGATGACCTGCTGTTGTCTGTATACTTTTACCATATTTTTGATAAATATATTGAGAAGATTCTGGTCAATTCCTTTGCTGCCCTCGGTTACAAACCATTGCAGTACATCAAACGGAATCTTCTCTTTTTTGTAACTGCGTGCAGAAAGCATCGCATCATAAATATCAGAAATCGTTGTGATCCTTGCAAAATAAGAAATAGATTCTGCCTTTAAACCGTCCGGATAACCTTTTCCATCCAGCTTTTCATGATGCCAGCGTACCGCATAGCGTACATCCTCGCTGATATCATCCCCAAGCAGTTCAAAAGAATATAGCGGATGTCTTTTCATAACCTCAAATTCTTCCGGTGTCAGTTTCCGCGGTGCATTTAATATTTCTTCCGGGATCTTCGTCTTTCCGATATCATGAAGCACACCTGTTAAAATCAGACTCCGGATATCTTTTTCATCGAGTCCTAACCACTGTCCCATGATCCCGTTTAAAAGTGCAACGTTTAGGGAATGTCTCTGTAATGCCTCGTCAACCGGTCTTGGCACGGTAATACACTGGAAAATCTCCCCGGCATCCACGGATACCATTCTGCCATATACTTTCTCCATCATGCCTTCCACTTCAGCATGATTGACAAACATCGCATTTTTACTCATCTGAAGCACATGGTCGATGCCTTTGCGCAGTTCTGTATACCCGGTCCTGTTTTCCAACATTTTCTGCTGTATTTCAGCCGGACGGTCTTTTCCCTTCATGATATACTCATAAGATCCGCGGAATGTTGTAATATAATTGTTGCCATCACTGAAATTGATCAGTTTATCAAGTTTGCTTTTCGTGATAACTTCTCCGCTTGGCACTAAAAGTACGCTTCCATTATAATTGTAAAGATTATCTGATAAAACAAGTCCCTCCCACAAATACTCCATCGGTACTTTTTCGAGACGTTCTGTTTTTTCGTATTTTGCCATAACCGGTACTAGACCTCCTTGTCAACCTTGATTCCTTTTAAATCTGCCTCTAAAACCTTCATGCTGCTTTTAATGTCATCAAGTCCCTGCTCCACACCGTTCATCTGCTTATGTTCTGTCGTGAGTGTCAGCATCTCATCTAACTTCATATCCGGTGCCTCATGTCTCTGCTGTTTTTCCTTTGCACGGTCCACAGCCTCTTTGGTGCCCTCGATCAGAGCTTTTTCTACCGCACGTTTTTCCTCTAAGGCATCTAAACGTTCCTGACGCTTTTCTTTTTCGTCTGCGACATCCTTTGCATCCTCTTTTGCCTCTTCCATCTTCTCATCAATGCCATCTTTCACATCAGAGACAAGCATGGAGACCACATCATCGTTTGCAGCATCCATGATATCATCAGCAGCATTTTTCGCATCCACCATTCCATGCGTCTTTAATTTTTCGATCATAATACGCTTCACATTGCCGACGGCAGCCTGCATTCCACTGGTTGTATCGCGGATCGTAACCTTTTCTTCTACCGCCTGGGCATGGATCTCAAGTGCCCGTTTCTGGTACTCTGTGAGTGGCTGCTTATCGATCTCATTTAACTTTTTCCACTCATCCCTAGTCAGTTTCTCACCCACACCGCGCCTGTATTCCTGTCTCTTTTCCAACAGGTTTAAATCCTGCTGTTCTTTGGAATCATCTGCTACGTTGCACTGTTCCTTCAATGTTTTTTCCTGGTCTTCATAACCGGCAAGTGCCTTCTTTGCCTCCGTCCGCTGTGCGTCTAATTCCGCATAGCGTTGTCTTTGCGATGCGACCGTTTTTTCCACAGCCTGGTCGTTATCCCACGCATCTTTCACCAGTTTTAAGGCACTTTTCTGTGCCATCTTTTTTCGCTGTTCGATCTGATTTTTTGTTGTCAGTACCGGACTTCCCTCAAAAAATGCGCTTTTTCCCTGTTTATTTGCCTGCTCTGCTTTGTGCCCTGCCGCTGTATTCTGTACATTTGAAAAACCGTTTGCATTGATCGATAAATTCATAAACTCATTCCCCATTTATTGCATCCGTGAAAATCGATTCCTATATAAATGTATCGGCAATTTTTTCTGTCACATTAATCAGAAATCAGGATCTGCCGCACTTTTGCCAGATCCATCTGCATCAGCACATGATCTGCGTCCGGTTTCTTCTCTGTGTCCGGTGAAATATTTGAATGAATGTAGAATGTATGCAGTCCGACCTCTTTTGCTCCTTTGATATCACTGACCGCATCGTTTCCGATCATAATACTCTCTTCCGGCAAAATGTGATGTTTATCCAGCAAAAGATGAAAGAAACGCGTATCCGGCTTTTTCACTTTGCACGAGGATGACAGAAAGATATCATCAAAATAAGGCTCCAGTCCCAGAAGTTTCAATTCATACGCCGTAAAAATACGCTGTGCATTCGAAAGCAGATATACTTTTTTTCCTGTTTCACGCAATGCCGCAAGAAGTTCCTTTGCCCCGTCATAAAGTCTGATATATTCTGTGGAAAGGATCCGGAAAAACTGTCCAGCATGAATGGCAAGTTCTATATCTGCCTGTACCCCTTTTTTCTGAAACAATGCAAGAAAAACCTCCTCGATCTCGATCTCTGGATGTGCTTCATGTGCATCGTCTTTTTTCATGGCTGCATCAGGTCCCATCTCCTGCCGCAATGCATCCTCTTTCTGCCCCGTGAGGCACGCATACGCGTTTTTCAGTTCCTCTGCAGTATAAACCGCACCATAATAGCCGTAAAACTGCGCCAGTTTCTCCCAGAGTTCCGTTTTTTCTTCATCTGTGTGGATATCCACCAGAGTTCCATATAAATCAAATATGTAATTTTCGTATTTCATGTCAATCCTCTCTTTTGTACAAAAGTCTTATTTTTCACAAAATTCTTATTTTTTCATGCCGTTTTCCACTTTACACAGCTTTGCTGCACACAATCCTGTGCATTTTATAAAATTTAACATGTTTATCTGGGAAAATCAACCGGATACATCACGAATCACACGATCCTAAATTTTTTCTGAGACACAACAGAATCTTTTTTTCAAGCCTGCTGACCTGCACCTGTGTCATTCCCAGTTCTTTTGCTGTTTCACTCTGTGTCCTGTTTTCAAAATAACGGCACCGGATGAGATTCTGTTCCCGCTCATCCAGCAGTTCCATGAGCTGCTCGATCACCATCCGGTTTAATACTGCCTCTTTTTCCGGTTCATCCCTTCCGTTTTCTTCCTTTTCACACAACTGATCGACCATCAGTAACTCGTCCCCGTCTTTCTCATAGACCGGCTGATAGATGGATTCCACATCTCTTGCCGACTCCATTGCCATAATGATCTCACCGCTGCTCAACCCTGTCCGCTCTGCGATCTCAAGCAATCCCGGTTCTCTTCCAAGTTTCCCCCACAGTTCTTCCTTTGCCCTCCCTGCCTTATAAGCGTTTTCTTTTAATGTCCGGCTTACTTTTACCATACCGTCATCTCTTAAAAATCTGCGGATTTCCCCCATGATCACCGGAACTGCATAAGTGGAAAATGCAAGATTTAACGAGAGATCAAATTTATCAACCGCCTTCATCAATCCAATACATCCAATCTGAAACAATTCTTCCCTCTCATGTCCCCGGTGTTCAAACCGGTTTGCGATAGTATGTACCAGTCCCAGATTTCCTGCAATCAGCGTATCCCTTGCACCTTTATCTCCTCCATGTGCCTGCTGCATCAGTTCCTTAAAACCCTCCATATCAGACGCCCATCCCTGCACCGATCTTTTTTTTCATCGTAACAGTTGTTCCTTTTCCGGGTGCTGAATGTACCTCGACTTCATCCATAAATGCTTCCATAAAAGCAAATCCCATGCCGGAACGCTCCAGTTCCGGTCTCGTCGTAAAAAAAGGTTCCATGGCTTTTTGTACATCCGCAATCCCGTGACCATGATCTTTCACTGTGATCTCTGCATGGTTTCCGCACAGTTTACAGGACACCTCCACCTTCTCCTCCGGACTGTCATACCCGTGGATGATCGCATTTGTTACTGCCTCTGAAACTGCTGTCTTAATGTCAGAAATCTCATCCAGTGTCGGGTTTAATTCCGCCACAAACGCAGCCACCGCCATTCTGGCAAATCCTTCATTCACGGACCGCGCATCAAATTCCAGTTTCATTTCGTTTTCATTAATCTGATCTGCCTGCATATCGATTCTCCATTTCCTCTTTTTATTCTTATTTTCTTCCAAAATCCCACATATCCCATTTCTCTTACCGGACATTCCCTTGTCTGGTCTATTTCAACTGTTCGCGTAAATTCGCTGATTTCATCTTTTCCTGGCGGATATTCCCTGCCTGGCCCATTTCCAAGCCAATTACATGTGTCTATTTTTATACCGTATCGACCCGGATCAGCTTTTGCAGGCCTGACACCATAAAAATCTTTTTTACGCGCTCATTCATATTGGTTGCTGCCACTTCGCCGCCGGAAAACCCCATGCTCTTGCATCTTCCAATGATCACACCGATCCCGGAACTGTCCATAAACTCTGTTTCCCGAAAATCAAACACAAGCCGTCTGACATGATATGCCCCGATCAGAAAATCTGCCTCCATCTTAAGCCTGCCCGCCTCATGATGATCTAACTCTTTTGGCATCTGTATCGTCAGACATCCTTCTTTTAACTGATACTTTTCTTCCATAAATGCTCCTTTCCTGTTACTTTTTTAATTGGTTTAAAAGTCACCTTTTGCTTTCAATACCCTATGAATAAAAAAAGACGTCTAATATCACTTAGACGTCTTTTGTATCATCTTTATTTAATTTTTTTAATGATTTTTACTCTTCAATATTGATGTAATTCTGTGCATTCGCCGCGCGCTCTGTACCCGGATACAGTTCTACGATCTTCTGATAGTAAGTCTTTGCCGTTTCAAGATCATTATTCTTACGGTAAGCCTGTGCTAAATAGTACAGTGCATATCCATCTTTGTAGGTTTCCTCCATGTCCACAACTTTTTGCAAGCTGGTGATGGATTCCTCAAATTTCTGACTGTTATAATCGCTGTATCCCTGATTATATAAGGACTCCAGATAATCAGCATTGACCTGCGCATTAATCGTCTCATAAACACTCTTTGCGCTGTCACTTAAGTATTCCTCATTGACATTGCCAAGCGCATTGCCTGCTGCCTCAATATCTCCATCCGAATAGGATGCATATGCGGATAATAACTGGTCATATGTGCTGATCTTATTCTCGGAACCTTCTGCGCTGTCCTTGACCTCAGTGATCTGGCTCGTCAGATCATCAATCTGCTTCTGCAGTGTACTGATCTCCTGATTCTTGGACGAAACAGTGTTATTCGCATCGAGCACCTGCGCTTTGGCATCATTCTGCACCTGACGGCGCACACCCGGTACAACCAGAAATCCGGTAATTGCCGCACCGATTGCGATACCGATGACCATATTAAGAATCGTACTCATTGCGGAATTGTCCTTTAAATACTTCGGCTGGATGATCGTCTCATTGCCGCTCTGGTAGGAAATCTGTTCCTCCTTCTGTTTCTTACCCGGCGTATTCTCCTTTAATCCTGCATTCACTTCTTTTAAATAACGAAGTGTGATCGTGTTATTTGCATCAATCTTTCCGGCGTTGCGCAAAGACTTCTTGGCAAGATCATATTTGCCCTCCTGAATATAGAGCAATGCTAAAAGCTGATGTCCACTGACTAATTTCGGGTTCAGTGACAGTACCTTTTTCAACTGGATAATCGCAAGATCACGGCTGTCCTGTCTGCAGTACAATAACGCCTGATTGTATTTTTTAATGGTCTGATTGATTGTCTCAAGTCTTGATCTGTTATTCTGTATTTCATCCAGATAACGGCTTGCGGCATTCTCAGCAGGCTGATAGTTCTTACTGATGACCCACTCTGTCAATGCCTCCACCACTTCGCCCATCTCAAAGTAGATGAGTCCCAGCAGATTTCTTGCATCTATATTTAATTTATTGAATTTCAGGCTTGTTTTCAAGCTTTCTATTGCTCCTGAAAGATCACGGACACTCGCCTTTGCCAGTGCATCATTGTAATATTCATTGGATGCCATGACAATTTTTTTATATATTTTTACATTTACGCCGCATTCAGGGCAGATATTTTCCCTTCCAAGCTTTGCTCCACAATTATAGCACTTCATTCTTTCCCTCACTTCATGAATTTACATTCGACTTTTCCAAAAGATGTCTTACATATTATGTTTTAACTCCTGCATCATCTCTTTTAAAACATCTGTCATATCTGTTAATTCATGATTATATATTGCCTGTTCTGCCTCTTCTACCTCTAAGCTCGGTTTAAAATTCTTTAATTCTTCTTCAAAATTAATCATAATCGACCTGTCCTTTTCTGCCATTTGTTTATGGCAAACATCTATTTTAAGATTCTTCTCTCCACCACATAATTAAGGGCAAAAAGAATCACCACTATATTATAATATAGTGGTGACAATAATCAAGTAAATTTATATTAAGTTTTTCGTAAAACTTCTGCCATATTCGACAGCAGTTTTATGAGCATTCTCTCGTCTTGATCTTATCCTGCAGCTTGTAAAACTCAGCTGCTTTTACATAATTCTGTACAAGCAGCTTGGTATCCTCGATCTGGATCACAGCTCCCGGATAAGTCCCCCGCAAAACGGTAACACATGCACCGCTCGCACTCTCGATCAGATTGCGCAGCTGCTTTGCCTCTTCTTTGCTGTGTGCTAATGTCGCAGTATCACGGATCTTGATACGGAGCAATGTCACTCGCCTCGGATCGTCTTTGTAGCTGACTCCACGCGCTTTTTCCAGCTCTTCAAACTTGCGCAGCCCCTCTTCAATCTGTGCTAATCCCTGACTCAACTCCTGAATCGTCTTTTCTAACTGTCTGAGTTTTGCATATCCTTCCGGACTTGCACCAGCCATAATAACGGTCTTCTTCTCGGCATCATTTCCTAATGTCGTAACCTCGATTCCACACACTCCATGTGTAAGGCCACCGATGATGCTTCCGCGTTTTCCATTCATGATGATCTTTCCAAAGCACTGTACCTGACAATCCATTAACACATCTGCACGGATATCGCCTGCACATTCAATACGGGTAAATTCAAAAAACTTTGCGGTAATACTGCCTTTTGTCTTTACTGATGCCTTATTTCCACCGAGCATTCCACTTCTTAAAATAATATCTTTCCCTGCCTCTAAAGTACATGCCTCGACGATTCCATCCACTGTGATCGTACCGCTTGCTTTTACTATAACGCCGCTTTCCACGCTTCCGTGGATCACAACATCACCATGAAAATCAATGTTGCCACTGGAAAGATCTGCATTGCCGGACAATTCATGTACCGGAAGGATCACAACCCTGTCATTCTGTGTCTCGATCTTACCACTCATCAGCGCAACATAGGTATTATCATCCTTGCGTTCAAATCCTTTTCCTTTCAGTGGAAGCTGTTCTCTTCCCCGCTTTGCAGGTATCGGCTTTCCAGTGACTGTCTTGCCGTCCATTCCCTCCACACAAGGATGGTACTCCGCGATCACCTGATCCTGCACCACAGACTCTATCGACTTTACAGACCAGTAATCCACGGTTCCATCCGGCCGCATCAACGGTTTTTTATCAAAGTTGCAGTTAAAATTGTAATCATAATAACCGTCTTTTCCATCTACCGGCTCTGTTCCCTGCGCAACTAACGTCTCCACACCATATTTTTTTTCATCAATCAGCTCCGTCAACGCTGCTTCATCTATTCCGTACTTGACACCTCTGTCATCCAATGCTTTCTGCAATGATTCAATTGTATATTCTCCCCCATCGTCTGGTGTTATAAGCATAACATACGCTTCCATGCTATCTGCCGTCATCCGTACGATTGGTTTTTCTTCTGTTACCATAGGCGTGCTCCCCAATTCTTTCTGATGTATGTATATATAGTAACGTAGAATATTCCTTATCTTATATAATACTAGTATTTTTATGCTTTTTCAAGTAAATTCTTTAACACAACGCATCCTTTTTGGTGCTATTTTACCAAAAAGAGCTATACAAGGCAAGCACCACTTTACCGGCTGACCAGTAAAGATGATACCCATCGTGCATAGCTCCTTCTTATTATATCATGAAGCAATGCTTCATGATCATGATCTACACGAGCTTCGCTCGGCAGTCTTATTATATCATGTGCAAAATCAGCACATGATACAATTCGCCGTTCTTGCGCTCATTATCTTGCAATTATTTTGACATCTGTGCCAAACGTTCTTTGACCTGCTCCATCATCTGTTCGTATCCGGCAAGTTTGTCCTTCTCTTCCTGCACTTTTGCTTCCGGTGCTTTGCTTAAGAATTTTTCATTCGAAAGCATTCCCTTAGAACGTGCAAGCTCTTTCTCTAAACGTGCCTGCTCTTTTAACAGACGCTCTTTTTCTTTCTCGAAATCAACCAGATCTTCTAATGGCAGATACAGTGTAGCGCCAGGGATCACAACAGATACTGCATCCTCCCCGATGCCTGTCTTATCCTGCTGCACCATGACCTCACTTGCTCCGGCAAGGTTTGCATAAGCCTCTTTGGTCAGCTCAAAGGAATCACGCAAAGCGGCATCTTCAGCAACAATAAAGATTTTCGCTTTTCTTGATGGCGGAACATCCATCTCTGTGCGCACATTACGGACACCTTTTACCAGATCCTTGCAGTGCTCTAACATTTCTTCCTCTGCCGGGAAATTCCAGTCGGCACGGTACTCCGGCCATTTTGCAAGCATGATCGTGTCTTCTTCCGGATGCAGTGTACAGAAAATCTCTTCTGTGATAAACGGCATGAACGGATGAAGCAGTTTTAATGCCTCTGTCAGTACGGTCTTTAATGTCCAGAATGCTGCGTTTGCAGATGCCGGATCATTTTCTTTATTATAAGTACGAGTCTTAGTGATCTCAATATACCAGTCACAGAATTCATCCCAGATGAAATCATAAACTTTCTGTACGGCGATTCCCATCTCGTACTTATCCATATTTTCTGTCACGTCTTTTGCAAGTGTGTTTACCTTGGATAAGATCCACTTATCTGCCGGTTTTAACTCATCCAGTGACGGCTCCTTGATCTCGCTTCCCTCAAGGTTCATCATGATGAAACGAGATGCATTCCATACTTTGTTGGCAAAGTTTCTGGATGCCTCAACACGCTCCCAGTAGAAACGCATATCATTTCCCGGTGCATTTCCGGTGATCAGTGTCAGACGGAGTGCATCTGCGCCGTATTTATCGATTACTTCGAGCGGATCAATACCGTTTCCTAAAGATTTACTCATCTTGCGTCCCTGGGAATCACGAACCAGTCCGTGGAACAATACGGTATGGAACGGTGCTTTGCCCATCTGCTCATAGCCGGAGAAAATCATACGGATGACCCAGAAGAAAATGATATCGTATCCGGTTACAAGTACATCGGTCGGATAGAAGTAATCCAGATCTTCTGTCTTATCCGGCCAGCCTAATGTGGAGAACGGCCAGAGTGCGGATGAGAACCAGGTATCTAAGGTATCCGGATCCTGCTCCATGTGGTCACATCCACATTTCGGACATTTCTCCGGTGCAGTCTTTGCTACCACCATCTCACCGCAGTCCGGGCAGTAATAAGCCGGGATGCGGTGTCCCCACCAGAGCTGTCTGGAAATACACCAGTCACGGATATTGTCAGTCCAGTTAAAGTATGTTTTCTCCATACGTTTTGGAAGTAACTGGATGTCTCCGTTTTTCACTGCTTCCACAGCCGGTTTGATCAGTTCGTCCATCTTTACAAACCACTGCTGTTTTACCATCGGCTCAACGGTTGTGCCGCAGCGGTCATGGGTTCCTACGTTGTGGGAATGCGGCTCTACTTTTACAAGCAGTCCCTGTTTTTCAAGATCCTCCACCAGTGCTTTTCTGCACTCGTAGCGGTCCATGCCCTCATATTTTCCGGCATAATGGTTCATTGTTGCATCGTCGTTGATGACGGTGATCTCCTCTAAGTTGTGACGTTTTCCAACCTCAAAGTCGTTCGGGTCATGTGCCGGTGTGATCTTTACACATCCGGTTCCGAACTCTTTGTCAACATAAGCGTCTGCGATCACCGGGATCTCGCGGTCTGTCATCGGAAGTTTTAACATCTTTCCGACGATGTCTTTGTAGCGGTCGTCGTCCGGGTTCACTGCAACTGCAGTATCACCAAACAATGTCTCCGGTCTTGTCGTTGCGATCTCAACAAATCTTCCCTCTTCGCCGACAACCGGATAGTTGATGTGCCAGAAGAATCCGTCCTGCTCTTCGTGCTCTACCTCGGCATCTGAGATGGAAGTCTTACATACCGGACACCAGTTGACGATACGGGAACCTTTGTAGATCAGCCCTTTTTCATATAATTTTACAAATACCTCAAGTACTGCCTCAGAGCAGCCCTTGTCCATCGTAAAACGCTCTCTCTCCCAGTCTGCGGAAGATCCCATTTTCTTTAACTGGTTGATGATGCGGCTGCCGTACTCGTCACGCCACTCCCAGCATTTTTCTAAGAATCCTTCTCTTCCAAGATCACGCTTGTCGATGCCCTGTTTTTTCAGGTTCTCGATTACTTTCACTTCTGTTGCGATGGAAGCGTGGTCTGTACCCGGCTGCCATAATGCGTTGTAACCCTGCATTCTCTTATAACGTGTTAAAATATCCTGCATGGTGTTGTCGAGAGCATGTCCCATGTGAAGCTGTCCTGTGATGTTTGGCGGCGGCATCACGATGGTAAACGGCTTTTTGCTGCGGTCAACTTCGGCGTGGAAATAGCCGTTGTCTTCCCATTTTTTGTATAAACGGTCTTCAATGCTTTTTGGATCGTAGGTCTTTGCTAATTCTTTACTGCAATTCTGACACATAATCTGTTCTCCTTTTTTAGTTCTGATAGATAGGCGGTTTTGATTCACAGGACATAATTTCCTATGAATTAAAAAAAGCCCTTCGTATTCCATACGGAATACAAAGGGCGAATATGATCGCGGTACCACCTTTGTTGGTGCTCATGTCCAGCCAGTTCCATATCTGACCGGTCATCCTGTAACGTGGATGAGTCGTGAATACCTGTGCATATCTGCAATGCCTGTTCTTATATCCTGTCATACAGCTATGCTTTCTCAGCATTCCGGTTCAAAAGCTACCTTCCACATATCTTTCTCTGGGATGTCTTTCAGCCGGTGAACTTCCCTCTCTGCAAAGAGTTTATGTGTACTCCTCTTTCTCACAACCTTTGTTTTTTGCTGTTTTTATCATACGAGGGGACGCGGGGTTTGTCAACTGTTTTTTTAGATCTCTTCCTCCACCATACTCTTATTCCTCGTAAACAGATCATAGATACATGGCACCACGATCAGTGTCAGCAGCGTTCCATATAGCATACCGCCCTCTGTCACGATCGCCATCGGCTGCATCATCTCCGAACCGCTTCCAAGTCCCATCGCCATCGTGGACATTGCAAGGATCGTGGTCAGTGCCGTCATTAAGATCGGGCGCAGTCTCGTTCTTCCGGCTGTGACAATCGCCTCCTTTTTATCCATGCCCTCTCTTCTCAGCTGATTGATATAATCGACTAACACGATTCCGTTATTGACGATGACACCCGCTAACATGACAAATCCGATCATGGATACCACGCCGACTTCATTGTCTGTCACAAACAGAGCAAAGAAACCTCCCGTAAATGCAAGCGGAATCGTGAACATAATAATAAAAGGCGACAAAAATGACTGGAACTGTGCAACCATGATAAGATAAATAAATACCACCGCTAAGATCAGCATCAGATACAATTGGTTCATCGCATCCCGGATCGTCTCATCCTCCCCGGTCATGGAGATCTCATATCCATCCGGCAGCTTGATCTTATCTAATCCTTTCTGGATCTGGTTACTTACCAGCGTCACATTGTGATCTTCATCCACACCGGCTGTCACGCTGATATAGCGCGTCTGCGAGCTTCTGTTTATCACATTTAAGGACTCACCTTCCTCAAACTCTGCGATATCTTTCAGGGGAATATCTGTTGTCTCTCCGCTGATACGGTCTGTATAAGGAAATGTCAGCTTACGGATATCCCCTGGCGTGACATCCGCCTGTTCCCCACTCTGCACATATACTTTATAGTCTTTTAAATCCGTCGAGATCGTTGTGGATGACGTATTCGATGCAAGCTGTTTATAGACAAGCTGATACACCTGCGCTGTTGTCATGCCATATTTTGCAGCTTTTTCTTTGTCCACTTTTACCGTGAAAGACGGTGTCGTATCTCCAAGACCATCGTCCACATCTACAGTGCCCTCCGTCTTTTCCACGACTTCTGCGATCTGCCCTGCGAGTTTCTGCAGCTTATCTAAATCTTTTCCGCTGACCCGCACGGAAATACCGCTTCCGAAAAAGGAACTCATATCCGACGCAGAGCTGTCCGTATTCACGTCGCAGTCAAGATCCGCTGTAAGCGCCTGTATCGAGGCAGTGATCTCACTGCCAGTCGCCCCGGAATCATCGATGAGCACGTACATGGTCACACTGTCCGTACTGCCGCCCATCGACATGATTCCACCGCCGCCTGCCATGGCTCCGATCGAATCCACACCGGAGATGCCAGAGATCTTATCCACAACCTCATCCGCGCGCTCCGTCAGTTCCTCAAATGTCAGCTTTTCATCCTCTTTCGCTGAAACCGTGACCGTGAGCTGCTCTGTCTCCATATTCATGTCCATAAAGGTAAATCCTTTGGAAACGGAAAGCGTCACACTTGCCACCAGAAAAACTACCACACAGATCAGTACGATCGGTTTAAACCGCAGTGCCACACGCAGAACTTTTTCATATCCATCTAAAATGCGGTCAAACCACGGATGTTTGATTTCCCTGGTATTCTTCAGCGCACCGGATGCCATCATCGGTACAAACGTCAGCGCCACAATCAGACTTGCCGCTAACGTATAGGCGATCGTGAGTGCAATATCCACAAACAGCTGCCTTGTGATACCCTCCGTAAAAATGATCGGCGCAAACACACAGACCGTTGTGAGCGTGGATGCAAAAATAGCTCCTGCCACCTGTCCTGCTCCTTCAACTGCTGCCTTCCGGATCGATAATCCCTGATTCCTGAGCCGGTAAATATTTTCGATCACGACAATCGAATTATCTACAAGCATGCCGACGCCAAGCGCAAGACCGGACAATGAAATGATATTTAACGATATTCCGGTAAAATACATCAAAACGATTGCAAAAACCACGCTGAGTGGAATAGAGCATGCGATCACCAGAGTCGGTTTGATATCCTTTAAAAACAGAATCAGAATAAGTACGGCAAGAATTGCACCTACAATCATATTTTCCATGACTGACTCCACAATGGTATCAATATAGACGCCCTGATTCATCAATATCGTCATGTGAAGTTTGTCATTTTCTTTTTCCAACGACTCAAATCGTGTCTTGATCCGCTTTGTCACATCTCCGGTGGAGTATCCGGTCTGCTTTTCAATGGAAAGCATGATCGCCGGATTTCCATTTACTTTGGAATAGGAATCCCCTGTATCATCCACCACTTCTGTCTTTGCAACATCTGATAAACGGATCGGCGCGATTCCATCCATTCCGACATCCACCAGCACAAGATTTTCAAGTTCTTCCACGGATGAAACCTCGTCGCCGACACGCACTAAATACTGTTTCTTATTTTCATTGACATAACCTGCCGGCATGGAAAAATTCTGTGCTGTCAGAATTTGGCCTAATGTTTCCACCGACAGGATCTGATTCAGATCCGCAGACTCAAGTGCACTCTGTTTTGACTCTTCTAATTTTTCCTGTCCCTGCTCTAACCGGGCTTCCCCGACCGCAAGCTGTGCAGACGCTTCACTCATCTCTAAGATCCCGTCGATCTCCATCCGGTTTAACGTTACATACGCATCATCTAAGGTAGTTTTTCCATCTGTAACCTGTTCCTGTGCAGTCTGCAGAGCTGCCATTGCTGTTTGGATCTCAACCTGTTTTTGTGACAGCTGCGTAATCACCTGCGGAATATCATCGATCGAACTAAGACTCACATTTAACGCTGCTAACTGATCTGCCCACTGCTGATTTAAGGATGTATTCAGTTCTAACAGTTCTTCCTGTAATAATTCCAGACGTTTTCCTGCTTCCGCAATGCTCTCCTGATTTTCCCCGGTCATCGCAAGGATCTGATTGATCTGTTCCTGATCTCCGGAAATCTTCGCCTCCTCTAAAAGTTCTTCTATACGTCTGCTTCCATCGTCACTGTTCATCTGGGCTTCTTTTTGTGCCTGTTCAATGTCTGCTTTTAATCCCATTCCCTGTTCATAAATACTCTGGAGTTCCGGGATTGCCCGCTTTATCAGCTCATCGGTCGCTTTCAATACTGTATAATTCTGACTCAGATCTGATTCTGCCACAAACGCCTGCGACTTACCATTGATCACTTCATTTTCTGCCTGTCCAAGCTGGTTTGCAAGCTGATCTTTTCCGCTTTCCATCTGCCTGCGTCCACTCTCCACCTGCTCGGCAGCCTGATCGAGCTGTTCCTGCGGTTCAGTAAACTGTTCCTCGATCTTACTCTGGATCTTCTGATTCAGTGCATCGATTTTATCCTGATCTAATGTGACATGAATGTTCTCTTCCACAGTTCCGGTTGTAGAAACAGATGCCACACCGTCGATACTCTCAAGCACCGGCGAAAGTTCATTTTCCACATAATCCGAAATCTCTGACTGCGTCATGCCTTCCACATCGGCAGATGCCACCATTACAGGCATCATATCCGGGTCGATCTGCATGATCATCGGCTTCCCGGCACCATCCGGAAAACTGCCCTCTAACTGGTCTAATTTCTGCTGGATCTCGATAATGACCGAATCCATATTGGCATTCTGCTCATACTCTAAGATCACCATCGAATAATTATCGTAGGAGGCAGAACTCACATTTTTGATGCTCGAAGTCGTCGCCATGGATGCCTCGACAGGTGCTGTCACATCGGATTCCACTTTCTCCGGGCTTGCCCCCATATCCGTCGTAATGACTAAGGCATATGGCAGACTCATATCCGGCAGTAGATCTGTGGTCATTTTGGTTAGGGATACGGCTCCTAACACAATGACTAAGATCACGCCTACGATCACAGTATACGGTTTCTTCACACTTAATTTTGACAACACTCTCTTTTGTCCCTCCACCTGAATACGCAAGACATTTGTAATAAACACCTGGCAGCAAATATTTTGCCACAATATATTTAGTTTACCTGTTTCAAAATGGATTGCAAGACTTTCGTACCAGTTTATATTTTTTTAGATTGCTGATTAAGGCAGAATCCTGTGCACAAAAAAGCCCCTGTCAGCTATACACCTATACAAAACTGACAAGAGGCTTTTCTCTTATACCTGCTGTATTCCTACTCTTCCTCTGATTCCTCATCATCCACGATCGCTGCCGTAGCACCTGATACTGCTGACACTACTGCAACCACAGTCGCTATGATGACTACTACAAGTAAACAAATCAGAAAAATCCATAATCCTGTCTCTGTCATATTCCTCTCCATTTCTATGTGTATTTTACAAAGATCCAGCCTGTCCGTTCTTGTCTGCACCCATGTACCCCAACACATCCGATCCTTTATTTCTACTAATCATAGATAATAGTATAGCACACAACCGGCTTATTTACCAGTGACATTGTCAAAGATTTTCATCAAAAATAAGAGTTAAAAAATGAGACCACCCATATGGCAGTCTCATTTTTATGTAGTACAGCAATCCGTTTATTAACCCTTTACGCTTCCAAGTGCAACACCCTGTACGATGTGTTTGGATAAGATCAGATATACAATGATAACCGGGAAGATGGAAAATGCGATCATCACATATACCTGCCCCATATCAAACTTGAGCCAGTCAGCCGCACGCAGCTGTGCGATTAAGATAGGCAGTGTTTTTTTCTTGTCATCATGTAAGATCAATGCCGGTGTGAAGTAGTTGTTCCAGCTGCTTACGAATGTGAAGATCATCTGCACAGCAATTGCCGGTTTCATCAGTGGCATTACAATTGCATTGAAGGTACGGAATTCACCGGAACCATCGATACGTGCTGCCTCGATCAGTGACAACGGCAGTGTACTCTCCATATACTGTTTCATATAGAAAAATGTAACCGGAGCCGCAATCGTCGGCACGATCAGAGGTATAAAGGAATCCTCTAAGTTCATGTTGGAAACAAGTTTGATAAATCCAAGTGCAGTTACCTGTGTCGGAATCATCATGATCATCAAAATAAACGGATAAATGTATTTTTTCAGTTTGAAATCATATGCATGGATCGCATAAGCTGTCATCGTTGAAAAATATACGCTGAGTACTGCACTGAGCGAAGAAACGATCAGACTGTTGAACATACCGTTCCATACCGGAAGCGTTCCATTTCTCAAATTCTTCCAGTTTTCCCACAGATGGCTGCTCGGAACCAGCGTAAAACCTGACTGTAACTCACCGTTTGATCTGGTTGCATTGATAAACAGTACATAAAACCAGAACAGACACAATATGGAAACAATGATCAGTACGATATATGCGATCAGTCTTCTTGCATGAATTCCTACACCTTTTTTCAGATTACGATTTTCATTCATGATCTTCACCCCTTCCTCTTATCATTGCCGGTTATCTTAAATACTACCAGGCTTAAGATACCTGTAATGATAAACAGAACAACTGACAATGCACCAGCCATACCATAGTTCTTGCTGTAGAGATGTTTATTTAAGAACATGATCAGCGTCATGGTAGAACGCATCGGGTCACCGGTTCCATTGGTTAAGATCTGCGGTACATCGAATAACTGTAAACCACCGATCAGAGATGTAATAACCACATATACAAGAATCGGACGTAACAATGGCAATGTGATCTGCCAGAATACCTGGGAAGAAGTTGCACCATCAACTTCCGCTGCCTCAAACAAAGAGGTATCAATACCCATCATACCTGCCATTAAAAGGATCGTTGTATTACCAAACCACATCAGACAGTTCATTAACGCGATCAGCCCTCTTGCACTGCCCGCATTGGATAAAAATTTGTACGGTGTATCAATAAATCCGATCTGCATCAGCATCGAGTTGATGGGTCCTCCATCGGAGAACAATGTAAAGAATAACATGGAAAATGCAGATGCCATGATCAGGTTTGGCAGATATACGACTGTTTTAAAGAAACGGGTTCCTTTTAATCTGAGACGTACATCAGAGAACCATGCTCCAAGTACCAGTGACAAAATGATCTGTGGTATGAAACACATGATCCATAATAACATGGTGTTTTTGGTATAAATCCAGATATCTCCATCGGAGAAAAGCTTTTTATAGTTTGCAAGTCCGACGAAATTCGGTCCGACCTGCGTCAGTCCTGACATATAGTTTTCAAAGAAACTGTTGTAAATAGTGCTGATCAACGGAATCAGCTGAAAAATAACATATACTACAATAAAAGGAATCAAAAAGATATATCCCCATTTATTGTATCTTACTACCTTTCCACTGCTTTTTTTCATAACAACCTGACCTCCTTTTCCAGAGTGCATAATTTTCGCCCACAGAGCTCACAGCATCCCTCACCTTTACCCTGTGTAAGTCTGCTGTCAGCTCTGCGCTTACAGTTTTTACACAAATTTGGATATAAAATGAGCCGCGCCCGCCTCCCTTACGGTCCGGCAGGCGCGGCATCAAATCATTTTTTATACCATTCGTCTGCTTAGTATGTTAACTCCGGATATTTCTCTACAACTGCTTTGTAGAACAGATCTAATGCCTCTTCTTTTGTAGCAGTTCCCTCGAAGTAGTTCTTCATTGCGTTCTGGAACTCTTCGTTACATCCCTGATCGTATGCAGAAAGGTTGCTTAAATCAAGTTTGGAAACACCTGCGCTGTAAATACCAAGTGGATTCTGTCCGCCTAAGATCTTGCTTGAATAAGAGCTGTCAGCCATCTCAGCGATTACATCCTGGTTATTTACGAAATCGTCATCTTTCTCGATGATATCTTTCATAACATCATCATTGGTTGTCATCTGAAGCATGATATCTTTTACAAGGCTCTGGTTATCAGTTCCGTTTGCTGCACAGATCCATGTACCACCCCAGAAGAAGCCCTGCGGTCCTTCGGTTGCGCCCCAGCCACCGTTGTAACCGATACTGCCTTCGGTATCTGCTGCCATTGAAAAGTTTACTAACCATGCAGGTCCAAAGTAGCAGAATACATTTCCTTCCGGATAGAAACCTTTCTTCCAGTCATCACTCCACAGTTCGTATGTTCCTGTCTCGCCTGCATCTACAAGTTCTTTGGAATCATCAACCCATTTCATAATGTTGTCATCAATATTGATCTTGCCATCAACAACCCATTTGGAAGTAACGTTGTTGGAATATACACGGTAAGTATCGTTTGCGGAAGATGTGATGGTGTAGCCTGCATCTTTCATCTTCTTTGCTGTATCATTGAATGTATCCCAGTCTTTTACATAGTTCTGAACTTCTGAAGGATCATCAGATCCTAATACTGCTTTTGCTGCATCTCTGTTATAGAATAATACGCCAGGACAGCCCTGCCATGAAACACCTTTTAATACGCCGTTAGAATCTGTAACAACATCTTTGGTGTACTGATACTGTTTGGAAAGATCTGAATCAGTAATTCCAAGATCAGATACTGCCATTGTGTAATCGGTATCTACATATTTCAATGCATAATCAGCTTCTACTAAGAAGATATCGATCTTGTCATCTGCTGATGCATCAGCCTGTTTTAATAATGTTGCATCCAGATTGTTCTGATATGCATTGTCATCGTTTGGTGTAATGTTCCATTTTACAGTTACATCACCGATCGTACCTGTGGTTGCATCCACCTCTGTATATCCAGGATAATGATCTGTAACACGGCTCTTGAACTCTTCGTTCCAGCAGTAGATGTTAAGTACTTTTCCTTCATCGGAAGCACTCGCATCTGAAGCTGCAGCTTCGGTCGCCGGAGCTGCCTCATCTGTGGCTGCGGCGTCACTGCTGCCCGTATCTGCCGAGCTGCTGTTTCCACTGTTTGTGCTGGTGTTTGCTGCGTTATTACCGCCGCATCCTGCCATCATGGTTACAAGCATTGCTGTACATAATAATGTGCTAACGATTTTCTTCTTCATAGAAAACCCTCCTCCTTAATATGTGGTCTTTTGACCATTGTTTTTGTTGTTTTGCTGCTTTGAAAGCAGATAGTCCGGAATCTTCTGCCGCTCCTCCGCATACATCTCTGCAATAATGCTGTCCGCAGGCAGCTGCAACTACCTTTTAAATGCGTCCAACGGATTTTCCTGCAACTAAGATTCCTTCTATAACGACTCTCTCTACGAGAGTTGTTCTCGGTTTCTCAATAGAGCCAATCAGCCGCTTGGCTGCCTCACTCCCGATCAGCTCTGTGTCCTGTCTGATCGTCGTAAGCTGAGGATGTAACAACTGCGACATCCTCGTTCCGTCATATCCTGCAATCGAAATATCCTGCGGAATCCGAAGTCCCATCTCTATGATGACATTCCTTCCTCCTATTAAAGAGGTGTCATCCGGATAAATGATACAGGTTGGCGGATCTTCTAAATTGAGCAGCTCTTTTGTCTGTTTTGCTGCCTCCCTGGTCTCTAAGTAATCTGCTGTCCGGATGTATTCATCCGGAATCTTCAGACCAAGTTCATCCACCGTCCGGTAGAAACTTGCCAGCCGGTCTTTCGTAACGTAAGAAGCCTGCTGCCCATGAATATATGCAATTTTCCGATGTCCCTGCCCGTATATATATTTTACAAGATCTTCCATACCCTGAATATTGTTGGAACTGACTGCCGTACAGTTATGATGTACATAATCAATCGTAACGACCGGCAGGTCACTATTCATCAGTTCTAAGACATCCGGGTCATTGAAATCGGCACAGACGATTGCAACTCCTTCAAAATTCCGGTATCTGCAATGTTCATAATAGGACATCTTGCGATTTTCAAAACAGGTATTGATAAATGTAATGTCATATCCCTGTTTCTCCGACTGAACTTTTAATCCATTCAACACTCCGGAAAAATACTCATGTGTCAAACCGCTTCCCGCCTCTTCTTCAAAGAGAACTCCTATATTATAAGAACGGTTTGTCTTTAGTGCTCTCGCCGCCGCATTTGGAAAATAACCAAGTGCTTCTGCTGTCTTTCTGACACGGCTCTTTGTCTCTTCGCTGATATCTCTCTGGTCATTTAAAGCCTTGCTTACGGTGGCAGTAGATACTCCACATTTCTCTGCAATCGTTTTTAATGATACCATGGAAACCTCCAGCTTCTCTTCGAAAACGAAATCCTGTTTCTGAAATATTTCTTAATCGTTTTCGTACTTTTACTATATGTCATCCATAAGCAAATTGCAACTGATTTTTGGCAATTCGTCGCTTTTTACACTTTTTTGTAGTAGTTTTTGTGCATTTTTACATTAAATATTAGACCAATTATCTGTAATCTCAGTACTTTGTATCTACTTCTTATACGTTTTCGTAAAATATTTTAATTATTCATCAGAAAATAGCTATTGTCGCTTTCATCCATAAAAGTATATTTTTTTTGTTTAATCTGCTATATTTGCCTGTTTTTCAATGTTTTATATTGATTTTTATTCTTTCTGAATATATACTTTTTATTAAAGAATGAAAACTTAATCGTTTTCGAAATCGTTACTTATCAATATTTATGTATATGGAGGATTTTATTATGAAATTCGGTTATTTCGATGACACCAACAAAGAATATGTCATCACATCTCCAAAAACACCACTGCCATGGATCAACTACCTTGGTTCCGAGAACTTCTTTTCTCTGATCTCAAACACCTGCGGCGGTTACAGTTTCTACAAAGATGCAAAGTTACTCCGCCTGACCAGATACCGCTATAATAATGTACCGCTCGATTCCAATGGACATTACTACTATATTAAAGATGGTGACACGATCTGGAATCCGGGCTGGATGCCTTCCAAAACAGAACTGGATGCTTACAGCTGCCGTCACGGTATGGGTTATTCCGTATTTAAAGGAACCAAAAATAAACTGACCGCAGAGCTTACCTCTTTTGTTCCGGTCGGTGAGACATGTGAAGTCGGCAAACTCTCCCTTACCAATGAGAGCAATGAAACCCGTAATTTTTCTGTTTTCTCATATGTAGAGTTCTGTCTGTGGAATGCAATGGACGATATGACCAACTTCCAGCGTAACTTCTCCACCGGTGAGGTTGAGATCCACGGTTCTGCTCTTTATCATAAGACCGAATACAGAGAGCGCAGAAATCATTACGCTGTTTACGCTGTCAACGCTCCGATCGCCGGTTTTGATACAGACCGTGACTCGTTCTTAGGCGCTTACGGTGAAAACTCTGCTCCGGAAGTTGTTGTAAACGGAACTTCAAAGAATTCTGTTGCAAGCGGCTGGGCACCGATCGGTTCCCACCACCTTGAAGTATCTCTTGCTCCGGGCGAGACAAAGACCTACGTTTTCGTACTTGGTTATGTTGAGAATCCGGTAGAGGAAAAATGGGTTGGACGTGCTGAGGATGGAGTCATCAACCGCAAACGTGCCGATGAACTTCTCTCCCGTTTTGATACCGCAGAAAAAGCAGACGCAGCACTCGTCAAATTAAAAGATTACTGGAACGAACTGCTGTCCCATTTTACCATTTCTTCCAGTGAGGAGAAATTAGACCGTATGGTAAACATCTGGCACCAGTATCAGTGTATGGTTACCTTTAACATGAGCCGTTCCGCATCTTACTTTGAGTCCGGTATCGGCCGTGGCATGGGATTCCGTGATTCCTGTCAGGATCTGCTCGGTTTCGTACATCTGATCCCTGACCGTGCGAGAGAGCGTATCTTAGATATCGCAGCTACCCAGTTCGAGGACGGAAGTGCTTATCATCAGTATCAGCCGCTCACCAAAAAAGGCAACTCTGACATCGGAAGCGGCTTTAACGATGATCCGTTATGGCTGATCGCCGGAACTGCAGCTTATATCAAAGAGACCGGCGATTACTCAATTCTCGACGAGATGACACCATATGACAGCGATGCTTCCAAAGCAACCACTTTCATGGAGCATTTGCGCCGTTCCTTCCATTATACAATGGAACATCTGGGACCGCACAATTTACCGCTGATCGGACGTGCCGACTGGAACGACTGTCTCAACTTAAACTGCTTCTCGACTGAGCCGGGTGAATCTTTCCAGACTTTTGGTCCTTCCGAAGGCCCGAATGCTGAATCCGTATTTATCGCAGGTATGTTTGTCCGCTACGGAAAAGATTATGCAGCAATCTGCCGCCATCAGGGCATGACGGAGGAAGCAGAACTTGCAGAGAAAGCAATCGCAGAGATGGAAAAAACCGTTATGGATGCCGGCTGGGATGGCGAATGGTATCTGCGTGCTTACGATCATTACAAAAATAAGATCGGTTCAAAAGAATGCGAAGATGGCAAGATCTTTATTGAGCCACAGGGCTTCTGTGTTATGGCTGAGATTGGTTTAGAGGAAGGCTGCTGCTTAAAGGCAATGGAATCCGTCGAAAAATATCTCGACACGAAATACGGTATCGTACTGTTACAGCCGCCTTACCACAGATATCATGTGGAACTTGGTGAGATTTCTTCTTATCCACCAGGATACAAAGAAAACGCAGGTATCTTCTGTCACAACAACCCATGGATCTCTATCGCGGAGACTGTAATTGGCAGAGGCAACCGTGCCTGGCAGGTATATACAAGAACCTGTCCTGCATACATTGAGGATATCAGCGAGATCCACCGCACAGAGCCTTATGTATACTCCCAGATGATTGCCGGAAAAGACGCCCCGAACTTCGGTGAGGCAAAGAACAGCTGGCTGACAGGAACCGCCGCATGGACCTTCCTCAATGTTTCCCAGTTTATCCTTGGTATCCGCCCGGATTATGATGGTCTGACTGTTGATCCTTGTATTCCATCCAAATTAGATGGTTTTACCGCCAAACGTGATTTCCGCGGTGTCAGCTACCATATCACCGTAAAGAATCCAAATCATGTGGAAAAAGGTGTGCTTTCCATGATCGTGGATGGACAGCCGGTAGAGGGAACTACGATTCCATTCTCGGCTGAGAAGAAAGATGTAAATGTAGAAGTAACGATGGGCTAACCTCCCTGCCTGTCTTTACCTGACAAAAGAAGCCTTCTTTTTATGAAGGCTTCTTTTGTATCCCAAACTAAAATGTTTCATTTTTTCTGTATTTGCGTGGTGATATACCTTTTATCTTTCGAAACGAATCCCCAAAATAGTTACTGTCATTAAATCCACATTCAAAAGCAATATCTGTGATAGATTTATTCGTTTCCAGCAGCAGCCTGCATGCATTCTGTATCCGGAGATTAATAATATATTCTTTAAACCCGAACCCCGTCGCTGTCTTAAATCTCTTAGACAAAAATGACTTATTCATGTCAAATTTATCCGCCACATCTTCCAGTAAAATATTTTCCGTATAATGTTCAAAAATATATGTTGCAACTTCCTGGATTTTTCGGTTATCAACATCAATCTCTTTTATAACATTGTCCTCATACTCCTTGCATCTTATGATAAACAGCAAAAGTTCAACAAGTCCTGCTTTTATAAATGCCGTTGATAATATGTCCGGCGTATCATTTTCAAACATTAACTTATCCAGCAGGGAATCCACATAGTTTCTGCGTTTTTCCGGTATATTGATTACCCCCGGAACCATACAGTTCTTAAGATATTCCGCTCCGATCTGTTCTTTGATCCAATCCGTAATCTCCTGCCGGAAACTGATAACAATCCTTTCATGAATTCCTTTCCCGGTATATACTGTCTTATGCAGACAGCCACCCGGAACGATTACAAGATCACCTTTTCCAAACTTATAGATATTGTGATCAATAAAGCTGGTGCACTCTCCACTGGAAAGATAAAAAATTTCATGAAATGGATGTACATGTGGCTCGCAATTACTTTCAGATATCGTATTACTTCTTCTGATCTTCTTAATATCAAAATCTTTTGACATATCCTGAAACATATAATTCTCCATTTTTCTGTACTTTTATGTGTTTTTATCATTTTTTTCAAGGAATATACTGTTTTTTTGTCATATTATGAACCATATGAATATAAACTGTCAACATATTTTATAAATCCACAAGGAGCTCCTATGCCAAAACAAATATCTGAAAATAAACGAAATATGATTCTAAATGGAAACCTGTCCCAGACAATCCTTATGCTCGCCGTTCCGGTCATGATCAATAGTTTTATCCAGTCGATGTATAATCTTACGGACACATTCTGGCTTGGACGGATCGGAACTGAAAACCAGTCTGCCATAACGCTCGTATCACCATTTCAAAATATCCTTAACAGTTTTGGCAGCGGCATAACAACCGCAGGTGCAATTCTTATATCGCAATACCTTGGTGCCAGAAAAGATGAACAGGCAAACAAAATGGCAAATCATATCTGTATTACGTCCCTTGGCTTCTCCCTCATCTGTGCATTACTGTGCTGGCTGATATCCCCGGCATTAGTCAACTGGCTCGGTGCCAGGGGAGTGGTCTATGAGTACGGTCTTACTTATTTAAGAATTGTGGTCCTTGATATGCCATTTCTGTTCATGATCAATTTATTCACAGCCGTGAAACAGGCGCAGGGGGACACTGTAAAACCCATGCTTCTCAATCTGCTTGGTATCATGATCAATCTGATATTAGATCCTCTTTTCCTCATTGTGTTCCACTTTGGAATCGGAGGCGCAGCATTTGCCACGCTTATAGCAAAAATCCCCTGCGCTCTCATTGGACTGATCCTTCTTACAAAATCAGATCAGCTCATACGGATTTCTTTTAAAAATTTTGTCTTTGACCAGAAAATGATACGCGCCATTATCAAAATTGGTCTGCCAACTGCGATTGGCGGCAGCACCATGCAGCTAGGTACGCTGATCATGACCAGAAATGTAAATGTTTATGGTTATATTGCAACCAGCGCCTATGGTATTGGCAACAAAATCAACAGTCTTATCACAATGCCAGCCAGTGGTGTCGGTTCCGCCGTTTCTACTATAGTTGGACAAAATATGGGAGCCGGAAACACAGAGCGGGCGAAGAAAACCTTCCATTATTCATTAAAAATGTGTACCTTATTTTTACTTATTCTGGGATTCATTTTTTCAAGACACCCTGTTTCCCAGACTATGGTATCATTCTTTTCAACAGATGCCAAAGTCATCCCTCTGGCTGCAGACTATTTATCCATTATTGCATTCTGGTGCTTTACAAACGCTTTTTATAATGTATCACAGGGATTGTTCCAGGGATGTGGGCATACACTGATCACAATGCTCGTAGATGCTTCCCGGATATGGCTATTCCGTCTTTTGTCTCTTTGGATATGCGCAAATGTATTTCATATGGGAGTGGCATCCGTCTGGTATTCCGTTGTAATCAGTAATGGAACCTCTGCCATAATCCTGTATCTGCTATACTGGACCGGAATATGGAAAAAAGGATATGCAGACCCTCTCTAGAGCCTTTCATATCCTTTTCTCTTTCACTTTAATCTTCTATTTCCAGTTATCAAAATTTGTTGCAAATTAATTTGCTGTCACAAGTCCGTTCTCACAATCCAATTCTACATATGCACTGGATTTTAAGACATCAAGCGCATGTTTTGCACCGATCAGGACAGGAATATCAAGGCTTAATCCTGCAATCGCCGCATGGCAGTTTTCGCCGGACGCTTCCACGATCAGTCCGGATGCCTCACGCATCTGTGTCATCATGGCATTGCTGGTATCTTTTGCAACAATGATATCTCCGACTTTAAAGTTTTTTAAATCCTCATCGCTGTGACATACACAGAGGTTTGCAGAAATCTTCTGTGTTCCGATTCCTTGTCCCTCCACTAAGATATGTCCTGCCACCTGCACCTTGATCAGGTTGGTCGTACCGGATACACCAAGAGGAACTCCTGCGGTTAAGACAACAACATCGCCCTTTGAAATGATTCCTGCTGCTTCTGCTGCATCGACTGCATAGTCAAACAGCTCTTCTGCCTGTGTCTTTTCCTCGATCATAAGCGGGATCACACCCCAGGATAATGCAAGCTGACGGTAAATCTTTTCTGTCAGACATCCTCCGATAATCGGACAGTTTGGACGATATTTGGAAACCATGCGGGCGGTACGTCCTGATTTTGTTACCGTAATGATTGCTGCCGCATTCAAATCTCCTGCCATTGTACATGTCGCATGGGAGATTGCATTGGTCACATCCGGGTTGCTCATGGTTTTGCGCATTTTAAAACGCTGTAAGTAATTGATATCCTGTTCCGTACGGACTGCAATACGCACCATAGTCTTTAAAGCCTCGATCGGATACATACCTGCAGCTGTCTCTCCGGAGAGCATGATCGCACTGGTTCCGTCGTAGATTGCATTTGCAACGTCAGTTGCCTCTGCTCTGGTCGGACGCGGATGTTTCATCATGGAATCAAGCATCTGAGTCGCTGTGATAACCTTCTTGCCTGCATCGTATACTTTTTTAATTATCATCTTCTGGATCACCGGTACATCCTCTAACGGGATCTCAACACCCATATCACCACGCGCTACCATGATTCCATCGGAAACACGGATAATATCGTCAATATTCTGTACACCCTGCATATTTTCAATTTTTGCAATGATATTGATATCCTCGCCGCCTTTTTCTGCAAGGATCTTGCGGATTGCAAGCACATCATCTGCGGTACGGACAAAAGATGCAGCAATAAAATCATAATCATGCTCTACCGCAAATACGATATCACCATAATCTTTTTCGCTGATATATGGCATGGACAATTCTACATTCGGAACGTTCACGCCTTTTCTGTTGGAAATCACACCGCCATTTAACACCTGGCAGATGATATCTTTTGGCTTATTGCCATCTTTATCTGCCTTTGCGCCAGATGTCACCTTGATTTCTTTTACTTCCATTCCGATCAGACCATCATCGATCAGAATGCGATCTCCCGGTTTTACATCCTCCGGCAGGTTTTTATAAGTAATGGAAACACGTTTTGCATCTCCCATAATCTCATCGGTTGTCAGGGTAAAAGTCTGTCCATCCTTAAGTTCGACTTTTCCGTCCGTAAAATCTCTCAGGCGGATCTCCGGTCCTTTTGTGTCAAGCAGTGCTGCGACTGGACGCTTTAATTCCTTACGAAGTTTCTGTAACATCTGAAGGCGTCCTAACTGCTCCTCATGGTCACCATGGGAAAAATTAAAACGGGCAACGTTCATTCCCTCTTCGATCAGGCGTTTTAATACACCTTCCTTATCTGTTGAAGGTCCTAAAGTACAAACAATTTTTGTTTTTCTAAACATCTTTTTTCCTCGTAAAAAAATTTATTTTCGGCAATCGATTCAGTCTTATTATTACCATAAAAATGGCAGTTTATTTCGTGATCATCGTACCCGGTCCACCGCTCACATAGGTGCCGTTTTTGTTCAGCTTTGTAATAAGTACGGAACGGATTGCGGAATCTCCAATAAAATCAATGGCCGCCTGAATCTTTGGCAGCATGTCATCCTCTCCGAACTGACCTTCTTCCATATACTGTTTTGCTTCTGCAACAGTCATGGTCGAAAGAGGTTTCTCATTCTCTGTGCCGTAATTCAGACATACATTGTCCACACTTGTTAAAATGACTAACATGTCAGCATCTAAAAGTTCTGCTAATTTTCCTGCTGCAAGGTCTTTTTCAATGACTGCACTCGCACCTTTTAAATTATTGTCCTGTGCAAGTACCGGAATACCTCCACCTCCGCAGGCAACAACAACCTGATCTGCATCCGATAATGCACGGATCGCATCGATTTCAACGATATCCATTGGCTTCGGTGCTGCAACGATACGGCGGAATCCTCCTTCTACTGCTGTGACATGATTTCCTTTTTTCTCCTCTGCCTCAGCTTCTTCTTCTGTCATCACACGTCCGATCACCTTACCTGGTTTGTAAAAAGCCTCATCATATGGATCGACAACAACCTGTGTCAGAACTGTGGAAACTGTCTTATAAATTCCCTTATTCAGCAGCTCGGCACGGATAGCATTCTGTAAATCGTAACCGATATATCCCTGACTCATTGCAGAACATACAGACATTGGCGTAGCGGTATACTCCGGATATAATCTGCAGAACTCATTCATTGCTGTATGGATCATACCAACCTGTGGCCCGTTACTGTGTGTAATGACTACCTGATAATCATCACGGATAAAGTCAGCAACCGCTTTTGCAGTGCGTTTTGTTGCCTCTTTCTGCTCCGGTAATGTGGTACCAAGTGCTTCATGACCAAGTGCTATTACGATTTTTTTCTTTTTCATGGCTATCCTCCGATACTGACTCTTCGTCATAGTGATTATTTTAGCATGAACCTCATACAGGCGCAATCTGATAAGAGTTTGCTTCCTGTTAAGATTTTCTGCTTTTTGTAAATTTTTATAGTTTCAGCATACCATATTCTGACATATTTTTAAACAGGCTATTTTTCTTCCTGCGGCAGCACGAAAGAATCGATCAGCTCCCAGATCTCGTCACGCCCCTGCTTCGTCTCTGCAGAAAACGGAATGATCGTGGTTCCCGGCTGTACATTTAAGCCCTCGCAGATCGCTTTGACATTTTTCTGGATCTGGCTTCGTTTGATCTTATCGAGTTTGGTCGCAATAATGATCGGTGCAAATCCCTGATACACCATCCACTCATACATCATTCTGTCGTTTGCAGACGGATCGTGGCGGATATCGATCAAAAGAAAGACTGCCTTTAACTGCTTTGAAGTGTGAAGATAATTTTCGATCATTTTTCCCCACTTTGCCTTTACTTCCTCGGATGCCTTTGCATAGCCGTATCCCGGAAGATCGACAAGGTACATGGCATCGTTGATATTGTAAAAGTTGATGGTCTGCGTTTTTCCAGGCTGTGCGGAAGTACGTGCCAGTGCTTTGCGGTTCATCAGCGCATTGATCAGAGATGATTTTCCAACGTTTGATTTTCCTGCAAAAGCCACCTCCGCATATGCGGTATCCGGCACCTTGCTGGTCACACCGCAGACAATTTCCAGGTTTACATTTTTTATTACCATGTTTTTCTCCTTTTTACAAATGCCACTTCCAGCACTTCCTGCATTTTTTCCACAAATACAAGTTCTAAGCCTTTTTTGATCTCCGCAGAAATCTCCTCCACATCCTTCTCGTTTTTCTTCGGAATGCAGATCGTTTTGATTCCGGCATTCTTCGCTGCAAGGATCTTTTCTTTTAAGCCACCGATCGGGAGAACTCTGCCGCGCAGTGTGATCTCTCCTGTCATTGCGACATCCGCACGAACCGGAGTCTGTGTGATCGCAGAAAGCATTGCCGTCGCCATCGTGATACCTGCGGACGGTCCGTCTTTTGGCACTGCCCCCTCCGGGATATGGATATGAATGTCATTTTCCTGAAAAAACTTCTTTGGAATATGATATTCTTCCCCTACCGAACGGATATAACTTAAGCCTGCCTGTGCGGACTCTTTCATCACATCTCCGAGTTGTCCGGTAAGCTGTACTTCGCCTTTGCCCGGCATCACGTTGACCTCGATCTCCAACGTATCACCGCCGACGCTCGTCCATGCCAGACCGCGCACGATTCCGACCTCATCGTTCTCGTTTTTCTGATCAAACGTATATCTCTCTTTTCCAAGATATTTTTCTACATTCTGACCTGTAACTTTTACGCATTTGACTTCGGATTCGTATACTTCCCTTGCAGATTTTCTTGCAATTTCAGACAGCCTGCGCTCTAAATTACGCACACCTGCTTCCCTTGTATAACCGGAAATGATCTTTTGCAGCGCACGGTCACTGATCTTTAACTGTTCCGGCTTTAAACCGTTTTTCTCTTTTACCTTCGGCAGCAAATGCTCTTTTGCAATATGAAACTTCTCATTTTCCGTATAACTGCTCACCTCGATCAGTTCCATACGGTCGAGCAGCGGACGTGGAATATCCTGTACAGAGTTCGCCGTCGCAATAAACAGTACCTCTGACAGATCAATCGGAACCTCGATATAGTGGTCGCGGAACTTACAGTTCTGCTCTGCGTCGAGCACCTCAAGCATGGCAGATGCAGTGTCGCCCTTATAATCGCTGCTCATTTTATCGATCTCATCAAGCAGCATCAGTGGGTTTTTCACGCCGGCACTGCGCAGACCATTGACAATACGTCCCGGCATCGCACCGACATAAGTTTTCCGGTGTCCACGGATCTCTGCCTCGTCACGGACGCCGCCTAAACTGATTCGAACATACTTTTTATCAAGTGCACGCGCCACGGAACGGGCAATGCTCGTCTTTCCGGTACCAGGCGGTCCGACTAAACATACGATCGGGCTCTCGCCCTTTTTCGTCAGATTGCGCACAGCAAGGAACTCTAACATACGCTCTTTTACTTTTTCCAATCCGTAATGATCTTCATTTAAAATGCGCTCTGCATTTTTCAGATCCTTGTTATCTTTGGATGCCTTATTCCACGGCAGTTCTAACATGGTCTCGATATAACCGCGACTGACTGCACTCTCCGAAGAACTTCCACTGATATTTTTAAAGCGTAAGATCTCTTTTCTGATCTTTTCTTTGACTTCTTTGTCTGCCTTTAACTTTTTCAACTGTTCTAAATAGGCATCCGCATCTGACTCCGTATTATCCTCGCCGAGTTCTTCCCGGATCAGCTTCATCTGTTCACGCAGGATATATTCCTTCTGGTTCTTATCCACACGTTTCTTTACTTTTGCCTGGAATTCATTTTTGATCGCAGTGATCTCAATTTCTTTTAAAAGAAGCGCCATCAAAACTTCATAGCGCTCCGTCAGTGAAACTGCCTCTAATATTTCCTGCTTCTGTTCATAATAAAAAGGAAGATTGTTGGCGATCAGATCCATGATCTTCGGCAGATTCTTTTCTTCCCTGACCTGTCTGCGCAGTTCACCTCCGACACGCGGGTTGACAGTTACATATTTTTCAAATGTGTCCTGTACACTGCGCACCATAGCCGTTTTTGCCTCGTCCGACAATCCCTCATCAATTTCTTCACACCGCGTGAGTTCCACCTCTAAAAAGTCCGTTTGGGAAACAAAAGCGGACAATTGTGCCCGCTCTGTTCCTTCCACTAAAACTCTGACGATGTTGTTTTGTAATTTTATGACCTGCCTGACCTCTGCAATAATACCGATATGATATAAATCTTCGATGCCAGGCTCTTCCTGCTCCACATCACGCTGTGCAACAAGGAAGATCTTCTGTTCATCCATCATACTCTGTTCTACTGCATGAATCGACTTTTCACGGCTCACATCAAAATGTGCGATCATCCCCGGAAGGATGACCATTCCGCGAAGTGCCACCGCAGGCATTTTCATCGCTTTATTATCCAACCTGTTTTTCCTCTATCTTTTCAAGTTCACGTTCTTCGATCGCAAGCTGTTCATCCACCATCTCTTTTGTGATCTGGCACTGTGTAATAGATTCATCCGATGGAATGTGGTACATCAGATCTAATGTAACAGCCTCCATGATCGCACGAAGTCCACGCGCTCCTGTCTTGCGCTCTAACGCTTTATCTGCAATCGCCTCAAGTGCTTCTTTGTCAAAGTCAAGCGCTACACCGTCTAACTCAAACAGCTTCTGATACTGTTTGGTCAGCGCATTTTTCGGCTCCTGTAAAATGCGGATCAATGCGTCCCTGTCAAGCATATCCAAAGATACCGTTACCGGCACACGTCCGATAAACTCAGGGATCAACCCGAACTTTACAAAATCCTGTGGAAGTGCATGTTTTAACACATCACCGATATTGTAATCTCTCTTGTCACGGATATCTGCATTAAATCCGATCGTCTTCTGATCCATTCTGGTCTCAATGATCTTCTCAAGTCCGTCAAACGCACCGCCGCAGATAAATAAGATGTTGGTCGTGTCGATCTGGATCAACTCCTGCTGCGGATGCTTTCTTCCACCCTGTGGCGGAACAGACGCAACAGTTCCCTCTAAGATTTTTAATAATGCCTGCTGTACACCCTCACCGGATACATCTCTGGTGATGGATACATTTTCAGATTTTTTGGAGATCTTGTCGATCTCGTCGATATAGATAATTCCGCGCTGTGCACGTTCAATGTTATAATCAGCCGCCTGAATGATCTTTAAAAGGATATTTTCAACATCCTCTCCAACATATCCGGCCTCCGTCAGTGTGGTCGCATCTGCGATTGCAAATGGAACGTTTAAGACTCTCGCTAATGTCTGTGCCAACAGTGTTTTTCCGGAACCGGTCGGTCCTAACATCAGAATGTTGCTCTTCTGAAGCTCTACACCGAGGTCATCTCCGGCCATGATTCTTTTATAATGGTTATAGACAGCCACAGACAGCACTTTTTTTGCCTGATCCTGTCCAATGACATAATCATCCAAAAATGCCTTTAACTCTTCCGGCTTTAACAGATTAATCTGCTCTTCCGGCTCTGCCACTTCACCTGCTGCCTCATCATTTTCTAATTCTTCATCGATAATTTCAGCACAGATATCCACGCACTCGTCACAGATATATGCACCGTTTGGTCCTGCAATCAGCTTGCGAACCTGATCCTGCGTCTTCCCGCAAAAGGAACAACGGAATTTATCGTCATTTCTTCCTGCCATAATTGCTGTTTCTCCGTATTCTATCGATTTGTGATGACATCATCAATCAGACCATATGCCTTTGCTTCTTCCGCAGACATATAATAATCACGCTCTGTATCTGCTGCGATCACATCATATGGTTTTCCGGTATTTGCAGCAAGGATCTCATTCAAACGTTTTTTCGTCTTTAAGATATTCTCTGCTGCAATCTGGATCTCTGTCGCCTGACCTTTTGCTCCGCCGGACGGCTGATGGATCATGATCTCTGCGTTCGGAAGCGCAAGTCTCTTTCCTTTGGTACCGCCGGAAAGTAAAAATGCTCCCATACTTGCTGCAAGTCCGATACAGATCGTGGATACATCACATTTGATGTACTGCATTGTATCATAAATTGCAAGTCCTGCTGTTACCATTCCACCCGGGGAATTGATATATAACTGGATATCTTTTCCAGGATCTTCTGACTCTAAGAAAAGTAACTGTGCTACGGTAAGACTTGCTGTTGTCTCATTCACTTCTTCTCCGAGGAAAATGATTCTGTCTTTTAATAAACGGGAGTAAATATCATAATTACGCTCTCCCCTGCTGGTCTGCTCAATGACGTAAGGTACTAAACTCATTTTGTTTTCCTCCAATCCATTTTGTTTATAAAAATTTAATTATTGCTTATATGCTTAAACAGACCGGCCCGAATGAGCCAGTCTGTTGTATGTTGTCCGCTTTCGACGAAGCCTCTCTTATTCTTCTGCGTTTTCTTCTGCGTTTTCTTCAGCTTCCGCTTCTTTTTCTTTCTTAGTCTTAGCTTTTGCTCTTTCTTTTACGTTCTCCATAACAAGATCAACTGCTTTTGTTACGGAAATATCTCTCTTCATGGATTCTTTCTCAGCGTCGCCCATGTATTCTTTGAGCTTGTCTGCTTCCATGCCATAAGCTTTTGCCATTTTCTCGATCTCAGCGTCGATCTCTTCCTCGCTTACTTCGATGTTCTCGTCTTTTGCGATCTGCTCTAATACAAGACTGCTCTTAATACGTGTCTCAGCTTCCGGACGAACCTGCTCTTCTAATTTGTCTAATGTAAGACCGGAGAACTGCATATACTGCTCCATGGAAAGTCCGCTCTGAGCAAGTCTCTGAGCAAATTCATTTACCATGTTCTCGCACTGGGTTTTGATCATTGCTTCCGGAATCTCCATTGTAGATTTGTCAATGATCTTCTGGATTGCCTCATCCTCTTTTGTGCGTTTTGCTTCGTCCTCTTTCTGAACCTCTAAGTGTTTCTTTAAGTCCTCTTTGTACTCTTCTAAAGTATTGAACTCAGATACATCCTGTGCGAACTCATCGTTTAACTCCGGAAGTTCTTTTGCTTTTACTTCGTGGATCTTAACTTTGAATAATGCAGGTTTTCCTGCTAAATCTGCTGCCTGATATTTCTCCGGGAATGTAACGTTTACGTCTACTTCATCTCCGGCATTCTTTCCTACTAACTGATCTTCGAATGTATCGATGAAAGAGTGGGAACCGATCTCAAGCGGATGATTCTCTCCTTTGCCGCCCTCAAATGCAACACCATCAACGAATCCTTCGAAATCGATCACTGCTGTATCTCCCTCAGCGATCGGTCTGTCTGTTACAGTAACAGTTCTGGAGTTCTTCTGTCTCTCTTTTTCAAGCTCTGCTGCAACTTCCTCATCAGATACTGTTGTATCGATCTTTGTTACCTGTACGCCTTTGTATTTGCCAAGTTTTACTTCCGGTCTTACAGCAACTTCTGCTGTGAAGATGAAAGGTTTGCCAGCTTCGATCTGTACCACTTCGATAGTCGGTCTTGAAACGACGTCCACACCGCTCTCTTCTACTGCCTGTGCGTAGTTCTCCTGGATCAGGGTATTTGCAGCATCCTCATAGAATACGCCTGCTCCGTACATTTTCTCGATCATCTTTCTCGGCACTTTACCTTTACGGAAACCTGGAACGCTGATCTTTCCTTTCTCTTTCATATATGCAGCCTGGATTGCATCCTCTACCTTCTCAGCTGCAACTTCGATCGTAAGTTTTGCCATGTTCTTTTCTAAATTTTCCACCTGTACACTCATTATTACTCATTTCCTCCTTCAAACTTTATATGAATACTTGATGTACTTTTTTCCGTTCATTTCATTCTATGTTCCTGTCGAGCACCCCCGTTTTTCAAGGGTTTCGCCTGTCTTTCGGAAAAAAGGGCGTACTACGACTATCACAGTCATTTTAGGATTATAACATATTGTGTGGGAAAATACCAGTTATTTTTTCAAAAAACCGCCGACTTCCGTCTTCTGCGGCAACCTTTCCAAGTTCTGCCGGATCGAGGTCATAATAGTACTTTCCGGTTGTAAGATCCACCGACAGGCAGTCAAGTGGAAATCCCTCCCTGCGGATTCCATCCGGGTGCGGGACCGACGTGATCAGAAATGGTTCGCTCGAGAACGTTTCATCCATCGACTCATAAATATGTTCCTCATCCATGATAAGACAGATGGCATTGCGGTAGTATGCATGCAGACCACCATACTCTGCAGCAAGTCCGCTGTAATATGCAAGCATTTCCGCGTCTGACAGATTTTTTCCATTCACCCTCCTGACATGAACGCCCGGCTGTTTATCTTCCGGGACATTTTCAAAATACAGACCTGTGTCACAGGAAAACACCGGAATCTGAAAAGCCTCGTAATAACACTTTGCCTTCTTCCTTGCATTTTCCAGCGGCGAATCGCCATCCTCGTCTGCCTGTGGTACTGCCACATCAATATCCGATAACCCAACGATCTCTATCTGCAGCTGTTCTAAATTTTTCCGCATCAGACTTAATTTTGCAGGATTTCCAGTGCCGTAAAGCAGACGTTTCCCGATGCCCTGTTTTTTCCGCTCAAACAGTGTCGGTGTGATCGCCGGATAAGTCAGTTTTTCCGGCAGTTCGTCAAAGGTGCGTACCTCTGCCATCTCACTTTCCGGCATGGCTGACAGCTTTTTTACCTTTGCAAGAAAGACACGTCCATTTCCTTCTTCTTTGGTCTGCACCTCTCCCGCCCAATAGTCGCACAACGGCTCTATCTTAAAATCCACTGCCCCGGACTCCTCGTAAAGTTCACGCTTTGCCGCCATAAGCGGTGTCTCTCCCGGTTCAATCTTTCCGCCCTGTGTCTCCCATGTGGTGCGTTTTTTGTGTCTGCTCAACAAAATTTTGCCCTGATATTCAGATAAAACTACTACATATTTATAAGCAGGCAGGGTGCCGACCGGGTAAGTTTTTGTTATCATTTTTCTCTCCTTTGTTACCGGCCTGTCACTCTGCTTTCTGTTCTTTCCCGGCAATGATAAGTTTTTTATCGACCAGCGTATCGCCTTCGTATACCAGCTTCAGCGAAAAATATTCCTCACACTCATCCAAAAGCCGCAGGAATATTTTGTCACCTTCCCACAGTTTCAGGTCTTTGATCTCCTTTTTCGGAACCCAGACAAGTTCTCCCTCGTCGCAGTCGGTTATCTCCCCGGTAAACTGGTCTGCCGTAAATAAATGCATATATTCGGTGCCCCACTCGTTAGAAATAAAGGTAATGACGCCCCGCGCGCGGTAGGATGTCAGTGTGAGACCTGTCTCTTCCTTTACCTCACGCATCATACATTCCTCCGGCATTTCCTCCGCCTCAAACTTGCCGCCGACGCCGATCCACTTGTCATGGTTCAGGTCGTTTTCCTTTTTTACCCGGTGCAGCATCAGGTAACAGTCATCTTTTTCGATATAACAAAGTGTGGTTAAAAACATCGCATCCTCCTGTAGAAATTTTCTGTTTCGTTTTTGCTGCCGTTCACACGTACTGTGTGAGCAGCAAATATTTTTTTACTCCTGCAGACCTGCAAACTGCGCCATATAAAGTTTATAATAAGCGCCCTTTTTCTCCATCAGCTCTGCCGGACTTCCTTGTTCTAAAATACCGCCCTTGTCGATCACAAAAATGCGGTCCGCATTCTGAATCGTGGAGAGTCTGTGTGCGATCACAAAACTGGTTCTGCCGGAAAGCAGCGCCTCGATTCCCTGCTGCACTAAAAGTTCTGTATGTGTATCAATGCTGGATGTTGCCTCATCTAAAATGAGGATTTTCGGCATGGAAATCATCGTTCTCGCAAACGCGATCAACTGCCTTTGTCCGATGGATAGTCCTGCTCCATGTTCTTTTAATTCCGTGTCATAACCTTTTTCCATTTTCATAATGAAATCATGCGCATTGACTGCCTTTGCAGCCGCGATCATTTCTTCATCTGTCGCATCTAATTTCCCATATAAAATGTTGTCACGGACTGTTCCATGAAAGATAAAATTATCCTGCGTCATCACACCCATCTGACGCCTTAAGCTCTCAATGGAAACCTTTGTCAAGTCGTAACCATCCACTAAAATTTTGCCGTCTTCAATGTCATAAAAACGACTGATCAGATTAACGATCGTTGTTTTTCCTGCTCCGGTCGGTCCTACCAGTGCGATCGTCTCACCCGGTTTTACAGAAAAACTGACATCAGAGAGTACCTTTGTCTCCGCCGGTGTTCCCTTATCATAAGTAAAACTTACATGTGAAAATTCAACACTTCCCTCTATATCCGGCAGCTCTGTCACATCCTTTGCGTCCACAATGTCAGCGTCGGTATCTAAGATATCAAAAATACGCTCTGCCGCCGTAAGATTTGTGACAAGATTGTTATAAAAATTGCTCAAGTTCATGATCGGGTTCCAGAACATATTGATATAAGTTCCGAATGCAACCAGAAGTCCGACCGATACTTTTTCAAATCCCAGAAAACGGATGCCGACCAAATAAAGCATCATCGCACCGATTCCCCAACAGAAATCGATGACCGGGCCAAACATGTCAGCATAAGTTACCGCATCCACAAATGATCTCTGATGTTCGTCCGTCAGTCCTTCAAAAATCTCCTGTGTCTCATCTTCTGCCGCAAAACTCTGAACCACATTCATTCCGGCAATATCCTCATGCACATAAGCATTTAAGTTTGATGCCTTTTTCCGGAATATCTGCCAGCGTTTGTGGGATGCCGTCTGTACAAACCAGATCCCCGCGATCATAAGCGGGATCGTAGAGAGTGATGCAAGCGCAAGCCGCCAGTCTTTTACCAGCATGATCACGACAACCCCGACTACCGTCACAAATTCCGGCACCATCGTCGTGACCACATTGACCAGCACATCTTTTAAAGAATTGACATCCCCGATGATACGCGCAAGGATTTTTCCGGTCGGTCTGCTGTCAAAAAATGAAAACGACAGCGTCTGGATGTGCTCATAGAGATCCTGGCGGATCTGAAGCAAAATTTTGTTGGAGATCACCGCCATTGCATACATTCTGAGTTTTACCATCACAATAAAGATCAGGTTTAACACGAGTGCAAAAATTCCAAGCCCAATCAGCCCATGCAGATCGGACTGTGCAATATAGTGATCGATTGCTTCCTCGATCAAGAGCGGGTTTACCAGTGAGATCGCCACCGTAATTCCCATACATACTAACACGGCAATAATCGTGCCTTTATACGCAAGCAGATAGGAAAACAGCCGCCGCATGATTTTTTTCTTGTCGGTATTTTCCATAAATTCGTCTTCACGATACGAATTGACTGCCATTACATCGCCTCCCCTCCTAAGAATGTGCCATACTGCGCCATGTAAGTTTCATAATAAAGTCCGCGCTTTGCAAGCAGTTCCTGATGCGTTCCGCGCTCCGCAATCTCTCCGTCTTTCAGATAGATGATCTCATCTGCATGACAGACCGCAGAAATACGGTGCGCAATGATCATTTTCGTTGTATCTTTTAATTCATTTAATGTTTTCTGGATCTCATGTTCCGTCTCCATATCAAGCGCGGACGTGGAATCGTCTAAAATCAGAATCGGCGCCTTTTTTGCAATGGCACGCGCAATACTGATACGCTGCTTTTGTCCGCCGGAAAGTCCGACACCGCGCTCACCGATGACGGTCGCATACTGTTCATCCATTTTTTCAATGAAATCCTTTGCCTGTGCACAGTCTGCCGCTCTGCGGATCTCATCGAACGGCATTACCTTTCGCTGCCCCATCTTGATATTTTCCTCGATCGTGTCGGAAAACAGAAATACATCCTGCAATACAACAGAAATACTGCTGCGAAGCTGTTTTAAAGAAAGTTTCCGCACATCCGTGCCATCCACTTTTACAGCGCCGTCCGACACATCATAAAAACGCTGCAGCAGATTGACGATTGAGGATTTTCCTGAACCGGTCGCACCCATGATTCCGATGGTTTTTCCTGCCGGAACCGTAAAGTTAATATCAGAAAGGATATTTTTTCCCTCAATGGAAAATGAAACATGTTCGAAAGAAATGTCCCCTTTCACCTGTTCTAACACGACAGGCTGTTCCTCATCTTTGATCATCGCCGTCTCCCCGTAAATCTTCTTGATCTTCTTATAAGAAGCAACGGCAGAGGACAAATCATTCGTCAGCCAGCCGAGCATCTCCATCGGCCAGGTGCAGTTTCTGCTGTACTCTACAAATGCAACAAGTGCTCCAAGTGTCATATTTCCATGCATCACGGAAATACCACCCAGGATCGTCATTGCAACCGGCAGTGCTTTTCCAACAAACTGGAAATACGGATAGTATTTCACTAATACTTTAGACTGACTGATATTCAAGTCATAATAACGTTTATTGTGTGACAGGAACTTCTCAATTTCAAATTTCTCCCTGGCAAATGCCTTTACGGTACGCACACCTGCAAGATTTTCCTCCGCAACCGTGGTCAGCACTGCATTTTCCTCACTGATGTCCTCATAAATTTTATCCAGTTTCCGCTCCATGATGATCGCGATCGCACCGCAGGAAATCATCGTCACAAGCGGTATCAGCGCCAGTTTCCAGTTCAGATGAAACATACAGTAGAGCACCATGCTCACATGGATGACGACCTCGATCGTCAGCATGCCGACATATCCCATCGCATTCCAGATCTTGTCAACATCATCCTTGACTCTCGCCATCAGTTCTCCGGTGTTCGTATTGTCAAAATAATTCATCGACAATGTCTGAATGTGCCGGAACAGATCCTTACGGATCTGTGCGCCGATCTTAGAACTTAAGACGTCAAACGAAAACTCTTTGCAGTATCCAAAGATGCAGCGTCCGATCCCAACCGCAACGATTCCCACCAGAAGCCCAGTGAGCAGTTCCATTTTCCCGCCGATGATGACCTCATCCACGATCCGCTGTGTGATCTGTGGATAAACCATATCCAGTCCGGTCGCTATAATCATGGAACATATTGCGAACAAATACCCATACCAGTAATGTCCGATATATGTATGTAACTTTTTCATAAATTCTTGTGATTCCTCCTTACTTTCCCCTCTTACACTCCCCGGTCTCTGACATATTTTTGTACCGTGACGCACCACTCTGACAGCCGCCTGCACGCTTCACAAGCAGCCCCCTTAGCACAAAAAAATCCCGCGGTGTCATATCTCACCACGGGAAGTATGTCAAAAAACATTCTATTTACTTTTGCATGAATTTATGCCAGCGTAACAGATTTAACCGAGGTAATTGTATGATGATTATGCAGTTCGTTGATTGTAACATTTGTTAATCTAATCATTACTTTTACCTCTCTTTCTTTTGGATTTTAGATTACTTTGCTAAGTATACGCTTGAGGCGGGTGGGTTGTCAAGAGGTGGTGAAGAAAAGGCTGCAGAATTGCCACAGTTTAATGCAAATATTCTATCAGATCAGGATATTTTTCTTGATTCTCTCTTATGTAATTTCTTTTAAATGCAGCAAATCTCGATTCTCTTCGCAATAATGATTTTATTTTTCGTAATGCAAATTTCTGCTGTTTTGGATCCTGCATTTCTTCCAATGAATCATACAGTTTATTCATTTCCCGGTTTAATTCCTGAAACCGGAAATCACTTTTGTACACTCTCATACCTGTATTTTTCAGATTAAATACTTCTGTGATTAATTTTGCCGTCAACGCCGCCTGCCTGTTTTCGTTGTTTACTGCATGTACATCAATCTCATTGCCCTGCAAACGAAAAATGATCGACTCTTCCGGGGCATCCTTACAACAATCAATGATTCCCTCATCATAAATACGCTGGTTTTTCACATTATTGCAATGCCCACACGACCAGAAAAGATTATTCCAGTCAAATTTTCGCTCTGGATATTTTCCGTCAAAATGTGGCAGTAAATGTTCCACCTGGGCATCCTGCAGTTCACTCAATTCACATATATAACATTTATTATGAAAATCTTCCTTCAACTGCTTTACGACATCCGGCATCGAATAACTTCCTTTTACTTTCTGTGCCTCTACTGCCAGTGATGCTGGAGCGGGAAAACTGCGTTCTACTTTTACCATTAAATATCCTCCCTGCTCCTTAACACTTCCTTTAATCTTTGATATTCTGTCGTAATATTAAGTGCAAGATAGTCTGGAATTTCATTTAAATACATCTCCAACTCTGATATTTCATCATAATCCTCATCTGTAAGTTTTTCTTTATTTACCAGTTCTTTATAACGATTGAATTTTTTCTGCAACAGCATTGACATTTCATTTGAATTAAAATAGCCTTCTACAATTCCAGCATATGGTACATCTGACAAACCATTTTCAACAAGAAGATTCTTTTCCAGATCATAAATTACTGCATTATCCACACTATTGATAATAAACGGTGAATGTGTCGACAAAATAAACTGGATATTCGGGAAAATTGATGTCAACAGGTCAAGGATTCTTCGCTGCAGCTCCAAATGAAGATGTGTTTCTATTTCATCGATCAAAACAATTCCCGCTACCGAAAAATCGAATTTTCTATCTGACTGGCTTTCCATACGAATGATCAGATCAACCACAATATCTAAAACTGCCGCATAACCACTAGTATAAATGTTTTTAATTAACTCGACTCAATAAGTATTCCATGATATAATCTTCATATAATTGTATAGGGAGGTCATATTCATGGGCAGAAAAGTAAACACAATAACACTAACAGAGGAGCAGCGTTCGTATCTTGAATTACAAACTCGTGCTAGAACAATACAGGCACAAACCGTGTGTAGAGCAAGAATACTGTTGTTACGTGCTGATGGTGTTTCTATTAATGATATTGCTGATAAAGTAGGCATCAATAGATGCAGTGTAATGTTGTGCTTGAATAAATTCAAAGAGGGCGGTGTCGAAAACGCCTTGTTTGATGCTCCCGGTCGTGGTCGTAATGCTGAAATAACCGATGACGAAAAGACGTGGATTATAAATATCGCATGTCAGAAGCCGGTTAATCTTGGCTATTCAGCAGAAGTATGGACACGTGCCCTTCTCACAAAACATATCAATAAGTTTGCAGAAAATGCAGGTTATACAAGGTTATCAACTATAAGTCAGTCAAAGGTTCGCACAATACTTGAAGAGGCAGATATTAAGCCTAACAAAATAACTTATTACTGTGAAAATCGTGATCCGGATTTTGACCAAAAGATGCACAATGTCCTTCTGGTATATAAACAGCTATCATTACAGTTCGATAAAAAAGGACAACTTCTTCCATTTTGTGAAGATGATCAGGTGGTGCATGTACTCTCTTATGATGAGAAACCTGGAATCCAGGCAATTGCCACCACATCAGAAGATATCCAGCCGGATAATAATCATAAGACCATAAGCCGAGATTATGAGTACAGGCGTCTTGGAACCATTTCACTGCTTGCCGGAATAGATTTGCAAACAGGTGAGGCGATTCCACTCGTTAAAGAGTCCCATAACAGTAAGGACTATATCGAATTTCTTAAAAAACTTGATAACAAGTATCCAAAATCAGATAAGATTCGTCTGGTGTTGGATAACCTTAAAGTTCATTCTTCTGAGGAAACCAGAAAATACCTCGCAACCGTACCAGGAAGATTTGAATTTGTATTTACTCCAAAGCACGGTTCATGGTTGAATCTTGTTGAGGGCTTCTTCAGTAAACTTACTCGCCAGATGCTCAAGGGCATTCGTGTAAAAACTAAGGATGAACTTGTGCAGCGTATATATAAATACTTTGATGAAGTAAATGAAGAACCTGTTATATATCATTGGAAGTACAAACTTGAAGAAATTGATCCAAATGAAGAAGTGGTGGTTGATACGTTGCCAGTCAAAAAGTCGAGTTAATTACTGACAGCTATACTAGAAAGCGTATTGAAATCAAACGAATCTCTGTCATTCATATGAATGGTAAACTGAAACGTCTCCTCATCAAATACTAACTCTACCGAATCATCATCAAAGATTCTTTTTAACAGATCGTCAAAATTTTTAAACCATGCTGCTATCTGCTCTGCTTTCTCCTTTTTTCCACCCGTAACAGCCAAAGCCTGTGTCATTTTCAGATCAAGAAGATATTTTACAAAATCCTGGCGCGGCGTTTCTTCAATAGAATAATCTTTTTTCAGGGTAACCTTTTCTACATGCTGTGGAATCTGGGCTTTAAAGATGCGATCGGCTTTGTAGTAGGCGGTTACGAATTTGCCTTGGGAGAACAAAGACGAAGTATTCTCAGCTAATTCATTAAATTGTATTACCACACCTGTTTTCTGAAGTGAAATTTCCTTTTCATACACCAGAAGTCTTTTTGATGTTCCCTTCTCATCTTTTGAGCGCTGTTCTATCTTGTATAAGTTATTTTTGCCAAATCCTACATCAGCAGGATATAAGTTTTCACATTCTATAGTTTGTTCATTAAAATAATCCGGTCTTGTAATTAAATAAATATAACGAGCCAACGCATCCAACAGACTCGTCTTTCCACTCCCATTTTTTCCAGTAATGATCAAATGTTTCATATGATTCTCTGATAAAGGAATTTCAATATTTTTCAAATGACGCACATGATCTATTTTAATGTCGGTAATATAAATCTGATCCACTTTTCCCTCATTTCCGATTTTGCAAAATCCATTCTTTCCTAAACGGTTATATTAATTAACTTTATTATACACATTGATGGGCAATTTTCCATTTAATTTTTCGGCAATCCCATTTTACACTCACAAACTTGAATTTATATAATTATTCCTCTAACTTTCCCTATTTTACAGGCTTTCC
>DXQT01000021.1 GCA_019411365.1 Roseburia sp.
AATAGACAGGCATACTAAGATTTTCTAATTTTCTCCCAAAGTCACAAAAACAGTCTCGGCTTTGTGCAATTTGACAATCGCTAAGTTATGAACCACCTTTTGACACCCTAATCATATTATCTCAACTGTAAAAATTGGCATATTGAATTGCAGATTTGCCGTATGATGAATCTTGGGTATAAAAGACCTATGGGGATGGAGGAGCGTTATGATCGGTGGCGTGGATGGATACAAATGGAATATCACAGATTCCTATGATAATAATTTAAATCAGCGGAATAATGTTAATAATAAAGATGAACTGGGACAAAAAGGCGCGGTCGATAAATCTAAGACCACAGAGTGCCAGACCTGTAAAAACCGCAAATATGTTGATGGCTCTAACGAAGCGAACGTTTCCTTTAAAAATGCTGCGCATATTTCACCGGAAGCGGCATCTTCTGCTGTCCGGGCACATGAGGGGCAGCATGTTTCCAATGCGTATCACAAAGCTGCCACGCAAAACGGCGAAGTGGTATCTGCATCCGTCAGAGTCCAGACATCGGTCTGCCCGGAATGTGGCCGTTCGTATATTTCCGGTGGTGTGACGGACACACAGATCAGATATTATAATGAGTCGAATCCATACCAGCAGGATTTAAAACAGACAGACGGAATTAAACTGCGTGGGGCAAACGTGGACGAGATTGGCTAGATTTTTCGTACGAAAGCCCCGGCTTGAAAACAATATAAGAATGGAGAATTTTATGTGTACAGCAGCAACTTACCTGACGAAAGACTTTTATTTTGGAAGAACATTAGATTATGAATTTTCTTATGGCGAGGAAATTGCGGTGACACCGCGGAATTATCCATTTCATTTCCGTCACACGGAAAATCTGGAAAAACATTATGCGATCATTGGCATGGCGCACATGGCAGGAGATTATCCGCTTTATTATGATGCGGTGAACGAAAAAGGCGTCGGCATGGCGGGACTTAATTTTGTCGGCAATGCATATTATCATAAGGAAGAAAGCGGTAAAAAAAATGTGGCATCCTTTGAATTTATTCCATGGGTGCTTGCGCAGTGCGCAACGTTAGATGAGGTGCGGGAGCTGATTGCAGATTTAAGTATTGTGGATACGCCGTTCAGTGAAAATCTGCCGTCCGGCATGCTACACTGGATCATCTCAGATAAGAGTGGATCGATTACAGTAGAATCCATGAAAGACGGACTGCATATCCATGAAAATCCGGTTGGTGTCCTGACAAACAATCCGCCATTTGAGCAGCAGATGTTTATGCTGAATAATTACATGGGACTGTCACCAAAACAGCCGGAAAATCATTTTGCGGATAAACTGGATCTGAATATGTACAGTCGTGGCATGGGGGCATTAGGACTGCCGGGTGATCTTTCATCAGCTTCCCGTTTTGCGAGAGTCGCGTTTACAAAAATGAACGCAGTTTCTGACGATTCCGAGGAGGAGAGTGTGGCACAGTTTTTCCATATCTTAGGATCTGTCGACCAGCAGAGAGGCTGCTGCGAGGTATCCGATGGAAAATATGAGATCACGATCTACACCTCCTGCTGTAATGCAAGCCGTGGAATTTATTACTACACCACATATTCCAACAGCCAGATCACGGCGGTGGACATGCACAGAGAAGATCTTGACGGAAGTGTTCCGGTGCATTATCCAATGCTCACAAAACAACAGATCCAGTGGCAGAATTAATCTGGTATCATAGGATACTTACATTCTTTTAAAACAAATTCACAAAAATTTCTTACGGCAGGCGGCATAAACGCCTGCCGGTCATGAATCATATACAGATTACGCTCCCATACAGGCGCACTGATCTGCAGAATCTTCACATCCAGCTTTAATAAAAGATCCATATAAGGAACGACGGCAATGCCAAAACCCTGTGCAGTGAGTCCCGCAATCACCTCGGCTTCCTCTGTCTCATAGGCAATCTGCGGTACTGCATTGATCTGTGAAAACAGATGGTCCACAACGTCACGCATACCGGAACCGTGGGAAAAATAAATCTGTGGATAGATGAGCGTTTCCGTCAATGCAACGGACTGTTTTGCTGCCAGTGGGTGATGGTCTGGAACGATAAGTACCAGATCCTCGTGGGTGATCGGCACAGTGTCTAACGATTCTGTCTCCGGCGGCATGGAACAGAAAATCAGATCATAATCCCTTGCCGAGAGACCGTTGACAAGATCGCCGGTCGAGCCGGTATGAAATGTAAAACGCACATCATGCTCAGGATGGGATGCCAGATAACGCGCGGCAAGCTGCGGAATGAAACTGACACCGAGGGAACGCAGCATGCCAAGCCTGATCAATCCGTCACCGCGTGCGCTCCGCTGCAGGGATGAAACTCCGGAATCCAATGTGGCAAGCGTGCGGTTTGCGCAGATTAAAAACTCTTCCCCAAAACTTGTGAGTGTAGTATTGCGTCCGCTTTTTTCAAAAAGTGCCACGCCAAGTTCTGCCTCCAACTGCGAGATCGCATGGCTTAAACTCGGCTGTGTGATACAAAGTTCATGTGCAGCCTTTGTGTAGTGCTGCATTTTTGCTAAAGTTACAAAATAACGAAGCTGGAATAAGTTCATGGCAATCCTCCTTGTTTTGCGAAGCAAAATCCAATTTTACATGGTAAAATTTGCCCAATGACGAGGAGAGGATTTTCCTCTCTGTTTTGCTCATTTTATCACGATTAATAGATACTGTCTATCGAACTATAAAAACTATTGATTTGTTAAATGGATTAGAAAGGTGTAAAGTGTTTCTGAAATTTGGGGATGACCATAAATGCAGAAGCAGGACTTCTGTAAAAACTTCCCCGGGAGGAAATATTTAAAATGAAAGAAACAGAAATACAGAAAGAAAAATCCCGCCGCACGGTCCGCGGGGAACTTGCACTCATGGTCGCAGTTGCCATCAACAGTCTTGGTGTTGTACTGATGCTGCATTCCGGCGCAGGCATCTCGGCAATATCAAGCGTGCCGTATGCATTTTCCGAAGTTTTCACACGCGTATCGCTTGGAACCTGGACTTATATATTTCAGGGACTTCTGGTGCTAAGCCTCATGATCCTGCGGAAAAAATTTGTGCCGCAGTATCTGTTCAGTTTTGTAGTGGGATTTGCATTCAGCGAATTATTGGATGTGCATGAGAGCTGGATCAATGTTTTGCCGCTGACGCCGGGATATCGTGTAATCTATTTTCTGATCAGTTATATTTTGCTCTGTATTGGAATTGCTTTGTCGAACCGATGCAAACTGCCGATCATACCGACGGATTTATTCCCGAGAGAATTGTCGGATATCACATCCGTTACCTATTCTAAGATCAAAGTTGGATTTGATGTTACCTGCCTTGCCGTGACAGCCGGACTGACCTTTGCATTTTTAGGACATCTTGACGGCCTTGGGATCGGAACCATTTTAGCCGCATTTACTATGGGAAAAGTGATCGGACTGATCGGAAAATGGATGGACAGACATGCCTGCTTTGTATCGTTCATGACACAAAGACAGACAGCCTGAACTAGTGTAATGTATCATTCACATTTCGTATAATTACTTGCCTGAAGTTTCATCTGCTGTGGCAAATGAAAATTACAAATTTTTCTCAAATGCTTCCACTGCCTTTACATCTAAGATAGAGGTGCAATGCGGGCAGCGGTATTTAACGCTTTCACCAGTATAAATACAACAAAAGCCATGATCAGGAAATTTATCACGGCAGTCAGAAACTTTCCGTAATTCAATGTGACATCCCCAACAATATTCCAGTGCAGCTTATCAAAATTCATGCCACCGAAAATTCCAAGAAACGGGTTGATAATATCCTCGACCAGTGACGACACAATACTTGTAAAAGCACCGCCGATAATAATACCGACAGCCATGTCCATCCGAATCGAACCCATCCACATAATTATATCGGCTCAAAATCCCCCCACAAGACTGTTCATAACAAAAAAGTGTGCTATAATCAAAAACAGGAAATAATTTGAACACAAAAAGAAATAGATAACACAAAAAACAGCAAAAATAGAAGCAAAAAAGAAGGTGTGACACACATGACAATGCAGGAAGCGGTCATAAAAAATATTGATACGGATTACTCGTACCAGCTTGCAAAACGGATGGAGCAGTTTCGCTCAAACGAGAAACTCGGTTACCGTCCTGCGGGTTCGAAGGCAGAATTCCTGACAGGGGAAATGTTAAAGGATGAGATGCAAAAACTTGGACTGTCGGATGTATGTAAAAATGCGGTTACCGTGGATGGCTGGGAGTTTGAAAATGCGGAGCTTACGTTTGAAACGAAAGAGGGAAAAAGGCATACCGCATTGCTCGGGGCATATCAGACAGATTTTGTAACGGACGGTGAGCAGGCATTTTCCCTGATGTATCTTGGAAAGGGAACAGAAGCGGATTATGAAGGGAAAGATGTAACCGGAAAACTGGTGTTAGTGGATATCAACCAGAGAGATGAGTGGTGGATCAATTATCCGGTTTATCAGGCACATTTAAAAGGTGCGGCGGCAGTGATCGCTGTGCAGTGTGGCGGTTATGGAGAAGTCGATGCGAAGGCACTCAACGCACAGGATATCGCCGGACCGGAGGATGCACCGGCATTTTCCATCTCAAGGGAGGATGCTGCATTATTGCGGGAACTGCTGGATGGAGAGAAAGAAGCAACCGTATGGTTGAAAGCCGACAGCCGGGTAAAACGTGACTGCACGACTTATAACATTTCAGGCTGTATTCCGGGAAAACACCCGGAGCGCATGGTATTGTTATCTGCACACTATGACTCCTATTTCAGTGGATTTCAAGATGATAATACGGCAGTCGCCATGATGTTTGGCATTGCAAAAACGCTGATTGAAAGCGGATTCAAGCCGAACAACACGATCGTGTTCTGTGCGATGGCGGCAGAGGAATGGGGCGTTGTTGATTCCAACTTTGACTGGTCGACCGGAGCTTACGAGCAGATTTTTACCGCACATCCGGAATGGGTCGGAAAAGTGATCGCAGATCTGAATTTTGAGCTGCCGGCGCTGGCACACGGCACGCGTGCAAGAATCCGCTGCTGTTATGAATATGTACATTATATAAAAGAATATTTAGACGGACTTCCGGAACTGACAAAGGCTTATCCTGAGATGACAAGCGTGACGGCACCGATCGAAACCTGGTCAGATGATTTTTCGATGGCAATCGCAGGAATCCCTTCCATGGTCAATGATTTTACCGGCGGAAGTTTCATGGAAACACATTACCATTCCCAGTTTGATAATGATGATTTTTATGATGAGGCGGTTTACCGGCTGCACCATGAGCTGTTCACACTGCTGATCTTAGCACTGGATGAAACGGCAGTTGTGCCGCTTGATTTTACACCGGTGTTAGAGCGCATACTTGCCGGAGGCAGTGAAATCACAGCGAAAGTGGAAGAAACACAGGAACAGATCGCTGCAATCACAAAAAAATTAATTCAGGTAACAGAAGAGGCACAGGAAAAAGCAAAACAGTCTTACGAAGAGACTGCCGCTATCAATACCCGCTACTACGCACTTCTTGCAGAAGGTAACATGCAAGAGGCAGAACAGCTCTTTGCGGAAAACAGGGAAAGAGAAAAACAACTGCTTGTAAAATTCAAACAGGAGCAGGATCATTTTGTCCGCATTGATTGGTATGGAGAGGTATTTTTCCCACATGAGATATTGTGGAAAAATATTGGCTTATTGCAGGACTCTGTAAACGCTCTGGAACAATCTGATGTGGATAAAGCACTGGAAAAAATATATCAGGTGGATAACAATGCGTATGCATTTATGTTTGATGAATATGTTTACCGCCATTTTACGGACTATGTGTTCAATCAGCCCAAAGATCGTCTGAAATGGGGTTACGGCAGGCTGTTAGGGCATGAAGATCTCTACCATGTGGTGAAATGCCTGCTGAAAAAGAGAAAAGAAGCAGACACAGATTACCGGGAAGAACTGCATTACTTAAAGGAATGCTATAAAAAACAGACCAGACGTCTCTGCGAGACCTTAAAAGAAATCAGTCAGACGGTAAAGGAAATGTTCTGACACAATAAAAAGGGGATAAGAAAAATATGAAATCGGACAAATTATACCGGGTACAGCGCGAGGACCTGCCAAAATTAGAGCAGCTTTTATACCGCTGTTTTGCGCATGATCCACTCTATGAAACGCTGATCCCGGATGCCGAAATAAGAAAACGGCTGATGCCGGAATTATTTCAATGTGATATGGATGAATTTTATGAGACATGTGAGATTTTTGCGGACAGCGAAGAATTAAACAGCATTCTTGTCGTGTCGGATGAGGCGGAACACATTAATATGTTCCACTTTTTTCTGACGGAGTCATGGGCGACGATCCATACGGACGCTTTCCTGATCAAGGAAGATCCGACACTTGCGACGTTCCACAATTTTATCAAGGGTGGGGATTACCTGAACTCAAGCTGGACCGATCAGCTGCACCAGACACAGAGACTTCATATTATTTATCTTGCAGTCGATCCGGAAATGCAGCACCATGGGATCGCTGCGAAACTGTTAGATGAAACGATCACATATGCGCAGGAACACCACATGATGATATCGTTGGAAACACACAATGAAAAAAATGTAGATTTTTATAAAAACTTTGGATTTCAGGTGTATGGAATTGTGGAGAAGAACTTCCCACTGAAACAATACTGCCTGATCCGTGAATACCAGTAGAAAAATGACAGGATACTGCGAAAAGTGGTGACCTGTCATTTTCTTTTTTCATATTTGCGCTAATGAAAAAAATGATTCGTCCGATATAAAAACTAGAAAGCGAATTTCAAGGAAGAAAGGAGATGCCATTATGCGAGTAGAAGCTTATAATCAGGTGGCACAACTTTACAATAGAGAGAAAACGCAGAAAGTGCAGAACACAAAGCAGATGAGCACCGGACGCGATGAAGTGCAGATCTCTTCTATGGGACGTGATTACCAGATCGCAAAGCAGGCAGTGGCAGATGCTTCGGATATCAGGGAAGATAGAGTCGCACAGCTTAAGGAAAGGTTGGACTCTGGTAATTATAACGTGGATATGAATGATTTCGCGAATAAGTTATTAGAAAAGTACAATGCTTTAGTAAAGTAAAAGTGAGGATGAATCTGTGGCTAGTTTAATGGAAGAGCTTTTGGATGTGCTGGGTAAAGAGGAGAAGCAGTATCAGGAACTGATCACACTTGCGACTGAAAAAACAGACGCAGTGGTGCAGGGCAATATCGAACATCTTACGGATGTTACGACGAGAGAGCAGGATGCTGCGAGCGTGCTTCTTAATCTTTCCAATAAAAGAAACCGTGTCCTGACGGATATGGCGACTGTCTTAGGTCAGAGCCCGGAAGAGATGACGATCACAAAGATGATCGGATATCTTAACAAGCAGCCAAAAGAACAGGAAGCACTTACCAGACAGCGTGACAGGCTGCTTGAGGCCGGTGCTAAGATGCAGCAGCTAAACAGACAGAATGAAGCACTTTTAAAACAGGCATTGGAGATGGTGGAATTTGACCTTACCTTGCTGAGAAGTACGCGACAGGCACCTGAGACTGCCAACTATGATAAGAATGCCTATAATACAGGCGATATCTTAGGCAGCAGTGGATTCGACGCGAAGCAATAGTAAAAGCAGGGAGGAACTACCATGGCAAATGGTTTTGGAAGTATGTTTATCGGCGTAGCCGGTTTACAGAGCAGTCAGAATGCACTTAACGTAACATCAAACAACCTGGCGAACTTAGACACAACAGGATATGTGCGTCAGAGCGTTTTGTTTGCAGACCGTGACTATGTCACATTTAATACAACAGCAGCAATCAGCAATCAGCAATCCGGTCTTGGTGTAACGATCGGAGATGTTGTCCATTCAAGAGATGTATTCTTAGATCGGTTATATCGTACGGAATCAAGCCGTCAGTCTTTTTATGCATCGACCAGTGAGGCACTGACAGAGGTGCAGAACTATTATCAGGAATTAGAGGGACAGGCTTTTCAGGATGCATTAACCGATTTCTGGGGCTCATTTCAGGAGCTATATAATTACCCGGAGGATAGCGTATATCAGAATCTTGTTATTCAGAAGGCACAGCTTTTTACCAGCAGATCAAGTGCTGTTTATTCTGGACTGAAGAGTTATCAGTATAATATCAATTCACAGATTTCCGATGACATTGATCAGGTCAATGAACTTGGAAAGACGATCAGTGAACTAAATCTGCAGATCCAGAAGATCGAGGCAGGAAATATTGAAACTGCAATGACACTGCGTGATGCAAGAGATTTAGCACTGGATGAGTTAGCAAGTCTCGTTGATATCTCCTATAAAGAAGAAGTAAACGGTGTTGTGCGCGTCAGCGTGGAGGGCAACGAGTTTGTCAATGAGAACGGCTACTATAAAGTAGAAAAACAGACGGACAAAGCGACAGGATTTGTGACACCATACTGGTCCCATCTGTCAGATCCGGACAAGGGTGAGTATACCTATCTGTTTAATTTTAACCGTGATATTTCCACGGAAAATAAAAACGATATGGGAGAGATCAAAGCTCTTGTGCTTGCGAGAGGAGATAAAGTTGCCAATTACAAGGATATTCTTGGAGTGGACAGCAAGACTTATGATGATACGACAGGCATGTCGGTTATGCTCCGTGCAGAAGCACAGATGGATCAGCTGTTCCATGGAATTGCAACAGCGATCAACGATATTTTATGCCCGAATACAGAAGCATCAAATTATATTACAGGCCTGACAGGAAATAATTCCGTTACCATGACGGATGCAGATGGCAATACTTATACGGTAACAGCAAATACAAAGATCTTAGATGCAGATAAATGCGCAGTGGGATCAGATGGCAAACTTCCGCCACAGGAGTTATTTACAAGACTTGGAACGGAACGTTATACGGAGGTTTCCTATACAGATCCGGCTTCTGGTGAGACAAAGACCTATTATTTATACAATGAAGAAGATCCGGCTGATACTACAAAGCAGTACACGATGGGAAGTACAAGTGTGAACAGCGCATTGATCACAGATGAAACACTACTTCCACATTTACGGCAGAATGGAGATGTAGACCAGTCACTGATGGCGACACTTGCAGCAGTGTGGGATAAAGAAAGCCTTACAGTCAATCCGAATGACACAAAGGCATACAGCTTTAAGGACTATTATGCAGCTATGATCGGAGAGGTTGCTACCTACGGAAAGGTATACAATTCTACTGCAACAAACCTGTCCCAGACGGTACAGTCAGTTGATAACCAGAGACAGCAGGTAATCGGAGTTTCTTCGGATGAAGAATTGACTTATATGATCAAATACCAGAACGCATACAATGCATCCAGCCGTTTTATTAATGTTATTAATGAGATGATCGAGCATCTGATCACACAGCTTGGATAGCAGCATAGGAGGTTAACATGCCATCAACATTTTTTGGATTAACGATTGCATCTTCAGGATTAAGTGCATATCAGGTTGCCTTAAATACGAGTGCAAATAATATATCGAATGTACAGACAAAAGGATACAGCAAACAGCAGGCAAACCGTGTTGCTTCCGAGTCTATTCGTGCCTATGCAAAATACGGCAGTATGGGAACCGGTGTTACGACCGAGTCCGTAAAACAGCTTCGCAACCAGTATTATGACAACAAATACTGGTACAACCAGTCATCTGTCGGTTTATATGAGACGAAGCTCAATTACCTGAAGCAGATTGAAAATTATTTTATTGATGATGATTCTTCCAAAGGTTTTTCAACAATCTTAAACACGATGTTTAATGACTTAGATACCTTAAAGAACAATGCCGGAGATGTGAATACACGTCAGCAGTTTATCGGAAGTGCCCAGAACTTTGCAACATTCTTTAACAGCGTTGCATCCGGTCTGGGAGATATTCAGAATAATGCCAACGAGGAGATCAAGTCCACGGTTCAGAATATCAATTCCATCGCAGAAAAGATTGCAAGTTTAAATCATCAGATCAACGTCATTGAGATCCAGGGCGGTTATGCAAACGAGCTTCGTGACCAGAGAGCACTATTGATCGATGAGTTATCCGAAATTGTTCCGACAGAGGCAGAGGAACTTCCGGTACAGAATTCAAATGATCCGGAACTGCCAACAGGTGCCAATTACTTTACAGTTAAGATTGGTGGACAGGTATTAGTCGATACCTACGATTATGAAACATTACAATGCGTTGCAAGGGAAAATAAAGTAAACCAGTCCGATATGGATGGCTTATATGATGTTAAATGGGAAAAAACCGGAAACAGTTTCAAAGCGGGAGCAAGTTCCATGTCAGGTACCTTAAAGGCATTGTTTGATATCCGTGATGGTAATAACGGAGAGAACTTTACCGGTGAGGCAAGAGTGATCGACAGCAAACATGTGAAAGTTGTGAGTCCTTCCATCACAGACATTGAGGCAATGACGGTGCCTGAGAGCGGTACACTTACCATTTACGGAAAAGATTACAATTATACAAACTTTACTTTTGAGACAGACGCCAATGGCAAGATCACATCCTATACTTTCGAACTTGAGGATGCATTAAGCCAGCAGCAGTCCAATAAGGTAGATGGAATGCAGGCATCCATCGGAAACTCTGTTGATACCATGGGTGTTCCGTATTACATGTCACAGATGAACCAGTTTTTACGTTCTTTCTGTTCTTTGTTTAATGATATTATGTTAAAAGGACAGGATTTAGACGGAAATGCAACCGATTATTATTCATTCTTTACCGGGGCAGATCAGGTAACCGGCGAGGAATATGCATTAGGAAAGAGCGATAAGAATAATGGAAACACAACAGACTGTGGTGCCAGCTCATATTACAAACTGACAGCATCCAATATCTGCGTTTCTTCCATTTGTGTAAAAGATTCATCTAAACTTGCTGCACAGTATAAGACCGATACAGAAGATGGTGTAGATAAGTATAAACTGGTTGAAGATCTGGCAAAATTAAAGAGTGATACGGTTTTATTCCGTGCAGGAAATGCATCAGGATTTTTAAAATGTATGATTTCTGATATCTCCATTGATACACAGCAGTCTACGATCTTCAGCAACAATTATACAAATATACAGGCGGCGCTTGAGACACAGAGAATGTCTGTTTCCGGTGTGGATGAGGATGAGGAAGCACTTGATCTGATCAAGTTCCAGAATGCCTACAATTTATCATCCAAGATGATCTCAGTTATGGCAGAAGTATATGACAAACTGATCGAGGAAACCGGAGTATAAACGGATTTATAACAGGAGGAAATGGCAATGCGTATTACAAATAATATCATATTGCATAATACATCCATTAATATCAATGGAAATAAAGGAAATGTGGACACACTGAACAATCAGATGACCAGCCAGAAAAAAATACAGCGTCCTTCTGATGACCCGGTAACAGCGATCCGTGCACTCCGTCTGCGCAGTACCTTAAGTGAGATCGACCAGTACTACGAGAAGAACATTCCGGATGCAGAGTCATGGTTAGATGTAACAGAGACTGCGATCACCAGTATGCAGGAAGTGATCAAGACGATCCGTACCCAGTGTGAATACGGTGCCCAGGATTCCCTGACGACAGACAACCGGAAAACAATCCTGACACAGCTGGAAAAACTTCGTGACAAAGTATATGCAGAGGGAAATGCAGACTATGCCGGCAGAACAGTATTTACCGGATACCGCACAAATAAAAAGCTGACATTCACGGAAGACGAACAAAAGACTTCATACGAGATCGACCAGAAGATGTCGTATGCTGATCTGCAGGAACACCGGTATTATGGAAATGATGTTACAGTTCCGGGAAATAAGGCAGATGTGTTAGATGGCACAAAGATCGCTTCTCCAACCCAGGCTGCTTATAATAGAATCCGTCTTGGCTATGACAGCATTGACAGCCTGGATGTGACAGATGCAGCAGGAACTACCACAAAAACCTCTGCAAATGGCAGCACGGTAACGATCAGTTACAATTATACAGATACAACAGGGACAACGCCTGTCAATAAGACGGGAAATATGAATGTTACCGTATATGATTCTTATGATAAATGGTTAGAAGCATCCACGAAAACACCAAAATCATATGACATTGCAGATGGAGAGGCAGTGCTGATCCGTAATACCGGAGAAATGGTATTCAGCAAAACAGCGGCAGATACACTTTCCACTAATAAAGCATCTTTGGATATTTCCTATACAAAGACCGGATTTACAAATGGTGAACTTCGTCCGGAATATTATTACAACTGCACGAATATTACAGATACGAACAATAAGTTAAAGTATGAGAAATATGATAAAGATGGCAATCAGATCTATCAGGATATCGATTATGTAGTGGCTGCAAACCAGACACTTACTGTCAATACAGAGGCATCAAATGTATTTGATCACGGACTCAGCAGGGATGTGGATGAGCTGATCGATGCTGTACAGCGTTCGCTTGACGCAGAACAGAAAGTGACAGATTTAAATGCCATGAAGAAAATGCAGGAATATTCTTCCGATGACTGTCAGGCAAAATTAGAAGAGTGGATCGCAGCAGCCGAAAAAGAGCGTGATTATGCAAATGATAATATGCAAAAGCTCTATAACAGCTACATTGGGAACTGCGATACTTACCTGAATAAAGTCAATCTTGCATTGACAGACGTCGGAAGCAAAGGACAGAGCCTTGCGTTGACGAAAAACCGTATGTCAAATGAGCAGGAAACGATGGAAGAGTTAAAGTCCAAGAATGAAGACCGAGAACTTTCAGATATCATTCTGGAGTATACAGCGGCATACACTGCTTATCAGTCATCACTACAGGCAGCTTCCAAGGTAAATCAGGTGACACTGCTCAGCTATCTGTAAATTATATTAACAGCAGAAATAACGGCAATATTCTTAGAATACATGTCGTGACCATACAGATTGCATCAGGAGGAAAAGGGAATGAAAGCAAATACAAGGCTTTTTGGGGAGATAGATATTGACGAGGAGAAGATCATTACTTTAGAGAATGGAATGATCGGATTCCCGGATTTAAGAAAGTTTACCCTGATTTTTGATAAGGAAAAAGAGAGAACACCGTCCTCGATCATGTGGTTTCAGTCCATGGACGAACCGGAAATTGCATTTCCGGTCATGCATCCAAATGAACTGAAACCGGATTATGCACCGTCAGTCAGCGATGAGATGTTGATCCCGCTTGGAGACCTTACAGAAGATAATACTTACATACTTGTAACGCTGACAGCAGCGGCGGATAAGAAAGATACGACTGTCAATTTAAAGGCACCTTTGGTAATCAATACAGATACCAGAAAAGGCTGTCAGGTGATTGTGGAAGATGATTATCCAATCAAGTTTAATGTATATGAAGCCGTAAAAGGCAGAAAGAAAGCAGAGGAATAAAAATGCTGGCATTGACACGAAAAAAAGGTGAGTCTCTGGTGGTAAATAACAATATCGAGATCACAGTACTTGAAATCCGCGGAGATCAGGTAAAAATCGGTATATCTGCGCCGAAAGAAGTGCCGATATACCGCAAGGAAGTATATCTTCAGATTCAGAATGAAAATAAGGCAGCTCTTAATATCGATGCGATCGCATCTTTAAAGGATCTGCTCTAAGAAAATACCGGAGCACATAATTCACAATAATAGAATGACCGCTGAGCGTACATTGTTACTGTTCACTCGTACCTCGTTCCGTGCATTCTGTTATACAGGCAGAAAAATGCGGCTCCGGTATTAATTTTATACGCAAAGAAACCGATATAAATCACAGATTAAGTAGATTAGCATACAGGCCACAAGATAGCCGGCATGCACAGATAGACACAGGGAAGTGTGAATCACAGCAGAAAGAAGCTGAGAATACCATGGAAACGGAGGTCAGGATCATGGGAGTTCAACGGATACAGGAAACATCGACAGCATCTTACGGCAAATCCGTAGAGGCAGCTGCAGCAGGAAATAGCAGTGCTGCAGGCAGCGGAAGTGCTACAGGCGGCACAACGCAAACAGTGGAGAACATCACGACTCCATGGAAGGCAGAAAACAAAAATAGTACGGATACCAAAAACAGTCTGAGTGCCAGAAACGACAAGGATGAGGAGCAGGAAACACTCGTAGGAGCAGGAAATAACACCCAGATCCGGAAAGCTGTAGAAGAGATCAATAAGAGAGCACACAATTCGGAAGCAGTCTTTGGCATCCACGATGCCACGAACCGCGTTATGATCAAGATTGTGGACAAAGACACAAAAGAAGTCTTAAAGGAATATCCGCCGGAGAAAACGCTTGACATGATCGCAAAGGTCTGGGAAGTCGCAGGACTTTTGGTGGACGAGAAGATGTAAACAAAAATAGAAATAAAGGCAGCACAGACTGTCGGCAGCTATATCAAATACAGGAAGAACAACAGATGAGAGTTTTCATCAGATAGGAGTGATAATATGCCAATCAGAATTACCGGTTTAGCATCAGGTCTTGATACAGAGTCCATTATTTCTGCTCTGGTATCATCCTACAATTACAAGACCAACAAATACAAAAAGGCACAGACAAAATTATCCTGGAAACAGGATGCGTGGAAATCTTTGAATACGAAGATTTACAGCTTTTATACAAGTCTGGACGGACTTCGTTTCTCTAAAAATTATAATTTAAAGAGCACGACATGTTCAGATTCCACAAAAGCGACAGTTACTGCGACGAGCAATGCTGTAAATGGTACGCAGAAAGTAAATATTCTTCAGGTGGCTCAGGCAGGTTATCTGACAGGTGGACAGTTGGGGAAAAATGTTACAGAAAGTACAACACTTGCAGAACTTGGCTATACGGATGGAGATGGGACAATTAACCTCACAAAGGGAGATGGAACCACCAAATCTCTGACTGTCAGTCAGGGAACAACAGTACAGCAGTTCATTACTTCATTGAAAGAAGCCGGGATAAATGCCAGCTATGATACAACAAACCGCAGATTTTATATTAGTTCAAAGGAAACCGGTGCAGACAATGATTTTACGATAACCGGAGGAAATACGGCAGGTATAAATGCATTGTCCAAGCTGGGATTGAACGTTGATTCAGATGCAACATTGGATACTTATAAGATGTATGCAAAGTATGCAGATGGAACAACAAATGATAATGAGATTACAGCCAAGGTAAAAAAGGCAATTGAAGAGTATAATCAGGCAGTGGCTGACAAAAAGACAGCCACTGCACAAAATGCCAATCTGACCAGTGCATATGGATATGCATCCGCTTACAAAAATTTGCAGCAGGCATTGGAAAAGAGTGGATTGACAGATCCTGATGAGAGAGCACAGTTTACAAAACTGTTATCCATGTCTGCAACCGAACGTACCAAATCAGTTATTTCGGAGGATGGCACGGTTTATACATTAGCCAGTGATATGGGTGATGGTACAAAATATTACAAGAATGATTCCGGCAATTATATCCAGCGCGTGGATACACATACAGGCAGTGACGGAAAGAAATACCTGTATGATGAAACCACTGGAACATATTCTGCAGATGGAAAAACATACAAAATATCCAGTGAAAAAGATGCAGATGGTAAATCGTATTATGTAAATGCGAATGATCCGGATGACAAGATTACAATTGATACAACAACGGAATATTACGATGCAACAGCAAACAAGACAACAACGAATTTAAATCTGGTTAAAGTTGGCAGTGCAAGTTACGCAGAGTCTGATACAGGTTATTATACAGGAACAGATGGTAAAATTTATCGTGCAGATACGGCAAATCATCAGCTTATTGAAGTAAAAAAAGATAGTAATGGAACGACATACACAGATGTGGATGGAGGTAATACTGTTACATACACAGATGCTGATGTCAGCAAAATAGAACAGACGGAATATAACAGACAGAGTGTACGTTCTGATTTGAATGATGCATCTGACCAGCTGACAGCATTACAGAAAAAATCAAAGACGGCACAGAGTTTAAATGATGATGAGTTTAATTCATATTTAGCTGATGTCCAGTCGAATCTTGCAACGGTAAACGCATACGAGAGCGCAGCAGATGATGTGGATGCGTCTGAGGATTATACAAAAGCTAAGATTGCAGATGCTATAAAAGACGCATATGCCAATAAGGGAGGCGTAACCGGTGTAAATGATTTAGTGAACGGTTATGCTGCGATTATCAGCACAAATACACAGACGATATCGGATGCTGAGAATACGATCAAAGACAACAGTGCGTTAGCATCTCTTGCTGTGATGAAAGATGGCACAGACAAAGATACTGCAATTAAGCAGTTTGTAGAGCAGGTAAAGACAGCCAAGGAAAACCTTTCGACTGCATCATCAAATGCGACAGCAGATGCCAAGAAAGTGGATGGTCAGGATGCAATCATCAGCGTCAATGGAATCAAATATCAGGGAAGTTCCAATGCATTTTCTATCAATGGTCTTACAATTACGGCACAGTCTGTTACTGGGGACGGTGATGCAAATGCGATCACAATTACGACACAGACAGATGTACAGGGAATTTATGATAAAGTAAAGAGCTTTTTGACACAGTATAATTCGTTGATCAATGAGATAACTTCTCTATACAATGCGGAGTCATCCAAAGGATATGATCCGTTAACGGATGATGAGAAAGACGCAATGTCAGACAGTGAGATTGAGAAATGGGAGACGAAGATTAAAGATTCTCTTTTGCGCAGAGATGATACCTTGCAGAGTGTTATGAATTCAATGACATCTTCAATGAGTAAAGGGTTTGAAATCAATGGAAAGAATTATTATCTGTCTACCTTTGGAATCAAGACCCTTGGATATCTGAATGCACCGGAGAATCAGCAGAATGCATATCATATTGATGGTGATGAGGATGATGCGTCAACTTCAGGTAAAGATGACAAGTTGATGACAGCAATTACTTCAGATCCGGATACTGTAATTACATTTATGCAGCAATTGGCAGATGGACTTTATTCGTCACTTGGAGATAAGATGAAGTCGACTACCATGAGCAGTGTGTATACGGTTTATAATGATAAAGAGATGGCGTCAGAATATAGTGATTACACAGATACGATCAAAAAGTGGGAGCAGAAACTGCAGGATCAGGAAGATGCATATTATAAGAAGTTTTCCGCAATGGAGACTGCACTTTCCAAACTGCAGAGTCAGACATCTTCGTTATCAAATCTGTTTGGAGGCTGATAATATTTAAAAATATAATCAGCTTAAAGAAATAAATATATACACAATGGAGGTTTTTGAAATGCTGGTAAATCAGGGATATGCAGCATATGCCAATAATAAGATTGCGACAGCTTCACCGGCTGAATTGACATTAATGTTATATGAGGGGGCAATCAAGTTCTGTAACATTGCGATTGTGGGGGTGGAAGAGAAAAGTATCCAGAAGACTCATGACAATATTATGAAAACAGAACGGATTATTGAGGAATTACAGTCGACTTTAGACCACAAATATCCGGTTGCAAAGGATTTTGATGAGGTGTATTCCTATCTGCTTAGACGGTTGCGTCAGGCAAACATAAAAAAAGACAAGGATATTTTAGAAGAAGTATTGAAACATTTAAGGACAATGCGTGATACATGGAAAGAAGTTATGCGTACTGCGCATAGGACTCAGTAACAGGCAGGCTTATGGGAGAAAATACATATATTGCGATTCTGATTCAGAGTCTGCAGAAGAAAAATAAAATATTAGATGTTATTATTCAAAAGAATAAAGAGCAGAGAGAGGGTCTGGAAGACCCAAATCTTGATCCGGATGATTTTGATCAGATTATGGATGCAAAATCAAAGCTGATTGATCAGTTAAATGAATTAGACAGCGGATTTGAGGAAGTTTTTGCAAGGGTAAAAGAAGAATTAGAACTTCATCGGAGTGAGTATAAGGATGAAATCTTTAAGATGCAGGAACTGATACGTATGATTACAGATAAAAGTCTTCGGATTCAGCAGCAGGAATTGCAGAACAAGAAACTGATGGAACAGAAATTTGCATCTGTCCGTAAACAAGTGCGGGAGGTGCGGCAGAGCCAGAAAGTGGTTAATCAGTATTATAAGAGTATGATGAAAGCAAATTATCAGGAACCACAATTTCTGGATAACAAAAAATAGTCAAAAGAAAATAAATTTTTTTCTTTTTTCTATAAAGTATCGGAAAGAAAGTCCGATATAAATATCAAGTAAACAAAGTAATGCATAGCATTACATAAAAAGGGTTACTTGGTGGCAGAGGGAATGGAGCGTACGGCCAGGACTGATGACCACAGAATAATTTTGATGCGGCATGGAAGCCGCAGTAAATTCAAGGAGGAAATGAATTATGGTAGTACAGCACAATATGACTGCGATGAACGCAAACAGACAGTTAGGAATCACAACAAGCGCACAGGCGAAATCTTCAGAGAAATTATCTTCCGGTTACAGAATCAACCGTGCAGGTGATGATGCTGCTGGTTTAACAATTTCTGAGAAGATGAGAAGCCAGATCCGTGGATTAAACAAAGCTTCTGACAATGCACAGGATGGTGTATCTTTAATCCAGGTTGCTGAGGGTGCTTTATCTGAGACACATTCTATCTTACAGCGTATGAATGAGTTAGCAACTCAGGCAGCTAACGATACTAATACAACTGCTGATAGAAATGCTATCCAGTCTGAGATCAACCAGTTAACATCTGAGATTGATCGTATCCAGTCTACAACACAGTTCAACACCATGAACTTAATTGATGGTTCTTACACAGCTAAGAATCTTCAGGTTGGTTCTTTATCTGGACAGGCTATCTTAGTATCTATCGAGAACATGAATGCTACATCTCTGTTTGGTGGAAAAAACTCTGCAGTTTCTTCAGTTTCAGATGTTAATACAGAGAACCTGAAATCTTATAACAACAAGTTAACAGTATCCAGTTTTGACACAGCAGGTAGTGCAATGAAGTCAATTCAGTCTGCTATCGCATTAGTATCTAACCAGAGATCTAACCTTGGTGCAGTTCAGAACCGTCTGGAGCACACAATTGCTAACCTTGATAACATTTCTGAGAATACTCAGTCAGCAGAGTCCCGTATCCGTGATACAGATATGGCTGAAGAGATGGTTAACTACAGCAAGAACAATATCCTTGCTCAGGCAGGACAGTCTATGCTTGCTCAGGCTAACCAGTCTACTCAGGGTGTACTTTCTCTGTTACAGTAATCTTAATTCTGACAACAGAAGATATGTATGTAAAAACGGAGTCGATTTATCGACTCCGTTTTATTATGCTATAAATATTATTTTAATTAAAGACAACAGAAAAAATATCAGTCAGACATTTTTCGTAGCTGTGGTTTTCAGCAGCTTTCCGATGACCATTTTCAGCAATCTGTCTGCGTTTCTCGTCATGTTCCAGATAATAATCTACTTTTTTGATCATATCGCTTTCATCTTCGTAATATACGAAATCTTCATCAGGAATAAAATAATCAAGTAAATCTGCCTGGAAATTTGTTAGTAAAAAACCACCGGCACCCATGATATCCATACACCGAAGCGGGATGCCGGATTTGATGCTTCTTAAAGTGATGTTCAGATTGATTTTACTGTTATGAAAGATCAGTGGCATTTCTGAGTAATAATCGGCAACTCCCATATTTGTGACACCAGGCAGGGAGACATCTTTATTTAAAGTAAACATTTTTAAATTATACTTTGTTTTTCCAAGAGCAGAAAGCAGACGGATTCGTTCCATAGATGTTAATTTTCGTCCAATATAATAGTTTGCATAAATGTTAGAAAGTGTCTCTGCTCCATCCCTGGATGGAACATAAGGTTCTGCCTGATATAATTTCTGGATTACAGGATCTGTTAATAATTCTTCGATAAAGTAATATCCGGATACATTTAACTGTGCTTCCATAATAGCGTCAAGATAACCTTTTGTATAGCTATCTAATTTCTGATATAGACGGTCAAAAAAATTATGGCTGTTTTCTTCGTTATATAAAGTTCCAACAAAAGAAATATCACAGAGAGTGCGCTCTTTGTCGTACGGTTTTTTTAGCATAACATCAATGACAGTGGAATTGACAGGAAGTACTGTATAATACACAGTGTCGATACCACCTTTTTTCAATTCCAGATATAACTGGCTGTCGAAAATAAAAACATAATTAGTCGGATAGGTGATAGTATAAGAATAAAGCATAACAAAAGGACTGTCATATACGATCGAGATATATTTTAAATTATGTCTGTGACAACATTCTGCCAGAGCCGGATAGAAGTTATAAGAAAAACAAAAATCAAAGTGTTTGGTTTCGTATACTTTATCAAAGGCATCCATAAATGAGTTGCTTTCCCGTTGCTGGTAATCTTCATGAAAAAAGCGCGTAACATTGTGTTTTAAAGTGTGTTCAAATGTAAATAGAATGTCAATATAGCCAAAACATGGCCAGTCAAGGTATAAAATGTTCATGATAACTAATCTCCGTTTCATTGATGATATGCCAGAGAAAACATTTGCTCTAAGCGAATCGGGTAAGTATGTTGTGATTTTACGATGTCGTATCCATTTTGTGCAATCTCTTTTCGGATATCGGGGTGCTCTAAATAGTAATGGATCTTTTCTTCCAGTTCATCAAAGCTGGAATAAATGTCTAAATGTTCTCCAATTTGCAGCAATTCCGGTAAATCTGCCTGATAATTGGTCAGACAAAAGCCACCCGAACCAAGAATATCCCAGACCCGCAACGGAAGACCGCTGCGTATGGATTTTGCTGTGATATTGAGATTAATATCTGATTCATGAAAAATAAGGGGCATTTCTGTCTGGGATTTTGCCAGTCCTTTATTAATCAACTTCGGGTAAGCGGAAGTGTCACTGCCGGTATAAATAGTTATGGGAAAGTGCTCAGAAAGGCGGTGCATCAGCCGGTCACGTTCCATTACCGTTATTTTTGTCCCGATGTAAAGCTGGGCGAGTGTGGTGCGGTTAGAGAGAAAATTTTTGCCTGGCAAAGAGTAAAAATATTGGAAATGATCTACAAACTCATCTACAATAGAGTCCGGTAAAATTTCCTCTACAAAATAGTAACCATATACCTTTAGCTGGGCTTCCATCAGACCATTTAAATATCCCGTAAGATAAGGCGAAACGTCTTTAGAAAGCCTGTCATAGGCACATTTTTCGGTGTAAAGAGAGCCAATAAAGGAAACATCTGCATGGAAGGCATCAAGCTGCCTCTGTGATTTGGACCGGATCAGGTTGTCCTTTTGTGCGACATTCGTTGCAAGCGGCAGATAAAATACACAGTCGGGATTGAGCGGTGAAATTTCCTGGTAAATGCATCTGTCAAATAAAAATATACGGTTCCAGGGATTCTGGACAGAGGCAGTGTACAACTCCATTACAGGTGAATCCACGATCCAGCAGAGATAGGGAATATGAAAAATATTGCATACCTCCGAAATGGATGGATAAAAATTGACAGTGAATACAAAGTCCATTGGATGTTCTAACAGGAAATTGCTGATAAGATGGATACATTCCTGGGGGGATACTGATTTATTGAAAATTTCTTCTGTAAGTTCAGAAACTTCTAACCCCAACTCCTGAAATCCTGCAATAATATCAGGTTCGCAGATACTTCCATAACGGTAAAATAATAATTTCATAGCTATAAATTCTCCTAATGATCATTTTCCGGTTGTCCACAGATGATTAACATTTTTTGTAACTGGATTTCGTAAGTATAATAACGGTTTACAGTCCGGTAGCCTTCTGCGGCTATGATAAGACGTTCCTGTTCATGTGAAAGGTAATAGGCAGCCTGTTCCTTTAATTCAGTCAGATCGTGAAAAAGTACAATATCCTTTCCGGGAGTAAAAAGTGAGTCAAACTCTTTCTGGTAATTACTTAACACAAATCCGCCACATGCCATAATATCAAAAATTCGCAGAGGAATACCTGTTTCAATGGAAGGAATTGTTATATTAAGGTTGATACGGCTGAAATGGTATACTTTGTTGAGCTCGGTATAGTAATTGACAGGGGCGTGTTTTCTTAAAATATCGATCTGATCACTTTGACTATTGGTATACAGATCGACTGGAAATTGTTCTGCAAGTGTATTTAAAACGGTAATGCGTTCCATCTCAGCAAGTTTACGGCTTAAATAAAGCAGACCCAGATACATATTCGCAGGCAGTTCATACTCTTCGGCAGAAGCTTTTAGCTTAGGATCTGTATCAAGAAAATAGTGTGTCAGGTTGGAAGAAAGGACAGGCCAGGAGCGGACTGCATTCCAGTTGCACAGATAATGCATTAAATAATGATTCATAGGTACAGCAGCCTCAGCGGGCATCTGGTTTCGGGAATCATTGTAGGCATTTTTTTCATAGAGAGAGCCAACAAAAGAAATATCACAGCTATAGCGTTTACGGTCTTTATCCGACAAAGACAAGGCATTGATACGGGTTGTATTTGCCGCCAGAGGCATATAATAAATATGCGGAATGCCGATCTGCTGCATTCTTTCATAAAGTGCATGGTCGAATAGAAAAATTCGATTGACAGAATGAAATACGGAAGAATGAAACAGCGTAGTCATAGGTGAATCGTAGATCCATGCAATATAGATTGTTTTATAATTTTCACACAGGTCAGATAAGAGTGGTATATAGTTATAGGAGATGACAAAATCATACTGACCCGTCTGCAGAGCCTGTTCTGCAGGCTGTAAAGGAAACGTATAATTCAGATCCATAATATGAAATGGAATTTCATCGAGAACAGTGACAGTATGTCCCATATGTTCGAGAGCAAATGGAATATCAAAAATAGAATTTTCACTTGCTGCAAATAAAAAAATCATAGTTCTTCTCCCAAAAGAATAGTAATTTATGTCAGAAATTGCTATAATAAATCATATTAAATGGTATCATGAAGAACCAATAAATTCAATAAGGAAGAAAAGCTTTGATCAGATTTGTGGGGCAGCAAGAGCAAAAAAATAAAATACTGGGTAGTTTTAACGATGAAGACTGGGTTGTAATGGAAGGAGAAAAAGAACTTTCAATTACGAAGTCTCTGCAGCAACAGAAGATCATGGGAAATAAGATCAGACTGTATCATCCATATCTGTGTGGGAAAGAAGAAAAGTTGTCGCTGTTACAGTTGTTACTGGATGAACGATATGCAGAAGGCTGTCTGTGTATTCCGGTAGAAGTAATAAAAGAATGCGGATATCTGAATGAGAGAATGCCCAGAAAAAAAATGTATGAGTTTTTGCTCCGCATTGCAGAAAAACATGAGATTATTGGCATGCCGGCGGAGTACAATGCAGATTTGGTGCCAGGGGAAGATAGTGGTGAGTTTGATAAAGCCGCATATAAGGCGGACTGTTATATTGTCGGAAAGTACAGCCAGCTTTTACAGCAAAATCAGTATTTTGAAGAAGTGGTTGGCAGATTGATACAACAGGCGGCACAAAGCCATGAGCCGGAAAAAATGTTAAGCTATCTGGAAGATATGCTCGGAAAAAGAGAACGGTATACATGGATCAAGTCCGGAACAGCTCCGGTGTTGATCTATTACGGAGTTACTTATTGTTATAATGTTATGAATGTGATGTTAGAGCAGCTTGCCATGGCACTGGAACAAAACGGTGTGCCAGTGATCCGCTATGATGAACAGAAAGAGGATGTGAAAGGTCTCATAAAATATGTAGGAAAGACCTTTCGTGCGGTGATTGGAATGCAGACATACTTGATGTCTGTCTACATGAAAGAACTTGGATACTTCCTTCATGATGAGATAAAAGGTCCAAAATATAATATAGTATTGGATCACCCATTCTGGCTGCGGCAGCAGCTTATGCATGTGCCGGATCAGTACTATGTACTGACACATGATGAGAATTATAAAAAATTTGTTGAAAAGTATTATCCTAAGGTAAGCGGATGTTATCTGTTCCCACCAGGTGGGATTGAGCAAAAAGAAGAAATAAATTTAAAGAAACGAAGATATGGAGTAGTTTTCATTGGTACTTATGGAGATTACAGGGAAAAATGCAGGCTTATTCACAGTTCAGACCGCAGAACACGTTTTGCGGCAAACCGGTTTCTGCTGAATATGAGAAAAAAACCATATCTTACTGCAGAAGAAGCACTGATGGAGACACTTTCTTATTATAGAATTACACTGACGGATGAACAGTTTCTACATATGCTGTATCAGCTTGGAAGTGTTGTACAGTGTGTGATGTATTATTATAGGGAGAAAACAGTACGGACACTGGTAACATCCGGGATTGCGGTAGATGTATGGGGAAGCAGTTGGGAAAAATGTGATCTTGTATCTGTAGATGGACTTGTGATACACAAGGATGCAGACTGGAAAGAAAACCTTAAAATATTAAGTGAGGCAAAAATATCTTTGAATGTGATGGCATGGCATAAGGGCGGATTTACAGAACGTATGGCGAACAGTATGCTGGCAGGGGCAGTACTGCTTACCGATGAGACTTCATACCAGAGAGGACAATTCCGGTCAGGTCAGGAATGCCAGATGTTTTCTTTGACAGAGCTGGACAAACTGCCGGAGCTGACCCGAAAAATCCTTCAGGATGATGAAGAGAGAACACGGATTGCAAAAAATGGCTATGCTTATGCAAAAAAAAATCATACATGGGAAAGCCGTGCGGAATACCTGCTTACATTGATTGATCAGGCAGACAGATGGGGGAGGAAGAATGACCAGAGTATTTACAATGACACATAAACATTTTGCAAAACCGGAAGATCCGGTATATGTTCCACTTCAGGTGGGAAGAGCCGCTCACGAAGATCTGGGATATCTGGGAGATGATACGGGTGATTCCATATCTGATCTGAATTGTTATTATGGTGAACTGACAGGGATTTACTGGGTGTGGAAGAATTATGAGGGACGCGAAAATATAGGGATTTGTCATTACAGACGTTTTTTTATCAATGAAAAAATGGAATTGCTGAAAGAGGCTGATTATGAAGAAATTCTGTCCAGGTATGATATCATCACATCAAAGGCAATGTATGCAGATGTGCCTTATCAGGAATATTATGCAAAAGCACACCATATAGAAGATCTGGAAGAGGAAGGACAGGTGATAAAGGAATTGTTTCCAGACGACTATCCAGTTTTTTGTGAGGTAATGCAGGGGAAAAAACATTACTTTGGCAATCTGATGGTGACATCGCGGAAATTATTTGATGAATATTGCAGTTGGCTGTTTGCGATATTTTTTGAACTGGAAAAGCGGATCGATGTAAGCAGTTATGATGAATATCATAAGAGGGTATTCGGCTTTTTGTCAGAACAATTACTTTTGGTCTGGATCACGGCACGAGGTTTGACTGTGTATGAATCACGGGTTGGAATTTCAGAGGAAAAGGCAGAGACAAAGGAATTTAAACTGGCGATCGGACAACTGATCAAAATGGGACAGGTCACACAGGCAAGGCAGATGTTTTACGAGATATTAAAAGTACGTCCGGATATTCAACTGGAACATTCTGATTTAAAACATGAGATACCGGATATTGAACAGATCCTTTATATCTGTGAACTGGAAGAGCAGAATGGAATACCAGGTATGATGGCATACTCGAAGGAACTTCCGGTGTTGACCGAACATTTAAAGAAACTAAGAACGCTTTTGGAACAGGAAGAATGGAAAAAAGAGGCGATGGATTACTTTACGGTAACTGATACATCGGATATTGCGGTGGAAGTGATTCTTAGAAATGATATGAACTTAAAAGAGGATTGGAAGAGAAAATTAGAAAAATGGAAAAAGAGGAAGTAAGTATTATTATACCGACTTATAATCGGGCGGATTCGTTAAAAAAATCTGTTGCCAGTGTTTTAGAACAGACGTATCCATGGTTTGAGCTGATCATTGTAGATGATGGCTCCACAGACAATACGAAAGAACTGGTGGAGTCTTTTGGAGATAACAGAATCCGGTATTATTATGCAGGATTGAACCAGGGGGCGGCTGCAGCAAGAAATTATGGGTTGGAAAAGGCACGATATGATTATATCGCATTCCAGGATTCCGATGATATCTGGCACCCGGATAAACTGGAAAAACAAATGCAGGTAATGCAGGCTGCAACAGGAGAGGTTGGAGTAGTTTATCATAAGATTTTGTATGATCTGGGAGAAAGACGATATGCGATACTGCCAGCGGAACAGCTTGCATTGGAAAAGAAGTCGGGGGAGATTTATGCACAGATGCTTTATGATAATCTGATCCCGTGTCCTTCGATTCTGGCAAAAAAAAGTGCAGTTATGGATGCGGGTATGTTTGATACAGAATTGAAAGCATTGGAAGATTATGATTTTGCATTAAAACTTACCCGGAAGTATAAAGCATGCTTTGTAGATGAGATTTTGCTGGATGCATCCTATTCTAAGGGAGGCGTATCTGGAAACCCGGTCAACTATCTTGTCGCGAGCTGTATGATCTTGACGAGGTATAAAAATGATTATTTGCAGACAAATACATTTAATCATCGGGTTGAGATTATTTTGAGGGATGCGGAAGCGATAGGAATGAAAGAAGAATTTGTAAAGTTAATGGAAAAAATGTTACAAACGAATGGATGAGGAATTACAAAATGACAGAGAAACTGCAGGAACTGATCAATAATGGCAGTTATATGGAAGCAAGAAATCTCGCAAATAAGATGTATGAAGAGGGCGAACAGTCAGAAACTTTCTGGATTTTAAATGCAGAGATATATCGTGTAGAAGGGCAAAGAGAAGCGGGGTATGCCTGTATTACAAGGGGACTGCAAAAAAATCCATATAACTACGAACTATATTATATGCTTGGTGAATATTATAAATCCGTTAATATGGATCAGGCATATCTGTGCATGGAACAGGCGGAATATTATTGCCACCAGTCAGAAGATGTAGAAGTCATCCATGCAGCAAAAGAGGAAATCATGCAAAGCGGGAAGTGTCTGGTACATCCTGTGTCAATCGTAATATTATCGTATAACAGCAAAGAAATTATGAAGGGATGTGTTGAGAGTATCCGCAGAACCTGCCCACGGGAAAGTTATGAACTGGTGGTTGTAGACAATGCATCGACAGATGGAATCACAGACTGGCTAAGGACACAGGAAGATATTGTATTGCAGTGCAATATAGAAAACATGGGGTTTGCAGGTGGATGTAATCAGGGAATTGAGATGGCTTCAGCCGCAAATGATATCATGCTGTTAAATAACGATACAGTCGTGCCGCCAAATGCGATTTTCTGGCTTCGGATGGGACTGTATGAAAGGAAACAGGTTGGTGCGGTAGGACCACTTACGAATTATGCAGGGAATGATCAGCAGATTATGGGGGAATTCCATACAAAGGAAGAATACTTAGAGCTTGCAGCACAAATTTGTGCACCGGTACGGAATGCGTATGAAAATAAAGTCTGGTTGGTAGGCTTTGCAATGATCATAAAGAGGTCTGCTGTTGACAAGGTTGGTATGCTGGATACCAGATATACCTGGGGCAATTTTGAGGACAATGATTACGGAATGATGCTGACGCAGGCAGGATATGAACTGCTGTTGTGCTATAACAGTTTTATTTACCATTATGGAAGCCTTAATATGGCAAAAGATAAGCAAAAATATCTAACATATCAAAAGAGGAATAAAAAAAAGTTATGGGAAAAGTGGGGATTTGATTCTACACAGTATAATCTGGCAGATCAAGAAGCCTTGACAGGGATTATTGAGGATACAAAAAAGCCACTATGTATTTTGCAGGTTGGCTGTGGGTGGGGAGCAACCCTCGCACGTCTGAAATATCAGTATTCCAATGCAAGGGTATATGGTATTGAAGAATCGAAGTCGGTGGCCCGGTTTGGACATTATCTGGCAGAAATCACGGTTGGGGATGTGGCAGTAATACAGCTGCCATATCAGGAAGAGTATTTTGACTATATTGTTATTGGAGAGGCAATCCTTACAAGAAGTGATGTTGGGTTGATATGCCGGAAATTAAAAAAATATTTGAAGAAATCCGGAAAAATGATAGGCGCAGATATAGACAAAGAGGAAAAATCACAGAGTTTTCTGACTTCATCCGAAGAGTACCGTGAAAAAATATTAAATTATCGTGAAAAAAGTTATGAATACTTAAAGAAGATAGATAAATGTTTAAAAAACCGGACAGCAGCTTCTATTACAGAGTTTTTGCATATATTTCAGGAAAAGGAGTTGCTGGAACATTGTCTTTCCTGCATACCGGAACTTTCCTATGCGCATATTTTTTCTGTGATCACAGTGAAGGAAATCCAAAAAAGAAAAGAAATCAGTTATTTGTTAAATGGAAATTCTGTCAGGGAACTGACGGAAGTATTGAAACGTGTTGAATTCCGTATCTGGGAGTTGGAATTTGAGCGGACACCGGAAGCTGAGAACCATTTATATGAGACAATGCAGCAATATTTTATTACACCGGAAGCTATGTCCTGTATCATTGTTGTATCTGCTATGGATAAATGTGATACATACCTGACGGTAAGCTGCATCTATTTAGAACACGGGAACACAGAAGCTGCAATTGATCTGTTGGTGTATTCTCTGGAATGGTATCCAGAGGATGAACGGATATTACAGGTACTGGTGTCACTTTATAGGAAAACAGGGAAACAGGAATTAGCAGAAAGTTATGAGGAAAGGTTAAAATGTGTGCAGCAGTGAGTATTATTATTCCTGTTTACAATGCACAGGAGTATCTGCAGCAGTGTCTTGGAAATGTTGTAAACCAGACATTACAGGATATAGAAGTCATTCTGGTCAATGATGCATCGACAGATCAAAGTCTTTCTATCATGAAGGAATGTCAGAGACAATATCCAGATAAAGTAAAAATTATTGATTCAAAAGTAAATGCAGGTGCTGGCGGAGCGAGGAATCTTGCGATCAGGCAGGCAGAGGGAGAGTATATTGGATTTGTGGACAGTGACGATCTGATCGAAGTCACTATGTATGAGAAACTCTATGCAAAGGCAAAAGAAGCAGATTATGATGTTGTGGATTCCGGATATTATAAGCAGGCAGAGGATCTTGCAATGCTTCATGTATCTGATGAGTTATCCGGTGTATTAGACAGCGCAAAAAGAAAAGAGCTGATCGTAAGTGGAGGCTATATTGTCAGCAAAATATTCCGGAGGGAATTATTTGCGGATCAGAATCTGCGGTTTCGGAAAAATGTAATTTTGGAAGATGCAGATTTTCTGGTTTATCTTTATAGTACGATAAACAGTATCGGGAATGTGAAAGAGATACTGTATTATTACCGGAACAATCAGAAGTCCTCTTCCAATGTGAAGAGAGCCAGCAGTTATTATAATAATATATATCGGGCGATGACTGCCATTTATGAAAAGACATTAAAACTGCCTGATTATAAAGAGGTTCAGGAGGCGGTAGAGTATGAATTGATTCAGTTGTATTCTTATGGAGTAAATGTGTGTCTGAAAGACTATTTAGGGCATGGGGAGATGCAATGTGAGGAAAAACTCTGCAAATTAGCACAACTGCGGGAAAAAGTTGTAAAAGGAGACTATGAAAATCCATACGTCATTGCCAAGATCGGACAGTTGGATATTGCAATCATGCAGTTAAATGACAGGAGTCCAAAAGACCTGTTGGTATGGGCAAAACAGCAGGCAGGAGGGGAAAGTGAACGATAAAAAAATATGTTTTATCATGTGCGTCAATGATAAATTATACGAAGAAGAATGTATCCGTTATATACAAAAACTGAATGTTCCGGAAGGCTATGAGGTGGAACAGTTGTCGATATGGGATGCACCATCCATGGCAGCAGGATACAATGAGGGAATGCGTCAGTCAGATGCAAAATATAAAGTCTATCTGCACCAGGATGTATTTGTGGTTTACCAGAATTTTATTTATGAACTTTTAAAAATATTTTCTCAGGATTCGAAGATTGGGATGATCGGAATGGTTGGTTCACCTGTCCTGCCAGCGGAGGGTGTGATGTGGGCAGGCGCAAGAATTGGCGCTTTGTTTACAAGCAATGTGAAAGAGGCAGGACCGGCGTTGATCGGAGAAGTCCGGGCACCGTACGAACAGGTGGAAGCGGTGGATGGTCTTTTAATAGCTACGCAGGAGGACTTGCCGTGGAGAGAGGATGTTTTTACAGGCTGGGATTTTTATGACATATCCCAGTCCATGGAATATAGAAAAGCGGGTTACAAAGTGGTAGTGCCCCGGATGGAATATCCGTGGTGCCTGCATGATGACGGATTTGTAAATCTCGAAACATATTTTAAGTGGCGTGATGTATTTTTAAAAGAATATGGGGATATGCTTCATGAAACAGATAAATAGGATCGTGATTTTGTCAGATGAAAATACGACGGAAACGGGAACCCGGTTTGCAGAGCTGGCAAAAAAATTACTACAGCAAAGAAATGTGGAAGTATATGATCTGAAAGTAAATATCAAGGAAAATATAGCAGATGCAGTGTATCAGTTTGACCGTATTGGGCTGGAAATAAAACCGGATCTTCTGATGGTGATGGATTTTGCATGCATTGGCATGCAGAGCCCGGAGGAAGAACCGCTGTACAATAATATGAGCATTCCAGTGATTCACATTCTGTTCCGCAGACCGTGGGAATATAATGTATTTATGGTCTGGCGGTGTAATTTTATAGATCGTTTTTATATGCTGGTACCTGAAGATGTGTCTCATGTCAGAACATATTATCGCAGGATTCTCAATGTAAAAAGTCTGAAAGAAGGTCTTTTTGCACAGGATGTAAGGGACGTATGGGGTATGGAATATGACGGGAAACTGCTGGAACAGATGTATGTGACATTGCCGGACTATGTAAAGGTGCTTGCGGACAGATGGAGAGAGGTCATGGATCGGGAAATTGCATCTGGAGAGGAAGCTGCACTTCAAAGATGTCTGCAGGAAATTGGATTTGTCTGCAGTGATGCGGAATATCTGGATATTTTGTATATGATGCAGAGCGTATTCCTGCTGTATCACAAAAGCCATGACTCAGGGGATCAGGAGAAAATAGTATTACAGGAAGCGGTCATGGAGACGATGCTGGATGAATTTTTAAATACAGAGTTTCAGGTCTCTTTGCTTTAATGCAAAAGACCTGAAAGTTGAAAGATTTTTGTGAGCTGTCTTTCAAATGAAAATCGTTCCTTTACAGCATCGTGGCCGTTTCGGGCAAGCTGACCGGCAATGTCGGGATGGGAGAGGTAAAAGTAGATCTTATCGTTTAATTCTTCTGTCGTATGATAAGTGTCCAGTTCGGTCCCAACTTTGAAAAATTCCGAAAGCTCATCCTGTAAATTGCTGAGAAGAAATCCACCGGCACCTAAGATATCCAGAACACGAAGTGACAACCCGGTCTGGATCGGCGGAATGGTCAGGTTCAGATTGATTGTGGCATAACGGAAAACATAAGGCATCTGGCTATAATAAGATGCCCGCCATTTATAAATGGACTTTGGAACAGGATTGTCAATAGAACTACTGTAAAGGGTAAGGGGAAACCGTTCTGCAAGTTCATTTAAAACTTTCCTGCGCTGTCGTCCTGCAATGATCGATGAGCAGGTGGCAATCAGTGGGATTCGGTAAATCTGGACGCCGGATGGCGTGCGCGAACTGACCGCTTCGATATATTTCGGTGTGATATCATCCCACAGTGTGTGATGTACATAACGTGCGGTCTGTTCCTCAAGATAGCCCATCAGACATGTAAGATCCTCTGGAGCTAACTGTGAGGCAAACCAGGGACGTTCCGTGATATATTTTTCATACATGGAGCCAAGAAAACAGACAGAAGACTGATAGGATTGTGCCTGTTCCGGGGAGGCACAGAGCTGATCGAGCCTGTGGCAGTTTGCGGCCAAAGGCATATGAAACACGTTGGGATAACCACATTGTTTATAATCCTCACAGGAACGGCGGTCAAAGTGAAAAATATAGGTGGACGGATAATAGAAAATGTCAGTTCTTGAGAACTCCCAGCAGGCATCATAACACCATGCAAGGTAAGGGATTCCCATATCGTGACAGACATCTGCGATGACGGGTACTGCATTGACGCTTAAAACAGCATCGTAGGTATCTTCGGACAGAAAATGCCGCAGATGGGAGGCGTAAAAATCGTCGCGATTCGGATCATTGAATACATAGGAAACACAACGGAAATCGATCCCCATACGTGTCAGGGCGTCTTCGATATCTCTCTGCATAAAAAGGTTACGTTCACAAAAAAGTAATTTCATATAGGATACCTCATGTTTTATAAGAATGAAAATATTTGTTCAAGCTGATGTTCATATGAAAAATCACTGGCGACACGGGCATGGCCGTTTGCAGCAATTTCTGCGCGTTCTTTTGGGTGGCTTAGATAGTAATCTGTCTTTGCAAGTAAATCTTCCTGACTATCGAAATAAGCATATTCGACTCCATTTGAAAAATAATCGTTTAATTCGGGCTGGTAATTGGAAAGAAGAAATCCCCCACAACCCATAATATCCAGTGCACGAAGAGGAATGCCGGACGTAATAGAACGCAGCGATATATTCAGGTTAATTTTGGAATGTGCAAATACAAAGGGCATTTCTGTGGTATAATGGACAGTGCCAGGGTGTAATGCTTTTGGACAAAGTTTCGGGTCGGATGCGGAATATAAAGATACCTGAAAACTCTGGGAAAGCATGTTCAGGTATTCTGTACGTTCCTGGCAGGTTAATTCTGCCTGCAGCATATTTACATAAAACAGTTGTTCCGGTATGGGGCAGAGGGGGGAACGGTCGTATTTGATATAGATATTGAGCATCTGGATGATCTCTGGTGTAATAAGATCCGGTAACAGGTTCTGACCAAAGATATGTTTCTGGGAGGCAAGTATTCCGTCCATATATCCACGAAGGTGTTCCGGCAGATATTGTATCTGGCGGTAGGTGTTGTTCTCGTAGAGGGAGCCGACAAAAGAAACAACGTCATCATAGGAGCAGAGTTGCTCTAACATGGGGGCAAGCCTGTGGATGTTCACTGCAAGAGGCAGATGGAAAACATTTACGGCACCATTAGACCTTACCTGCTGAACCATGTCTTTGTCGAATAGAAAAATATAATTATAAGAACTGCATATGGTTGGGGAAAATAAGCTCCAGTGGGGGCAGTCATAAATCCATGAAACATAAGGAATTTTAGCCCGTTCTGCAGCTTCAGCTACAATTGGGAGGTAATTAAAGCTGAAAATGATATCACAATGACTATCGATAGCCGCCTGATAAACAGTATCCTGCAAAGCAGGATTATACAGATAATTATTTTGTGGAGCAGTGATCAGGGAACACTGGAAGTCAATACGGGACAGAGTATCTAACATATCGATTTTACAGTTCTCTTCCCATGAAAAATATAAAATATGCATGTGGAGGCTCCTTTATTATTCATAAACAGTAATAGTATTATATATCGGGTTTCAGAGGAAGGAAAGAGGAAAATAAAATGAATATAATGATCGTCACAAATTCGGCATATTTAAAACCAGCCTATATCATGCTGCATTCTTTATTTCTGCATCATCAGCAGGAAGAAATGGATATTTATCTTCCTTATGAGGATATCAGTGAGAGTGAACTTGCGGAACTGACGTCGTTTGCAGAACACTATGCAGGGAAAAAAATATATCCGCTGTATGTTGGAGATGAATTCAAGAAGAAGGTACAGTCAAGAAATGGTATTAATGTGGAGACTTATTACCGTATACTTGGCATCAATTTATTGCCGGAATCCGTAGACAGGATATTATATCTGGATGTGGATATGGTGATCCGTGGTTCATTAAATGCATTGTATGAAATGGAACTGGGCAGCGCAGCATTTGCAGTTTGTGAGGATATTTACGGGATTATAAATGGATTTCATGCGGCGAATAAAAGGAGACTCCGGATCCCGGAGCAGTACTCTTATTTTAATGCCGGCGTGATGCTGTATAATGTGGATTTTTTGAGGAAAACAGATGCGGTGGAAAAGATACTGGATAATATTTATCAGAATTATGAGAGATATGAGTACAATGACCAGGATGTCATGAATGAGATGTATTATGATAATCTTGTCTATGTGGGGTGGGATGAGTATAACTGTCCGCCAGTATGGTGCTATCTGGATAAAGAGAAAATGGAACAGGGAGTATTGGAATTTGCAGATTATAATGAGATACGGGTGCTGGCAAAGAATCCGGAACTGATGCTGCAAAAATATCAGAATGTGACAAGGCAGATTTATGAGAATGCAAAGATTATCCATTATCTTGGCAACACAAAACCGTGGAGTGCGACGAGAGAGCAGAGCAGGCTGTATGAGATGTTTGATGAGGCGTATGAGCAGACGGTATACATGATGAAAAATGATTTCCTGTAAAATTTATGAATGTTTTAAAGATAAATCTTTTTGCTAAATAAATTGTATGATTATGACGATACATATACTATAAAAATTTTGATAATAAGATTATTGTGTCTGTTTATGCCATTGACAAAGAAATAGTTAAAAATGGCATCTGCCATACATGATCTATTACCTAAATTAAAAAAAGATGGAAAAGTAGTAGAAACATGTACTGGTATAAGCAACGTAAAGTAAAAATGGAGTTGCGGTTAATGCTGCAATTCCATTTTGCATATTAAATAAAATGAATTTGGGTTCAGGGAGAGTAAATATGCTGGATGAAAATAAAGTGGCATTTATAATGTGTACGAACAGTGAATTATGGTACAGTGAGTGTAAAAGATATATTGATAATCTGAATGTTCCAGATCAAATGACAGTGGAGGTTATCCCCATTTTTAATGCACAGAGCATGGCACAGGGGTATAATAGGGGAATGGGTATGACAGATGCAAAATATAAAGTGTATCTGCATCATGATGCATTCATTATAGAAAGAGATTTTATTAAGAAAATTGTTCGCATATTTAAGTCAGATAAAGATATTGGGATTGTTGGGATTATTGGTGCAAATGATATTTCAAGAAAAAAAGTGTCATGGGGCATGTGGGAGTTTGGAAAGGTAATTGGATGTACAGGACTTAAAGAACTAAATATTGATTTTGGAAATAAGGAAGGAATGTATGCAGAATTAGATTGTGTTGATGGAATGCTTATTGCAACACAGTATGATGTCAGATGGAGAGAAGATATATTTAAAAAATGGCATTTTTATGACAGGTCTATCTGTATGGAATTTCGGAGAAAAGGATATAAATGTGTTGTTCCAAATACAGATGAGGCGTGGTGCATTCATGATTGCGGAGCAAGCGACTTATCTGGTTGGTGTGATTCGCTAAAAATTTTCTTGATGGAATATCAAGATTATTATAATATAGAATGGTATCAGGCGAGTATAGATTTTGAGTATACAAATGATAAATTATGGAAACAACTGGGAGAGGCGGTTACAGATTTGGATATATTGTTTGATAACAAACAATATAAGGTTGTAGCTGAGTACCTGAATACGTCTCTTAATAAATATATTTTTTTGAGTAAGCAGTTAATAAATTATATAAAAATTTTTGAAGTGCTGCAGGAAAAGGACAGTAAAGTTTTTACAGAATCTAACAGGACAATAAAAGAGTGTACAAGGATATATACGGTTGCTAAATTTATTTTAAGAAGATTACTTTACAATATGTATGTGTCAGAAGAAGAAGAACAGTTAATTAATAATCTGACGGCATATGAGTTGGAATGTATTGTTTCTGCAAATTTGAATTATAGTATAAAGCGGTTAAAGAATAAAAATTAATCAGGAGGAAGAACGATGGTATTTGATCAGTATCAGAGGTATGAGACTATTTCAAGAATGATATCCATTATAAAAAGACAGGAGGAAACAGAGAAATTTAAAATATTAGAAGTTGGTGCGAATGCCCAGAAGACATTGAGTAATTTTATCTCAGATGAGATATTCTTTACAGATATACAGGAAATAGAAGAATTAAAAGATGATGACCATTTTTTTGTTGCAGATGCAACTAATTTAGATGGAATAGAAAATGATGAGTATGATATTGTTGTTGCATCAGATGTTTTTGAACATGTTCCACGACAGCTTAGGGATGCATTTTTAAGTGAGATATACAGAGTTTCAAAGTATGGAGTTATTATGTGCTTCCCAATAGGAAATGAAGTGACGGAGGCGGCAGAAAGAAAAGTTAATGAAAGATATAAGGAGTTATTTGGGGAAGATCATAGATGGTTGATAGAACATATTGAAAATGGGCTGCCTGTATTGGCGGATGTAGAAAAAGTATTCGGAAAAAATAATATAGAATATGTTAAAATAGAACATGGAAATATTGATATATGGGAAAAATTTCAAACAGCGAGTCTGGATATGTTAGCAATACAGCAGTATGTGAAAATACAAAAGATAGATGATATTTATAATAGAAATATTTATGAAAGCGATTTTGGAAGAAATAATTATAGAGTCTTTTATTTTTTAAACAAAAAATTAGGGGATCCGAAAATGCTGATAAGTGAACTGTTAAATAGTTTTGAACAAAAAGAAACATCCGAAAAATATTTACGGCAGATGGAAGAAGTAGAGCGTTCCTGTATTGTATCTCAACTGGCATATACGAGTGGTTTAATGAATCAGTTGGTTGGTATAATAGCAAAACAGAATAAAGTTATTTCTGATCTGCAAAACAGAATTGAAATGGATAGGCAGGACGGATGAACAATAATTCAAGGAAAATGAATTTATAGATTTTGTGGGGAATGATGCATGGATTATGCAAAACAATTTGAGATAAACAAAAAATATTTAATGAAGAATTGTGGTATGGAGGATTTCTGTTTCGGATTAGGATCAGATTTTGATATTCGTGTCGCGGAGGATGAGTGTGCATTTCATGTTGTTATAGATGAAAACAGTCAATTTTATTTTTTGAAATATCAGAATTTAGACTACGATCAGATTTTAAATGCAGATTCTTTAAAATTAAAATTGCCAGTTGGAATCAATGTTTTTAAAGTCTTAAACACAATATTGAGAGAATCGGGGAAATGTGGTTTTGATAATAGAATGTATATAGGCATTTCTTCTGCAAAAGAGCTGGTTGCGTTAATGCATGTGTGTGATCTGGAGGAAATATTATCAAAAGGAAAAATCATGTTTCTTTTAGGAGAACTGCAAATAGGAGTTCAAAACTTTGAAGGAAGTCAAACAGAAGAGAGAAAACTACATTTTTCTGAACTTGAAGATTTGATATTCCTGTATCAACCGCAGAGCTGTGGCTATGAATTTGTAAGAGATGTAATTTTGAAGAATGATTTTGTGGTATATGCAGATGGATGGACGTTACATAGAAAGTTAGAAGAATTTGAAACAAAAATTGGAGATTCGGGCTTTTTTAAGAAACTTTTTTTAGATACACAATTTAGAATATCAGGAGTGAAATTTTTGCAGGAGTTATTAAAATATCAGAAATTACTGCTGCAAAGCGGTTTTGATTGTGCATCGATACTGAATATATTCTGTGACAGGATGTTGACGGAAAATTCATTAAGTGTTTCGGATTTATTTAAGTGTTTGTTTTTATGTAAATATATTGCAGATAAACCGGATAGAAATAAACGCATTAAACCGATAATTGTATATTTCCCGGATCATTATCAAAGATTCATGGATTATTATATAAATATACAGAAGGATTTTCACCGAGTGCTGTATTTTAGAACCATAAGGAATCCTGTCATAAGAAGTATACGGGCATATGAATACATTAAGAAAAATAATTTATATTATTTTGTTAATTATTTGGATGTATTGTTTGAAGAATTGGTTTTTGATGAATTTTCAATTCGACAGGGCAAGTCGTATGCTATGCGCTTTGAAGATTTGAAAAAAAGCCCGCAAATAATGGTAAAAAAAATGTGTGATTTATTTCGAATTCCATTTGAAGATAAAATGTTACAGGATAAAGAAACATTTTCTACAAAAGCATTGAATCCACAACTGGATAAAGTGTTTACAGAACAGGATATAGAAATGCTGCAGGTTTTATACAATGACATACTTGATTATTATGGGTATGAAAAAGTGGAAAATTATATGTTTTGTGAAGAATTGTTAAATTATACATTTCAATTTGAAAAAGAATTGGCAGACATTTTGGTAATTGATGAAGAACTTTTGCGTATGGAAATAAAGCGACGAATGAAAAAAGTGCTGACGGGGGAAAGAGTTGGATTCCCGTATTGGTTACGATGTGAGGTGGATGAATATGGAACGCAAGTTGGGGACAAAGGCTGAAACATTAGAGAGACTGTATGGACAATTAGAAAAGGCCAGAGTATTGCCTCAGGTTTCATTTACGGTAGAACAATGGTATCAAGATAAAAATGCAGTGATCAATAAAGTAGAAGAGGTATCTTGGAATGAAAATGTGATTGTGAGAAGCAGTTCATTAAATGAAGATACCCAGTCTGGGTCACAGGCAGGAAAATATGAGTCCATTGGAAATGTGTGTGGAAAAGCTGAATTTGAGATGGCTGTAGAAAAAGTTATTCAATCATATGAAGATCGTGAAATGAGAAATCAGGTTTTGGTACAGCCAATGCTTAAGAATGTTAAAATTTGTGGAGTTGCATTTACGCTTGACCCTAATACAAAGGGTAATTATTATGTAATTAATTATGATATGACTGGCTCAACTTCTACAATAACATCAGGAACCGGAAGTGACAATAAATTATTATATATTTTTAAAGAAAAAAAATGTCAAAAAAGAAAGTTGCCAGGGTATATAGTAAAGCTGGTAGTTACGCTTGAGGAACTGGAGAAGTTCTTTGAAAAAAAGAATCTGGATGTCGAATTTGCAGTTACAGAGGAAGAAGAATTATATATTTTTCAGGTAAGACCACTTTGTTTGAATGGAGATTTTGTCGATGAAAAAGTACAGGAAAAAGCATTATGCCGGATTGAGGACAAGATCATAGAGGAACAGGGGAAAAAACCTTTCTTATGTGGAGAAAATGTTGTATACAGCGTAATGACAGACTGGAATCCGGCAGAAATGATAGGTGTGAGGCCAAAACAGTTGGCAATGTCACTGTATCGGGAGATTATTACAGATTGTATATGGGCATATCAGAGAGATAATTATGGATATCGCAATTTGCGGAGTTTTCCGTTGATGGTAGATTTTGGCGGATTGCCATATATTGATGTTCGGGTAAGTTTTAATTCGTTTGTACCTGCGGAACTCGATGAAAAAATAAGTGATAAGCTTGTAAATTATTACATTCAACGATTGTCAGAAGATCCGTCAAAGCATGATAAAGTCGAATTTGATATTGTATTTTCCTGTTATACGTTAGATTTACCGGAGAGGATTAAGATGTTAAATCAATACGGATTTACAGAGGATGAAGTCTGTGCAATAACAGAATCGCTCAGAAATCTTACAAACCGGATCATTGACAATGAAACGGGATTGTGGCGTAAAGACTATCAGAAGATTGAAATTTTGGAAAAACGATATGATGAAATTGTTAACAGCGGCATGGGCATACTGGAAAAGATATATTGGCTGTTAGAAGATTGCAAGAGATATGGTACACTGCCATTTGCTGGTTTGGCAAGAGCAGCTTTTATTGCAGTGCAGATGTTAAAATCAATGGTAAAATGCGGAATTTTATCAGAGCAGGATTACCAGTTGTTTATGAGTGGTGTAAGTACGGTCAGCTCTAATTTAAATGAAGATTTTAGAGAATTATCAAAACAGGGATTTTTAAAAAAATACGGACATTTAAGACCGGGTACATATGATATTACATCCATGAGATATGATGAAGCACCGGAGCTGTATTTTGACTGGAATCAAAATGAGGAGAATGAAAAATCGGAAAAGGAAGATGAGTTTCGTTTATCACTTCATCAGATGCATATGCTGGAAGAAATGTTGACAGAAAATAAATTAAATAATAACATACTCGGATTGATGGATTTTATAAAAAAGGTGATCGAGGGAAGAGAGTATGGAAAATTTATTTTTACAAGAAATTTGAGCAAGGTATTACAATTAATAGGGGAATTAGGAGAGACATATCATTTTTCCAGGGAGGACTGTGCTTATATTAATATCCAGACAATCAGAGAGTTATATATGTCTGCAAAGGATATTGAACGGAGTATCAGACATTCGATAGAACAGGGGAAAGAAGAGTATGCGGTTACCAGATCAATTACCCTGCCGCCGGTTATTTTTCAACCAGATGATGTATGGGATTTTTATTATCCGGATACAGAAGCAAATTTTATTACACTTGGCTGTGTTAGTGGAGATAGTATTGTTTTGGAAAATGGTGCTACAAATGCAGAGATTGCTGATAAAATACTGTTGATTCCAAGTGCAGACCCAGGGTATGACTGGATATTTTCGCATGGGATCCGCGGACTTGTCACAAAATATGGAGGGGCAAATTCGCATATGGCAATCCGTGCAGGCGAGTTGGGAATCCCAGCGGTGATTGGCGTTGGCGAACAGAAATTTGATGAGTTAAAGAATGCGTTGAAAATTGAAATAGATGCAGGAAGTAAAAAAATTAATATATTGAGAAAAAAGGAGAATAAAGAATGAAAACAGAATGGGATTACACAGATTTAGCAGAGGCGTATCTTAAAAGACCGGATTATGCGCAGAGTGCGATTGATCAGATGTTAGAAAAAGCAGGTGTAAGGAAAGGGAGTCTTGCCTGTGATGTGGGAGCTGGGGCAGCACATTTAACATTAAAATTGGCAGAGGCAGGACTACAGGTATCGGCGATAGAGCCAAATGATGCCATGAGAAGTAATGGAATTAAGAGAACGGAACAGTATAAAAATGTTCAGTGGTATGAAGGAGTAGGTGAACATACAGGAATGGAGTCAAATAAATATGATCTCGTAACATTTGGTTCTTCATTTAATGTGTGTAACAGACAAGAGGCTTTGATTGAAGTAAAAAGGATTTTGAAAGATGCTGGCTGGTTTGCATGTATGTGGAACCATAGGGACTTAAATGATCCTTTACAGAAAGAAATAGAAGATATTTTAAAAGCTGAGATTGAAAATTACAGCTATGGAACAAGAAGAGAAGATCAGACGGATGTTATTAATCAAAGTGGATTGTTCAATGAAGTTGTGTATATTGAAGGAACCGTTATTCATGAGGTATTGGCAGAAGACTTTATTGAAGGCTGGAAATCACATGGAACAGTCCATCGCCAGTCCAAAGATAAATTTGATTTAATTAATGCCAAAATTCGCGATGTTGTGGAAGCAAAGGGACAGGAATATATTAAAATACCATATACTACAAGAATCTGGATGGCACAGGTGAGGTAATTAGTATGAAAACTGTCTTGTATACACAGAGAGTTGAAGTGGTTAAAAGTTACGGAGAGCGAAGGGATTGTGCAGACCAGAACATAGCAAGATTTCTCGATGCATGTGGCTTTTTACCGCTGCCAGTTCCGAATGTGAAAGAATTGGCAGAAAAAATGATTTTGGAATTAAAACCGGCGGGGATTGTATTTACCGGTGGAAACAGTCTTACAAAATATGGTGGTGATGCACCAGAGAGAGATGAAACAGAGTATGCGATGTTAAAACTGGCATTACAATATAACATTCCGGTATATGGTTTTTGTCGGGGAATGCAGACAATTCTTGATTTTTATGGCTGTGAGTTAAACAATGTTACAGGTCATGTTGCAGTACGTCATGATATAGAGGGAACACTTGGAAAACGCAACGTTAACAGTTTTCACAATCAGGCATGTCTGCATGCAAATGATCTTGTGGAGGTGTTGGCAAGAACAGAGGATGGCGTGATTGAAGCAGTCAGAATAAAGAGTCAAAAGATAGCAGCAACAATGTGGCATCCGGAAAGAGAGCAGAACTTCAAGAAAGAGGATATTGAACTGGTTCAAAAATTATTTGGAGAGGAGTAGGGTAAAATGAAGGTTATTATTTTAGCTGCAGGGCAGGGAACAAGATTACGTCCGTTAACGGATCATTGTCCAAAATGTATGGTAGAAGTAAATGGCAAAAGTATCATAGAAAGACAGCTTGATACGATGCATTCCTGTGGAATTGAAGATAAAGATATCACAATTATTGCAGGATATAGAAATGATGTATTAAAAGAGAAATTTAAGGACACAGAGATTAATTTTATTGTGAATGAAGAGTACGAAAATACAAATATGGTATGCTCATTAATGTGTGCAAGAAGTCTGATGGAGGCAGAAGATGATATTTTAATTTCATATGGCGATATCATTTACAATAAAGAAGTACTTGGCAAGATTTTGCAGTCAGAAGAGAATATGTCAGTCATTGTGGATGATGGATGGTATGAGTACTGGTCTGCAAGATGTGAAAATCCGTTAGATGATGCAGAAACATTAATGTCTGATGATAACGATTATTTGACAGAAATAGGACAGAAAACATCAGATTTGAATAAAGTGCAGTCACAGTATATTGGTCTGATGCGTTTTAAAGGAGAAGGATTAAAGGCTGTATTGGATTTGAGTGCGGAAGCAAAGAGACGTTCAGAAGTTGGAGAGGCTCTTTGGAGAACGGAAAGGACATATGCAAAAATGTATATGACAGATCTGTTACAGGGATTGATTGATGAAAAACATAAATTAAAAGCGGTACATATTCAGCGTGGATGGTTTGAAATCGATGACTGTGATGACTTGAAAGTTGTGGAAAGTCAGTTAAAATAAAGGAGAAAAAATGGAACAGAACAGAGAAGAACAAAAAGAAGCATTAGAAACATTAATTGAGTTTAATCAACGTCTGGTAAAGAATATGAATATTATTGTAAAAGAATTATCAGGACAGCGCTTAGATGACACGGACAAGTTTTTAAAAAGTATTTTGGATGCCATCAATTGGGAAGTGCAGGTTATGAATGGTACAATGGATCTTTTAAATGAAGCAAAAGAGCGTATTAACAAAGAAGAATTTAATAGCAAAATTACGGAATTGTCTACAGCACTGAAAGAGAAAGATGATGTGAAACAGGCAGCAGCAATTCAGAATTTGATTCCTTCTTTCGAACTGTTAGAGGCAGCGGCAAGAGAGGTAATTGCGTAAATTATGATAGAAAAGATATGTGTGTAACATAGGGAACCACATATCTTTTTCTTATCAGTGCCTTTTCGTGGTGTAATTAATAAAAGAAAGATGGTACACAAATGGAAAATAATATTGCATGCTGTTATTTAACGGTAAGTACGTAATCATCCGTATCTGTCAGCAACTATATTTTTCTGATACACCCTTTTCATCACAAAGAAAAGAAACTGTATCATTATGAAAACAGATGAAAAAATCACACTGTGGTCTGAAAGAATCCATGAATTTCAATTCAGTGGGCAGACTTGCAAAACATGGTGTCAGGAACATCACGTTCCAGTCTCTTCAATGAATTATTGGATGCGCAAGCTGAAAACATTGGACGAACAATCGGATACAGATATGATTTTTGCAAAAATACTAACGGAAAAAGAAATTTTAAAGAATGAGACTTTGAATATCAGCCCGTCTCCAGTCCGCATTTTTATCACAAACGCTATTCGGATTGAAGTGATGCCTGAATGCCCGCCGGAACTTTTTCATGTTCTAATCCAGGGACTGAAAGATCATGCTTGATCTGGCAGGTGGCACAACCGTTTACCTTGCCTGTGGAGCTACCGATCTGAGAAAAAGCTATCACGGACTGGCTGCAATTATCAAGCTAAAATTCAAACTTGATCCCTATTCGCGCTGCATGTTTGCGTTCTGCAGCCGCAGGCGGACTTCTATTAAGATTCTGCAATGGGACGGATCCGGTTTCTGGATTCTGATCAGCTTTGAAAGGTAAAAATAATTCGCACAAATTATACTAAAATTAAAGCAAATTTCTTTGCGATAAGGTACAATAAAAGAAAAACTTTATCGCAAAGGAAGAAAAATGAGCGGAGAACAGGAAAGAGTATCTTCCCCATGGTGTTACGGAAAATGAATTTTTGGAGAGGCCGGATCCGTTGGAGTTGGAAAAAATACAGAAAGATATTGCCTATTCCATGATCCGCAGAAAATCATTTAATGATGCCAGGGTGTTGAAAAAGTGGCAGGTTATTATTGATGCTACAGAACTGGATGAAGGATAC
>DXQT01000022.1 GCA_019411365.1 Roseburia sp.
TTATACAATAAAAGGTGTCCTTTTTGAGTGATTATACAGAAAAAAACAGTAATTTAATACCCCAAATTGATATCCCCTGCTTTGCCTGGAATTCACAGGCAGAACAGGGGCTTTTATTTTTTAAAGCGAAATCTCTGGACATTCACTCTTTCATCCGATTGTACATGCCCTGCCTATACAACCGCCTCAATAATTACTTTGTCATTAAAAACAATTTCCCGGATGCCTGTTTTCTTTTTCCTGTTAAAATTAAAACTGACCATATATCCTTTATTCACATGATAATCGTCCAGATATCCAGCTAACTGTTTCTCTCCACGATTGTTATATTCCTGTCCCCTCCAGATCTTCATTTCAATCACATACTGATGTCCACGATAATCTACAATCACATCTGTGCGTTTCTGTCCTCTTGTCTGTGCTTCAATATAATAATTTCCAGTGCCATTAATGATCGGACGTAAATAAAGCAAAAAATATTTTCGTCCTTCCTCTTCCAAAAATGTTTCATTTTGATCCCCATACAGATCATGAAAATGAACCACAAATTTTTCTAAGATCAATCGCATATTCAGACAGCCATTGACGATAAACTGATTTTTATCCATTAATGATGCAGCGTATATTTCCTTTTTCTGCATATCTGCCGCAGACAGATAAAAATTGTACAGCCACGTTTCAAATATACGGTTTGCAACCACAAGCATACCATTTTTATTTTTTACAAATCCAAACATGGATGCAACGCCGATCGACGGCTCATAATAATTAAAAACAATCGGCTTTCCGGTAAAAAGCAGAGACTTTAGCATATCATTTAATTCAGGATAACTGACAAGTTTCTCACTCAAAGACTCAAACAGCATGTTTTTTTCTGCCAGAATCAGTCTTTGTGCCTCATAAAATCCTTCTTTTGTCCATGCCGCTGATTTCGAACCATAAGTTTCTTTTTTGCAGACTACTTCATCCATCAACTGACATAACCTCGAAACAAGGAACGGATAACCGGAAGTATCATCAAACAACAGTCCCGCCATCTCATCCACATTCATACCGGTTTTATAGTCTGCTTCATATTCCGTAAGCATCCCCGCTATCTCATTTTTTGAAAAACTCATGGAAATATCAAAATCCGCTGCAATATTCCACGGACTGTTATACCTGTGCTCATCTTCCGGGCGTATCTTTCCCCTTAAATTCTTTACATCATATACCCCAGCCAAAATAACTGACCGGAATGACGGATATATATCACGCTCCATATACTGGGCGCGGAGCTGTGCAAGAAAATCTAAAAACACCTGGTTATTTGATGCACTGTCCACCTCATCGATCATCAGGACGATCGGTTTATCCGAAACTGCACAGATATCTCCCAGCTGTTCAAAGAGTGCTTTCAATGCAAAAAAATCATTCTGTGAAGCCACACTTTTCTCCAGTTGTGCCATTGCTTCATTTAACTGTTCTGTTTTATTGACCGGATTTCTTTTCAACGATCTCAAAAAGGAATTTGCAAAAGAACGTGAAAAAATTGTTTCTGTCTGAAACTCGGCACTCCCAAAAGTCTGGAAGTCCATTGAAACCACATAATATTCTCCCTGCAGATAAAGATACAGTGCACGAAGCGTCGTAGTCTTTCCGTATTGTCTTGCCCTGTTAATCGTAAAATATTTTCCAGCATCCACGAATACTTTGATTTTTTTCAGACGTTCATCCAGATTTACCATATAATGCTCTTTCGGAATACAGACTGCTGTTGTATTAAACACTTTCGGCACGCAAATTACCTCCATTTTTCCGGCTTCTGCCCTTATATATCTGCTTTTTATTATACCTCTCACATGTAGCATTTACAAACCGTTTTTGTGCCCGTTCTTTCTTTTAAACTCTGCTATTGTTTTTTATTTGTCAGAATTTACCAACATATTTTTTCTCCCCCTGTAAATAATAGGATTAGGACATACAGTAATTCTTACTTGTAAATCCTAATAACAAACAACAGATTAATTTACGGAGGTGAAATCCATGAGTGGATCTAACAATTCTGGTTCTAACACCAGCAAAATGGCTGTACCACAGGCAAAAGAGGCTATGAACCGTTTTAAACAGGAAGTAGCAAGCGAGATCGGTGTACCGTTAAAAGAGGGTTACAATGGTGACCTTACTTCTGCACAGGCAGGAAGCATCGGCGGCGAGATGGTCAAAAAAATGATCATGAAACAGGAAGAGCAGATGTCAGGCAAGTAAAAAAACAACTTGCCGGAAGTAAAAAACAACTTCCCGCAAATAAAAAACGATTTGCCGCAAGTAAAGACAACTTGCCGCAAGACCAAAAACGGCTCCACATCCATGGTGTGATGTGAAGCCGTTTTTCTTATACAACATACACTTTACTATTTTTCATTCGCACGGTACACAAGTCCCTGACGGACATGCTCTACTGTCTCATCATCGGTAAAGTAACGCACGATCTCAAACGCAAACGGAATCGCTGTTCCCATACCGCGGCTTGTGATGATATTGCCGTCCACTACAACCTCATCCTCGCTGGTCGTCGCACCGGTTAATTTTTCCTCGAAGCCCGGATGACAGGTTGCGTGTTTCCCTTCTAACAGGCCTGCTGCGCCTAACACACTCGGAGCTGCACAGATCGCAGCAACCAATTTTCCTTCCTCTGCAAACTTGCGGATCACGGCATTGACGGTCTCATTTTCCAGTAAATGCATGGTTCCCGGCATACCGCCCGGAAGCACGATTCCATCCAGGTCTTCATATCCGGTTTCTTCTGCAAGCGCATCTGCTAAAAAAGTAACCCCGTGAGAGCTTGTCACTTCTTTTTTTCCGGTAATTGAGAGCATAACGATCTCCATTTTTGTACGACGCACAACATCAACTACGGTAAGTCCCTCAATTTCCTCACAGCCATCTGCCATGAAAATTCCAATTTTACTCATAAATATTTCCTGCCTTTCTAAAGCTTTTGTTTTCCATTTTTGTACAGATAAAGTATAGCAAACTGATTTTTTGTGGTCAATGACTTACATGTCTTCCAAAACTTCTTTTTTCCTGCCCCTGCAACTGCTATAATAGATGCAGTAGTGCTGTTTTCACGCACCAATTAAAAATTTTTTAAACCAAAAGGAGTTTCTACACCATGGAAATCGAACGCAAATATCTGGTAAAAACCTTACCTGATCACTTAGAACAGTATGCCTGTAAAGTGATCGAACAGGGCTACTTAAACACTAACCCGGTCGTGCGCATCCGCCGCTCCAATGACGATTACATTCTGACCTACAAGGGAAAAGGCATGATGGTGCGTGAGGAATACAATCTCCCCTTAAATGAAGAAGCATTTCTTCACCTGAAAGAAAAAATCGACGGAAGGCTGATTCAGAAACGCCGCTATCTGATCCCGCTTGCCCCCAAATATACGATCGAATTAGATGTGTTTGAGGGAGATCTCGCACCACTGCTGCTCGCCGAAGTAGAATTTGAAACAGAGGAAGAGGCCAATATCTTCACTCCGCCGGAATGGTTCGGAGAGGATGTCACATTTTCCGGCAAATACCACAACAGCCAGTTAAGTAAACTTCCGTAACCTAAAATGGGTGTGGCAAAACAGCCACACCCATTTTGATTTTTAAATTTTCCCACTGTCTTTCAGCAGTCCATACAGTGTCGGTGTAAAATGAAACTCCTCCATCATATGTTCCACCTCTGTGAGGTAATTTTGTTTTACCGCACGCGGCACGATCTTCTTCTGTACTGCACGGATCAGGATATTCTTTGGCGTATGCGCAAAATCAACAAACTCTAAAAGCTGTGTTTTGTATCCACACACCTCCAGCAGATTCGCACGTATCGCATCTGTCGCAAGCGCGGAAAAACGCTCTTTTATAATGCCATAGCGCGTCAGTAATGAAAACTGCTCCGTCTTTATCTGTCCGTTTAACTCATGCTGACAGCACGGTACGGAAAAAATCATCTTTGCATCCCACTGAACCGCATTATAAAGCGCATAATCCGTCGCCGTATCACAGGCATGCAGGGTCACTACCATGTCTACCGGAAACGGTGTCTGATAGCCGTTGATGTCCCCCAGTTCAAAATGCAGATTGTGATAGCCATATTTCTCCGCCGCAAGATTGCAGTTTTTGATCACGTCCTCTTTCAGATCAAGTCCTACGATCTGCACGTTCATTTTTTTGATCTCCGCAAAATAATAATACAGGATAAAAGTCAGGTAAGACTTTCCGCAGCCGAAATCAATGATATTTAAGTGATCATACGGATAATCCCGCACTCCGTCCTCGATGATTTCAAGGAAACGGTTGATCTGCCGGAACTTATCGTACATAGTGCGGACTACTTTTCCGTCTGCCGTAAAAACTCCCATATCAACCAGCGGTGGGATCACGGTTCCCTCTTCCAACAGATATTTCTTTTTACGGTTATGGGATTCCTGCACTTTTGCTGCACCCTCTGCCTGCTTTTTGCAGCGGTAAGTCACCTTTCCCTTTTTCGAGATCAAAAGCATATATTCACTGGTTCCATCCCAGGCATTTAACTGTAAAAATTCACTGCCGACACGCCCTGACAGATAATCTAAAAGTCCATCCGGTTCTATCTTTTCATGAAAAACCTGTTTCTGCGTATAAGCGGCTGCCTGGTAACCGGACGATTTTTTTTCAATCTCGATCTTGCGGTATTTTGCAGCTTTGTCAGAGGGTTTGCTGACGATCACCTTGTAAATCTCCTGCTGCGTGATCTGTTGTAATTTTGATTTTAATTCTTCTGAAACCATGTAATCTCCATTTTTGTACACTAATCTTCAACAAATAGCCGTGTGAAAAACAAACTCACAGTCTTATTTTCCACACAGATTATCTGAGACGTGTGCTCTCAAAACGCTGTCTGGTACGGATACACTGTTTGAGCTGCTCATAACGGTCATCGAGATCTCCTTCCGGGATCACAACGTCTAAAACAACTGCCATATTGTTGATCATTTTATCTGTAATGATATCGCGCATAGATGTCAGGATATTATACTTTTCCTCAAAGGAAACCGCATCCAAAAACTCCATAAGTTTCGGTTCTACCTGCTCTTCTGTATCAGACGGAACACTTTTATTTTCCCGCGTGCCGGTATCTCCACTCTGATCCTGCACATCCTCTTTCTTCTCCCGCTCCACCAGCTCAAACCGGTATTTCTGCGTCACCTCCGGATATTTTTCGTGATCCACTTCACTGGTAAACATGGTGAGTGGTCTTGCATACACGCCAAAATCTCCATATAACGCCTGGTAGATCACCAGTTTTTCTCCTGTTTCAGAATGTGTTGCAATTGCTACGATCTGATATAATTTATTTTTAAAATGGCGGTAGATCTCGCCACTTACCGGTATTCTTTCTGCCATACTGTTGCTGTCCTTTCTTTCAACTTATGCCGTATGTACTTCTGTCAATCCCGCAATTTCGTCCGGCAGTTCAAAACGGTTTAACATCTCCACTCCCTCTGCCACAAAATCGCGCTCAAAACTCAGGTTTGCCTGATATCCCATGATCATCAGATCATTGACCTGATCCATCAGGGAACATTCGTCCTCACACTCCCCATGTACCTTTTTCGGCGGCTCCCCTGTTTTTTCATAAAACTGTTCCCGCAGTTCGTCCGTCTGGTTTTCATTGACGTTCGAATCTGCGCGGTTTAAAATAGTATCTTTTCCGGGATTTGAAACAGGACGCGCTGCCTGCGTGGGCTTTGCCGTATTCGATGCAGCCGTGCCATACTTCTGCTGCAGCCTCTGTTTTAATTCCTGCTGTCTTGCAGATAAATCCCTCTGCATCGCATTTACCGCATCCGCCAGAACATCCGGTCTTCCTGCATGACCACCATAAGAAACCTGTGTCTGTGGTACATTTTTTCTTCCTCCGCCGGGCTGATTCGGCACAGCCGCTTTCTTTTGTTTTCCTTCTTTTTTCTTTTTATCACTGTAAATCCCTGCTGCAATGCCAATAATTATCACAATCAGACCAAACAAATCATCCATAACTCTTCATGCTCCTCTCCTCTTTAACTTTGTAAAAATGTTATATATACAAAGTTCACTATTCGTATTATAATATTTTAATATACGTTTCTCAACAAAATTTTACTCTTTGGAGGATATATGTTACCAAAAAAATTAAAGCGGCTCTCTGACATGCAGTTGATCGCACTTGGTTTTCTTCTGCTTATCTTAGGCGGAACATGTCTTTTGATGCTTCCCTGCTCTTCCCGCACCGGCGAATTTACCCCTTTTATCACAGCACTTTTTACAGCAACAAGTGCCACCTGCGTCACCGGTCTTATTCTGGTCGATACCTATACACACTGGTCCTTCTTTGGACAGCTTGTATTATTACTTTTAATCCAGATCGGCGGTCTTGGCTTTATTACCATCGGAACTGCTGTTTCCCTGGTGCTGCGCAGGAAAATCGGTCTCAAAGAACGCGGCTGGATCAAGGAAAGTTTCAATGTATTAGATATCGGCGGCGTAGTACGGCTGATCAAACGTGTATTAAAGGGAACCGTACTATTTGAAGGAATCGGTGCACTGCTGTTATTTACCCGCTTTTATCCTGAAATGGGTTTTTTTAACGGACTTTATTACAGCATCTTTCATTCCATATCTGCGTTTTGCAATGCGGGTTTCGACATCATGGGAAAATACAAACCATATTCCTCTTTTACTGCCTATTATGACGATCCAATCGTAAGCTTTACGCTGTCTGCATTAATTCTGATCGGCGGCATCGGATTTATCGTCTGGAGTGATATCATTGATCACAAATGGCACTTTAAAAAATATGCCCTGCAGACAAAAATGGTCTTGAGTTTTTCGGCAGTTCTGGTATTTGGCGGAGCTTTACTGTTTTATTTGCTGGAACGAAATAATCTTTACGCCGATATGAGCACGACAGGCATCATCTGCAGTTCTTTTTTCAGTGTGATTACACCAAGAACTGCCGGTTTTAATACACTTGATATTGGCTCTCTCACAGAGGGTGGCAAACTGCTTACCATTATCCTGATGTTCATCGGAGGCGGTTCCGGTTCCACGGCGGGCGGCGTCAAAATGGCAACCATTTTCGTTCTGCTCCTGCATCTGCGCTCCACGCTCTTAAGAACGACCGGAACAAATATTTTTGGCCGCAGGATCGAAGACGACACGATCACAAAAGCTACAGCCCTGCTGTGTACCTACCTGTTTGCCGGACTTGCCGCAACCCTCGCAATCTGCGGCATGCAGGGTTTTCCGCTCGGAGATACGCTTTTTGAAGTCATATCCGCAATCTGTACTGCCGGAATGACAACCGGACTGACCGGACAGCTTAATTTTATCTCGCGGCTTATCATTATTTTTCTGATGTATATCGGTCGTTTGGGAAGCCTTTCCTTTGCACTTTCCTTTACCGATCACAAAAAACTGACACATATCATGCAGCCGGTAGAACGCATCAACATCGGCTGAGAAAGGAATTTACTTATGAAATCAATTTTAATTATCGGACTCGGACGTTTCGGCACCCATTTATGTCAGGATCTTGCCAAACTTGACAATGAGATTATGATCGTTGACAAAGACGAAGCAAGCTTAGAAGACCTTCTTCCCCTTGTGGTCAGCGCCAAGATTGGCGACTGCACCAACGAAAAAGTATTAAAAAGTCTTGGTGTCGGAAACTTTGATTACTGTTTTGTCTGTATTGGTGAAAATTTTCAGAGCAGTCTTGAGATCACAAGCCTGTTAAAAGATCTTGGAGCAAAATATGTTGTCAGCAAGGCCAACCGTGATATCCACGCAAAGTTCCTGCTGCGCAACGGCGCGGACGAAGTTATTTATCCCGACCGTGATATTGCAGAAAAAGTTGCAGTCCGTTTTTCTGCAAATCAGGTCTTTGACTATGTGGAACTCGGAAATAATTTTTCCATTTACGAAATTGCCCCTCTGCCGGAATGGATCGGTCATTCGATCAGGGACGTCAATGTCCGTGTCAAATATAATGCAAATATCATCGGCATCAAAGCTGAAAACGGCATGGAACTGATGCCGAATGCAGAGTATGTGTTCCGTAGAGAAGAACATCTGATGATCATCGGGCATCAGCGGGACATGGAAAAGATTTTGAAGAAATTATAAGTGCATTTCTTTTTCATAAATGTCTGCTGCCTCTTCTAACAGTTTTCGGATTTCAAGATGCTGCGGGCACTGTGCCTCGCATTTTCCGCATTTGATGCAGTCTCCGGCTTTACCGCTTCCGTCGATCTGACAGCGGTAAGACCCCCTCACCGCATCCGTCACTCCAAACTGTACGCCCATGTTGTAGACTCCAAAAATATCCGGGATACGGATCTTTTTCGGACATCCCTCCACACAGTAACGGCAGTTGGTACAAGGAATCGTTGGAAGTTTTTCGAGTTCTTCCACCACCTTTCCAATTGCCTGCTGCTCTTTATCCGTGAGCGGCTGAAAATCTTTCATATAAGCCGTATTGTCCTGTAACTGCTTTAGATCCGACATTCCGCTTAACACCAAAATTACATTGGGCAGTGATGCCGCATACCGGACCGCATAAGATGCATAGGAAGCATTTTCATCCAGCGCACTTAAGATCCTCGCCGGCTCTCCGACCATATTTGCTAACGTACCGCCCTTGACAGGCTCCATCACGATCACAGGTACTCCATGCTTTTCTGCCACCTCATAACATTTGCGTGACTGCACGTTCTCAGACTCCCAGTCATAATAATTGATCTGAAGCTGCACAAACTCCATCTCCGGATGATTTGTCAGAATCTCATCCAACACATCTGCCTTATCGTGGAAAGAAAATCCGATATGCCGGATCTTTCCCTCCGCTTTCATGCTCTGTACAAACTGAAATCCGCCTAAGTTCTCTGCCTCTTTGACCCGGTCTTTATTCATGGCATGTAAAAGATAAAAGTCAAAATACTCTACCTGGCATTTTTTTAACTGTTCCTCGAAATACTTTCCGTAGTCAGCGTACTCTTTGACCAGCCATACCGGCATCTTGCTCGCAAGGAAAAAACGATCCCTCGCATACCGTTGTACCAGACAGCGTCCGACTGTTTCCTCGGATCTGCCATTGTGATATGGATATGCGGTGTCAAAGTACTTAAATCCCTGTTCGATGTAGGAATCGATCATCTCGCAGAACGCTGCGTCGTTGATATTTTCTGTGCTGCCGTCGGTTACCGGGAGACGCATGCAGCCGAATCCCAGTTTCTTTGGCATTTCTTTGGTTAACTCGCTCATTTGTGTGTGCCCCTTTCTTTTGGGTTGTTATAATAAAGTAATAGAGCCTAGGGCGAAACTCTTTTTCAGGTTGTGGTGGTCGTTGTGTGGCGGGCACCTGTTTAACGAAGGCACGCCGCACAACGACGCTACGTTCTTGAGAGTTTCGCATTGGCAAACCTTTCTTTTTATTATAGCAACCCAAAGGAAAGCTGTATAGTATTCTTTTTCATGCAGGTACGCAGGCGATCGGCACACCGCACCAGCCGGCAAACCCAGCCACCCCACTCCCACAAAAAAAGCAGAGCCACCCATGCCCTGCTTTTTCATTCCCGCACCTTAACTCTGGTACACCTCAATAAAGTTCTTCACAACCTCCACCAGCTTTTCATATCCCATGGAAGTCGTGTCCAGACAGAAATCATAGTTTCTCGCATCATACCAGTCCTTCCCGGTATAATATTTATAATAATCCGCACGGTGCTTATCGATCTTTTCGATCTTATTCTCCGCATCCCGCCCGGTAATTCCGTCATGCTCCATTACACGGACGATACAATCTTCCTTCGGTGCAAAGAAAAACAGACGGAGCACATTCGGATCATCCTTTAACACATAATCCGCACATCTTCCAATAATGATACAGGACTCTTCCTCCGCCAGTTCACGGATCACTTTTGCCTGATAATTAAACAGGTTGTCATCCGATACGAAATCTGCGCTCTCCGGCGGGATTACACCGCCCTTGTACGGATTTTTGCGTGCAATACGAAACAAAGGTGATTTCTTTAATTTTTCATCGGTCTGTCCGAAAAGCGCCTCATTGATGCCGCTGTCATCGGATGCCATTCTTAAAATCTCTCTGTCGTAGCAATTAATTCCAAGTTCTTCTGCGAGCAGCTTACCCAGCGTACGTCCACCGCTGCCGTAGCTTCTTGCGATTGTAATCACTGTTTTTTTCATTGCTGCATCCCCCTATTCTCCAAGATATGCTTTCTTGATCGATTCGTTATTCATCATTTCCTTTGCATCACCGGAGAGAACGATATTGCCGGTCTCCAATACATATGCACGGTCAGCGATGGATAACGCTTTCTTCGCATTCTGCTCTACTAAAAGTACGGTTGTTCCACCCGCAGAGATTTCACGGATAATGTGGAAAATCTCTTCCACGAGAATCGGAGAAAGCCCCATAGACGGCTCATCCATCAGGATGATCTTCGGTTTTGACATCAGCGCACGCCCCATGGCAAGCATCTGCTGCTCACCACCGCTTAAGGTTCCTGCAAGCTGGTTTTTACGCTCTTCCAGTCGTGGGAAACTCTCATATACTTTTGCTAATGACTCTGCGATCTCCTGTTTATCTTTTCTGGTATATGCACCCAGTTTTAAGTTTTCATATACGGACAACTCTGCAAATACACGACGTCCCTCCGGCACATGCGCCATTCCCATGGAAACGATCTTGTGTCCCGGGATCTTTGAGATATCACATCCCTCAAAAATGATCTCACCTGCTGCCGGACTTAACATACCTGTAATCGTCTGTAATGTTGTTGTCTTTCCGGCGCCGTTTGCACCGATCAGCGCAATGACTTCTCCCTCATTGACCTCAAAGGAGATTCCCTTGATTGCCTGGATCACGCCATAGTATACTTCCAGATTCTTTACTTCAAGCATTGCCATAACTTAAAACCTCCTTTCCTATTCTCCTAAGTATGCCTTGATAACCTGTGGATCATTCAGGACTTCTGTCGTTTTACCCTCTGCTAAAACCTGCCCGAAGTTTAACACGGTAAGTTTCTCACAGATACCGGATACCAGTTTCATATCATGCTCGATCAGAAGCACTGTCATGTCAAACTCATCTCTCACAAAATGAATTGTCTCCATCAGCTCTTTTGTCTCGTTCGGGTTCATACCGGCAGCCGGCTCATCTAAGAGCAGAAGCTTTGGATTTGTCGCAAGTGCTCTCGCGATCTCAAGTTTTCTCTGTTTACCATAAGGAAGGTTGGATGCAAGAAAATCTGCTTCCTTCTCAAGGTCAAAGACTTTTAAAAGTTCCATTGCCTTCTCATTCATCTCTTTTTCTGCCTTATGGTACTTCGGCAGACGCAAAATTCCGGTCAGTGTGGAATAAGTGATCTGATTGTGCAGACCGATTTTTACATTATCAAGTACGGACTGGTCTTTAAACAGACGGATATTCTGGAATGTACGGGCAATCCCTGCTTTGTTGATATCGATCGTCTTTTTCCCTGTGATATCCACTCCATCTAACGTGATTGATCCGTCATTCGGTGTATATACACCGGTGAGCATATTAAATACGGTCGTTTTTCCGGCACCGTTTGGCCCGATCAGTCCGTATAACTGTCCTTTTTCAATCGAAATATGAAATCCGTCTACTGCACGCAGACCGCCAAAGGAGATACCAAGATTTTTTACTTCCAATAAACTCATGTTACTGTACTCCTTTCTTTGTGTTCTTTTTCAGTTTTGCAGCTACACGCTGTCTGAACTCAATACATTTCGGTGCCCAGTTAAAGAGCATCATTGCGATCAGTACGATGGAATAAATCAGCATACGATAATCGGAGAGTCCACGCAGTACCTCCGGCAGCAATGTCAGGATCACAGCCGCAATGATCGAACCGCGGAAGCTTCCCATACCACCTAATACAACAAATACAAGGATCATGATCGACATATTGTAACCAAAGTTTGCAGGTGTCGCTGTAACAGTAGACAGATTGTGCGCATATAAAACACCGCCTGCTCCCGCGATCGCTGCAGAGATCGTAAATGCCATCAATTTAAATTTTGTAATGTTAATACCAACCGATTCAGCTGCAATACGGTTATCACGGATCGCCATGATGGCACGTCCGCTTCTGGAATTTACCAGATGATATACAATGAAAAGACAGATCAGAATCATAATCACGCCGGCGGTAAAGCTGGATAAGTGCGGAATCTTTGCAATTCCTTTTGCACCATTGATCAGCCACTCTCCCTCATCGGAAAGTTTGATTGCATTTCCATTTGAAATCGCAAAATGAAAACCATCGGTATCTTTTGCGATATAAAGTACGTTGATCACGTTTTTGATGATCTCACCAAATGCAAGCGTTACGATTGCAAGATAGTCACCTCTTAAACGCAGTACCGGGATACCGATCAGAAATCCGAAAAATGCTGCTGCCGCTGTTCCGATGATCAAAACGGTGATGAATAAAATGATCTGGTTTGGGATCACATTCTGTAAAAGTTTTGTTGCAAATGCACTTGAAAAAGCACCGACACACATAAATCCTGCATGTCCGATACTAAGTTCCCCTAAATAACCCACGCACAGATTTAATCCGATCGCAACAATGGAATAAGTGCACATCGGCACTAAAAGTCCCTGCATCAGGGAGGACAACACTCCTGCTGCAATCAGTATCTGGACGATAAGATAGGCCACAATTACCATCGCAAAGGTAATCAGATGGTCTAATGTACTTTTTTTCATTGATTTTACATTTAATTTTGACATATCATTACTCCAATCTGACCTTATACTTTTTCGTGGATCTGTTTTCCAAGAATACCGGTCGGTTTTACAAGCAGTACAATGATCAGCACTGCAAACACGATTGCATCTGACAACTGGGACGAAATATAAGCACGTCCTAAGATCTCAATGATACCAAGCAGGATACCACCAATCAGTGCTCCCGGAATAGAACCGATTCCTCCGAATACCGCTGCGGTAAATGCTTTGATACCAGGCATGGAACCTGTATAAGGAGTCAGTGTAGGATATGCGGAGCAGAACAGCACACCTGCGATTGCCGCAAGCCCGGAGCCAATTGCAAAGGTCAGTGAAATTGTTGCATTGACATTCACACCCATCAGCTGTGCTGCATCTTTATCCTCAGAAACAGCAAGCATCGCCTGTCCGGCTTTTGTTTTTTTGATAAAAATCATCAGACCAGCCATGATGATGACACAGGCAAGAACCGTCACGATCGTGGTTCCTGAGATTGTAAGACTTCCACCTGCAAGTTTTAAGGACGGCAGTGTTACAACATTTGTAAAGGACTTTGTGTCTGCACCGAATAATAACAGTGCGGCATTCTGTAAAAAGTAGCTGACACCGATCGCTGTAATCAATACGGCAAGCGGGGTAGCACGTCTGAGTGGTTTGTAAGCAATTTTTTCGATGACGATACCAAGAACCGTACAAACAATAACAGACAGAACAACTGCCACAAGTGGCGGCCATCCCTGACCGTTCATGGCAAGGAATACCACATAACAGCCGATCATGATAACATCTCCATGTGCAAAGTTTAACATCTTTGCGATACCGTATACCATGGTATATCCCAGTGCAATGATCGCATAGACGCTTCCAAGACTGATACCATTGATCAGGTAAGATAAGAAATTCATAACAATCCTCCATTCTTACTTTATAACGTTAATACATTGATTTTTTTATTATACCATTTGAAATACTTGTATACAATCTTTTTGTTTCAAAAAACGCCACAATGTGACGTTTAAAAATATTCTGTCATAAGTATAAAAGGGGCTGACTGCGACAGCTTCGTCTGCAAACAACCCCTTTCTTTCCTTATAAAATAACTATTTATTTTTTATTTCATTTACATTGCTGCGTAAGCACCATCTTTGATCACTACTGCCTTCGGAGCCTTGCTGACCTCTCCGGTTGCCTGCCATGTCATTCCCTCACCTGTCAATCCATCTACAGAGATAGATGTCATTGCTCCGGTTAATGCAGTGCCCAGATCAGAAGCACTCATATCCGGTGTTGCACCTGCCTGCTCGATAGCTGCTTTGATAACATAGATTGCATCGTAAGCATCTGCTGCGAACTGGTTTGGAACATCGCCATATTTCTCTTTGTATGTGGAAACAAATGCTTTTGTTTTCTCATCATCTGCATCTGCAGCGAATGGAGTTAATAACATAACACCTTCCGCTAAAGATGTATCAAAGTTCTCAACGCCAAGGATTCCGTCCATACCATCAACACCGAAGAAAGCCGGCTCATAACCCATACCGTTTGCCTGGGTTAAAATGATAGATGCCTCTGTATAGTAAATCGGTAAGAATACTAAGTCAGCGCCTGCAGACTGCGCTTTCTGAAGCTGTGTGGAAAAATCTGTCTTGGAATCTGCTGTAAACGCTTCCTCAGCTACAACCTCAAGTCCTTTATTCTGTGCCTCTTCCACGAAAGTAGCTTCGATACCGGAAGAATATACGCTCGAACTGTCATAGATGACTGCAACTTTTGTTCCTAAATTGTTGTCTGCAATGTACTGTGCAGAAGCTGTACCCTGGTTCGGGTCTGTAAAGCATGCCTGGAATACATTATCGTTTGTGATAACATCTGTGGATGATGCGGATGGTGTAATCTCAAACATACCATCTTCTGCTGTCTTGTCTGCAACTGCTACACAAGGTGTTGTTGTAACAGTTCCCATTAAGATCTGCATACCCCAGTCTTTTAATGAATTATATGCATTGACGGATTTCTCTGCATCGTTCTGATCATCCTCTGCTTTGAATGCAAGCTGATATCCGTTTGCACCGCCAGCTGCATTGATCTCATCCACTGCCATCTGTGCTGCATTCATAACTGCGTTTCCGTAAATTGCTGCATCACCGGTTGTCGGTCCGATGCTTCCGATCTTAAATACAGAACCGTCTGCTGCACTGTCGTCTGCTGCACTGTCGTCTGATGCGCTGCTGTCTGCTCCTGCAGATGCATTGCCTGTTGATGTGTTTCCTGCTGAACTGCCACAGCCTGCCAGACAACTTACTGCCAGTGCTGCTGTTAAAAACATACTTACCGCTTTTTTCATAATAGCCTCCATTCCTGCCCATTTTTCAGGGCATCACAAGTTTGTGTTCAAACACAAATCTTGTGTGTGAAAAATGTAATTTTTCACACTTTTTCCTCCATTCATCTTCCGCACCTTATATTGTCATGATATTTCATACATTTGCGAAAGCTCTGAAACTTGTTGTTGCAATAATAGCAAAAATATACACTTTGCACAATATTCAGATTCACCTAAATTCTTGATGGATTTTAATCATAATTATACAAAGTGACATGTTTCATAACTTTTAGTTATGTATAGCATGAATCATACGAATAAAAACATCCATATCCTCTTTTAACCCTGCTGCTTCGATGCTGTCTGCATAGCGGTCCGTAAAATTTTCTTTCAGATAATCCGAAAGGAACTGATTGCGCTGTCCATTTTCCATATCAGCAAGTGTATCTTTCTCTTCACGAATCAAATAAAATGCAAGTGCAAAAAAATCCGGTGCTTCCCATGCCGCAGCATCCTTTAACACTGCCTGTATGTTTTCCAGCTCGCTGCGCAGCATAAGTGTGCTGATCTTTGCATCCGGCATTCCAAGCTCCGATGATGCCGTCTTTAAACACTTTACCGTTGAACCGTAATCCGGATCGTCCTCCCGGATCGAACATATGTGATAAACATGATCTAAATCCACGATCAAAGAATCCAGGCTTTTTTTTACATCCCGTTCCGGTTCCTCCGTCATTTCATCCAGTAAAAGTTCTATCTTACGCTGTGCACGTTCTAAATGTTCCCTTGATGTTTTATAGCCTTCCTGAAGACTTTCTCCTGACCTCTGTGCCTCAGTTATTATTTTTGCCAGTTCACCGGCAGCTCCCTTTTCCATCCCGGCACCAGTCAGTTTCCCCTTCCATTCCTTTTCCCTGCTGCGCTGTTCCTTTTGTTTCTTTTTCTGCTCACTATCCCCAAATAGCAATTTTCTCTCCCCCTTCAAACTCCCGCCTGGTTTTAACACAGTAATCTTTGTCTGCGCCGGTGGTCTCCTGCCAGTCAGTGTAACAGGAAATATCCTGCCACAAGAATTATTCCAAGCACTAAAATGGCAACCGGTATAAACGTGATAAATGCTGCGATGATCATTGCAGGAATATCCCCCTTTTCCAGTTCCGGACGTTCCATCTCCTCATACGGCTCCCCCGCTTCTTTTCTGCGTTCTTCCTCGGCAGCATCACTGCCCTCATGCAGTTTTTTCATTGCTCCATCTATTTTTCTCTGAAATAACATAAAACTCTCCATTCTTACTTATTACAAAGAGTCGCTTGCGACTCTTTCGCGCTCGAGCGGTGCTGTTTACAGCTAACTTCTTCTCCGTGAGATGCGCATCCCGTCCGGAGGTTATTTTCATTCATAGGACGTACTTTCCTATGAATGAAAATAAGAGCTCACTCTCACTAAAAACACTACGTTTCCAGTTTAAGCCAGCTCTTATCATCTGTCAATTTGTATCTATTTTTATTTTTTGCTGCTGTTCACATCTATAGTGCAGACAATAACTATTTTTCTTCCGGCACACCTAATTTATGATGACATGCCACGAAATGTCCCGGTTCTACTTCTTCGAACTGTGGTGTAACATTCTTACAGATCTCTGTGCAGTAACGGCATCTCGTATGGAACTTACATCCCTTCGGCGGGTTGATCGGGCTTGGGATATCTCCCTCAAGAATGATCGTCTCTTTCCTGCCATCCACATCCGTTGTAGGGATCGCAGAAAGTAATGCCTCTGTATATGGATGGTACGGATGTGCAAACAGATGCTCCGTATCCGAAAGTTCCATCATATTTCCCAGATACATTACACCGATTCTGTCACTGATGTATTTGATAACAGAAAGGTCATGGGAAATGAACAGATAGGTTAAATTATTCTGCTCTTTTAAGTCTAACAGAAGGTTAATGATCTGTGACTGAATGGAAACATCCAGTGCAGATACCGCCTCATCACAGACAACAAACTTCGGATGTACTGCAAGAGAACGCGCAATACCGATTCGCTGTCTCTGTCCACCGGAGAACTGATGCGGATAACGATGAATAAAATAGGACGCAAGTCCACACTTCTCCATGATCTCCATGATATAATCCTGCATCTTCGGATCACCTTTTTTGAAGATATTGTGCGCCATCAGTCCCTCGCCGATGATCTGCCCTACGGTCATACGCGGGTTTAAGGATGAATATGGATCCTGGAAAATAAGCTGAAGATCACGGCGTAAATAACGCATCTCTGCATCGGTTAAGTTTGCAAGATTGATGCCGTCGTCCTTCTGTACCTCATATTTTTCAAAATCTTCATCCTTTTTGCAGTTGTCACGGATCTTATCGATCTCTGCTAACTCAGCCTGTACTTTTTTCTGAAGCTCCGGAATCTTTTTCTTTACTTCCCCGGCTTTCGCAGATTTTCCGTTCTTCTCAAACTCGTCTGCCTGTGCATTGATCTTTCGGATCTCTTTCATGGCAAGATACTCTGCGAGATAATGACGGCCTGCCTCTGCAAGTGCAGTCTCATCTAACGTATAAAGTCCACCAATCAGAGCTGTGATATCCAGAAGATCGTTGTCTGCCTCGCTCTCCATCTCGGCAAGGTGCTGTCCGGCTACCTTCTTAGCAATCTTTTCTTCCTCAGTGCCCTCCGGCATTTTTGCATAGTCAGCCTCTAATTTTTTTACTTTATCTAAAAGTTCCTCGCATTTTTTCTTTTTATCCGGAAGATTCTTAAAGATCTCCTCGACATATTTTAAATCAAAATCTTCAACGGTACGTCCGTAATATACGGTGCGTCCGCCGGTCTGACGGTAAAGCTGTAACAGCGTACGTCCGAATGTGGATTTTCCACATCCACTCTCACCTACCAGACCAAATGTCTCGCCTTCGTAAATATTTAAACTGATTCCATCATTTGCCTTTACAAATGACTGTGGTTTTCCCATCTTCTTTTTTCCGATTGGGAAATACTGTTTTAAATTCGAAACGCGCATTAATACCTTGTTCTCGTCACTCATTAATTTCTTTCCCCTTTCTTCGGATAAAAGCAGCGTACCATATGTCCCGGTTCTACTTCGTTCAGTTCCGGTTCCATCTCACGGCACTTGTCCGTTGCATATTTGCAGCGCGGTGCAAATTTACATCCCTTCGGAAGATCAAGCGGATGCGGTACGGCACCCGGAATTGCCTCTAAACGGATTCCGGTCGGTGTATCGAGACGTGGGATAGAGTAAAGCAGTCCTTCCGTATACGGATGCAGGTAGGAGTTATCCCCAAAAATGCTGCGCACCGGAGCTTTTTCCACAACCTGACCACAGTACATAACAGCGACATCGTCTGCCATCTCGTTGATAACACCAAGATCATGTGTGATAAAGAGAATGGATGTTCCTTTCTCTTTCTTTAAATCATTCATTAATTTTAAGATCTGCGCCTGGATTGTTACATCAAGTGCAGTCGTCGGCTCATCGGCAATCAACAGTTTCGGTCGGCAGGCAAGTGCCATGGCGATCATGACACGCTGGCGCATACCACCGGAAAGCTGATGCGGATACTGTTTGGCAACCGCTTCCGGATTCGGGATTCGTACATCCTTTAACATCTCAACCACTTTCTCGGCTGCCTCTTTTTTATTCATTCCCTGATGAATGATAAACGGCTCGGAAAGCTGACGCTCTACAGTAAAAATCGGGTTTAAGCTGGTCATCGGCTCCTGGAAGATAACAGAGATCTCATTTCCACGGATCTTACACATATCTTTTACAGATACGTCTGCAAGATTTTTACCGTCAAAAATGATCTCGCCGCTGTCGATATAGCCGTTGCCGTCTAATAATTTTAAAATACTCATGGCGGAAACGCTCTTACCGCTTCCACTCTCACCTACAACACCAAGTGTCTTTCCCGGTTCTACCGAGTAAGAAACACCGTTTACTGCCTTTACAATACCCTTTTTCGTTTTAAAGAAGGTATGCAGGTCATGAATCTCTAATAAAGCCATTTTGTGTTTCCTCCTTTAACGCTCATTTGATTTCGGGTCGATGGCATCACGCAGACCGTCGCCGACCATATTGATACAGATTACGCAGATACCTAACATGATGGCAGGGAATACCCATCTCCACCAGTAGTTCTGGATAACAACGGAACTTACGCAGCCGTTTAACATATTTCCCCAGGTAGGACGCGGCAGTTTTACACCGAATCCTAAGAAGGACAATGTCGACTCTGTCAGCATACAATATGCAAAATCAAGCGTTGCGGATACGATGATAACCGAAATAACATTCGGAATAATATGCTTAAATACGATCACGGAACGTTTTACACCCATCGCATTTGCGGCGGTTACAAACTCCTGCTCACGTTCTGCAAGCACCTGTGCGCGGACAAGTCTTGCAAGACTCGGCCAGCTTAATATACCGAGTATCACCATGATCAGGGCAATTCTTGCGCTCTCTGTCATACTGTTTCCGATGATAGATGTCAAAATCATCGCCATCGGAAGGAACGGCAGACATGCAACGATCTCTGTGATACGCTGTAACACGATATCAACCCAGCCTCCGAAGAAACCGGACACACCACCGACGATGATACCGATGATCGTGGAAATGATAACGGAGATTGCACCGATCGTCATAGTCATACGTCCACCATTTAAGATACGGGTAAATACATCACGTCCAAGTTCATCGCTTCCGAACAGATAACCTTTTAATCCCCAGGTCACAATATCACCGGATTTTGTCACTGCATAGTTCTGATAAGTACCGCCGTAGATGGCAGTAACATCTTTTGCTTTCTTTGGAACGTCTGTCTGGTGTTTTGCATTGCTTCCCCAGGAGTAAACAGTTCCTTTATCGGTCAGTGCTGTGATATGGTATCTTCCGGCAAACATGGAAACGATCTCTCCATCCATCTCCGGGATTTCTTTTTCACTCTTGTTAGCTTTTCCCCAAATACGGAGAGAACCATCCTCCATCAGTGCAACACAGGCATCGGATGTTGTCACAATATCTTTTGCTTTTCCAAGATCTTCCGGGATATTGGAAATATCGGATTTCTGACTTCCTAAATGCCGGATCTCACCATCATCTGTGAGTGCCATTAAAGTTGTATTGGCAACAGAGATCTTTGCAATGTGGCTGTTACCGTTTCTTCTTGTCAGGCGCACATCATTTAAGTTTTCATTTCCCCATGCGATTACTTCGCCGCCTTCCGTTAACACATAGGAAATCTGATAACCGGCTGCGATCTGTTTGATCTTTTCATGTTTTACTTCCATCGGAATCTGACACTGTCCCATACGGTCACTACCCCAGATGAAAAGCTCTCCATCTTCATTGAGTGCCATGACATGGTCAAATCCTGCAGATACAGATACCACTTTTCCCATTTCTTTCTGCTTTGGCATCTTCTTTGCAATGTCGATCTTGTTACTGATCTTGGTGTAACCCCAGACATAGACTTTTCCGTCATTGTCAACGCCCACGCTGAATGTTGCACCCGTGGAAATCTCTTTTACATTTCCTTTTAAACCATCCGGCACTTTCATCATATTCAGTCCCGGAGCGACATTGATCTGTGTCTCTTCTTTTTCACTTAAGTCGATCGGGTTAAAGACCGGTCCGATCAGTACGATCAGGAAAATAACCAAAAATACGATCAGGCCGCCAAACGCAAGTCTGTTTGAGGTAAAATTCCTCACAACCGTACGGAGCGGACTCTGAAGCGCTTCTTCCTGTAATACATCGAGTTCTTTATCCCTTTTTCCAAAAAGGTGTTTGAGCATCTTCATGTTTTTCGTTCCTCCTACTTATCAATGCGTACACGCGGATCTACCAGACCGTAGCTTAAGTCTGTGATCAGGTTGCTGAGCAGTGTGATGATACAGTAGAGCATGTTGACTGCCAATGCCATATCATAATCCTGATTCATCAGTCCGACATAATACATTTTACCGATACCATTCAACTGGAAAATCTGCTCGATAACGATCGAACCCATGAAAATACTCATGAACCAGCTGATGATCAATGTGATGACCGGAAGAAGTGCATTTCTCCATGCGTGGGAATAAATAACAACCTTTTCCTTCAAACCTTTTGCTCTTGCAGTACGGATATAATCCATACGAAGTGCGTCGATCATTGCCGCACGGACATAACGTGTCATACTTCCTAACGCTGCAACCGTCATAACGATGACCGGAAGTGCCAGATAGTGGAGACGGTCAAGCACGAATGCCACTCCTGTTCCCTGGAAGTTCGGCGTATTCATGCCACTGATCGGGAACCAGCCGAGTTTTACGGCAAAAACAAAAATAAATACCAGTGCAACTATATATTGAGGCATGCTGTAGCCGACAATTGTCAGTACCTGTACCGTATTGTCAAATTTAGAAAATTTTCTGACCGCACAGTGAATACCGAGCGGTATCGTGATCGCCAATGCTAGTATCGTGGATACGATATTGATCTGTATCGTGTTTAACAGTGGTGTCGAGAGACAGTCTTTCACATCTTTTTTGTAGAAGGAAGAATATCCAAGATTACCTTTTAACAAGTTTCCCATCCATTTTACATAGCGGACCGGAATCGGATCGTCTAATCCTAATTTTTCTCTCGCTTCCTGATAGCGGAGCTGGAATGTCTCATCGGAGACTTTACCTCTTAAGTTCTGCACCTGATTAAGAGCACGGTCACCAGGTACGTTATTAAACAGTACAAAAAGGATAATGGATACCACAAAGAATACCCCTATCATATATAAAATTCTTTTTCCAACGTACTTTAACATAATTTAACCAACCTTCATTTGATTTTTCTTCTTCGTTTCCTTAGGAACAAAATCCTGACATGCCCCTTTGATCCCATTCCAAAAGAAACGATCAAAGAATTTGCCGGAACATATACCGCATGGGCGCGGGACGAATGCCCCACGCCACATACCGGTAAAATTTCACATGGAATAAAATATTACATTGAAATGAACTATTCTAATCAGGATCAACTACTCCATGTTTGCATACAGAATTGCGTTTGTTGCATCCCAGTTGTATCCATCTTCTTCAAAATCATGTAATTTTGATGTGAAGAAGTCATGATAATCATTGGAGTACAGCGGAATCTCAGGAAGCTCATCATTCCAGTCAGCGATGAAATCGAACCATGCTTTTGCATAAGCCTCATCATCACCTTCTTCTGTATGATTCATGGCAAGTGCAAGATCATACAGTTTCTGTCCTTCTTCGCCCTCTAATGCGTTGGTGTTGTTAGAAGAGCCCGGCTCATACTGGAATGCAACATCATAAGGGTTACCGAAACCACTTGCTAAGTTGAACATCTGATATGGGTTCTCCGTTGAGTTATCATAGTAATAGGTCAGTAAGTCTGTGAAAGTACCAACAGTCTGGTTGATCTTCATACCTGCTGCTTCTACATCCGGGTTCTGCTGTAAGGAAGTTACAAGCAGGTCAGATACAGAGTTATTCTCAGAAGAGAACCACTCGATGACTAACGGCATGTAAGTACCATCGTCTAATTTCTTATAACGGATTCCGGAACCTGAGTAATCAGAACCATCTTCGTTGTATACCCAGCCGCCATCCTCTAACTCTTTGACTGCAGAGTCAAGGCTGTATGTGTAAGAGTTTAATCCGTCTAATTCTTCTGCGTATTCCTCAGCCATCCACTGCTGTGTACCATAAGGTCCGCTTACAACCGTACCATGTCCACCGGTGAATGTCTGTGCAAATGTTACACGGTCAAGCAAGTAAGCCATTGCATGACGTACTTCTTTGAACTGGGTTGGTCCCTGATTACATTTGAGAGAAATCATTCCATAACCTGCGCGGCCATAGCTTAAGTAATTGAAGTTACCCTCTTCTACCATGTCAAGACCCTGCTCGATCTGATCACCGTCTGCTACCTGGTATAAGATATCAACAGCACCGGTCTTTAACTGATCCATCATAGTATCCTGTGGTGTATATTTTACGATAACAGTTTCGATATTTGCTGTCTGTCCCTCAAAGTTACCCGGGAAATTCGGGTTCTTTGTCAGTGTGTATGCATAAGAGTTCTCATCATAAGATGTGAACATGTAAGGACCGGAGCAGATATTGTAGTCATATCTTGCAGCCTGTACTTTGTCACCGATATACTCAGAAGTAAAGTTATCAGAGAATTTCACACCATCCTCTGTATCCTCTAAAGTAACATCTTCCGGCAGCCATAAGTCCATAGACTCCGGCTGGTTAGAGATCAAAGCCTGTCCATAGTAATATGGCATAAACTGTGCATCGATCGTTACAGAAAAAGTCTTGTCATCGATCAGATGAAGTCCTTCGAATGTATCGCTCTCACCATTTAAATATGCATCATATCCTTTTACATACTGAACAGTACTGTCTGTTAAGTTGCTTGCTTCGAGATCCGTAACCATCTCATTGCATCTTAACATGTATGTTAATAAGTAATCATCTGCATTGATATCAGAACCATCACTGAACTTTAAGCCGTCCTTGATCTTAACAGTGTAAGTTCTGCTTCCGTCCTCGTTATCTGTTACTTCCAGATTGTCAAGAACAGCCGGGTTCTCGATCCATTTACCTGTCTGGTCTTTGTCGATCGGAGCCATACCTGTAACTAATTTGAATGCATCGTAATCAGAAGCACCGTTTGCCCAGAATGGAGTAATATCTCCACTTGTCTCAGAACTCTCGCCTAAGATTACCTGTTTGTTGCTGTAAGTACCGTTAAAAGTACTCTCTGTGCCGTCTGCAGCTGCCTCTGTTCCCTCTACAGCAGCGTTGTCAGAAGAAGCGTTGTTTCCCGCATCAGCATTGCTGTTTCCTGAACCGCATCCTGCTACCATTCCGGTAGTCATGGCACCGATCAGAAAAAGAGAAATCAGTTTCTTTTTCATAATAGTTCCTCCTTATAGAAAATTGTTCTATATAAAAACGCCATGGCGTCTTTATAACATTATCGTTGTAGCACGTTATCGCACTAAAATATTTTTGTATAAGCAAAAAAAGTGCCAACAGACCTCTTTGCCCGTTGCACTTTAAAAATATACAACTGTTTGTTCCCGACGAACAACACTTTTTTTATTATACATGCGAGCCGTTTTTTGTCAATACTTTTTCTCATTTTCAGACATGTATAAATATAACGCTTTTTCCACTAATTTCCATTCTTTTGCATTATCATTCAAGAATCTTCCTAAATGTATGAATTTTTTTTCATTATTTTAATTATTGGGAATATTTATATTCCGTTATAGATTTCACCTTTTCCTGTTTCTTCTATATTATATGCATTTCACCGTTATGCTGCTTTCCATCTCTGTCTGCAGCTGTTATAATAGAGATACTTTGTAATCCCATTCATTTTTATTTATAAAGGAGACATCACCATGATCACACCGGAGGACATATTAAACCTTAATTTCTATAAAAAAGAAAAATTTACCGGCAGCTACAAAGGCATGCGCTACCTGATCCAGAAGGACCATGAGGAAGAGTCCGATCATGACATTTTCCGTGCCACTTACTGGCCGGGTCCCTATAACTTTGCAGTCACAGATGATTCCTTAAAAAGCTCTGCCACCTTTCCTTTTACAGAGGACGGAAAGCTCCAGGTCGTGGACTGGCTTAATGAGAACTGGGAAAAGGAAAAAGATCATTTTCAGTCTTTATTGCTTTAAAGGATTGACAGTACCCCGCTATAAACTTAAAATCTGATTAAAGGTGTTACTTTAGTCCTAACTTACACAGAATGAAAATAGTGTGAAAAATAAGATTTTTCACACGCAAGATTTGTGCTTACGCACAAACTTATGATGCCCTGAAAAACGGGCAGGAATGGAGAGATTTTATGGAGTATAACGAATCGTATTTCAAAGCAAAGTCAAATGCAAAAGCGCGTACGGTCTGGCTGATCTTAATCGCCATCATGACTTTGTCCTATGGCTCTGAGACATCCCAGGGGCTTCACTCAGCAAAATATTACACAACCTTTCTTCTCATGGCATGGGTTCCCTTTTTCATTGGTATTCTCGTACTAAAGATCAATGGAAAAGCTTCTTCTGTATACAAGGAAATCGTTGCCGTCGGTTACGGTTCGTTTTATACTTACGTCATCCTTACCACGGATTCCGCGATCGCTTTCGGCTATATCCTGCCTCTGACAAGTATGCTGATTCTTTTTAAGGATCACAAATACATGATCCGGTGTGGTATTGCCAATGAGATCATCGTAATTGTCCATCTTGTTTTACATAATATGTATGGAATCAACCCGAGTATCGTACTGAACGATTACTATCTTCAGATTTCCACGATATTGCTCTGCTATATCTGCTACGTTGTTTCCATTGACCATTTAAACGAATCTGACGGTGCACTCGTCAACTCCATCCGGGACAATTTAGACCGCGTGGTAACAACAGTCGGACAGGTAAAAGGCGCCAGCAGTTCCATTGTTGATGGTGTCACTGTTGTCCGCGAACTTGCTGATGAAAACAAGCAAGGAGCTGATTCCGTTGTAAAAAGTATGGAAGAGCTTACCCAGAATAACGATATTCTTTATACAAAAACGATGTCCTCCATGGATAAAACCTCCGATATCAACATGCAGGTGCAAAATGTGGCAGCTCTGATCGAAAAGATGGTAAATCTGATTCAGGAATCCATCGAGCATGCAAACTTAAGTGCCGAAGAGCTTGCCGATGTTGTGACAACCACCAACACAATGGCTGATCTGTCCGCGCATGTCGAACAGGTTTTAGAGAACTTCAAACAGGATTTTGATATGGTAAAGGAAGAGACCGGAACGATCGAAGGAATTACTTTCCAGACAAACCTCCTCGCCTTAAACGCCTCCATCGAAGCCGCCAAAGCCGGTGCTGCCGGAAAAGGCTTTGCCGTTGTAGCTGACCAGATTCAGGGGCTCAGCGTGGAGACCAAAAATTCCTCCGGCCGCATTCGTGATGCGTTGACCCATTTAGATGAGACTTCCGGAAAAATGACACAGTCCATCACGCAGACACTTGAACTTATCCAGACAACACGTGAAAAACTAACACTCGTAAAAGAAAGTGTTTCCAGTATTACGCAGGACTCAACAACACTCGGTGAAAACATTAAAGTAATCGATGGCGCCATGAAAGATGTGGAATCCTCCAATCAGGACATGGTCGACAACATGAAACAGGTCTGCGATACCATGGGTGTCATGACAAAATGTATCAACCAGTCAGACGATGTTTCCCGCACCATGCTGAGTAAATATGAAGAATCTGCCATCAACGTAAACAAGATCGAAACCATTGTCGGAAAACTGATGGGTGAGCTTGGTACCGGTGGTTTCATGGGAATTGGCGATGCCAGACCCGGCATGAAAGTCATCCTGATTGCAAAGAACGGAAGCTCTTCTTTCACCGCTCACGGCGAAGTGACAGAATCCTTAGATGGTGGAATCACGGCACGTCTGCATGTTCCTTCCGGAAGTTCAATCGATACCAGAAACAGGAATTTTACCTACGAACTGCAGATCTCCGTGACAAACGCATTGTATATCTGGGAAAATGCTGAGATCACCACGATGCGTGGTCAGTCGTCCGATATGTATAAGATTACAGTTACAACCAACCCGAAGGTTGTTAACCGGCGTAAATATCCTCGTATGCCGATCTCTAACAAATGTACGATCACGGTAAAACAGAACGGTAAACAATATAACGGTCAGATGATCAACATCAGTGCCGGCGGCTTTGCATTCAGTGTCCGTGATAATTTCTTTTCCAGTGCGATCGGTTCTGATATCACCTTATCGATTCCTGATCTTCCGGTGGAAAATGCCCGCCAGTTAGAAGGTCATATCATCCGAAGCACAGACAATGAGAACGTCTTTATCGTCGGCTGCCGTATGCCAGAGGATAATACAGCGGTCGAACAGTATGTACAAAACAATTACCAGGGTGAGTAAATCTCATATGTCATAAATAAAACAGCGGATAACAACTTCTTTTCTTGTTGTTACCCGCTGTTTTATTATTTGTGCCTGTTAATTTCTTCTTATTTACTTTTATTCCTTATACAATAAAATGCTCTACGTTCTGCTGTAACTTATCTGCTGCATGATGAGCTGCTTCCGCTTTCTCTTTAATCTCGGCTGCCTTCTCTACCACAACACCTGTCTTCTCTGCGATATCGTTTGTACCGGTTGCTCCCTCTGTAGCCGCCTTGCTTACCTCGCCGATGGCATCCATAACGCCGTTGATCGATGCTAACAGCTGCTCTGAGGATGCTGAGAAATCTGTTACCAGTGCATCAATACTTCCTGCATCATTGCTGTAGGAATCCGCCATATCGGAGAATCCCGCAAAGCTGTCTACCACGTCGGTTCCAACAAACTCTAACAACTTCTTTGCTCCGTCTGCAAGATTTGTTACCGATTCCACAACATTCTTTGTCACATCCTGGATATGTACAACTGCTGCCTTTGACTGCTCGGCAAGTACTCTGATCTCATCCGCAACAACTGCAAATCCCTTTCCTGCCTCTCCTGCACGCGCTGCCTCAATTGAAGCATTGAGTGCTAACAGGTTGGTCTGTCCGGTAATCTCCATAATGGACTCTGCAAGAACACCGATCTGATCGACTACCTTGATATCTTCAAGTGCTTTTGTCAGTCCCTCATTGATCTCGGCATGGATTGCCTTGGTACGCTTATCATTTTCTGTTGTTGTCTTTTTAATACCTACGGCACGGTCACGGATATCATCTGCTTCCGTTGCACCGTCCTGTGAACGTGTTGCAATACTCTTTGCTGCACTTTCGATCTCATGGGACATTGCATTGATCTCTTCGGAGGAAGCCGCTGTCTCTTCCATGCCCGCTGCAAGCTCTTCCGTCGTTGCGGAAACATTCTCGATTTCTTCGTCTAATGCCTGAATATTATCATCGATCTCCTGTACCATTCTGGTGATCTCAGTTGCCTGACTCTTGACCTCACCGATCAGTCCGCTCATCTCATTTCTCATGGACTCTAAAGATGCTGCGAGTTTTCCAAAATCATCGCGGCGCTTTAACAGTGCCGTTCCCATTGCCTGTGAAAAATCGCCCTGTTCCATGACACCGATGGAACTGATACATTTTTTCAGTGGTCTGATGATGCTGATAATGATCATAATCAGCAATAAAACTACTATTATTCCCTCAATCAACGTTGAGATAATAAACAGTGTCATCCTGCCTGTAACATAAGAAGAAAAATCTTTTTCAATTGATGCTACCTGATCATCAATATAATCCGTATAATTTCCGGTTCCGATCACCCATCCAAACGGTTCAAATGCCTTACTGTAGGAACGCTTCGGAGAAGGTTCTGTCTCTCCTTCTTTCGGGAATACATAATCCGTGTATCCTCCGTCTGCCTCCTGACCGACACGGATGATCTCTTTTACCATCTGGTATCCATTGGCATCTTTCGTCTCCATACGATTGGTGCCTTCCGTGTCATTTCCTAAAAGCACCACATTGGTTCCGTCATACTGATCCACCCAGAAATATCCGGCATCTCCATAACGAAGCTGTCTGATCTCATCTGCTGCCAATTTCTTTGCTTCCTCTTCCGTATACACACCAGCCTGATACTGATCGTAAATTGTCTGGCAGAGCGAAATCACATTGTCCACCTGCTGTTTGATCTGTTCGTCGTAAGATGCGCGCTCATCTGCTTCCAGCGTTTCCAGTGCTTTACTCTGCAGCTGTTTCATGCTTTCCGATGAAATAACAGCACACAACACCAGTGCCACTATCGTCGCCAACATTACGATAATCAGCTTCGTCTGTACTTTCACATTGTTCATAAATTGTTCCTCCCGCTTCCATACTTTCATTCCGGAGTTTACAAACATGATGTATATGGATTTTTCTATATACATTTTTGAAACTTCCTTGCCATTATTTTACCATATTATACAAATTTCCTCAATTATTTTACTTTTATTACAGGGATTTCGCTTTAACTTTTTTATCTATGCATTTTTATAAATAATCCAGTTATCAGCATTCCATCTGCGGTTACCCTTCGTTCCTGGTCAATACGCGCAAAATTCCCCCTGCTTTTTCCCTATATATTTTTTCTGCTGATTTTCTATCCGCCTTTTTCATATAAAATCTGTTTCACTTTTTACTGTGTTCATATCCCGTATAATTCTGCTGTGTATTACTATACAGATCACCAATCCATGCAACTCATAATCATACATATTCGAGTATTTTAGATTAAAACAATAGCCGGAAAACCTTGATTTTACAATAAAATCTCGACTTTCCGGCTATTTTAAATCAATGCGGGTGACAGGACTTGAACCTGCACGTCGGGGACACTAGAACCTAAATTCTCGGCAATTCATACAGTATCGTCCAAGTCCTCTCAAACCGGTCATTTTTTTCCAGCTATATCTTTCTTTTACATACAATTCACTATTTTGTTGATGTCAAAAGTATTTAATCACACTCATATCGTATAAGTCAAGATCAGCCTACAAGATCATTTATAAATAATGGAAAATGGATTTCCCACATATCGCTATTTTTTATAAACTTCTATATTACGCCACTCGCACTTCCCCCTTCTCCCGATCAAAATAATATGCATGATCCGCCAGGAAATCCTCTTCCTGTAACACATTCTCATTGACATCCATAATCATTTCTTTCAGCAAACTTTCTCCAAAACGTCCTTCATCCGGTATCAGAATCACTTCATGAATACTCGACGGCAGTATAAAAAGATTTTTCCCTATCCTGTCCGAAAAGTTTTTTAGTAAATCTGTCTCCAGTATCCCGGCGGCACCATAAAGCTGTTTCCGATTCGTCAGCACAAACATTTTCGTTGCCGGCATTTCGCCTTCAAATCCACACTCTTTTATGATCTGCATCATATTAATGATATGATAGCCTGCATTTTGCATATTCTCATATGCCTGACGGAACAGATCTTCCTCACTGATCTCCCACTGCTGTAATATTCCTTCGGTCACACGCACGCTCATATTGTTTCTTTCTTCATCCTCCAGGGTAAGGCAGCAGCACAATGCCAGATCCAGATATTTTTTATGTATTACATTTTTCAGCAATTCCCGATTCTTTTCATATGGTAAAAGTATTGGATATATTTTTGTCCTGCTCTCTTCCCAACTGCATATCATATGAAATATTTTTTCTGTTTTTTCCTTCTCCCACTGGTTTACTGTATAAAGACTGCAAACCTCTCTTACACAATCTGCCATACTTCTTCCCCTTTCGTATTCTTTGTAAATTCCATCCAGATAGATCACCGGACTTATCCTTACTGTTTCCTTAAAAAATTCCAGTCCCTGTAATCTTGTCCCATTATTTTTTAATACGCTCTTGCTTACAACTATTACGTCTGTTCCCAGAACCAGCTGTACCTTTTCTCTCATGAACGCTGTAAATTCTTCAAAACTCATTGTCATCTCTTCTGTTTTCATCTCAGGCAACCTCCTCACACGGCATGTCTATAATATCCTCACTGAGCACTTCTCCCATATCCACATTCAATGAATTTTTAATGGTTTCATCGGTTGACAGTGCTCTCTGAAATTCTGTTTTTAATGGTGCATATTTTAAAAGCTGTTTTATGACCGTTTTTTTCGCCATCCCCTCATAATTGCTTTTCCATGGACTAAATTCTGAGGTAAATGCTTTGGAATATCTGTTTGCATACCAGTCAATGTATGTTTTTCCCATGACCTCAAACCGGAATCCTCCATTGTCCAGCCGGAAGATTGCATAAAATGCTTTTAAGGCTCCCTTTTCTTCCAAAGTAGGCTTATGTACAAGTTCCGGGTGTAACCCTAATGCATAAGAAAACACGTCATTTTCATACACCGCCTGTGCCTCAATACTTTGCATATGTCCGTTTCTATATGCAAGATCAATCATTCCGCGAGAGCCAAGCTGAAACTGACACTCCAGTACATTCTTATTTTTATACGGAATCAGATACGCCTGACCCAACGGGGTATTGGGTTCCAATCCAAGCTGTGCTGCATTCATCAACGCAGCTAAAAAACTCATCGGTGTACATTCCTGCAGCTTAGGTGTTGTATTTAATGCCGAAAGTGCCATGCGTGTAAATCTTTCCGGTGTAATGACAGACGGAAGTGCTTTTTGTATTTCCGGTTCCATCGCTTTTATCAGATCTGCGATACTCATTGATTTTGTTAATTTTGTATTTTCCTGTGTTTGTTCTGCTTTCTTCGCAAGTTCACTCCTGATATCTCCCATGATCCGTTCCTCCATTTTTCTTTAAGCTGCTTTAATGCTAAATCTCCGGCTCACTTTCATCTTTTTATACTTTTCATAAATCTGCGGCAGTTCTTCCTTTAGCCTTTTCTCATCAATTCGTCCGCTCGATACAGATTTCCATGAAATACGGTAATGTTCATTTTCAGCGATCTCTGCTGTTCCCATATACATTTTTATCTCCTGTTCAATCTGATTCTTTTCATTTTCCATGCGTGTGATGACATCCAGTAGTTCCTGCCTCCGCTGTAACTTTTCATCAAACCCGGATAATCGGACCGATTCCGGTACTGAATTTTTATAATATTCCGCAATCACACTGTCTGCCGTCTTTGAGCCATCCGGTGCAGGCATGATTCCTTTCTGCACATGATTTTCCCAGAAATCCTGCTCAATTCTTACCAAATCTGCAATCAGTGCTTCGTCGCGTTCAATTTTGTAATATTTGAACTCCCGACCATAAATCAAAACTGCGATATACCATGCGTCTGCCCCGCATACCGCCATATAATGATGGCACTGAACCTGATATGACATTGGGATTTTTCCATCCTTCCACTTATCTTCCATATATGGACTGGCTGTTTTACATTCCAGTCCGGCATTTTCTCCGACAATCATCCGATCTACATCGGCAAGCATAAATGGGTGATTTTTACTGCGGAACATTGCATTTGCCCGGCGCACCTTTTTTCCCGTGGCTTCCATAAATCTTCTGGCAACATAATCCTCAAATTCTCTTCCCTGACGCATTGCTTCATTATCAATATCCTCACAGGCATCCGATATTTTATCCTGATATACCTGCATTGCAGTGCGATACGGATTTAATCCGCATATTGCTCCTGCATCTGATCCACCGATTCCGGCTTTACGATATTGCAGCCACTCTTCCCTGCTGAGATTTAATGTTGACACTACTTTCTCCATTTTTTATTTCCCCTTTCCTTCTGTCAGATCACAGCCATTTGCTTTTTCACATAATGCAATCATTTCTTTTTGCAGATATTCACGCATTTCTTCCACTGAATTGTCTCTGCTTTGCATCCAGCAATCGCAAAGAAAAGCCAGAAGATCTGGAACCACCAACAATTCTTTCATTTCATGCGGCTCCATCTTCTGGCTCATTTCATTCAGACATTCAAATACATTATTCATTCCATCAATCCGAAGTGCGTTATAATAGATTTCTTCCGGCTCCAAATCCAACATTTTTTCCTCAAATGCTTTTAACTCCAAATGAATCTTCCTTTTAAATAGCTCCTCCAGTTCTTTATCTGTCATTTCTGTCTCTCCCTATGCTGCGCACACCATCTGATGTGCCTTATCAATCAGTGAATTACCCTCAACCGTCTTTAAAAACAGATTTTCTTTATAATTTGCCGTCTTGCGGATAGGCTGTGCGTGTGTTGCAAAATCTGAAACTGCATTCACAAACCGGTATGCGTTCTTTCCAACGTCCTGTAGATCCGGTGCATCAAAATATCTCGCCATCATATCCTCCCGCAGCCGCTTTACATTTTTTGTCTGCTGCGCTGAGAATCCATCCTCCAACGGTAACAATACCTGTATACATTCTGTTACCTCGCGATCGGACATTTTTCTTTTTTGCAGTCGGTCAATCTCTTTCCCCAGACCATCCATATAATTTTCTGCCCGAAGCAAGGTATCTTTCGCCTCACTGATCTTCTCATAAACATCCCCGGTATGAACCATAGACCATGACCGTTTTGCTGTTTTCAGTGCAAGATTCAACGTGTTATTGCAGACTACCCGGATTGGTGTCAGTGCAACTTTTACCGCTCCAGTTCCGTCGTGTGTATTTGAAAATAACAGATACGGACTAATTCTTTCTCCTGAAATAATATATTCATGCGGCATTCTTGCAAGAAGCCATACTTTCTTCCCTTCCTGCAGTGATCCTGCCGTTTCATAACATACTCCCTCACCCAGTAATTCATCCGTAAACGCAAATGCATCTTCATTCTGAATCACTTTGTAACGATCTGAAACCACTCCAAGCACCTTTCTGTCAACATCCCTGATATTCGTCCTGTATCCTGAAATGATTTCCTCCCGGTCCGTATATATGGGTTCCTGTATTACATTCCAATCTAATCCTGCTGCAATAAGCGCTTCCTTCGACGAAAGTGCGGTTGCTACTACTTTTCCTAATCCATGCCATGGTTTTTCTCTCACTGAAAACATCGTTTCTACATTTGCTGCCATATCTTTTTCCTCCCAACTTATAATCTTGCTAAAATGTCTAAAATAACTTCCCCGGCTCTTCGAATAATTACTTCAATTTCCATTTTTCCCATCGCTCTAAGCCTCCTTTCTGATAAAAATTTGAGGGCGAATCCTTTCAGACTCGCCCTCATGATTGTTATATCATATGGATAATATACATTTATTTTTTGTTGTTTTTACAATTGCCATAATCCTAAAACATACTCGCCATATCAGTAACATTTTCCGTATTCAATCCGCCAAGATCAAGACTTTTCAATTTTTTGCATCCATTAAACATTCCCCTCGTACTGCTTAAGTTTTCTGTATTTATCTTATTGATCTTAACATTCTCTATATTGGTATTTCCACAAAATATATTTTCTGCATCTATGTGTGTCTTATATATCTTTCCGCCGGACTCATATCTTCCGTATACAATAACATCCGGCTGTTCCGAAGTATATTTCAACAGTGTAACAATTTTTTTACTTTGATCTATCTCATACTCCCATTTTTCCAATTCTGTAACATTGCCAACTTTCTCCGTAGAATCCTGATCTTCGGTATCTTCCGTTGGTTCTGGTGTCTCTGCCTGCTGTGAACTTTCCGATTTAACAGTATTTGATGAATCTGTACCACGCTGTTCTGAAACTGTATTAGGTTTAATTTCGCCCTGAGATACAATGTATTTATAGCCTAATTCAAGAGTATTAAAATTGTCATCTCTAAATTTTGCTACTTCTGCCGGGTATTGTCCAAGATTAACCAAAGACAAAATTGATTCTTTTGCAGAGGGCTTTTTTGTTAAGTCTCTGAGTTTAACAATACATTTCCAAGCATCTACTCTTGTAATAGTACTGTTCTCAGCAATATACTCAGAAACTTTTGTTAAAAAGCTATCCTCTTCTGCTGTTTCATGTAAACCTAAAGTTGCGAATTCAAAACCCTCAGCCCATTTAGTTATCGTTGTATTTTTTACCATAATTATTCCTTTCCCTCAATCCGCCTCATGAGGTACGCATAACGGTTCAACGGTTATGCCGGCTTTTCTCTTAGGATGCCGTTCCCTGATTTTTCATTGATTTCATTGCTGCATATATTTTAATCTTACATTTTGCTTTTACTTTTTTATTGGTTTTAGATGTTGCTGTAATAGTCACATTTCCTTTTTTCTTAGCTGTTACAACTCCCTTAAATGTGACAACTGCAACATTTTTATTTGAACTTGTCCATTTAACATCACTGAATGCTTTTTCAGGACTTTTATTGTGTTCTTTCTTCTGCATTAATTTCATCCAGCAATTCATTAACAGCTAACAATTGAATCAGATTTTTCACCTCTTCTATATTAAGTATTACCGCCTCACTTTTGCTGTTCAATGCAGATTCTGCATTTGTTTGTGCATCCAAAACATCTGCATTTGTTTTTTCCAGTTTTGCAGCCAATCCCTGCAAAACTTCTCTGTTTTCATTATCTGATTCCACTGAATCCTTTAATATAGGTAAAATCTGATTTACCTGCTGCTCAATGGAACTGATTTTTCCCATTTCATCCGTCAGGCGTTCATCCATTCTTTGTTCAAATGCATTTAATTCATCCATTAAAACTGAAATGTTTTTACGGATTTTAATTTCATTCTTTTGTTTCCAATTACGTTTCATCTCTGACTCCTTTTATTTTAAGATCTGGCACACACAGTCAGATGTATCTACAATATACAAAGGCAGAATACAATTTTTTTCCTTATCCCACTGTTCCAGTTCATTGTCGCCTGCCATTTTATCAAAGCGTTCCTTTAATACTCGCATGTTTTTTGCCTGTTCCTCTGATATACTGTTAAGGTAATCCTGAATATCCTCGGTCTGATCATTTAAAGACTCTCTCACACTCTTCGCCAGATTATTTAACGCTTCCTCTGTTACTTTTTGTGTAAAATCTTTCATTGCTTTTTTCTTTTCCACACCGGCATCCATTTTTAAAATGCCAAGACATTCTGTATCATCTAATGACATTCTTTTTGCTAAAGGCTCTCTGATTCCTCCTGAAATAGTTTTGGGAATCCTTCCCTTTCCATTTTTTAAGGCTTTTAAATTAGCCGCACTATAGGTCCCTCCCGGCGCACTTTCAATGACACCGATCAGCTTATCATAATATTCTTCCACCAGACGGATACACTCTTTTTCAAGAAGTGTTGCATTCTGTAAATATCCCTCGGAAAAGGATACTAATATCTCATTCAGACGTTCTGTTGTATAAATATTGGCTTCTTTTTTATCATAAGATTTCTCAGAAGCCACTCTTTCTGCGCATGCATCCTGAATTTTCCATCCCAAGTCACTGATTGTGGTACTTCCAATTGCATCACCGACTGTTTCTACCACTCGTCCCACTGTTCGTCCAACTGCCCTAAAAAAATCTCCAAACAATCCCATTTTAACATCCTCCCAGTTTATAAAATCTGTGAGACAGCGTCGCACACATCAATCATATAATATGCCTCAACCATCTGTTCTTTCGCTGTCACTTCATAATTATTTTCATCTACGGATGCAAGGCTTTCCTTCAGAAGTTCATTTTGTTTCTGGATCGTATCCACAGCTCCTAAAACCTCTGTCTCTACATCCTCATATATTTCTTCAAGACTGTTCCTTATTTCTTTACAGCATGATTCAAGTGCACTGTTTACAGACTGATCTAAGAATGTGTTCATTGCCTCTTCCTTTTTGGATCCCGGAATCATTTTGACAATTTCCTTACATTCTGTGTTGTCCAGCGATACTTTTTTACATAATTCATTGTCTATCGTTCCATTTATTTTAGAAGCAATTTTATCAATCTGACGCTCAATTCTTTTTATATGAATATTATATTTATCCACCTTATCTGCATTAGCATCCAGTATATCATGTAGTTCCTCCACATAATAATTGACCTCTTTGGCAACTGCATTTTCGATTTCAATAGCTTTTGTATGTGCCTGCTCTCTGAAATCTGTAAAGATGCTCGTAATACGATCAATATTCTCCAGTGATGAATTATCATTGATCGAATCTGTCTCTCCAGTTTTTCCCGCAATATTACCAATCCAATCTACCACCGTACCTATTATATTTATTACCTTTTCAATTATCTTTTCTGGATCTTTTGGAAAAGGATTTTTATCAAATATAAAATCACTCATACATATACCTCCCCTTATTTTGCAAGACTCTTAATGGCTGTTTCCAACTCATCTGCTCTTTTTGAAGTCGCCGTTTTTAATGTCTTTATCAAATTATCCAGTTCTTTTTTATCCTGTTCTGCTTCCTGATATTTCGCATTATATTCTTCCTGTTTTTTCTTAATCTCCTCAATGCCACCCTGACTTGTGCTGATAATTTCCTCCTGCGCCTTTCTGACCTTCTCCATCGTCTCTTTGATAGATTCCTTACACAGTTCGTAACTTCCTGTAATATCATCTAATAGAAGTTTTTTATAGTCCTGTATAATTTCACGCTGGATCTTGCTCTTTAATAATTCAATATGGGTAAAATCAAGCAATTCTTTATAATTTTCATTGATATCCCTGATTCTGAATTTTCTTACAATAGAATCTAAATCCCAATATTTATCATCTTCTTCATTTAAATCATTATACTGTTTCAGTAGCGTATACAAATATGCGGAAACTGGCACAAGGTTCTTTTGCGCCAGTTCAAGACTTGCATAAGCTCCGTTTCCTTTTAAATATTTTAACCACTCTTTCTGCTGCTCAGCCCAGTTTTCTTTCGGTCTGTTTAAAGTATCAACCTGTGTTGCAATGATATATACTTTTCCCGGATTATACCTCGTATTTGCAAAGACACTGTAAATCGTTGCCATCTCCTGTCCTGTCAACGCATCGGATTTGACACATACCAGGACAGCATTTGCTCTGTCAATATAGTCTCTGGTAATATTAGATCTGTATTCAACTACATCATCTAAACCCGGAGTATCTACCAGTACGACACCTTCCGGAAGATCAAATTCTTTTAATCCAACTTCAACTTCTTTTACAAAGTAATGGCAGACTGATTTTGAAGAAGTCCATTTCATGATTTCATCAACCAATTCTTTTTTTGTATCACATTCACTGAACTTCTCCTGCTGACCAAGCCAGTTTGCTTTTTCGCTGTCTCCGTTTAATTGCGCATATTCTTCCAAAAAAACCGTTGCCTTTGCGTCATTTGCACTTTTCCATAATGCATTCCATTCCTGCTCTGAATAAAAAGAAACCTTTACATAATTTGTGGTACCTTTTTTGAATTTTGTTAACGACGCTGTTTCCGGTGTTACCTTTGTTGATGCATACTCATAACCTAACAGTGAATTGATCAATGTAGATTTTCCTGCTTTAATGGCTCCTACAAGAGCAATGTGGAACTCTGCATCTTTGCAGCGATGCAGGAATGTATCAATGTCTTTGAACATTTTAGCTGTAATCAATTCATTAATACCTTCCATCTGAAGAATTTTTTTCACTTTTTCCATCTTAGCTGCATACTTCTGAACGGTTGCATCCCATAAATATGCACTGTCAACAGAGTTATCCTCCACTATTTTCTGCAATGCATTCAATTTTTCTTCATACTCTTTCCGTGCTTCCTCGTTTGTAAATTTAAAATCTGCCATTCCTTTTTCCTCCCGTATATTTAAATTTTATTGTGTTTTGTTCTGTCTTATATTCTTTAATTGAATTGTGCAAAAACGCTGTCTTTCTAATTTCAACATGCCCTTCTTTTAATTTTCATTTTCTTAAATATCATGAAACTGATAACTCCAATAATGTCTGATTACTGTATTTGCTTCATTGTCCCGCTCCATATATGCGCATTTCTTTCCCCTTTACGCAAAAAGATATCTTTTCCTGCATTAGCCGTTTTCTGTGCATTCCATTAATTGTCTCATATTTAAAAACCGGTTCCATTTCTGGATATCGTTCTTTAAATTTTTTATTCAGATATATGACATCTCCAATTGCAGTTCCCATATGTCTTGGCATTAAAATGTAAACAACGTTTATATCACATACCCTACCCTGTTCCCCAATATCCAGATTATAATGATTCAATAATTTCAGCAGATACGGGTCAATGGTAATTTCCGTATCTCTTTTTATGTCTGCTATCCTTACCCGCGTACTCTCTTTTTTCAATACTTCTTTCTTTGTATTTTTTTCTTTTTCTGTTACCCCTTCCACATCATCAATTAAATCATTCAGCAAAATCATATTCATAAGCTTTTCTATATTATCCATACGTCTGTTTAGTTGCTGCAATTCTAAAACATACTCATTTGTTACCTTCATAATCCGCCTCCCCTTTACTGTCTATATACCTTATATTTCTATTTTACTCATTACCATGGACATATTTTGTCCATTGTCTTTTTTTCTTTGCATCTAATGTCTACATTATATAATTCGCACATCATTCATGCAAGCATGAGTTTTTGGATATAATTTTCCTAAAGTCAGGAGGAACTCATGGTACGCTTACGCATATTGGATATATTACAAGAACAGGGACACACCAAATATTGGCTCTACAAGCAAATGGATCTCAGCTATCAGAATTTCAACCGGATGGTAACAAACGAAACATCCTCAATCAAGTTCGAAAATCTTGATCGACTAACCAAGATTCTGCAATGTCCCATCGGTGATTTATTTGAATTTACAGATGATGAAGAATAAAACAACGCACATTGCACTGTTTTCTTATTTATTGACTATAAACATGTACTGGTATTTACCCAAAATTTTATTAAACAACGCTTCCCTCAAATCCAGATCCGTTTTGCTGTCATGCCATTTCAAACCGCTTCGAAAATTTATCGTACTCACAGCAAAATGTATATGCAGATCGCTTTCATTTGTACCATGAATTGCATATACTACCTGATATCCAGCGTCAAAATAACACTGTGCACACTGATCCGCATATTTCCATAATGTATTAACACTTCTCCCCATTCGAATAAACTCATGTGGATCTAAACTAAACACCTCATGATACATGCGCCTGCCTTTTCTCTGTTCTATTCCGAACACGCACTGCACATATATCAACTGCGCAATCATATAATCAACCGGTTCATAAATTGCAACGCCTTTACCACCATACATTAGCAACTCATTTTTTCTATTTTCATTCTTTCTGGTTCTCGTTATGTAACGAATGACATTTTTCACTGCATCTTCATTTACATAATTTCCATTAGTCATACGATTTAAAACACCCATTTCTTTTTCTCCTCTTCCGCAAAATTTCGCCAGGCTCTTTTCACTGACAGCTGATCCGGCGATATATTTTTAAGCATGTCGTTTAAATTTTCTTGTTGCATGACCATTTGTGTAGTATCTATTTTATTCTTTCTACCCTGGTGCTCCTTACCGGTCAATGCTCCTTCTAAAACATATTCACTTACACTTATATCCTTTTGCTGCGCCATTTGCATAAGCTGCTTCTTCTGCTGAGAAGTACACTTAATTGTCACCATCTGATCTTTTTTCTGATCTTTTTGTTTTTTTATATTTGACATATCTTTTACTTCCTATCTATGTATTTTAACTATAATCATATCTATTATGCAAATTCCGCTTCATCGGATCACCGATTCCGCTAGCAACGGATCAGTGTTT
>DXQT01000023.1 GCA_019411365.1 Roseburia sp.
GTTTATTATATCTTATCAAGTCTGTTTTGTCAAGAACTTTTTTCATTTTTTGAAAATTTCTTTCAATCGGTTTTGTCCGATCCGTTATCTCAAACGCGACAACTTTGATATTTTATCATGTGTTGTTTTGTTTGTCAAGAACTTTTTTAAATTTGTTGTTTTTTTGAATTTTCATGTTTTTTTAAACAATTTATAATTCTTTATTTTCGCAACTCATTTATATTATAATAGTTCGTGCGATTTGTCAACAACTTTCTCAAAAAAAATTGAACAACTCATATTGTAAATAATAAGCGGAGAAGGAGGGATTTGAACCCTCGCGCCGGTCACCCGACCTATACCCTTAGCAGGGGCACCTCTTCGGCCACTTGAGTACTTCTCCAAAGTCATTATTTAACAATATTATATTGTTCGTGCGCCGTAACGCATGAATAACTATACTAAATCTTTACTGATTTGTCAACTATTATTTTCACATTTCATTTTTTTATTCATGAAATCCAGGAATCAAAGGATGTTTTACATCTCAATGACTGACAGCCTGCATAAAACTTGGCTCCGTTTTTTGGGTTTTATTCCCAGCTTTCTCCCGGATATTTCATATTCCATTTTTTTCGCAGATCTGTCATGATATCCATAACATCCTTTGTATCTGAAATTTTTAATTTATGGACATCTCCTGTTTTTATTGCCTGCTCCATATCTTTCATCTCATATTGTAAGGCCTTCTTTGTCTCGCCGGCGTTCACGGTATGACGCACTCCTGATTCAGCTTCCACGATCACTGCCTGATCCGCACGCGGATATTCCATAATTTCAATATATCCATTTTCACAACTGATCACTGCACGTTTCGGCTGTTTCGAATGTAGCGATAAAGCAAGTGTTGCCATCTGTGCTTCTTTGTTCATTAACAGAATCCCTGCCTGCTCATCAGCTCCGGTCGGTGCAAATTTCACCTGACTTAATACCTGATCCGGTTTGCTCTCCATAAAACTGCGTGCAATACTGAGCGCATAGACACCGATATCCAACAACGCCCCGCCTGCGAGATCCATATTAAAGAAACGGTTCTTCATATTGTATTCTTTGTAGCTGCCAAAATTAAGCTGTATCATCTGGACTTTTCCAAGCGCAGGCACACCTGCTGCCAGCCAGTCTGCGATTTCTTCGTGCTCCTCATTAGCATTTGAAGCGTATGTACCTGTTTTTCCGGCATCGATCAGTTCCCATAGTTTTTTATATAACGGCATATGCCAGATAGTCATTGCCTCTGCAAAAATCACATCATTTTCCTTTGCAAGCGCTAATGCTTCTTCCAGTTCAAGGCTGTTTAAGGTAATGGACTTCTCACATAATACATGCTTTTTATTTTTCAGTGCTTCCCTGACAAATCCGATATGGGTATTGTGTGGTGTCGTGATGTAGATCACATCCACATCAGGATCTGTAAACATTTCATGAAAATCATCGTATACCTTTGCGACCTGGTATTTTTCCGCAAATGTAACTGCCTTTTCGTGTGTGCGGTTTCCCACAGCATAAAGTGTTTTTCCCATAGCTTTTAATGCCTGCGCCATTTCATTTGCGATCACACCGGTTCCAAGAACCGCCCAGTTTAAATTTCTTTCCATAAATACCTCATTTCCGATCCACTTTCTGTCTGATGTGAAATGAATCTAAAATTTTTCTGTTCTGAAATCTATATACGATCTGATTTTATATTGCTGCAAATTCTTTGATTGCCGTTTCATAGAGATTGTTTCCCTGACTGTCGATCACAACGATCACCGGGAAATCCCTGATTTCAATTTTGCGGATCGCCTCTGCCCCAAGATCCTCATAACATACGATCTCTGATTTTGTGATGCATTTTGACAAAAGTGCCCCTGCACCGCCGACTGCTGCAAAGTAAACTGCATGGTTGCGCACAATGGCATCAATGACTTCCTTTGAACGTTTTCCTTTTCCAATCATCGCTTTTTCCCCGAGATCAAGCAGTGTCGGTGCATATCTGTCCATGCGGGTGGCTGTGGTCGGTCCTGCAGAACCGATCGGTCTGCCCTCGCGCGCCGGAGATGGACCCATATAATAAATGGTACTGTCCTTGATATCGATCGGCAGTTCTTCTCCCCGCTGCAGTGCCTCGATCATTCTTTTGTGTGCGGCATCTCTTGCCACATAGATTGTTCCTGTAATATAAACGTAATCACCTGATTTTAAATCTTTCGTCACTTCTTCCGTGATCGGCGTCGTAATATGCTTATCCATGATATCCTCCATTCTTGCGCTGCTTTTCAATGAAAACAACGTTTTCATTTGCAGTGTGAAAAATCTTATTTTTCACACTATCCTCCTTTAAACTTCCCTTACCACATGACGGTTTACATGACAACAGATGTTGACTGCCACAGGAAGTCCCGCGATATGGGTCGGATAGGTATTGATATTGACGGCAAGTGCTGTTGTCGTACCGCCAAGTCCTCCCGGTCCAATACCAAGCCGGTTGATTTTTCCTAACAGTTCTTCTTCCATGTCTTTGACATAAGGAATATCGGAATGTTCCCCGACCGGTCGTGTCAGCGCCTTTTTGGCAAGGATCGCACATTTTTCAAATGTTCCACCGATCCCGACTCCCACAACCATAGGCGGACATGCATTCGGCCCCGCATCTTTTACGGCTGTCAATACAGCATCTTTTACTCCCTCGATACCATCCGCCGGTTTTAGCATGAAGACACGGCTCATGTTCTCACTTCCAAATCCTTTTGGTGCAATGGTAATCTTTACTTTATCCCCCGGAACGATGGAATAATGGATAACCGCCGGGGTATTGTCCTTCGTATTTTCACGGATCAGAGGATCTTTCACAACGGATTTCCGCAAATAGCCTTCCGTGTAACCCTGACGCACGCCCTCGTTGATGGCATCCTCAATCGCCTCTCCCTCAAAATGAACATCCTGCCCCACTTCCAAAAAGATAACTGCCATTCCGGTATCCTGACAGATCGGTATCATCTCTTCATCCGCAATCTTTAAGTTATCCTGAAGCTGATTTAATATTTTCCTGCCAAGTTCGGATTTTTCCGTTGTAACCGCATTTTTCATTGCAATATCCATATCTTTGGAAAGATAATGGTTTGCTTCAATGCACATCTCTTTGACATTTTCTGTAATTATTTTTGTATCGACTGTTCTGATCATGTTTTCTCCATTTCTGCGTCCACTGCTGCCCGCTGCACATCTGTTTTATTTTTGTTCCGGCTTGTCTAAACGAAAGTGTTTTTTAAATTCCGTCAAAGTCTTATCATTTTCTCTTGACTTCATATCCGGGAATGCTTTCATCAAACGCTGAAAGCCAAAGTTCTTTTCTTCAAAAAGATGTTCGTATTTCTCAGAGAGTTCAGAAAGCTCCGCTTTTTGTTTTTCGCGGTTTTTCTTCCACTCTTCCGATTTTTCAGTCCAGGCATTTTTCTTTGCCTCGAAACTGCTCTTTGCTTCCATGATATTTTCTGAAATTGCAAGTTTTGCATTTGCAGCGGTATCTGTGATCTTCTCTTTTGCATTTCCGGTCGTCTCGGCGATTTTTTCTCTGGCTGTTTCTGTTGTGCCGGTAATTTTATTTTTAGCAGTTCCGGTTGTTTCGGCAATCTTATCCTTCGCAGCCCCGGTTGTCTCCGCTAATTTATCTAACAGTTCGGCATGTGTTTCCTGGAACTCTTCTGATTTTTCCACGATGTCCGTCACGTTTTCATAAATGTTTTCCCCGATCTCATCGGAAAGTTTGTGGATGCGTTCTGCCATCTCATCCATGACTTTGAGCCGTTTATTGAATTTCAGGATCGTTGCTACGGTAATGCCACAGTCCACAAAAAATACGGTCATGATAATGCAAATTAAAATCATTCCGACAATATGCGGCATCAGTGTGATTCCTTTATAAATGATCGGGTGCAGCACATCCATGATGAAAGTACATGCCAGTCCCCAGTAAATCGAAAATTTCAGACAGACATAACCGTGAATATTAAACGGTTTGTCAGAATAATCCCACCACTGGTTATGAAATACTTTTTCCAGTAAATATCCAGTAATATATTCCAGAATGGAGGTCAGCAAAAAAGACCCGATAAACAATATCAGCAGATTGTCTTTCAATGGAGTGAGCACCGCAACGACAATCACAACACCACAACCATAGATCGGACAGTACGGCCCGTTTAAAAATCCACGGTTTACGAAAATTCCACGGTCTAATGCAGCGTAAGAAACCTCCGTACACCAGCCGATAAAGGCATAAATGATAAATATCCATACGAGTTCATAACAGTTCTGCGGCATATTTTCCTCCATGTAATTAAAAATCTTTTTGCAAAAATAAATTCTGTTCTACAAAAATATGTTTCCATGATTAAAAAAGCAATCAATTATAAATAATTATAACTGATTGCTTTTTATGATTCAACTGTTACCGTTTGCTCCCGGTCATCTGTTTCTGGAATTTCAGGTATCTTTAACCTTTTTAAATACAGCCTTCATATTTGTTCAAACAGTAAATTTTTTTAACGGATCGCCGATATCTCCCCGTGACGTTCATAGTTTGTGATCTCCGTGGTGTGGTTGTTTTCATCCACAAACACAACGACCGGTTTCTGCTGTTTTGCTTCCTCCGGTGTCACATCTGCATATGCCATGATGATTACTTTGTCGTTGGTCTGTACCATGCGGGCTGCCGCACCGTTTAAACAGATGACTCCACTGCCGCGCTCTCCTGCGATCGTATAAGTCTCAAAACGTGCGCCATTATTCACATCCACGATCTGCACTTTCTCATACTCAAAAATGCCGGCATCCTCTAAAAGCTGGATGTCTACGGTAATGCTTCCCACATAGTCAAGCTCCGCCTGCGTTACGGTCGCGCGGTGGATTTTTCCTTTTAACATTGAAATAGTCATTTTTTCCTCTTTTCTAGTCCTCGATCATAAAGTTGTCAATCAGTCTGGTTTTTCCGATGTATACTGCCATTGCTGCAAGTATGCCGTGCTCTATGGTATCGATCTGCTGCATTGTGGATAAGTCTACGATTTTGACATAATCAATCTTCGCAAGCGGCTCTTTCTCGATTTCTTCAGTCATTGCAACGATGACTTTTTTACAGTCGCGTTCTCCCTCTTTCACCATTTTTTCACCAAGGAAAACAGAGCGGCTCAGCACGAGTGCTGCTTTTCTCTCCTCCGGGGAAAGATATGTATTTCTGGAGCTCTTTGCAAGTCCATCCTCCTCACGGATGATCGGGCAGCCGTGGATGGAAAGTGGCATATTTAAGTCTTTTACCATACGTTTGATGATTGCTAACTGCTGTGCATCCTTCTGTCCGAAGTATGCATTGTCCGGAGTCACAATGTTAAACAGTTTGGATACGACCGTACAAACGCCGCGGAAGTGAACCGGCCTGCTTAATCCACAAAGTTCTTTTGTGAGCACATCCATATCCACAAAGGTGTAGAAGTTATCCCCATACATTTCTTCTGGTGTCGGATGGAAGATCAGATCCACGCCGTGTTCCTCACAGAGTTTTGCATCGTGCTCTAAATCTCTCGGATAGCTGTCTAAATCTTCGTTTGGCCCGAACTGGATCGGATTGACAAAAATACTGACCACTACTTTGCCGTTATTTTTACGTGCTGCATCGATAAGGCTCGCATGACCTTCATGCAAATATCCCATGGTCGGAACAAACCCGATCGTATTCCCTTCTTTTTTCCATTCTTTTACCTGTTCTCTCACTTCATTTATGGTTGATACGATTTTCATGTGTATGTTCCTCCTAATATAATTTTTCGATCACGGAATCGTCTATTTTAAAACAATGCTCTGCCGAAGGGAAAGTTCCCTCTTTGGTTTCTTTGATGTATGCCGCCATTCCCTCACGCATTGCATCGCCGACATTTGCAAATACTTTTACGAATTTTGGACGGAAATCCCCATACATGGCAAGCAGATCCTGATAAACAAGCACCTGTCCGTCACAGTCTGCGCCTGCACCGATACCGATGGTCGGAACTTTCAGCATTTCCGTGATTTTCTTTGCCAGTTTTGCCGGTACACATTCTAATACGACCATGCATGCGCCTGCCTCCTCGACTGCTTTTGCATCCTCGATCAGCTTCTGTGCCGCCTCAATGTCTTTTCCCTGCACTTTAAATCCGCCAAACGCATTGACCGACTGCGGCGTCAGTCCAAGATGTGCAACAACCGGGATTGATGCCTGTGCGATTGCCTTGATATGTGGGGCAAATTCCACACCGCCCTCTAATTTGACTGCGTTTGCCCTGCCCTCTTTCATCAGACGCCCAGCGTTTACCACTGCATCATAGACGGAAGTCTGATAGGACATAAACGGCATATCTGCAACAACAAATGCATTTTTTGCACCTCTGGTCACTGCTGCCGTGTGATGGATCATATCTTCCATGGTCACGGATAACGTATCCTCATAGCCAAGCATGACCATGCCAAGTGAATCCCCGACTAAGATCGTATTCACGCCGGATTCATCCATGATCTTCGCGGTCGTGTAATCGTAAGCCGTCACCATTGTAATTTTGTCGTGCTCGTCTTTTTGCTTCTGCAAAGTTACTACTGTGTTTTTCATTGTCATTCTCCAATCTCTGTCGGCATGAAAATTTCTCTCATTGCCGCATAATCTCTGTCCGGATTTTTCTGCTCTGCGATTTCTAAAAGCTGCTTTGCATTTTCCAGATAGGCATTTTTCATGTCAGCATCTAATGCATCCATATGTTTCTGTACGGTATTTTTGTCCCCGCGCTCCACAGGTCCGGTCAGGGAATTAATACATCCCTGTGCGTGGATATTTTCCAGATTGCCTTTTGCAAGCCGGTACAATTCCTCGTTTGCCTGCTGCATTGAAAAACCACACTCTAAGAATAGTTTTTGCGCCATAAAAAATACCGCTGTCATGTGGTTCGATGCCAGAGATGCCGCTGCATGATATTTGATTTTGTTTTCCGCAGAAATAAAACACGTCCGGTTTCCCATCTGCGCAAACATGTTCTGGATATTGGAGATATTTCGCTCATCCCCCTCAATGGTGAACAGTACGTCACCAAGTGCCTGCCAGGATGTTTCCCTGTCACTGACGGCACAGAGTGGATGAATAGAATAGGCCATACTACCAGTACGATCTATATCAGAAAAGATGTTTGAACTGTGAATCCCGCTGCAGTGTGCAATGATTTTACCGTGGGCATACGGTTTTGCCACCTCCCATACTTCCCCGATTTTATCATCGGGCACGGTAAAAAAGATCATGTCGCTGCTGCTAATGATTTCTTCGATACTTTGATATTGCTTTGTGTTTGTAAAATTTGCCGCCCATGCGGCAGACTTTGGGCTCAGACTATAATAACCTCCTACTTTCCTGCCCTTACTGATAAAATATTTTCCAAGTGACACGCCGACCTTCCCGGCGCCAATAAAACTGATCTGCATGCAATCCTCCTCTGACGGACAGGGGATTTTCCCCCTTTGTCTGGCGGAGCAAAATGTGAACCGGATTTCACTCCCCGTTTTGTGAAGCAGCATGCGACTGTCTCATTCCGTCGACTGACGGATACAAGCGGTTTTCCTGGTTTTATTCTCTTTTTCTGATAAAAAATATGTTCTGGTATGATTTCCTGTATACGGAATATCATCCAGAACATACTATAACACTTCACTGCGCACGGTTCAATTGTGAATTTTTTATTAGGCAAACACAAATTTGGATATCTTACATTTTCCCTCCACCTGGATCTGAATGGTTTCCGGTTTTCCGGTTTCAATAAAATTTTCCGGCAGATCCATCTCTAACATCCGGTAACAGTCCACCGGCTCTGCAGTGACCGTTGCGACATTTTTCCCTGTCACAGTCACCTTGACCGGTTCTAATACTTTTAACGTGATGTTCAGCCTGAGCGGCTTTTTGCTGAATACAAAATCATGATAAATTAACTTTCCACTCACCGGCTGTTCTTTCATCTCATCCGGGTCATCTCCGGCACAGCCAGGGATCACACAGGATGAACCGTTGATTCCCCGATGTAAAAACATGTGGTCATATGCATCATAACAGTCGGCAGCAGTTGCCTGGAACGGATTTCTTTTTCCGGCATGCGTTCCATCAATTTCAATACTCTGTTCTAAGCGGATATCCTGTGATGACGCGCCTGCCATAAATTGATATGTTCCGTCTTCTAAGATCATGCGCTCTGAGATCACATCATAGTATTCTAACTCCCACAACTGTACCATAAATGTGACCTTTCTGGTTTCTTTGGGCTGAATATCATGAATGCGCTCAAACCCAACAAGCTGCCGGATCGGACGCTGCACACGGGAACCCTTTTTATGCACATAAAGCTGTACTATTTCATCAGCACTTCTTTCCCCAGTATTTTTGATAAAACAGCTCACTTTGATACAGCCGCGTTCTTTTTTGATCTGCATTTTTTCGTAGGAAAATGCTGCATAAGTCAGACCATATCCAAACGGATAGAGCACTTCTCTGTCAAAATACTGGTAAGTGCGTTTTCCCTGAATGATATCATAGTCGTTCATATCCGGCAGATCTTCATCCGAACGGTACCATGTCATATTTAATCGTCCCGCAGCTGCTGCTTTTCCGGTCAGCACATCTGCGATTCCGTGTCCAAGTTCCTGACTGCCCGATGCAGACAGCAGGATCGCCGGAACATTTTTCTCCAATTCACCGATGGCATACGGATAGTTGCTGATCAAAGCCACAATGGTGTTCGGATTCACTGCTGCCACCCGTTTTACCAGTTCTTCCTGCTCCGTCGGAAGTACAATCGTGGTGCGGTCAACTTCCTCTTTGCTGTTGATGACCGGATTGCAGCCAATGACTGCTATCACATGATCAGCTTCTTTTGCTGTTTTCTCCGCAGCAGTTTTCCCGTCTTTTACGATCTCTATCTCAAATCTTGCCGGCGGATTATCCACGCAGATGGAAAAATGACCATCTTTATCCACAATTACCTGCTTCTTATTCCAGCTTTCCAGTGTAAAACTGCTTTTTTCCCACTTCAAATTCCACAACTCACGGACAAACCAGCCAAACGCCTCTTTTTTGTCTGCCTTGATGATATCTGTATCCTCCTCTAAAGTGACAAATCTGCCGTTGCTTTTTGCCACCAGGGTCATGCTGCCACAGCCCCAGTCATTCAAAATAAATGTTTCTGCCTGCTCTTTTATTACCAGTTTTAACCGGGTATTCTCATCCAGTCCCACATAGCATTTATCACTGGTTTGATCCGCCAGGCGGATACGGATTTCAGACAAACCGGTTTCATGACTGATCTTTGCATTTGGAAATGCTTCTCTGATTCCATCTAAGACAGTAACCTCATAAGGAGGGATGCCACAATACCAGTCCTTGTACCACACATCAGAGAGTGGACCTACTACTGCTACATTTTTTACTGTATTTTCATCAAACGGAAGAATTTCATTTTCATTTTTCAAAAGGACAACCGCCTCATCCGCCATTTTACGCGCAAGTTGTTTGTGTTCCTCATTGTTGATATATTCTTCGCCCATGTTCTGATACGGGCAGTCGCCCTCTTTATCAAACATGCCAAGCCTTATCCTTGTCCGGAACGAATTGCGCACCGATTCATCAATATCTTTTTCCGTGATCCAGCCGTTATCTAATGCCTCCCTTGCCGCAGCATAAACAATCTCTCCATCATCCGTGAAACAGTCAACACCAGCCTTTAATCCATTTGCCAGTGTTTCCCCGTGCGTCTGATAAAAATGATGGTCGTTCACCGTCTGTGAAAAATCGCCTCCGTCACAAACAACATGCCCGGGCAGTCCATATGTGCCTTTTAGGACATGGCGCACCTCGTCATTGACGATCGCCGGAATCCCGTTGATCTCATTGTAGGAGGTCATGACTGCCTCCGCGCCGCCCTCCATGATCGCCTTTTTGAACGGTTTTAAATAATATTCGTTTTTATTTCTCCTGTCTACGGAAGATGAAATCTTAATGCGGTCTTTCTCCACATTGTTTGCGTAAAAATGTTTCAGCGTTGCCCCGCAACGGATATAAAAAGGATCCTCGCCCCTCATACCGCGGATATATGCGCCCGCCATCTCTCCGGTCAGATACGGATCTTCGCCGTATGACTCTTCCGTCCTTCCCCATCTCGGATCGCGCTCCATATCAATCGTTGGCGCCCAGCGGCAGAGCCCGCCTCCACCATTTCTTGTATACAAAGCCCTGGCTTCCTCGCCGACAGCGCGACCACATTCTCTGATCAGCTCCCTGTCAAAACTCGCACTCATACCGATCGGCTGAGTGAAAGCTGTGGTCGGCTCCGGCTCCCCTTTATTAAATGCCTGGTCATGTCTCGCCTCAATCCCGTGTGCAGCCTCACCGCCCATATAAGTTGCCCGGATTCCAAGCCTCGGAATGTCAGGGCATCCGGTTGTCAGACAGTGTATTTTTTCTTCAAGCGTCATTGCCCCTGTCAGATAGTCAAGACGTTCTTCTATCGAAAGACTGTTATCCCACAGCGGTGTGTTCTGTTCAAATTTTATATTTTTCTCCATTTTCTGCCTTGCTGCTGTAAGAACCTGTGTTCCATACAGCAGTCCCCCTCCTGCAAGTTTCTCATTTTCTTCAATGTATCATTTCTTTTTTTAGAAAAATACCTGCAAATGGAGCGGTGTTTTGCAATAAAAAACAGATCTCTTACCGGTTTTGTAAACTTACTTTTTCATTCAGCTTTGTGACCTCTCTCTTTGCCCTGCTGTATAATGTGATCCAGATTCCAACATAGATTCCGATAAATATCGCAAAATACACAACGACCCCTGCAATGCTATGTTTCATCCAATACATCAGATATGCAACCGGAAATGTTGCAATCGAACCTGCCAGCAGATGAGTCACTGTCTGCCGCAGCAGGCTCCAGTCATCCATCTCCCATATCACGGACGCGCCCGCCCAGACCGCACCATACAGTAAAGATGCGATCATCTGCGCCACGACCGCATTAATTTCATTTCCACACTGCTCCACCAATGCCGGGACAACCGGATAATAATTTCCGTCACCGTATATGAGTGAAGAAAAAATTGTGATTGCAGTACTGATTGCCAGACCGATCGGCGCACCTATAAGCGCTCTGCATAAAATTCTTTTTTTCATGATAACCTCCATTCCTGTGTATGAAAAATATATTTTTCACACACACCACCATTTCTATAATCCCAATACCTGTTTGATTTTTCTGACGTAACGCCTTGAAACATACGTTGCTGTTTTGTCTGACATCGAAACACAGATCGTCCCGGAAAAACTTAAGTCAAATTTTTTTACTTCTTTCAGGTTAATGATCTCCGAATTGGAGATGCGGATAAACATTTTTTTGTTAAGTCTCTCCTCTAACTCATACAGTCTTGCCTTTAACCGGTAGCTGCCGTCTTTTGTCTTTGCATATACCCTGTCATTTTCTGCATAGATCCGTATTATTTCCGTCTGTTCTAACAAAATGATTTCGCCATTCTCGTGAATCGCCGCAAAGACTTCCGGTTTTTCCTCCGACAGCAACTTTACGATCTGCGATACTTCTTCGGTCATCTTGTCTGTATGGATGATGATCTTGGGTTCTTTGCAGGATTCGTCGAGTTTTATTTCTATTTGCATTTTCTCACTTCCTCCTTTCTGATGTCATTATAGGCAATGTCTGGAACGGTTTCTACTGATTTGCGGCAGGTGGTCGGTTTTAGGCGGTGGATGGTAAAAAAACAGGGTGCTGCCACCCTGTTTTTTTGTTCTGACTTATTTTGATAACTCATCAACGTTTTTCACGCTTACCATTCTTTTGTCACGGATCTGGTAAATTTTATTACAGTACCTCAAATTCTCTTTTCGATGTGTGATCAGAAAGATAATCTTATCCGGGCAGTGGCTGATCCCATCTAAAATATCCTTTTCGGTCGTTTCATCCAGTGAACTTGTCGGTTCGTCTAAAATCAGAACCTCTGCCTCCTCGGTATACATTCTAGCCAGTGCGATTCTTTGTTTATCACCGCCGGACAGATTGTTGCCATTTTCCAGAATAAAAGGTGTAAAGATATCACGTTCTTTTGTAAATTTATCTAAAAAACGAATGTTCTGGTATACCTCCGGTTCCATTTTCCTGCGCCCAAAGTTTAAGTTATCATAAAATGAACCTGTTATGATTGGCACATTCTGCGAATAAAATGACATTTGTTTCCGAAGGGAATGGTTTTCAATATTCTCCAGCGGGATTCCATTGATCTTAATTCCGGTATTCTGATCCCAGAATTTTAAAATACTTTTCATCAGTGTCGTTTTTCCACAACCGGACTCCCCCACGATTCCAATGATATCTCCCTTTTTTGCCTGGATATGAATATCTTTTGCCAGTAAGATCCCGTCCATCGTCTGAAGTTTTTCCATATCGACCGCGACATCATCAATATGATCTATCTTTATATCTCCACTCTGTTCCTGCTCATCCTCCACAAGCTGTAAAAATTCCCGGCTTGCCTTTACCTCTCTTAAATTCAGGTTTACCTTCACAATATTTGAGATGGCAGGTAAAAGATACGACATGAGAATCGAAATTGTAAAAATGCTGTTTAATTTTGTATTCCCCTGCAGATACATATAAAATACCACGATCAAAATAATGTTTTGGGCGAACATGTTAAAAAAATCGATGACTTCACTCATCCCACGCGCATAAACATTTACCCTTTTATTTTCCTGTTCGATAATTTCTAAATGTTTTTCAAGTATGTCATTCAGATTTGTATTGTCTTCATTCTGCTTGATAAAATCTACCTGATTGGCGATCTGATAAATGTCTTTTCGCTCCTTTGGAATAATCCGCTGCATCTCGGCTGATTTTTTCAGTAAATTTTTATTCAGGATATAAAATCCAGCCACATTGAGTATCAAGATAAACAGCATCACCAGAAAAATAAAAATATTGATGGTCAGGGAGTATAACAGAATCAACAAAATAACCAGTGATTTTGCAGTCAGTATCGGGACCGACATAATATACAGATTCGCCAATGTGAGCACCGTCGAGTCTGCCCGCTCCGTCAGGTACGTTGCACCGTACTTTATGATTGATGCGTATTTCATGGAATAGATTTTCTGGTAAATTTCCTTCGACAAATTTTTCTTGTACTCTTTTTGCATGTGCAGCTCGATCAATAGATAGACAAACTGGATACAAATCTCAAGCAGCATAAACCCTATGATAAATGCTATCACACGATCCGTCAGTGCAAGTTTTCCATTGATGATCTGATTTACCGCGAGCGGAACTGCAAAAATGATCAGATTGATCAAGATGTTAAACAGAATCAAAACTGCTTCCATCAGATAATATTTTCTGCTTCTTCCGGTTTTCATATTTCCTCCCTGTCTCTTAACAATTCTTCCATTCTGTCCTCAAATTTTTCCGCTATTTTCTGTATATATTCTTTTTTCAGGTTTTCCACATTTCCGTCCCATCTGTGTTCCCTCACTTCATCCGAATGTTTCGATGTATATTCAAAATGCACGGATGTGACCAGTGCCGGTTTGCCACCATCATCTATGAGCTTTGTCTCAATTTTTCCTACCGTACAGATTGTCTCATCGTTTGAAAGTTCTTTTGCATGCTGTATACAATCTTCGATAAATCCGCTTGTCACTTCATTCGCATTCTGCAAAATATAATCAACCCGTTCTGCATATTCCTGGCTTTGTTTCATAGACAAAATGACTTTTGTATCTACATTGATGATATTGTTTTTATTCTGATCGCCGTCTTTTGCTGCTTCGGTCTCTTTGCATTCTTCCTCAGATTCAACCAGATGCAGATTTAAATTTTTATAGGAATTTACCATCTGCTGAAATAAATCTTTTACTCCATCATCCTGAATCTGCTCACTCTCAGACTGCAGTTTATCCCGGACCGGATTTGCAGCGGATGAATCGGAAACAATCGTATGTACCGGACGCGTAACTTCAGACTGCTGCCCTGTCACTTTATTTTCCGCCGGCTGTTCCTTTTCGGCAGATAAAATTACAGATTTTTTTACATTGACATAATTTCCTCTTGTGACTTTGCTTTGAATTGCTGTCAAGTTCATATGCTTGTACCACCTTTCTACATTACCCCATTTTAATTGTTTTGCTTCATTTCATCATACAACAAAGTTTTTTGTTTTTCCATTTTTTCTAAAGTCTCACATAACAGTTTTTACCTTATGGTTTTCCACAAATTTTTCAATCTGCTCCCTCATTTTCCACAATTCGTAATCTTGTTCACTTAAAATTGTTCCATAACCCACGCTCTTTGCAACTTCAGATTTTTACGCTTTTCATTGTTCCTTTAATATTCCAAATCTGCACCAGAACATCTCCCTCTCTTTTTCCCTGCCTTTGAACCACTCGTCTTTGATCTCATCCTTCTGATTCAGTCCGATATTTTTTACTGCTTCCACCGCAGCCTCACGCTGTGACATTTTCCGGTTTCCGGTAGTCATGCAGTTTGCACCATCTGGCGTATCATATGCCAAAAAAGTCTGGTTGAGATCCATCAGGTCAAACAGGCGTACCGGCTGGTTTGTGCGGTTGTCCACCAGAAATCCCCAGTTTCCCCAGTGGCGGTCCGTGTTGCCAATCAGGTAATCGAGCAGGTTCATCATGTAGTAGGAATATGCATCCAGCTTTAACACGAAATCCATAACGTGAATGTCATGATTTGCTGCATAGATTTCAAATGCCTCCATTGATACCATGCTGTAATCCACCGACGTAATGATCCTGCTTTTTGAAACTTTCTGTCCGTCAAACATACTTTCCTCATAGAGCACCTGTCTGCAGTCAAAACAGCGGCAGATTTTACTTGACAGGATTTCATTTTTCACAGCCCTGATGTTTCCATCTTTTAAAAGTGCAAACGAATTTTTCTCCCTGATCCACGCTTTTGGAAACACGCCGTTGGTTGAGAGATCGTCAGCAATCAGGTAACTGTTCTCTACGGTCATCTGTTTTCCGCGCAGGGAAATATCCACAAGTGCATTATCCAGATGATTTTCAAAAAGATTGATCTGTGAAAATGTGATATTCTCCCCTTTTTCCCGAACCCAGAAAATATCAGTCAGTGACAGACAGTGATAGGACAGCGCTATTTTGGCACGGTCACGGTCGGTCTGCGCCTGCAGTGCTCCGATACTGTTTAAAATTTCCTTTGCATAGACACGGTCAAGTGTCAGGACACGGGTTGCGCACCAGTAATAAAAATTGGTGAGGTTATCCATGCGGATATCGAGATCATCGTTTTCTGCTGTATCCTCCAGATAAATCGAAAAGGGCAGAAACGCCCTGTCCAAAACTGTGCATACTCCGTTCGTCCCAATGTCTGCTACTACCTTTTCGCCATGCATTAGTTCATACACTGTTTTTTCCATTCAGCTTCTGCCCTTTCTTCACTATACGGTTATCTATTCTTCCTCATCCTCGGAACCATCAGCCTCTGCGCGCTCTAACAGTTCTTTCATCAGCTCGTCGTCTGTCTCTGTATTTTCTACAGATGCCTTTTTTGCATTTTCCGCAGCGATGGCTGCACTTTCCTTTTCTTCCTCCTCACTGAGCAGTTCGGATGTGTCTGCATTGTCGATCAGACTCTTATCCTCACGCACTTTTGCGATACTTGCCACAGTGACATTCTCATCTAAGTTGATGAGTTTGACACCGGAAGTAATTCTTCCGAGCAACGTTGTATCACTGACTTTGATACGGATAATAATTCCTTCGGTGGTGATCAGCATCAGTTCATTGTCCTGGTTTACCGCTTTCACGCCGACAATATTTCCAGTCTTTTCGGTGATCTTGTAACATTTTACACCCTTACCGCCACGGTTCTGCGTGGTAAATTCGGAGATCAGTGTACATTTTCCAAGACCTTTTTCTGAAACGATCATGAGTGCATCCCCCTGGGACTGCATCTGCATACCGATAACTTCATCCCCATCCGTAAGATTCATACCGATGACTCCCATGGAAGTACGGCCTGTCTTTCTTACATCTGTCTCTTTAAACCGGATACACTGACCATATTTCGTCACTAAGAAAACATCCTGATTGTTATCTGTCTTTTTTACCTCGATCAGCTCATCATCTTCCCTTAAACTGATCGCAGCAAGTCCTGTCTTTCTGACATTTGCATAGTCGGTGATCGGTGTTTTCTTCACAATGCCTTTCTTTGTCGCCATGAACAGGAAATGTCCTTCCGTGTATTCACGAATCGGGATAACTGCCGTAATTTTCTCGCCCGGCTGGAGCTGGAGCAGGTTTACGATTGCAGTTCCCCTCGCGGTACGGCTTGCCTCCGGGATCTCGTAAGCCTTGATACGGTATACACGTCCGGTGTTTGTGAAGAACATCATGTAGTGATGGGATGTCGTCATCAAAAGTTCTTCAATGTAATCGTCATCAATCGTCTCCATTCCCTTGATTCCCTTACCGCCACGGTTCTGTGCGCGGAAATTGTCAAGGCTCATGCGCTTGATGTAACCTAATTTTGTCATGGTAATGACGGTGTTTGTTACCGGAATCAGATCCTCCATCGAAATATCGTACTCGTCAAATCCAATGGATGTTCTTCTGTCATCACCGTATTTGTCTGCAATCAGCAGAATCTCCGTACGGATCACACCGAGCAGTTTTTTCTTGTCTGCCAAAATTGCACGCAGTTCTGCAATGCGGTCCATCAGCTCTGCGTACTCTGCCTCAAGTTTTTCGCGTTCCAGACCTGTCAGTGCACGCAGACGCATATCTACAATTGCCTGTGACTGTGCATCGCTTAAGGAGAAACGCTCCATCAAACGTGATTTTGCTTCCTGCGTATTCTGGCTGCTCCTTATGATGCTGATGACTTCATCGATATTGTCAAGTGCGATCAGCAAGCCCTCTAAAATGTGGGCGCGTTCTTCCGCTTTGTTTAATTCGTATTTGGTTCTTCTGGTAACGACCTCTTCCTGATGGATCAGGTAATACTTTAACATGTCGTAGAGGTTTAAAACTTTCGGCTCGTTATTTACCAGTGCTAACATAATCACGCCAAACGTATCCTGAAGCTGTGTATGTTTGTAAAGTAAATTCAATACGACATTCGGATTGACATCACGGCGGAGTTCGATACAGATACGCATACCCTGGCGGTCGGACTCATCACGCAGATCTGTGATTCCATCCACTTTTTTATCGCGGACTAACTCGGCGATCTTCTCGATCAGTCTCGCTTTGTTGACCATGTACGGAAGTTCGGTTACCACGATACGGTTTTTGCCGTTTTGCATTGGTTCGATATCTGTAATTGCACGCACACGGACTTTTCCACGTCCGGTACGGTAAGCCTCATTGATCCCGGCTGTTCCAAGGATCATGCCTCCGGTAGGAAAGTCCGGACCTTTGACGATGGAAAGTAATTCTTCAATGTCGGTATCGCGGTCCTCCTCGACTTTGTTGTCAATGATCTTTACTACGGCATTGATGACTTCGCGCAGGTTGTGCGGCGGAATATTTGTTGCCATACCAACGGCAATACCGGTAGTTCCGTTTACTAAAAGGTTCGGATAACGGGATGGCAGAACAGTAGGTTCTTTCTCCGTCTCATCAAAGTTTGGCACGAAATCAACGGTGTCTTTTCCGATATCGGCAAGCATTTCCATGGAAATTTTACTGAGACGTGCCTCCGTATATCGCATGGCAGCCGCGCCATCGCCGTCCACGGAACCAAAGTTTCCATGACCGTCAACTAACGGATATCTGGTCGACCACTCCTGTGCCATATTTACAAGTGCACCATAAATAGAACTGTCTCCGTGCGGATGGTATTTACCCATCGTATCACCGACGATACGCGCACATTTACGATGCGGCTTATCCGGACCATTGTTCAGCTCTATCATTGAGTAAAGCACACGGCGCTGTACCGGTTTTAAACCATCCCTTACATCCGGGAGCGCACGCTGCGCGATAACACTCATGGCATAATCGATATAGGATGTTTCCATCGTTTTTTTCAAATCGACGTCATGAATCTGATCAAAAATTTTATCATCCATCTGATTTCTTCTCCATTTCTAACTCGTCTCTGTCATCCGAACTTCTGCAAACGGATCACATCTTCTAAAAATCCGGCTGCACCTATCTGTTAAATATCCAGATTCTGTACATACTTTGCATTTTCCTCGATAAACTCACGTCTCGGTTCTACCTTGTCACCCATCAAAGTCGTAAATGTCACATCAATCTCCGAAGAATTTTCCTCATCGATCATGACACGTTTTAAAATACGTTTTTCCGGATCCATAGTCGTCTCCCAGAGCTGCTCGGCATCCATCTCTCCAAGTCCTTTATATCGCTGGATCTTGTTATTGCCGTCACGTCCGATCTCAATCAGGATATTGTTTAATTCAGCGTCATCGTACGCATACCAGATATTTTTATTTTTCTCAATCTTGTAAAGCGGCGGAGTTGCAAGATATACATGCCCCTGCTTGATAAGTTCCGGCATAAAACGGTATAAAAATGTCAGCATCAGTGTCGCAATATGTGCACCGTCGACATCGGCATCTGTCATAATAATAATCTTGTCATAACGCAGCTTGGAAATATCAAAATCTTCGTGAATTCCGGTACCAAATGCAGTGATCATCGCTTTGATCTCGGCATTGCCGTAAATTTTATCCAGTCTCGCTTTTTCCACGTTCAGGATTTTACCACGCAGCGGAAGGATTGCCTGGGTTGCACGGCTTCTCGCTGTCTTTGCAGAACCACCCGCGGAATCTCCCTCTACGATAAAGATCTCACAGTTTTTCGGATCTTTGTCCGAACAGTCTGCAAGTTTTCCAGGTAAGGAAGTGCCTTCCAAGGCTGTTTTTCTTCTGGTCAGGTCACGCGCTTTTCTCGCTGCCTCTCTCGCGCGCTGCGCAAGCAGAGATTTTTCACAGATACTCTTTGCAACTGCAGGATTCTGCTCTAAAAAATATGTGAGCTGCTCACTTACCACAGAATCGACAGCTCCACGCGCCTCGCTGTTTCCGAGTTTCTGTTTTGTCTGTCCCTCAAACTGCGGCTCCTCGATCTTGATACTGATGATTGCAGTCAGACCTTCACGAATATCGTCACCTGTCAGTGCTGGTTCCGAATCTTTTAAAATCTTATTTGCTCTCGCGTAAGTATTAAATGTTTTCGTCAGCGCATTACGGAATCCGGCGAGGTGCGTACCACCTTCCGGCGTAATGATGTTATTTACAAAACTGTAGGTCGCATCGTTGTAGGAATCATTGTGCTGCATGGCAACTTCGACATACACACCATCCCTGGTTCCCTCACAGTAAATGACATCCGGGTACAATGACTCCTTGCTGCGGTTTAAGTAAGTGACAAATTCCTTGATACCACCGGCATAATGGAACTCATGACAATGATGGGATTCCTCCCTGGTATCGGTAAGTACGATACGAAGTCCTTTTGTCAAAAATGCTGTTTCACGCAAACGCTGTTTTAAAGTGTCATAATCATAAACGGTCTCCTCGAAAATCTCAGGATCCGGATGGAACGTAACCTTCGTGCCGTGTTTTTCTGAATCACAGGTTCCGATTATTTTGACCGGTTCGTCCGGCTTTCCGATATGGTAACTTTGGAAATAAACCTGTCCCTCTTTGTATACTTCGACACAAAGTTTGGTGGAAAGCGCATTTACAACTGAAGCACCTACTCCGTGCAGGCCACCGGATACTTTATATCCTCCACCGCCGAATTTTCCGCCTGCATGAAGAACCGTATATACAACCTCAAGTGCTGATTTTCCAGCTTTATGATTCATTCCAACCGGAATACCACGACCGTCATCTTCAACTGTAATGGAATTGTCCGGGTTGATGGTAACCTCTATGTTTTTGCAATATCCGGCAAGTGCCTCATCCACGGCATTATCTACAATCTCATAGACCAAATGATGGAGTCCTCTCGCCGATGTACTGCCGATATACATACCTGGTCTTTTACGAACTGCTTCAAGCCCTTCCAGAATCTGGATCTGGTCAGCTCCGTATTCATTTGGATTTTCAATTTTTTCTATTGCCATTCTGCTAACCTTGCCTTTCTATAACCTGACCTTTTTCAAATACCTGACCACTTATTACCTCAAAAACCTTATTGATTTCGAACCTGTTACGGATAAATTCATCCAAACCGGTACAGGTAATAATTGTCTGGGTATCACATATACTGTTTAACAAATAATTCTGACGATTGCTGTCTAACTCTGATAAAACATCATCCAGTAAAAGTACCGGAGTATCATGAATTGATTTTCTTACCAGCTCTATCTCGGATAACTTCAAAGAGAGAGCAGAAGTTCTCTGCTGCCCCTGTGAACCAAATTTGCGGATATCAACACCTGCAATGGAAAAAAGCAGATCATCACGGTGTGGCCCTACGGATGTCTGGCACTGTTTCAGGTCGCGCGGTTTCACCCGTTCTAACTCCTGTTCCAACAGATCCGCAGAAACACTAGGCTCATACGAAAGAAAAAGTTCTTCTCTCCCGCCGGATATCCGATAGTGTATTTCATGAACAAGCTCATTCAGTTCTTTTACAAACTGTTCTCTCCGTCTGATAATTTTTTTCCCGGTATCAGCCAGCTGCATATCCCATACCGGGAGTGTATCCGATAATTCAGGCCGGTAAACCATATCTTTCAACAGTTTATTGCGCTGATTTAAGATTTTATTGTAATTTGACAGGTCAGATAAATAAATTTTATCTAGCTGACATAACTCTGCATCCAGAAAATGTCTGCGTTCGGACGGTCCGTTTTTGATAATATTCAAATCTTCCGGCGAAAAAAATACAATGTTTAAAATTCCAAAAAGCTCACTTGCTTTTTTCATCGGTATCTTATTTACGGCAATTCCCTTAGAACGGTTATGTTTTAAATGCATGTCGATCTGGTATTGTTTGCCGTTTTTTAAAACCATGGTACGAAGATGCGCTTCGTTTGTTCCAAAACGGATCATCTCTTTGTCTTTGCTTCCCTTGTGGGACTTTGTAGTTCCACTTAAGTAAGCAGCTTCCAGGATATTGGTCTTTCCCTGTGCATTATCGCCAAATAAAATATTGGTTCCCTCATCAAATGAAATCTGGAGATTTTCATAGTTGCGGAAATTGTTCAATTCAATGGACTGAATGATCATTTTGAGACTTTCACCGTTTCCCCGTTATAGGAAATCACATCACCATCATGGATTTTTTTTCCACGCTGAAGTTCTGTTTCACCATTGACTTTTACCAGACCATCCTGGATGACAAATTTTGCATCAACACCGGATTCCACAAGTCCGGCTTTTTTCAAAGCCTGTCCAAGTTTTATAAATTCATCTGTTTCTCTAATCTGAATCTCTATCATGGAATTCCTTTCTATCGCCCTTTGGGCAATATCAATCATAGATTTCAAATTCTATAAAAATAATTAGTTTGCAGCTGCATTAAAGTTAACCGGAAGAATCAGATAAATAAATGTACCTTCATCATCCTTGATAAAACATGGAGCCTTTGGATTGACCATGTACAGTGTAACTTCCTCTTCGTCAATGACTCTTAATGCGTCAATGAAAAACTTCGGATTAAAGCCAATTAAAATATCTTTTCCTTCTTTGGCAATATCGATATCTTCATTCATGGAACCAATAAAGGAATTGATTTTTAATTCCATCGTTCCATCTGTGATGTTCATGATGATCGGTTTCTTATCACCTTCTTTGACAAGAAGTGTTGCACGGTCAATACAGTCTAACAGCTCACGTTTGTTTATTTTTACTTTTGTTTCGTAATCAGAAGATAACATCTGTTCAATCTTGAAGTATTCACCTTCGATCAGACGGGAAACGACTGTCGTATTTTCAAACTCAAAAACGATGTGATTGTCTGTCAGGAAAATAGATACTTCATCTTCTGCACTACCCGGAAGGATTTTGCTGACTTCCTGAAGTGTTTTTCCGGGAACGACAACTTTTTTGTGAGAATAATTATTTTTTAATTCAATGTTGCGAATCGAAATACGGTGTCCGTCGAGGGAGACAACCTTAAGATCATTTTCTTCGATCTCGAACAACTCACCTGTCATTAATTTGTTGTTGTCATTGTCAGCGATGGAGAAAATAGTCTGGCGAATGACTTCTTTTAAGGTGAACTGGGACATAACGATTGGTTCGTTACGTTCAATGTACGGAATATAGGAAAAATCATCACCGGATTTACCGACAATGTTAAATTTTGCTTTTTCACATGTAATAGTTGTTTTAAAGGATGCGTCAGTTTCGATCGTAACATCACTGTCTGGAAGTTTACGGACAATCTCGGAAAAGATTTTTGCATCCAGTGCGATTACACCACGTTCTGCAATCTCGCCTTCGATCTTTGTTTCGATCCCAAGTTCCATATCATTTGCAGTAAGTTTAATTTCGTTTGCAGAAGCATCGATCAGAATACATTCTAAGATTGCCATGGTAGTTCTGGTTGGAACTGCTTTTGAAACAATATTAACACCATGTAACAGATTAGATTTAGAACAAATTAATTTCATGTTGTAGATAACTCCTTCCTGATGAAACGTAGTGGCTCGCCAAAACGTGTTCATAAAAAAATAAATAGAAATCCGCCGTAGTCGTCTTAGAGGCTGTTCATAAGTTGATAACCGCAGAAAGCCTTAATTTTCAAGGGATTAAAAAAAATTTGAGGTGGTATAACCCTGTGAAAACCATGCGGAAATTATCTTGAAATGATGTGAATTGAGGATGAGGCTCATAAATGCCTTAAACAGGTTTTAAACATGAAAATGAGACTTGTCCATACGGAATTCACGTTAATTTAACAAGATATCAACAATTTTTTGTGTATAACTTCGAAAAACCTTGATAACTTTAGTTAGGATTGATTTTTTTCTTGATAGTTTCTATTAAATTGCGTGTATTTTCGTTTGATTCGTATTCATCGGCAATTTTTTTGATACCATGAATAATGGTGGAATGGTCTCTTCCCCCAAGTAACTGTCCGATCGAGTCAAGCGGTATATCTGTCATATTCTTACAGAGGTACATTGCAATCTGTCTTGGTCTGGCAATTTCGTTACTTCTGTTTTTTGAGATCATCTGATCCAGCGAAATATTGAAATGTTCGGTGACAACTTCAATTACAAGCTGTGGCGTGATCTCTCTTGGCTTGTCCGGTGTAATAATATTCTGAAGTTCTTTCATGGCAATTTCCATTGTGATATCTGTTTTTTCAAGATTGGAATATGCCAGAAGTTTGTTTAAAGCTCCTTCAAGTTCACGAATGTTGGATTTAATGTTAGTTGCAATATAATTAAGAATCTCATCGCTGAGTTTCATGTCGTCTGCTTCAACTTTTCTTCGCAGGATAGCCATTCGTGTTTCGTAGTCTGGAGTTCCGATATCAGCAATAAGACCCCATTCGAAACGTGAACGAATCCGGTCTTCTAAGGTTTCCATGTCTTTTGGCGGTTTATCGGATGTTAAAATAATCTGCTTGCCGGCAGAGTGGAGTGCATTAAATGTATGGAAAAATTCTTCCTGTGTACTTTCCTTACCGATGATAAACTGAACGTCATCGACCATTAATACATCAATCGTACGATACTTTTCACGAAGTTTGTTCATAGCGGAAGCATTACCACTTCGAATCGACTCGATTACTTCGTTGGTAAATTCTTCGGATGTAACATAAAGTACTTTTGCGTTCGGGTTTCTCTCTAATATAAAATGACCGATGGAATGCATAAGGTGAGTTTTTCCAAGTCCCGGTCCTCCATAAATATAGAGAGGATTGTATGCTTCACCCGGAGATTCAGCAACGGCAAGTGACGCCGACTGCGCAAAACGGTTATTGCTGCCGACGACGAACGTGTCGAATGTATAGTTCGGATTCAGATTTGATCTGTCCGCCTTTTCGGAAAGTGCATTTTTTTTCGGTACGCCGTTATTGCCGGTGCGGATATTTTTTGTCTGTTCCGGCAGGATGAACTTGATTTCGTATTCTGTCCCCGTAAGTTCTGCAATCGTTACCTTTAAAGGAAGATAATATTTTTTTGAAATATAGCTTAGGGTCATCTGTTCCGATGGAACCAGTATATATAAAGTGCTGCCCTCGACGCCGTAAACTTCGAGCGGGCGAATCCAGGTATCAAAAGAAATATCACTGATATCATGCTCATGTTTGACGGTTGAGAGAATCTCGTCCCATTTTTCTAAAATTTTATCCATTTTAATCCTCATTTTTGCGCTGTATTTTGCGCATAACAAATATGAGCTTACGCCCAAATTTGTACGCTCCTGATAAAAAATCCTACATAGTTCTATCCTACACTATTTTTTTGCTTTTATCAATGAAAAGTTTGTACAGGGTATTTTAAGTTAGGGTGAATGCAAAAAAACCCCAATTTGGGCAAAATAGAAAGCCTGAATAATAAAAATTTGCATGAAGGGAAAAAATATGTGTGAATAAGTCGAAAAAAGTTATAGACCGCGAAATATAAGGGATTATCCTGTTTATAAACAGATTATCCGTGGATTATCCATAAAATATCCACAAGTTATCCACAAATTGGGGATAACTTTGCGAAACCGCTAAAAATCGGCATTCTTCAACCCACATTTTTTAACATTTTCGGGGGATAACTGTGGAAAAGCAAATAACAAGATATAGGATGATAGAGTTTCTTCCTTATATATATAGTGGTCAACATTTTCCACAAATGGATAAATGTTGAAATGTAGATAAGTAAAATGAGGTCAAACAGAATTTTAGTGCTTGACTTGAAACATTTTTCTGCTATAATTGAGAATGATGTTTTTTAACTGAGAATATGCGTCTTAGGACGTTTTCTATCGCATCGTCATTTCAGGATGATGGTGAATGCCAGGCAGAGGAGGTGGATATAACATGAAGATGACATTTCAGCCGAAGAAAAGACAGAGATCAAAAGTTCATGGCTTCAGAAGCAGAATGAGCACAGCAGGCGGAAGAAAAGTATTGGCTGCTAGAAGATTAAAAGGAAGAAAGAAATTATCAGCATAGGCCACATTTTTGTGGTCTTTTCTTTCCTTAAGAAGAATGGATGAATAATGAGGTGGTGCATTTTGTACCACCTATTTGTTCATTCAAAGATATTTTATGGGTAAAGTAAGCAGAGACCTTCAAACAGACAGAAGGTAGTTGGTGCCTTAGGTAAATAATCAGAAAGGGCATACTAGGATGAAGTTTTCGGAATCATTAAAAAAGAACAGTGATTTCCAGAAAGTGTACAGGCAGGGAAAATCCTATGCGAACCGTTATCTGGTAATGTATGTTCTGGAAAATCATACAGAAGGAAATCGTCTTGGCATATCCGTCAGTAAAAAAGTTGGAAACAGTGTTATCAGACATCATCTGACCCGGCTGATCCGGGAGAGTTACAGACTACATGAAGACATGTTCAATAATGGTTTGGACATTGTAGTCATCGCAAGAAGTACAGCGCGCGATATCAGTTATCATGAAACAGAGAGTGCCCTGCTGCATCTTGGAGGTCTTCACAAAGTAATCAATCGTTAATTGCAGAAAAAAGAAGATGGAATCATTTTGAAAAAAATATTAATTGCTTTAATTAAGTTTTATAGAAAATATCTTTCTCCGATGAAAACGACCAAGTGTCCATATTGCCCGACCTGTTCTTTATATGGGTTGGAGGCAGTTGAAAAGTACGGAGCTCTAAAAGGGGGAGCACTTGCTTTATGGAGAATCTTAAGATGTAATCCTTTTTCAAAAGGTGGATATGATCCAGTTCCATAGTGGAGGTATTTACAAGTGTCAGATATGTTATTAACAGCATACAATGGTGCTATTTTAGGACCGATCGCCAAAGTACTTGGCTGGGTAATGAATGGTATTTATGCGTTGATGTCAATGATCGGTATTGAGAATGTTGGTCTTTCCATCATTATCTTTACTATCGTGATCTACGCTATTTTGTTCCCGTTAACTTACAAACAGCAGAAATTTTCAAAGTTATCACAGAAGATGCAGCCTGAACTTCAGGCGATCCAGAAAAAATATAACGGAAAAAAAGATCAGGCATCCATGATGGCAATGCAGGAAGAAACACAGGCAGTATATGAAAAATACGGTGTTTCCATGATGGGAAGCTGTGTGCAGATGCTGATCCAGATGCCATTGTTGTGTGCTCTTTACCGTGTATTTTTAAATGTTCCGGCATATGTATCCGGTGTAAAGAACAATTTCTCTACGCTGGTTGATGGAATTATGGCAACAAGCGGTTATCAGGATAAGATGACTCAGCTCGTTACAGATTTAAGAGTTATGACAACACCGGCAGCAGATTTTACAGTGTCAGATCCGACTGCACTTTCGAACTCTATTGTTGATGTTTTATACAAAATGAATTCAGCGGGATGGGAAAACTTAAAGAGTGCATTTCCTTCTTTGACGGATACCATCAATGCGACTTATGATACAGTTTCACATGTAAACAACTTTCTGGGACTGAATATTTCAGATACACCATGGCAGGTCATGACGACGAACTTTGCGTCACATAACTTCCTGTTTGTAGTATTAGCACTTCTTGTACCGGTTATTTCTTATCTGACCCAGGTACTTAACATTAAGCTGATGCCGCAGGCTGCTCCGTCTAACGGAAATAGCGATAATGATATGGCTGCACAGCAGATGAAAATGATGAACCGCACTATGCCGATCTTTTCATTTGTAATGTGTTTTACCGTTCCTGTAGGTCTTGGTATTTACTGGATTGCCGGTGCCGTAGTACGAAGCGTTCAGCAGTTTTTCTTAAATAAACATTTTGAGAAAATCAATCTTGAGGATATTATTAAGAAGAATCAGGAAAAGGCAAAGAAGAAACGTGAAAAAATGGGAATCGCTGAAAATCAGATTTCCAATGCTGCTAAGATCAATACAAGAAAAATTGATGAACCGAAAAAAGAAGAGAAGAAGTCTAACATGAGTGAGGCACAGCGCGAGCTTGAATTAGAGAAAGCAAATGCCGCAAAATCAAAGGCAAAAGCCGGAAGTATGGCCGCAAAAGCAAACATGGTCCGCGATTTTAATGAGAAAAACAGCAGAAAATAATAAGAAAGGACAGGGGTTTTGGATATGGAATATATTGAAATTTCAGCAAAAACAGTCGATGAAGCAATCACAGAAGCACTGGTAAAACTGGGGACAACCAGTGACAGAATCGAATATGAGATCGTTGAAAAAGGAAATAACGGATTTCTCGGCATCGGAAGAAAAGATGCAGTTATCAAAGTACGCAAGAAATATTCTGTGAATGATGATATCAAAGATTTCTTAAATAAAGTATTCGAAGCGATGGATTTAAAAGTTGAGATCGTTATGACTGCAGAGGAAAACAGCAATGTGATCAATGTTGATTTAAAAGGTGATGACATGGGCGTTCTGATCGGAAAAAGAGGACAGACCTTAGATTCTCTCCAGTACCTGACCAATCTTGCTGTTAATAAAAATGCAGAGAGCTTTGTAAAAGTAAAAATCGATACCGAAGATTACCGCAAGAGAAGAAGAGAGACATTAGAGAATCTTGCAAAGAATATTGCATACAAGGTAAAGAGAACAAAACGTCCGGTTTCTTTAGAGCCGATGAATCCTTATGAGAGAAGAGTGATTCATTCTACCTTGCAGAATGATAAGTTTGTGACAACACACAGCGAAGGAGACGAACCTTATCGTCATGTTGTTGTAACATTAAAGAGACAGTAAACAGGTTTTCATCCGTGTGTGATGAATGACACAGAAAAATTCGTGGCGGATAAAGAAAACGTCCACGAATTTTTTTGTATATGGAAATGAGGTATTATGCGAACAGATACGATTGCTGCGATTGCAACAGCTATGTCAAGTTCAGGAATTGGTATAATAAGAATCAGTGGAGATGAGGCAGTCGGGATTGTCGACCGTATTTTTTCAATGAAAAACGGAAAAAAATTATCTGATATGCCGACACATACGATTCATTATGGTCATATCAAAGATGGGGATGAAGTGATCGATGAAGTTATGGTTGTACTGATGCGGGCACCAAAAAGTTACACCAAAGAGGATACCGTGGAAATTGACTGTCACGGTGGTGTGTATGTCATGAAACGGGTGCTTGAGACAGTAATCAAATATGGTGCGCGTCCGGCAGAGCCGGGAGAGTTTACAAAACGGGCATTTTTAAATGGACGGATCGATCTTGCACAGGCAGAGTCTGTCATAGATATTATTCATGCGAAAAATGAATTTGCATTAAAGAGTTCAGAACAACAGCTTTCCGGTTCACTTTCGGCTGCAGTAAGGAAAGTCCGTGAAAAATTGCTGCATGAGATCGCATTTATTGAGTCTGCATTAGATGACCCGGAGCACATCAGTTTAGATGGATATCCGGAAACACTTCATGGAATTGTGGAAGAAGCGCAGAAAGAGATTCAAAAGCTTCTTGCAAACAGTGACAATGGAAAAATTTTAAAAGAGGGTATTTCTACCGTCATTATTGGAAAACCGAATGCCGGAAAATCATCTCTTTTAAATACGCTCGTGGGAGAGGAGCGTGCTATCGTTACAGATATTGCTGGTACCACGAGGGATGTACTGGAAGAACAGATCAACTTAAATGGAATCATTTTAAATGTGATCGATACAGCGGGAATCCGTGAGACGGACGATGTTGTGGAAAAGATCGGCGTGGATCGTGCAAAAAAATATTTAAATGAGGCAGATCTGGCAATTTATGTTGTGGATACATCGACACAGTTGGATGAAAATGATTTTGAAATCATGGAACTCTTAAAGGACAGAAAAGCGATTGTTCTTTTGAATAAGTCAGATCTTACACCGGTTACCGACAGCGAATCGATCAGGAAACATCTGGATAAAAAAATGATTGCAATCTCTGCCAAAGAACAGACTGGCATTGAGGAACTTGAGGAGACAATCCGTGAGATGTTTTTCACTGGAGAGGTTACATTTAATGATGAGGTGTATATCACAAACATTCGCCATAAAACCGCTTTACAGGAAGCACGGAATAGTTTAAATTTAGTGGTGCAGAGTATCTTAGACGGAATGCCGGAAGATTTTTATTCCATTGATCTGATGAATGCGTATGAAGAACTGGGAAGTATCGTTGGTGAGGCAGTCGAAGATGATCTGGTGAATGAGATATTTAGTAAATTCTGTATGGGCAAATAGTTGTCGCCATTGGACGACAACTATTGGAAGAATGCAAAAGCGGCATTCTTCTGGCGTGTTGGCAAGAACTGTAAGAGAGGTAAAGCAGCATTCTTCCAGTGTGCTGGATTTGATTTAAGATAATTTAGAAAGAAGGATAAAAGATGCCTGCGATTGAAGAAAATTATGATGTGGTAGTTGTGGGTGCTGGGCATGCAGGATGTGAGGCGGCACTGGCATGTGCAAGGCTTGGACTGGAAACAATTATTTTTACGGTCAGCGTGGACAGTATTGCGATGATGCCTTGTAATCCGAATATTGGAGGAAGTTCAAAAGGCCATCTTGTAAGAGAAATCGATGCACTCGGCGGACAGATGGGTATCAACATTGACAAGACGTTTATACAGTCGAAGATGTTAAATAAGTCCAAAGGGCCGGCGGTACATTCTCTGCGTGCACAGGCAGATAAAGTGAATTACAGCATGGAAATGCGGAAAACGCTTCAGGACACAGAGCATCTTACAATCCGGCAGGCGGAAGTGGCGGAGATCATTACAGTTCCGGCAAATTCTGCTGATGGAGAAACAGCTGCTGTAGAAAAAAAAGATGGACAGATGGTTGAGATTAATGGTGAGCTTCAGAAAATTACCGGGGTAAAGACTGTTTCCGGTGGAGTTTATCATTGTAAGGCAGTTGTGCTCTGTACGGGAACTTATTTGAGAGCGCGTTGTCTGACCGGAGAGATGATTACTTATACCGGACCGAATGGTCTGATGGCAGCAAATCATCTCACGGATTCCTTGAAAGCACATGGAATCGAGATGTTCCGTTTTAAGACGGGAACACCTGCGAGAGTGGATAAGCGTTCTCTGGATTTTTCAAAAATGCAGGAGCAAAAAGGGGATGAGAGGGTAGTTCCGTTTTCTTTTACGACAAATCCGGAGGATGTGCAGATTGATCAGGTTTCCTGCTGGCTGACGTATACGAATCCAAAGACGCATGAGATCATCCGTGCAAATCTGGATCGTTCCCCGATTTATGCTGGAATTATTGAGGGAACCGGTCCGCGTTACTGCCCGTCGATTGAGGATAAAGTGGTAAAATTTGCAGACAAAGACCGTCATCAGATTTTTATTGAGCCGGAAGGAATCAATACCAATGAGATGTATGTCGGTGGTATGTCATCTTCTCTGCCGGAGGATGTGCAGCATGAGATGTACCGTACATTGCCTGGAATGGAGCATGTAAAAATTGTGCGAAATGCATATGCAATTGAGTATGACTGCATTAACCCAGACCAGCTTTATGCATCATTGGAATTTAAAAAGATTAAAGGACTTTTTTCCGGTGGACAGTTTAACGGAAGCAGCGGCTATGAGGAAGCAGCATGCCAGGGACTGATTGCAGGTATCAATGCGGCTAGGAGCATTTTAGGAAAAGAACCACTGGTTTTAGACCGCTCGGAGGCTTATATTGGAGTGCTGATTGATGATCTTGTGACCAAAGAAAATCATGAGCCATACCGGATGATGACTTCGCGTGCGGAGTATCGTCTGCTGTTGAGACAGGATAATGCAGATCTGCGCCTGACGAAAAAAGGTTATGAAATTGGCCTGATTTCAAAAGAGCGTTATGACTGGGTATGTAAAAAGGAAGAACTGATTGCACAGGAAATCGAGCGAGTGGCGAAAGTAAAGATCGGCGCAAATAAAAAAGTACAGGAATTACTGGAAAGTTACGATAGTATTCCTCTGAACACTGGAACATTTTTAACAGAACTGATCCGCAGACCGGAACTGGATTATGATAAACTTGCACCGATTGATCCGGAGCGACCGGATCTTCCGGCAGAAGTTGCCGAGCAGGTAAACATCAGCATCAAATATGATGGCTACATTAAGCGTCAGATGAAACAGGTCGAGAGCTTTAAAAAACTGGAAAAGAAAAAGATTCCGGAAAACTTTAACTATGATGATGTACCGAGTCTGCGTATTGAGGCACGTCAGAAATTAAAGACCTATTCACCGACTTCCATCGGACAGGCATCCCGTATTTCGGGAGTATCACCGGCGGATGTGTCAGTGTTACTTGTGTATATGGAGCAGATGAAATATCATGAGAAAGAGTCTGCAGAATGATAGAAAGACGAAACATATCTGTAACGGCAATGGTATTTTATAAAAGAAAAAAGTATATCGAGATATGAGTGTTGGATATGTATACTAAGAGAGAATGGAGATCAGAATGAGTTATAATCTGGAACAGTTTAAAGATGGATTAAAAGAACTTCAGATCGAGTTGAACGAGAAACAGATCAGTCAGTTCCTTAAGTACTATGAACTTCTGGTAGAAACGAATAAGGTAATGAATCTGACCGCCATCACGGAATTTGATGAGGTGGTAGAAAAACATTTTTTAGACAGTCTTTCTTTGTGCCGTGTATATGATCTAAAAATTGATGCTAAAATTTTAGATCTTGGAACCGGGGCAGGATTTCCGGGAATCCCACTTAAGATTGCATTTCCAAATTTAGAGTTAGTGCTTGCCGATTCCTTAAACAAAAGGATTAAGTTTTTAAACCAGGTGATTGATGAACTGGAACTGAAAGATATTACTGCCGTTCATGCAAGAGCAGAAGAACTGGGAAGAAATAAAGATTACAGAGAACAGTTTGATGTATGCGTTTCCCGCGCGGTTGCAAATCTTTCTTCACTCAGTGAATACTGCATCCCATTTGTGAAGGTTGGAGGAAAATTTATTTCCTATAAGTCCGGCAGTATTGAGGAAGAAGTAGCAGAGGCAAAAAAAGCTGTTTTCGTTCTGGGTGGAAAAGTGACGGATGTGTATAAATTTGATCTGTATGAGCAGAAACGATCTTTTGTTGTGATCGATAAGGAAAAACATACACCGAAAGCATATCCGAGGAAAGCCGGCACTCCGACAAAGGAGCCGTTACACTAAAATAATAAGGGTAAAAGAAAGACATTTTGTAAAAAAATAAAGTGTCATAAATAGAAAAACATTTTGTAAGAAAATAAAGTGTCATAAATAGAAAAACACTTTGCGTGAAAGCATCGTGTTATTGATCAAAAAAGTGACTGTGAAAAATTCCGACAGTCACTTTTTTGTATATTCATGTATTATTTTTCTTCACGTTCGAAAAGCATACGAATCACTTCTGCCAATTTATCCGGTGCCTCTAACTGAGGAAGATGTTTTACATTGGAAATATAGGCAGTTTCAATCATGGAACTTTGCTTTGCATAGCTTGTTACGATCTGAACGGAATCCGGATTACTTCTGCTTTCCACAACATAGAAAGGGATGGAAAGTTTCTTGAGTGCATGTAAAATACAGTTATCCATGTACTGGCCTTCAATGCTTGCCATTAAATATTTTCCGTGGCTGCCATTCATGTGGGAAGCTTCGTAGTAAGCATCTAACATTTTAGAAGAGGCAAGCTGCGGTTTGTTAAAATATTCTGTATAAAATAATTTCTGGATATTTTTTTCATGTGTTTTTACATTGTAAATAAATGTTCCAAGAATAGGAACTTCCAGTAATGCCTTCTTTAAAGTAGAAGAGTTACTCGGTGTGCGGTTGAATTTTTCCGGCATTGGCGGATTGATCGCAATGATCTTATGGAACAGATGATTATTCATGTTTTCTGCCAACGTTACAAAGGAAATAGAAGAACCGGTTGCAATTACAGTCGGGGCATCTTTGATAACTTCTTTTACAAAATCTGTAATAAGCTGAACATATAAATAGTTGGTGTAGGTCAGATAAGGTTTCTCGGAACGTCCACAGCCTAAGAGGTCGATCGTATATACCGTATGCTGTTTTTCAAGTTTCTTTGCATAACGGCACCACTCATAAGAAGAACTGAGTGGACTAAGATCATGTATTAATAAAACAGGTGTCCCGGAACCACGTCTTGTGTAATATACTTTGCCATTCTTCCAATCAAAAAAATTACCATTTTCCGTCTTTAATATATTTTTCATTGAAGCTGTAAAATCAATGAAACGATTTACTAAATGGATGGTTCCGGCGGCAAATGCAGTTAACAGAAAAAAGTGTCTGATGTTTTTTTTCATACTTTTATTCATAAATGCCTCCATATCTGCCAAATAACAGGCGTTTTTTTATAATAATATTATAGCCGCTTTTGTCTTCTTATACAAATAAATTTTATATTTTATCTTTTCAATAATGTAAATTTAGTATAAAATAAAAATGGTCTATTATTTATGTAATATAAAACATATGTTCGAAGGAAGTATATGATAAGTGAGTATTTAAAAAAATTTCAGTCGGAGCTGATGTCGAATAAAGAAGAGATTCATAAGTCAGTCGAGGCACTGGAATTGCAGATTAAGGAAAATAAAGCATTTATAAAGCTTTTAAAAGAGGAAAATGATTCAAATTATGAATCATTTAGTCCAAGGGATGTTAATCCGAAGGGCAGAGAACAGATCCAGCATTTAGAAGATCAGCAGAAGCTTTTACAGGAACAGTTAGATACCAGAAAAAAAGAATATGTATCCTGCATTGCAAAGTTGGACGAATTAAATGAGGCAATCGCTGAATTAGAACAGAAGATAAATGATAGTGATTCAGATATCAGTGATGATATATTGCGTCTCAAGTTATTGGAGACGCAGGAAAATGAGAGGCAGCGTATATCAAGGGAATTGCATGATTCAACCGTGCAGAATCTGACGAGTCTGGTTCATAAAACTGAATTATGCAGTAAGTTGATTGATATGGATAAAGTCCGGTGTAAACTGGAATTAAATATCATGTCTAAGACGCTGCGGGACATTATCAATGATACACGGAACATGATTTATAATTTGCGACCAATGTCATTTGATGATATTGGCCTGGAAGTTACCATTGAACGTGCATTAGAGAAGTTAGAGAGCAGTGAAACAAAAAAGATAAATTTTTCTGTAGTCGGTGAGTCATATAAAATTAATCCTGTTATTGGAATTACATTGTTAAGGATTATACAGGAGGCATGCAGCAACGCAATCCGCCATGCAGATTGTTCCATAATAAAAGTTGTATTAAATTATCAACCGGGAACAATCATACTTTCTATTGAGGATGATGGAAAGGGATTTGCATATGAAGAAACGGAGTGTAGTTGTAAAGCCGATAATTCAGGATTTGGTTTATCTATGATGAAAGAAAGGGTATACCTTTTATCTGGAAAAATAGACATTCATTCGAAAATAAATGTGGGGACGAAAATCCAGGTTGAAGTTCCGATTGTCGAATAGGGAGGTACATAAAAGATGGCAGTAAAAGTTATGATAGCAGATGATCATTCAATGATTCGTGAAGGTTTAAAACAATTATTGGAGTTAGAAGGTGATTTTGAAGTTATTGCTGAAGCATGTGACGGAGTAGACTGTCTTGAAAAATTAAAAACAGTTGTACCAGATATTTTATTACTGGATATTAATATGCCAAATATGAATGGACTGGAAGTCCTTCAGAAAATGAAAGATATGAAAATGAAAGTCAAGGTGTTGGTATTAACGGTACACAATGAAGTAGAGTATCTTTTAAAGGCTGTTGATATTGGAGTAAATGGATATTTGTTAAAAGATTCTGAGTCTGCAGAATTGAAAAAAGCAATTTTAGCAGTTGTAAATGGAGAAGATTATATTCAGCCAAGTTTAATACCAGTTTTAAACTCCAAGATGCTTGACCGGGATAGTGATAGCAGTAAGATTGAAAGCCTTACCAGAAGAGAACTGGAAGTTTTAAAGATGCTTTCTTATGGAACTTATAATAAAGAAATTGCAGAGCATTTGAATATCAGCGAACGTACTGTGAAGAATCATGTTTCTAATATCTTTAAAAAAATCGGAGTAACAGATCGTACACAGGCAGCAGTATTTGCGATTCGCAATAACCTGATTACCATCTAAGAAATTGATTATAAATTAACGTAATGATTTGAAGTGTCGTTACAATGTTTCACGTGAAACATTGTAACGACACTTTTTTGATTCATGATAATAAAATGTTTGCAGAGCGTGCATTCTATTATTGAAAAATATACAAAGAATTGTATATTTTATTCCATTGTCTTAAAATAAGAAAATTGATAGCAATGAATTAAATCTAATAAATATTAAGAATGCTATGATCTTCCTGATGCAGATTATCTTGGAGTAATGTGAAGAACAATAATGATTAAGCTTTGACTCGATGCTTATTTGTGATTTAATTTATGAAAAAATATCACTGTAAATAAACGGGTAAACTAGGATTTACTAATTTTCTATCAAAGTTAAACAATGAATGTGGAATTTGTACCTCACAAAAAATTTACTATAAATAGCACTGAATCAGGCTGATTGCCAGACTGACAAAATGGGCACAGGCAGCTTTTTTATTTTATGTCTTTTTTATCAAAAATATTCTTATTTATAATAATAGATATGTTTATGGAATGTGTCATCTAAAATAGAAGATTTACCTGCAAGGTATAGAATCTATAGATTATAAAATTCTATTCTGTAAATAAAAAAACCGGTAGTTAAAAGATGAACGAAAAATAATGATTTTGTGCTGAGTAGATTAGAACAGAGATAGAGTATAAAATGATAAATTATTATATCGGGGTACATTATTACAAAATATAATATTATAAAAATACGGAAAATATAAAATGACTACAAAGTAAAAACAAGTAAGTATATAT
>DXQT01000024.1 GCA_019411365.1 Roseburia sp.
GTCTTCCGTATGGAATTTAAGTTTACGTGCGGAATTTACTTTTTCACTCAAGCATTTTCTTTCCGTTCTATAAAGTCACACATTCCGTCACCCGGTTCGGATCTGAAATCATAGGCAATTTGCTCTCCCTCAAAGGAAACAGAAAAGCTTCCCTCCATATCCATAAAGGAATGAATGTGCGCAATTTCTGATAAAACATCTGCAAACTCATCTAAAAATGCCTCTGCTGCATCCGCATTTGCACAGTCCGCCTCCTCGATCGTCTCATCCACATATAATCTCAACTCAAATTCATCTAAATCACTCTCGTTGTCGATCTGTGCGCATTTTATGTATGGGTTTGCATGATTATGCAGCACGTTTTCCAGATAGGATGCAGAAGAAAGGATCCTTGACTGCGAAACATCCTCTGCTTCCAAGTATAATTTATATTCGATTTTTAATGCGTTATCTGCCATTTGGGGTGTCCTCACTTTTCTTTAGTGTATTTCTGTTATTAGATAATCGGAAACCTCCTCTTCGTATCTTTATTAATTGTTCAAAATTAACAAGATCATCGAAAACATGTTTTCTTATGCTCTTGTCAATTTTTCACAATTCATTTTAGTTATATATGAGTTTTCCAATTATCTATTCTAACTTATTTTGCAGGGAAACGTAAATACATTATGACAATAAAATTTTCAATGGTTCTCCACACAAATCCATGTTATAATTTATACTATGAAATATAGCAAAAAAGAGGACTTTATCATGAATCCTGTAGAATTTCATCCATTTGAAATGCAGTTTGAAGTGCCGGGTACTGACGGCCAGACTGTGTATACAAGAAGATTTCAGGCACCGCGGCGCCTGATCATCTTAGGCTGCGGCTATGTGGCGCAATCGCTCTGCCGCTTTGCCTCCCAGTTGGAATTTGACATCTATGCGGCGGACGACAGACCCTCCTTTGCCAATCCTTATACGATGACAAACGCAAAAAAAGTGATCTGCGACAGTTTTCCTGCTGCGATCGAACAGATGCATCCTGATGAACAGGATTTCGTTGCCATTGTCACCCGTGGGCACAAACATGATGCAGATTGTATCCGCACTCTTTATGGCAGCGGCATCACACCTGCTTATATGGGGCTTATCGGTTCGAAAAGACGTGTTGCCGGGCTTTTTGAAAACCTGTATGCAGAAGGGATTGACCGCTCTTTTCTTGATCAGATCCACACGCCGATCGGTTTAGACATCGGTGCCGTCACAACGGATGAGATTGCCATTTCCATTTTATCCGAACTAATCCTCTGCCGCAGCAGACTTTCCCTCGGAAAAAGGAATGGGATTCTTGAACAGACCAACCTTGATCCCGTTTTCTTAAACGCACTCCAGACAAAGGAAGAAAAAGCAATCGCTGTTGTTGTGGAGCGCAAAGGCTCTACTCCCGTCAAAACCGGTGCGATCATGTGCGTCAATGCGCTTGGACAGTCTTTTGGCACAATCGGCGGCGGCTGTGGCGAGCATGAAGTGCTGCGAAAGGCCTTAGAAGTTCTCTCTGACAAAAAAGATACGTTCCTCTCCGTCGATATGACCAATGATTTTGCCGGGGAAGAAGGCATGGTATGCGGAGGAACGATGGATGTGATCATTCAATATGTACCGGGGAAAGTGGAGATTTAGCCCTTCACTTTTCCTATTTACTAACAAGTTTTTCCCACGGTTCATATCCTTTCATATAAGAAAATTCTGTCTCATCGCGGAATCCTTCTAACAGTTTTTCGCGCAATTCGTCTGCATTCCAACGGGCATTTTTCTTAAATTGCAGATGCCGGTATAATTTTGAACCCGAAAAATCTCCAATACTCTCCACATTTTCAAGCAATTGCCTGACCACCTGAAAAGTACCTTCTACATTTTTCTCTGCATATACAACATCAAGCATAGTGGAACACTCACTATATTTTCCCATCTCAAATGTATGGGCGAGTGCTCCCATTTTCTCTGCGAGCACTCTTCCATAGTCAAAATCTTTTTCTTTCAATGCCATACTAAGCAGAAATGAAAATGTAACACCAAGCGTCTGGCTCTGCGAGAGAAGAACTTCTTCTATTGTTTTATATGCTTCTTCGGTTTTTCCCTGCTCTTTGTACAGACGTGCCCTGAATATCTTTTTCATAGGATCATGCTCCGAAAAATAGTTTAAATATTTTTCTGCTGCCACATATTCTTTTTTCCTTAAATAAAAGCCAAACAGAAAATCGGCTGCATGGTACTGTATCTCTTCGTTTTCGTCCTGTAACACCATCTCATACCACGCATTGATCTGTTCGTCATATTGTTCCGGATTCCCGCACGCTCCTGTTATTCTTCCTGCGTCAAGCATTACTGCGATCTGCCAGATCAGCATATTGCAGTTCGGATACTTTTTTGTGATCTGCACCGCCCATTCGTAGGTCTTTTCAAATCCTTCTTTCTCTAATTTGTCACCCATCTGCCGGATAAGTGTCTCAATCTCCATGTCCGTCAGTTTTTCCTGAAAAGACAACAGTGTGTCGAGTGAAATATGCAACAGCCGGGCAATCGGTGCCAACAGTTCGATATCGGGATTCGTGTTTCCATTTTCCCACTTATTCACAGCCGGGGTAGTCACCCCTAACCTTTTTGCCATCTCTTCCTGTGTAAGCCCACATTCTTTTCTGTATTTTCTTATTACACTGCCAATCTGCATTTGTGTCATCTCCTCATATTATAAAAATTCAAAGTTATTTTTCCACAACAATACTCTTGCTTGTTACTGCGTAAAAAGTGTTTGCAGAAGCTTCTGTAAATAAATCATAACAGAAGTTTCGAAGCTGCACAATTGAGGAGTTGTTAATTGTTTTTTCATTTTTTTAACTTTCGCTCAAATTTAAAGATTTTATAAAAAGCAATCTTGTATCTTCTCATTGTGCTGTGTTATAATGAACTAAAGCATATTTTACAAAATCTTCATGACATTTTTGTCATCTATATTCTAAGAACGACAGATTCGTTTTTTTTAGAATCTGTGTACTTCATTCGTATCTATGCTTTTTGTTACCCATCAACAATTGAAAAGCAGGAGACGAAATGAACTTGGAATCATAAACAGTTGTATTCTCCTGCTATCAGAAAACAGTTTTTATAATCTGTTCTGCCACATCAGGAGGAAACGATTTATGGCAAAATGCAAAAGAAACCGTAACAAGGACAAAAGAGACTTCACAATTAAAACACTGACAGCAAACCGAAACTACAAGGACACCGTTTTTCGGATGTTATTTTCTGACCGTAAGAATCTGCTCTCACTTTACAATGCGGTGAATCAGAGAGATTACAAAAACCCTGAGGATCTGGAGATCGTGACACTCGAAAATGCTATTTATATGGGAATGAAAAACGATCTGGCATTCATTATAGATACCAATTTATACCTATATGAACATCAATCAACCTACAACCCAAATATGCCGCTTCGGGATTTGTTTTATATTTGCAGTGAATATCAGAAACTTGTGGATAAGAAATCACTATTCTCATCCACCTTGCAGAAAATTCCTGCCCCAAATTTTATTGAGTTTTATAATGGTTCAACAGTAATTGCTGACTGTACAGATCTTCGACTTTCCTCGGCATTTGAACATCTGACAGGAGAAGCAAAACTTGAATTAATTGTTACAGTTTTAAATGTCAATGAAGGACACAATGCAGAGCTAATGCAACATTGCAGTACATTAAACGAATATGCACAGTATGTTGCCAGAGTGCGTCACTACGCAACAGACATGCCCTTGAACCAAGCTGTGGAGCGTGCTGTAGACGAGTGTATCCAGAAAGGGATTCTGACGGAATTTCTTACCCGGAATCGAAATGAGGTCATCAGTATGAGTATTTTTGAATATGATAAAGAATTGGAAGAAAAGAAGTTACGGAAAGCAGAATATGAATACGGATTCTCTGAAGGTAAGAAAACTGGATTTCAGAATGCTGCAATGGAAACTGCCAGACGCATGCTGAAATCCAACAAACTTTCTTTGGAAGATATTGCTGATTTTTCCGGTTTATCCATAGACGAAATTAAACAACTGCAAAACACGAAATCATGAAATAATTATCATTTTTCATACAGAATCACAGCTGAGATCACTACTGGAATGAACGATATTTATCAATTTTGCGAGTTCTTCAAATACTTTATCTGCATATAACTCCTTGATCTCATGGCGGCTCATCCGGGTGACCTCTGCATTGTATTCATAGTCATACGCATTCTCTCCCACAAGAATACAGAAAAATACTTTTCCCTGCATGCTGTCTGCATTATTCGGGTCGACATTTCCGGTCGTACCTGTGATTCCGACCGCAATCTCTGTATGAAGGTTTTTCTGAGCAGTTTCAGCCATCGCCCTCGCACATTGCTTAGAATAAACACCGTGCTCTTTTATAATTTTTTCGTCAACACCGCATAAGATTTTCGTTTTGTTCAGATAAGTGACATAACCTCCCGGAAAAACTGCCGATGCCCCTTCCGTATCCGTGATCATGGATGCGATCAGACCGGAAGTGCAGCTCTCCATCGTGGAAATCGTGGTATTTGTGTCGATCAGTTTTCTTACGATTTTATCTTTTTCCTGCTGGTTCATTTTGTTCCTTTCCCCTTGAATTTCACTATAAGATGTCTAAAATGGCTTCTCCAACACGCCTTACCCATCTCTCTTATCTCAGCAGCCGTGCGATTTCCTCCTTATAAGGCGGAATTGTCTTTTTCGTTTCACCTTCTGCGCAAAGCCACGGGGTCTCTAAGATTTTTGGCACATCAAGGAACCGCTCGTCATGCACCACCTTATATAAAGGATCAAACCCAATCGTTCCTGCTCCAATATTTGCGTGACGGTCTTTGTGCGCACCGAGAAGATTCAGGCTGTCATTGATATGAAACACTGCAATCTGATCAAGTCCTAAAACCTCTTCGAATTTCTTGAAAACACCGTCATAATCATTGACCAAGTCATAGCCCGCATCGTTTACATGACAGGTATCAAAGCAGACACGCAGACGGTCTTTTTTGTGAACCCCATCATAGATCATTTTCAGTTCCTCAAAAGTGCGCCCAATCTCGCTCCCTTTGCCAGCCATTGTCTCAAGGGCAATGACTACATCATCATCATTAGCATCCAGAACCATGTTCAGGCCTTTTACTGCCTGTGCAATCCCGGCTTCCGTTCCTGCATCCAGCGCAGAACCCGGATGTAACACCAGGATTTTGCTTTGCATCGCTGCGGTACGCTTGATCTCTTTTTCCAAAAATCCCACCGCAAGTTCAAATGTTTCCGGCTTTACAGTGTTGGCAAGATTGATGATATACGGTGCATGCACGATGATCTCTTCAATCCCTGCCTTTTTCGCATACTCCCATCCGGCCTCAATATTCAGTTCTGAAATCTCTTTTCTCCTTGTATTCTGCGGTGCTCCGGTATAAAGCATTAAAATATTGGCACCATAACTTTCCGCCTCCTTCACAGAAGCAAGAAACATTTCCTTTCCAGCCATTCCCACATGGGAACCAAGTTTTATCTGTGACATTTTTGTACTCCTTTTCATCTTTTACTTTACATAGGCGTTTGCGAAACTCTTCATAATCTTCTTTAAATTGTTCAAAATTAACAAAATTTTCGAAAACACGCTTTCGCTACGTGTCGCTGGTAACGGTACTAAGAAGCCAGTCACAACGATTGTTGTACCTGCCTTCAAGTACCGACCGCTCCCCAGTGTTTTCTCAAGCTTTTGTTAATTTTTCACAATTCAATTTAGGTTTCTATGAGTTTCGCAATTGTCTATTTTACTTTACACTGCGGATCAAAAACTTGATCTCTGCACAATATTCCCGCAGCATATTGTTTGGAAGATAGAATTTCGTCGAATCTGCTGCAATTCCACATACATCAGAGAGCCCCTGTTTTTGGGCGATCTGCAAAGCACGGAACATATGAAAATCATTCGTGATAATCCCCACTTCCGCATCTTCCGGCAAAAATTTCCGGCTGTACCGCAGGTTTTCTTCAGTCGTTTTCGATTGATCTTCCAACAGGATCCGTTCTTTGTCAATTCCATTCTGCATCAGATACTGCGCCATTCCATACGCTTCGGAATAAGGCTCATTTTTCCCCTGACCGCCCGCTACTATACAGACTGTCTCCGGATTCTCATTCAGATATAAAATTGCCTCATCCAGCCGGTATTTCAATACCACACTCGGTTTATCCGCGTGCACCTGTGCACCCAGCACGATCACATAGTCCAGATTATCTTCTCCCTGTGCATGCATCTGGCGGATCACCATTCCCTCAATCACAAGAAACGACAGGAAAAATATACCGCACAATATTCCAAATATCCACCTAACGATCTGCGGTATCCTGTCCCAAATTCCCATATGAAGCAGACCTGCCAGCGCAAAGAGAATCACTGCAATGCCAATCCATACAATAAAAAATTTTGTTCCACCGGAACCTGCAATCGCCACGATCAGCCCATAAACCAGACAAAGCAGTCCCAAAATCAGACAGATGTTCATATATTTTTTCCTCATCCTTCCACCTTTCCTTCTTTTTTCTCATACAGTAAATAAAACTGTTTTTTATCCATAATGTTGAGTGTCACCGCCAAAACGATGGTTGCAACACCAAAAGCCCCCACTGCAAGCCACGCTCGGTCATATCCACTGTTATCAACGATTTTTCCGATCAGAATATTGCCCCAGGCAGAAAATGCACCGCTTACCGTATAAATGAACGAATTGACACGTCCCCAGTGCGTGGACGGCATCCGTCTGGTCATATACGGCTGGTTTCCCAGCGTATTAAACACTTCGCCAACTGTAAAAATAATCATCAGCACAAAATAAAGCGGCATGATTCCCTGTACAAACCGATACCCGGATAATCCTAAAATAATCAGGCTTTCTCCAATCAGAATTTTTCGGACATCTATTATTCTTCCTGTAAAAGTAGTTATAATTGGTGTTGCAATGATCACTACCAATGCGTTTGTGCTTGTCAGCATGCCAAAAATAGCAGCTCCTTTTGCTCCGTATAATGTTTCCATGTTCAGTGGCAGAAGATAATTAAACTGTGCATAGACCAGCCCTCCGAAACCTGCCACCAAAGCATAAATCAGGATTGGCCTGCGTTCCCATAAAATCTTAAATACATGCTCATTCTCCCGTTTTTCCTCGTACTCGCTCACTTTTTTCTTCTCTACCCGAAGCTGCTTTACAAATAAAATAATCAAAAGCGTGGAGGAAAATGTTGCAATTCCGGTAATTATAAATGCCAGTCCCAGATAATTTTCAAATAAAAATCCGGCAATTGTCGGGGAAAGCACAAGTCCTAAATTCATTCCGAGATATTGCAGACTATACGCCTTTTCCCTGCTCTCGCTGTCACTCAGATCTGCAACCAGCGCATCATAGGATGGACCTTCAATTGTCGCAAACACTCCGGCAAGATAAAAAAGTGCAATGCTATATCCAGACAACGGCAGCAGACCGCAGATAATATAAGAAATAACTGTAACCATATCACAGCATACGATAATTTTTTTACGGTTCATCGTATCTGCCAGTTTTCCGCCAAGCAGCAGCATTGGAAACTGCAAAATGGACATTGCCATTGTGATGGTGGCAATCGTTGTCGCATTATATCCTAATTTATTTTTCAAAATCAAAGTGAGAAGCGGCCAGATCAGGGAACCCATACTGGTCACAACTCTGCCAAAGAACAGAATGTAAATCTCCTTGCTCAGATTTTTATATTGCTGTATAAATTTCATTTTCCAAACTCCATCCCATTTCTTTTGTAAATCCATTACTTTCCAAATTCCCAGAAAGCAACCGCACTCGCCGCCGCTACGTTTAAAGAATCCACTCCGTGGCTCATTGGGATTTTTACTGTATAGTCACAGTCTGCCATAGTCTCTGCAGCCAGACCATCTCCCTCAGTTCCTAAAATAATTGCAAGCTTTTCTTCTGCATGTAATTTTTCATCATCAATACGGACAGAATCATTCCGAAGAGCCATGGCAACCGTCTTAAATCCATACTCATGCAATAAGTCCATCCCACCCTGTGGCCAGGAGACATTTTTATTTTCAATGTAAGTCCACGGCACCTGAAATACAGTTCCCATGCTCACACGGATTGCCCTGCGGTAAAGGGGATCACTGCACGCAGACGTCAACAGCACCGCATCCATGTTTAATGCCGCCGCTGACCGGAAAATCGCTCCTACATTTGTTGGATTTACAACATTTTCCAACACTGCGATACGCCTTGCATTTTTACAGACTTCTTCTGCCGAAGGCATTGCAGGACGATGCATGGCACACAACATTCCCCTTGCAAGTTTATATCCTGTGATCTGTTCTAACACCTCAAGTTTTGCTGTGTAAACCGGTGTGTTTTTGCATTGTGCAATGATATTTTTTCCACAGGTATCGAAATCCTTCTGCTCCATCAAAAGGGAGATGGGCTCACATCCGAACTCTAATGCTCTCTCGATCACCTTTGGGCTTTCAGCAATAAAAATTCCCGGTGCCGGTTCATAATAATGCAGTAACTGCGCCTCATTGAGGCTTGTATACACCTGTAATTCAGGCAAAGTCAAATCTGTAATTTCTATTCTGTTCATTCTGTTATGGATTGCAGTTTTTACATGGATCATATCCATATGCAATCGCTTCCTCTCTCGTTCCTGTAAATTCCGCATAATTTTCCGGTTTGATTTTCTCTACACTGCAACATCCCGGCTTATGGAATTTATGTGTGTTCGTGTTCAGTACATATGTCTGCGTTTCTTCGGACTGTGAAGTTTCTTCCTGCGCACTGGTATCATTTACAATTGTTCCGTCCGCAGAGCTTTCTCCTGTCGCATAATCAATTGACACTCCCGGCTGCATATTATATGCAAAAACGCAGAATAAAACACCTTCTCCGTTGTCTTCAACCGATTTTCCCTCCATCAGCACGCCTGCCGCCAGAAGGTTATCACCCTCAAAAACCGGCGTCACACGATACATAACGTGTTGATCTGTTTCTTTCACATAGTCCGCTACCATATTTTCAAACGGAAGCATTCCTTCTATGTTCAAATATCTGGTTCCGGTAATAAGATTTTTTTCATTTGCATTTTCTCCTGTAAGCTGATAACCGATCAGATGACAGCGGTTATACAAATATTTTCCATCGACAAAATCATATTTCACAGTATGCCAGCCGGTCGGCTTTACCGCACCAATATTCCCACGCTCCTCCGCCGGCATCAGATCCTGTCCCACGCTTGCCACACAGACCGTGCATCTTCCAAGCGGATCCAATTCTCCATACGTCTCATAGGAAGCACTGCTCAACTCTTCCTCTGTAAAAAAAGGAACGTTATCATTGACTGCAACATATGCCGTTCCATCATATGCCGGAACGGCTGCAAAATCAAATGTTTCTACGATTGTCGTTACATTTTCTTGTGTACTCTGTGCTGATTCTGTTGTTCCACATCCAGAAGCAAACTGCATCGTCAATGCGAGACAAATCACCATCGCCAGTGCTCTCATATTATTTTTCCATTTTAAAATTTCTCTGTTCTTCCTCATTGCCTTACTCTTACAAAACACTTTTCGTTCTGCTTTTTCTCCTTCTACTCTCTGCAATAAATTTCTTTTGTAATTTTTTCATGTGAAAAACCGGGAAACTCTTCCGTTTCTGTCAGTTTCCATTCGGCTCCTATCTCAACAGAAACATCTGCTGGATATACTCTGTTCCAGCGATAGATTATAAACTGCTCAATTTGTTCGTCATCTGTATCCAATGTTTCCAATTCCTGAAAAACATATTCTCCTTTTTTCGCTTCCTCTTTTGGATTTTCACTGATTTCTAAATTCGAAACAGCTTGAAACAACTTCCGGCTGTAATCAGTTATCCAAAGTTTCTTTTCTCCAACTGTTTTGCTGATATCTTCCGCTACGATGCGGTCCTGCGACTGTCTTCTGTGGTTGAAGGCAAGTCCGTTATTGTCGTCTAAGCATAAAATAATGTACATGCGGTGCTCCTTGCATTTGTTTAATACTCAAGTTCTATCATATCGTTTTTTTGTTCTTTTGCCAATAAAATTATATTTTTCCACTGCTTGGTACGTTCCACGTGACCGATACTGAATAAAAATAGCACCTGACAGATTTTTATTTCCGTCAGATGCTATATGAACACTACACTTTTATTTAATTACACTGATTTCTTTTCTTTCTTTTAAAACATTTGCTAATTTATAATAAACTGTCATTATAGTTTATCATCTCAATATTATATTCTCCATTTTAACAGAAAAGGAACTGCCTTACGACAATTCCAATTCATTAATTAAAATAAATCACTATGCGTTCCAGTTCTAGTAAGATATAAAATTAATTCGTCTTCTATATACTTATATACTAACAACCAATCTGGTAATATGTGACATTCTCTATATCCTTCCCAGTTTCCATGCAAATCTTGATCCTTATTTTTCTCTTCTAGCTTTTCTCCATTAGCAAGTTTTTTGATAATCTGATTAATTAACTCAATGTCATAACCTCTGCTTTTGCATAATTTTAAATCTTTTTCAAACTTTGTTGTCGGTTGTACTTCATATTTCATCCAAGAATATCCTCCATCATTTTATCAACGTCATCATACGTTTTTCTCACTTCTGGATGATTAATTAAATACTCCGTTTCTGCCATTGCTTTTAAGGTTTCAATATTAGGTGTTTCATTCATATCTGGCTTAAATGGCAACGCTTGTTCTCTTACCGCCTGTTTTGCAGCCATTGTAAAGAAAGTTGTCATATCAAGACCTAAATTAGACATAAGTTCCTGTAATTGAGCCTTTAAAGTTTCATCAATTCTCATAGTTACATTCGTATTTGCCATATATATCACCTTCCTTTAATTATATTATAGTTCCCATTTTATCCATTGTCAATACAATGTTATAACATCGCACATGTGAATCTATTATTTACATATTTCCATTTTACACAATATCACCCAACAACTCAATTACTTCGTCAAGTTTCTCACTCGCTTCTTCCATATTATCAATTGCATCTTCAGAACACATTCCTCTATAGCTGCTCTGTAATCCTTCTGGCATATTATCAAATGCGTCCTGTTCTTCACTTAATATAGAAGATAACTCAATGTTACGGTAAAGGTATTCAAATCCACAGAAAACGCATATATGGATCTAAGGACAGTGCTTTAAAAGCTATCGGTAAGCAATTTGAAAATAAAATTGTCCCAAGCAAGGATAAATTAAAATGGAACGCACAAATGTTATAAAAGTTATAGGGTATACACCAATCTTAATTGAACTGTGTATACCCTATTTTTTTACGATTTTGCAAAAGTTCTTTGCAGTTGAATTATTTTCCCACAATCTCATCTGTATTAATGAACTGGAACGGTGTCGTCTGATACACGTAATAGTTCAGCCAGTTTGAATAGAGAATGTTTCCATGTGATCTCCACTGCAGTCTCGGTTTCTGTGTGTCATCATCATTCGGATAATAATTGACAGGCATTTTGATGTCCAGACCTTTATCCTTATCACGTTTGTACTCCTTGTCGAGGGTAACCCGGTCATATTCCGGATGTCCCATCACAAAAATTTTACGTCCCTCATCTGCAATGGCAAGGAACACGCCGGCTTCCTCTGATTCTGCTAAAATCGTCAGTTCCTTCACGGCACGGATATCCTCTGCACGCACTTCAGTATGTCTCGAATGCGGTGCCATAAAATAGTCATCAAAGCCTCGGACAAGCGGTACTTTACGGTTCATCACATGATGCTCATACACACCGAATTTTTTCTCCGGAAGCAGATATTTCTTCAAACCGTAATGATAATAGAGCCCTGCCTGCGCACCCCAGCAGAGATGTAAGGTAGACGTGGCATGTGTCTTGCTCCACTCAAAGATCTCGCACATTTCCTTCCAGTAATCCACCTCTTCATATTCCATCTGTTCCACCGGTGCTCCGGTAATGATCAGACCATCAAAATAACGATTTTTAATGTCTGCAAAAGTCTCATAAAACTTATTCAGATGACTCATTGATGTGTTTTTTGACTCATGGGAAGACACTGCTACAAACGTCACATCTACCTGTAACGGTGTGTTTGAAAGCGAGCGTAAAAGCTGAAGCTCCGTATCTTCCTTTAACGGCATCAGGTTTAAGATTGCAATATTGATTGCTCTGATATCCTGATGTGTCGCACGATTTTCGTCCATAACAAATATATTTTCCTTTTCCAATATTTCCTTTGCCGGCAAATCACTCTGTGTCTTAATTGGCATATCTTCTTACAAACCCTTCCTCGCGATCAGAATCGCTCTCCTATTTTCGACAGTATGTCCTGCTACATCTTCCAGTACAGTGAAAACTAAATTCCAAGCATTTCTTTCAACTGTTCTTCTGAAATAACAGGAATTCCAAGTTCCTGTGCTTTGGTCAGCTTGCTTCCTGCATTTTCTCCCGCAAGCACGTAATCTGTTTTTTTTGAGACGGAACCAGAAGCCTTTCCACCATATTTTTCGATCAGCTCAGACGCTTCTTTTCGTCCTAATGTCGGCAGTGTTCCTGTTACTACAACTGTCTTTCCTGTCAGAACAGATTCCACCGTTTCTGTCTCTTCCGCCTGCATATTCACTCCATACTCTTTCAAGCGGTCTAAAATTTCAATATTTTTTTCATCTGTAAAGAAATTCCGGATACAAAGCGCACTCACTTCTCCTATATCGTTGACCTCTGTGAGCTGCTCAACGGAAGCTTCCTTTAAATGATCCATATCTTTAAAATACTTCATGATCGCTTTTGCAGCTGCCTTTCCCACATTCGGAATCCCAAGTCCGGTGAGAAGCTTATAGGCATCATTCTCTTTTGATTTCTCGATCGCATCCAAAAGCTTATCCGTATTTTTTTCTTTTCCGATAATTCCCTGATCGATCAATTCATCGCGATGTGTCTTTAGTACAAAAACATCAGCGACATTATTAATATACCCTAAACGGACAAGTTCTTCAATATAAACTGTACCAAAACCTTTGATGTCCATTGCGTCACGCCCTACAAAGTTGATAATATGGCGTTCTAACTGTGCCGGACAGTTTGGTGATGTACACTTAATATCCGCAGTGTCTTTCTCCCTCTCTGTCTTTGCACCGCAAACAGGGCAGACATCCGGGATCACAAACCGTTTCCAGTCAGAAGGTCTTTTCTCTTTCTTCACTTCCTTGATCTTCGGAATGATCTCCCCCGACTTATAAACTACAATTGTATCTCCAATTCCGATATCCAGATCATCAATAAAATCCTGATTGTGCAAAGTTGCCCTGGAAACAGAAGTTCCGCAGAGGCGCACCGGCTCAAACACAGCTGTCGGTGTGATTCTTCCGGTTCTTCCTACCGAAAGTTCAATATTTAATAGTCTGGACTCTTTCTCCTCCGGTGGATATTTGTATGCGATTGCCCAGCGCGGTACTTTGGATGTTTCTCCCAACTGCTCACGGTCAGAAAAACGATTGATCTTCACCACAGCGCCGTCAATATCATATGCCAGATTTCCGCGGTTTTCACCAATTGCCGTGATCGCATCCCACACTTCCTCTGCGGTCTTGCAGACTTTGTAATCGTCTATGACATGGATCCCCTGCTTTTTCAAAAATTCATATCCTTCGGTATGAGTTGCAAACTCCATGCCACGCACCTGCTGGATATTGAAAATAAACATGGAAAGATCCCGCTCTTTCGTCACCTTGCTGTCTAACTGGCGGAGTGTTCCCGCTGCACAGTTTCTTGGATTGGCAAACACTTTTTTTCCAAGAAGCTCCTGTGTCTCATTTACCTTTTCAAATGCAGCGTTTTTCATGTATACTTCACCGCGGATCTCCAGATACTCCGGTTTGTCCTTTAACTTTTGTTTTACGTCTTTGATCACTTTCGCATTCGCGGTGACATCCTCACCGAAATTAATTCCATCCCCTCTGGTTTCCGCCAGTATTAATTCTCCGTTCTCATAACGCAGTGACATGGAAAGTCCGTCAATTTTATACTCCACAACAAATTCCGGATGATCTAACTGTTTCTGCATTTCCTCCACGAAGTTAAATACTTCCTCTTTGGAAAAAACATCCTGAAGGCTCAACATCGGAACATTGTGGCGCACAAGCACACCCGCTTCTCTTTTTGCTGTTCCACCAACACGCTGTGTCGGAGAATCTGGCGTGACAAGCTCCGGGTGCTCTTTTTCCAGACCCTTCAGCTCCTGCATCATCATGTCGTATTCATAATCTGAAATCTCAGGACTGTCCTGATTATAATAGCGGTCAATATGATATTCGAGTGTTTTCTTTAACTCGGCAATTCTCTCTTCTGCTGACATTTTTTTCATCCATTTCTACTTTTTTGATTTTTCTTTCATACGCTCACTTTTGGAATATTTCTTCGGGATGACCGTCTCATTGGAGGAATCTTTAATTAATGATAAAAGCTGTCTGTACTCCTCCGGTGTAACATCCCGGTATGTTCCAACCGGCAGGTCTCCAAGTTCAATATTCATGATTCTTGTACGAACAAGTTTCTCCACACGATAACCGAAATATTCACACATCCGTCTGATCTGGCGGTTTAGTCCCTGTGTCAAAATAATCTTAAACTGTTTCTTTCCAATCTGTTTTACATGACATTTTCTGGTCATTGTATTCAGTTCAGCAAGCGGCACTCCGTTTGCCAGACCATGGATAAAACTCTCGGTGACTGGTCTGTTGACTGTAACAATGTACTCTTTTTCATGCATATTCCCGGAGCGCATCATTTTATTGACAATATCACCGTTGTTCGTCAGTAACAACAGCCCTTCTGAATCTTTATCCAGACGTCCGACCGGATAGATGCGCTTCGGGTAATTAATATAATCGATCACATTGTTTTTTTCGCGCTTTTCTACGGTACAGACAATGCCAACCGGTTTGTGGAACGCAATTAAGATCATTTCCTCTTCTTTTAAAACTTTCTTTCCCTGAAACAAAACCGACTGTCCTGGCAATACTCTTGCGCCTGTTTTCGCAACTTTTCCATCAATGGTAATATTTCCAAGTTCAACCTGACGGTCTGCCTCGCGTCTGGAACATACCCCTGCTTCGCTCAAAAATTTATTGATACGGATTCCGTTTTCTTCCATACTTTTCCTTTTCCTGTCATTATTCCATATGATTCTATTTTGTACAGCTTCAAATAACTACAAAAACGGAGACTTCAATTTGCTGGAAGCCTCCGTAGCATTCTGTTACTTTTTTATTTTAATAAATCGGTCTTGATATAACCTGTCTTATTCTTCCATGTTACTTTTGTCCAGCCTTCTGCATAACTCATCACAACCGTTACCTTCTCTCCGGCATAGGCAACTCCGACTTTGTCTGCTGTCTCGCTCATGGAAGACCGGATGTTTGTTGTGTTGGAGAGCATGATCGTTGTGCCCTCTGTCAATGCTTCTGTTGCCGCTGTCTCAGAAGCATTCTCCGGTGCTTCTGCTGATAAAAATTCACTCTTAATATAACCTGTTGTACCGTTGTAATCGACAATACTCCAGTCTCCTTCTGTACCAGTTCTGGTAAGTGCCGTTCCTTTTTCAACAGAGCCAAGCTTGTCTGCTGAGGTATCTGCACCTGACCGGACATTTACCTTGTCTATTGTATATACAGTTTCTGTTGTCTGTTCTGCCGGCGTTTCTTCCGCTGGAATTTCGTCTGTCGGAGTCTCCTCAGCAGGAGTCTCTGTTGCAGGAACCTCTTCCGTTGCAGGCACTTCTTCTGTACTCTCTGTTGCGTCTGCCACAATGGTATTACGCCACTCAGTAATTGCATTTGGAATAGTCGTTGCACAGAGATTCAACAGGTTCTCGTCTGTTGACAATGCAGCTTCGTATTTCTGCTGGATATCATTCTGTAATTCAATGACATCATCGCTGTTGTAGAAGTTCGTGATAAGGTTGCGGATGCTTGTATCCAACGCACTCTCCTGTCTGGACAGGTTGTACTCACTGTAAAGATTATCAATGTAAAGACTTCCATCGTCATTTGTTCTGACATAGAAGAAATAAAGCCCCGGTGCAGGTGTTTCCACTCCCATAAACTTCACATTCAGGCTGACATTTACCATATAAGAATTGCTGTCAAGCCCGGACTTTGTATAGCAGTTAATGTCCTGATACTGCTCAATGTACTGACTGATCAGTGTGATATAACTCTGCTCATTCTGTGTGATCGGTGTTGCCAGTGTCTGTAATGTGACAAGATCTCCGGATGCATAAGCAGTAAAGTAGCTGTTGATCAGCTCATTGACTGCCGGAACTGCATTTTCCTCATATGCTTCTTCTGTCACAACCGTCTCAGTAACCGCCACGTTATTATCGTCTGCGTTTCCGATTCCATTTCCCGTGAATTTCACTAAAATAAGTAAAAGCACAACAAACAGTGCTCCTGCCACGAAATATCTGGCATTCTTTTTTACAAATTCTACCATTTTCTGAATATCTATGTTATTTGATTTATTATCCTGATTCGTTGAAGCCATTTTTACCAAACCTTTCTGTCACAGACCCGAATTTTGTCTGCGGTATCTATTATGAAAAATGTAATTGTTTCCTAATCTGCAATTACAAAAAATTAATCTAACAAACATATTACATAATAGCATTATCTCTGTTTATTGTCAACGAATGGCAGGCTTTTCCAATTCTTAATATTTTATTTCAGAGTAAAAAAAAAGATGCCACTACTGACATCTTTTCACTGCGCCTGGCGGGAATCGAACCCGCAGCGTCGGAGTCGGAGTCCGATGTTTTATCCATTAAACTACAGCCGCATATATTCTTTTATCTGTTTCACATACAGCCTATTTATCATAGCAGATAAAAGCGTAAATTTCAAGAGATTTTTATGCATTCAAATCTTTTAATATCTCAGTTTCCAGCTTCTTTTTCTGCTCCGCTGAAATTGGCAGAATAAAAACACCGACTTTTACTGCTGTCTCGCTAACACTCTGCTCTATCAAAAAGCGCCTGTCCTCCTCTGTGACCTGTCCGCTCAGGTATGCACGTATCACTGCATTCAATCTCGTAAATAAAGTGATAAGTTCCCGAAAACGGTTTTCTTTTCTCAGATAGCAATGCCCCGTCCGTTGTAATTCCTGATCCATGGTTGCAATGATCTGCATGGAAAGTTTCAGCTCGCCTGTGATGTCGGATGCCTCCATCAGAACATCCGGCCGCTTTTTTAACATTTCCGCAAAATACGTTTTTGCACCAAAAACATCCATAGAAAAGAAGTAACTCGCAAGCTGTTCTTTCATCTCGCGTGTCTCTGCCTTTTCTCCTAACATGCCCACTTTGCACTCATAAACCTTCAGATGATTTACGCGCACCCACACAAGCAGCAGGAACTCGGAAATAAATCCAAACACCCGTTTGTGATAATCGTCCTCTCCATTTTCCAGACAGATCCGCTTCTGCACCTCAAAAAAAATGTGAAACAGCCATTCACAGTATGTATCAAACCATTTTTTCGATGTGACGATCATATTGCCAAAATACGTTTCCGTTCCGTTCTCGAGCTGTACAAATGTATCGTAATATTCCGGGTAGAGTTCTTTTATCACCTCTCCTGTCATATCGAGAGCATGAATATTATGATTTGTCGCAAAACCATAATGATAGGAGTTGTTCAGCACCACCCTTTTGGTCGTGATCAGATCATAGTCCTTTAAAAGCTTCAGATACTCTGCCTCTGTAAAAATTTTTTCCTGCTCATTCAAAAGATACCTTCTGTAGTGACAGGTTCCTACATATTTATATGTGTGTACATTTTTCCATATCCAATACAATCCGGTCAGTTCACTGTAATAACAGTTTTCCGCAGAAATGTTGTCTCCCGTGTTGTCACAGAGGTAACCAAGATCCTCTTTTTCCTCCCTGCCCACCTGAAGCGGCTGGTACATTTTATCTTGTGGTACTTCAAATTTTTTATGTGTCAGTGCAAAAATTTTTATCTTCATGTGAAACACCTGTCTTTAAAGCATGTTATCGAAAACTTCCGACACTCATTTTACACCATGTTCGGTTTTTATCATAGTGTTTAATTCTTTTAAAAGCGTGGCTGATTTTTTTAACTGCTCCTGTTCCTCCTCATCGAGTTCGATCGGCACAACTGCCTCCACACCATCTTTTCCGACGATTGCAGGCATACTGATGACCACATCTTCCATACCATAAATTCCGTGCATCATGGAAGACACTGGGAGAATGGACTGCTCGTTTCTTATGATACACTCGCAGATTCTTTTTACCGCCATCGCAATTCCGTAGTAAGTTGCCTGTTTTCTCTGAATGATCTCATAGGCACTGTTTTTCACTTCCTCATAAATTTTATCCTCGGATTCCTCGTGAAAATAATGTCCGCGCATCTCACAGAACGCATCGAGCCGCACACCGGAAACGTTTGCATTTGACCAAGCTGCCAGCTCGCTGTCCCCGTGTTCACCGATGATAAACGCATGCACACTGCGGTTGTCGACCTTCAAATGTTCCCCGATCAGATATTTTAATCTTGCCGTGTCAAGCACCGTTCCAGAACCAAGCACTCTGTTCTCCGGGAAACCGGACAGTTTTAACGCTGTGTAAGTGAGAATATCCACCGGATTTGAAACGATAAGAAGCATGCCCTCGCAGTTTCGCTTTGCGATTTCCGGGATGATTGTTTTATAAATTTCCACATTTTTGTGGATGAGATCAAGCCTCGTCTCGTCCGGCTTCTGACTTGCCCCCGCCGTAATGATGATAATCGCCGCATCGACAATGTCATCGTAAGTTCCGGCATACAGCCGGATCGGCCTTGCAAACGGAAGTCCATGTGCGATATCCATCGCCTCACCTTCCGCTTTTTCCCTGTTTACATCGATCATTACCATCTCGGAAAAAATGCCGCTCTGCATTAATGCAAACGCAGAGGACGAACCTACAAATCCACAGCCGATCATGGCGGCTTTTCGAATATTTACCATAATAAAATCACCTTATCGTTGTTTATAATGTTTACGATAATTTTTGAGAGGTAAATCTACGCACTGAAATATGAGGGAATGCAATCAAACTTTCGGAGACACGCTCCCGCTACGTGTCGCTCGCAGCGGTACTAAGAACTCACATCCTGCATTTTATTTCTGATAAATCAGAATAAAACGCAGAATCTGACTTCTAAGAACCGGCGGCTCCACAGTGTCTCCTTCTCTTTTGATTGCATTCCCTCATATCATATACATATTGAAACCTCTCAAAAATCATCTTATTCGCTACTATCATGCCCGATTCGGTGAATTTTATGTGTCACAACACACAGGATTGGTATGGGTTATGACATACGAACATATATTCGTTTTTAGTTTACAGATTTCCTCGAGTTTGCTATAATTGATGTAATGTAAAGCTCGAAACTCGTACATAATGTAGAACGCGTTTCGCACAAACCATTATGATACCAGGAGGAATCTGTATGCACTCTCTCATTTTTCATGTCGATGTGAACTCTGCCTTTTTGAGCTGGGAATCGGCGAAACGCCTGCGTGATAACCCGGATGCACTGGATTTAAGAACCATCAACGCCGTAATCGGCGGCGATGAAAAGATGCGCCACGGAGTGGTCCTTGCAAAATCTCCTTCTGCGAAGAAATACGGCATTATGACCGGCGAACCTTTATCCCATGCCAGACAAAAATGCCCGGATCTTGTCATTGTTCCGCCGGATCATGAACTATATGCTGCTTCCTCCCGAAAATTTATCGGCATTCTGGAAGAGGTTGCCCCGGTGATCGAACAGTGCAGCATTGATGAGGCATTCTGCGACATGACCGGAACGGAAAAACTCTACGGTGATCCCGTTGTTTTCGCAACAAAATTAAAAGACCGGATTTATAAGGAGCTTGGCTTTACCGTCAATATCGGTATCTCTACAAATAAGCTTTTAGCAAAGATGGCATCTGATTTTGAGAAGCCAAACCGTGTGCATACTCTTTTTCCGGAAGAGATGGCGACAAAGTTCTGGCCGCTCCCGGTGGAATCGTTATACGGCTGTGGAAAAACCACTGCAAAAAGACTGCGCTCTCTTGGAATCACAACCATCGGCGCACTTGCAAAAGCAGACCGCCAGATGTTACTCTCTAATTTTAAATCCCAGGGCGATTATCTGTGGGAATCCGCCAATGGGATCTCCTCCTCTGCCGTGACTGCAGAATCTCCTGCCAACAAGGGTTATGGCAACTCGGTCACTCTGCCTTATGATGTCACAGATACAGAAAACGCGCACCACATTCTGTTATCTCTCTGTGAGACTGTGGGTGCGCGCATCCGTTATGATAAAGCCTACATCAGCGTGGTGCAGGTTCAGATTGTGGACAATGACTTTCATCACCGCTGTAAGCAGTTATCCCTGCCTTCTGCCACTAACGTGACCGAAAAGATTTATGAGGCAGCCTGCAATGCATTTGACCAGGGCTGGGATCACGCTCCCATCCGGCTGCTCGGTGTCTCTACGAGCAAAGCAACCGACGAAAGCTATGAGCAGTATAATCTTTTCGATCAGGATAAGTTTGAGCGGTTGTCCAAATTAAATTCTGCTATCGATAAAATCCGTGATAAGTATGGGGATGATGCAATCGTGCGTGCCTGTTTTGCGGATACGCACAAAAATTAAGCTACAACATCCTCAAACTGGGAATTATAAAGGTTCGCATAGAAACCTCCTGCTGCGAGAAGTTCCTCATGTCTTCCCTGCTCAATGATATCTCCATCCTTCATGACAAGAATCAAATCTGCGTCACGGATCGTGGAAAGTCTGTGTGCAATGACAAAGCTGGTTCTGCCCTTCATCAGGTTATCCATTGCCTTCTGGATCTCAATCTCGGTTCTTGTATCTACCGAAGAAGTTGCCTCATCTAAAATCAGGATCTTATTGTCTGCAAGGATTGCTCGCGCAATGGTCAGAAGCTGTTTCTGTCCCTGCGATACATTGCTTGCATCCTCGTTTAATTCCATCTGGTAACCACCCGGCAGCGTCTTGATGAAATGATCTGCTCTCGCTGCCTTCGCTGCCGCGATCACTTCCTCATCCGTTGCGTCAAGCCGGCCGTACCGGATATTTTCCATGATTGTTCCCTTGAACAGCCAGGTATCCTGCAATACCATTCCGAATGCATCACGCAGTTCCCTGCGGTTGAAATCCTTGATATTATGTCCATCAAGACAGATTGCTCCGCTGTTTACATCATAGAAACGCATAAGCAGTTTTACCATCGTCGTTTTTCCGGCTCCGGTTGGTCCTACGATTGCGATTTTCTGTCCCGGTTTTACGCTGGCACTGAAATCATTGATGATGATCTGCTCTGGATTGTATCCAAAATGGACATGATCAAATGTCACTGCACCTGTAATTTTCGAAACATCCGCCGGATGTTCTACAATCTGCTCTTCTTCCTCTTCCTCCAAAAACTCAAATACACGCTCGGATGCTGCAGACATAGACTGTACCTGATTGATCACCTGCGCGATCTGCTGGATCGGCTGTGTGAAGTTTTTCACATACTGGATGAACGCCTGGATATCACCGATTGTGATCGTGCCACGGATTGCAAGCAGTCCACCTGTCAGGGCAACACAGGCATAACCTAAGTTTCCGACAAACATCATGATTGGCTGCATCATACCGGACAAAAACTGTGATTTCCATGCGGAATCATAGAGAATATCATTCGTTTTCTCAAACTCTTCAATCGTATCTTTCTCGCGGTTAAATGCCTTGATGACAAGGTGACCACCGTATACCTCTTCCACCTGTCCATTGATGTGTCCTAAATACTCCTGCTGCGCACGGAAATATTTCTGCGATTTTTTTGTCACAAATCCAATCAGTCCCATGGAGATTGGTAAGATCACAAGTGCAATAAGTGTCATAAGCGGTGAAATACTGAGCATCATCACAAGCACGCCGATCAGTGTTGCAACGGATGTAATAATCGTGGTAATACTCTGGTTCAGTCCCTGTCCCAACGTATCTACATCGTTGGTGATACGGGACAATACCTCGCCGTAAGTACGGCTCTCGAAGTATTTCATCGGCATGCGGTTGATTTTTTCTGAGATTTCTTTTCTGAGCTGGTAGCACACTTTCTGTGTGATCCCGGTCATGATCCATCCCTGGATAAAGTTGAAAACCGCACTGCACAGATACAGACCAAGCACAAACAAAAGAATGCTTCCAATCTTTCCAAAATCAATGCTTCCGGTTCCCTGAATTTTCGCCATCAGACCTTCCGATAATGCAGTGGTCGCTTTTCCTAAAATTTTCGGTCCTGCAACATTAAATATGGTAGAACATGCTGCAAAAAACATGACAACAAAAATTGCAGCTTTGTATTTTCCGATATAGCTCATCAGCTTTTTGATGGATTTTTTGAAGTCCTTCGGTTTCTCGCCCGGCTGCATGCCATGTCCCATCGGTCCTCTTCTCCGTGGCTGATGTGTTTTAACTTCCTGTTCTCTACTCATTCAAAGCCACCTCACTTTCCTCAAGTCCAAGTTCTTTCGCGGATAACTGTGATTTTGCAATCTGCCGGTAAACTTCGCATGATTTTAACAGTTCTTCATGTGTACCCTTGCCGACAATTTTTCCGTCATCGAGCACTAAAATCTGCTCTGCATGTAAAATGGTACTGATACGCTGTGCCACGATGATCACAGTACTGTCTTTTACATTCTCAGCAAGCGCTTTTCGCAGTGCCGCGTCTGTCTTTAAATCGAGCGCCGAGAAACTGTCATCGAAAATAAAGATTTTCGGATCTTTTGCAATCGCCCTTGCAATCGCAAGACGCTGTTTCTGTCCACCGGAAACATTGCTTCCGCCCTGCGCGATTGCACTCTCATACTTGTCATCCTTCGCCTCGATAAACTCTGTTGCCTGTGCAATCTCTGCCGCTTTCTTAATCTCCTCGTCTGTCGCATCATCTTTTCCAAAACGAAGATTCGAAGCGATCGTTCCGGAGAATAAAACACCTTTCTGTGGAACGAAACCAATCTCATCACGAAGATCAGACATCGTAATGTTACGGATATCTTTTCCATCGAGTGTAATACTTCCGTCTGTCACATCATATAAACGTGGAATCAGATTGACCAGTGTGGATTTACCACAACCGGTACTTCCAATGATTGCGGTGGTCTGTCCCGGTTCCGCTGTAAAATCAATGTCATGAAGCACATCTTCCTCCGCACCCGGATATTTGAAATTCACATGGGAGAATTTCACAACTCCATTGTGTGTTGTCACTTTTTCCGGCTCTTTTGCGTCATGGATCGAGGATTCTGTCTGAATGACCTCATCAATACGGTCTGCTGCAACGGCTGCACGAGGAAGCATGATCGACATCATCGTGAGCATTAAGAATGACATAACGATCATCATCGAATAAGTGATAAACGCTGTCATTGCGCCGACCTGCATCGTTCCTGCATCAATTTTGTGGGCACCCACCCAAACGATACCAACGGAAAGAACATTCATGATCATCATCATTCCCGGCATCATAAAAGTCATGACACGGTTGGTAAACAGCATTGTTTTTGTCAGGTCTTTGTTTGCCACATCAAAACGTTCTTCCTCTTTTTTCTCCCTGCCGAAAGCACGGATGACCGAAAGACCGGTCAGAATCTCTCTGGATACCAGATTGATATTATCCACCAGCTTCTGCATCAACTGGAACTTTGGCATGGCAACTGCCATCAGCACCATCACATAACCAAGGATCACAAGGATCGCAAGGACAATGATCCATCCCATTCCGGCTCCGGTCTGCACGACTTTTAACACACCGCCAATGCCTAAGATCGGTGCATACGCTACCATACGAAGCAGCATAACCGAAACCATCTGGATCTGCTGGATATCATTCGTGCTTCTTGTAATCAGGGAAGCTGTGGAAAATTTATCCATCTCCGCATTAGAAAATCCAACAACCTGTTTAAATACTTTCTCTCTTAATGTTCTTCCGATGCCTGCACCGACACGGGAGGCAAAGAAGCCCACTAAAACCGTCACGATTCCGATCATCAGCGCCATGCCGACCATTTTCAGTCCGGCTGTGACAAGATAACTTTTCTGAATCTTTTCCACGTCAATTCCTGCCGCTTTATCGCAGGATACCGCATAGGCTGCGCCCATGGATTTCACAAGGGAACTTCCCATTGTATCAATGGTCTCTTCCATGCTGTCTCTCATGGAAAGTAAGGTGTCTTTTTCCAGAGTACCGGCATCTGCCCCGGTCGGTTTTGCAACATGCTCTTTTACTGCAGAGTCTTCCATCGCACTCATCTGATAATTCATAATGAGCGGAACTGCCAGTGTGTCATCGATCTCGTTTAATTCTGATCTGGATGTCACCTGCAGCCGGTAAATATCACCGTCTTTCTCATAGATACTCTCCCAGAGATCTGCCTCCTCATCCGTCATGAATAACTCTGCCGTTTCAAACTCATCCGCAGTCAATGCCTCCGGCACTACATGTTCCACACCATAGTTCTGGATACCAACATCAATGATATCCGATGTGTAAGACGGTAGTGACAGATCACACCATGCCTGCACAAAGAGTAACGCAATGATAATCACAATTGATTTCCAATATGGAATCATATTTTTAAAAATCTTACTCATGTTCCCTTTCCTTTCTTCTGCCTTGCCCTTTTCTAGCTTCAATCTCTTTTTCCGCAATATGATAAATGTTATCCAAATAAGAAATCAGGTGTTTCATATCTGCCTCATCCACCTGTGACATCACAGATTTGCCGAAGTCCGCCATGATCTGCCTTGCTTCCTCTGTCAGACGTTCTCCCTCTGCAGTCAGTTCCACATACGTATTCCGTCTGTCATTTTTATTGATATTCCGCTCCACATATCCGCGCTCTTCTAACCCTTTTAAAGTTCTGGAAATCGCGGATGGAAGCATTTTCGCTCTGGATGCAAGTTCCGAAATGGTAATCTTTCCATTCTCCCCTTTATCCATAATCGTACACATTACGAAAAAATCTGTCCTGTTGATCATCGGAAACATCTCCGCAAATTTCAGCTTGCGGAACTGATTCATCGCGCGGAACAGTTCTTCATATAATTTATCCATAATTCACTCACCACCTGCTATTATTTAACATTGTTATATATTGCATGTGTCAAATAATAACACCGGCAAATATCTATGTCAAGAAATTTGCCGGTGTTTCCATTTATTTTCTCTTTTGTTTATACTTATTTAATAATTTTATGCATTTTCTCCAAAATATCAGCCACCTCATGCATCTCCATCTGACCTGGTGCACTCGCTTTTTTGTGTGCCGCAAAAGTGACCGCTGCGCCAAAACTCTCGCCGCACAGCCTGCTGATCATCCCCATCTTTCCCATGGACATTGTGATGACCGGCGTGTCCGGATTCTCTTCCTTAAACTCATTCGTCACAGATAAAAGTTTTAAAACATCCTCCATATTCTGTGGCATAACTGCAAGTTTTACAATATCTGCACCTCCTGCACACATCTGTTCTAACAGCATCTTCATAACTTCTCTGTCCGGCGTCTCATAAAAATCATGGTGGGAGGCAATGACTTTCAAGCCCTGTTTATGAAGCTTTCTGATTTTTCTTGCCGGATGCTCCTCCTCAAAAAATTCCAGATCAAGCAAATCCACGCATCCTGACTCTGCCGCAAGATCATGAAGGTCGTTCAGTTCATCCGGTGCGAGTTCTCCCATGCCGCCCTGTTTTTTGGTTCGGAATGTATATAAGAAAATCTTCTCTTTCATGCACTCTGCCGCAGCCGCAAACACTTCGCGCACTGCGTTGTAATTCTTATAATCCACGAAAGTATCTATACGCCATTCCACTATATCTGCTTCACTTTTTGCAAGTGTCCGTAATTCGTCTATGATCTCTTCTTTATTACTTTCCATAACCGGAACGCATAAAAGTGGTTTTCCTGTTCCAATTGTTTTTCCCTTAATCTCCATATGCCTGTCCTGCTCCTTTTTTATCCATCCTAAACCGGATTTGCGAAACTCTGCCTGATTTATTGTTCCACGATCATTTCTATTTTAAAACACCAGACTCTAATATTCAATGCATGCAATATAAATAGTATTCATGGAGGCTATAAAAAATTGGAACATCTGTGAATTTGACAATTTATTCACAATCTATTAGAATGACTGTTAATATAACCTACTAAAGGAGAGTTTCACATGAGTTTCACATTTTTAAACGAATTACCTTCTCCTGCCCAGATCCAAGAAAGATATCCTCTGTCAGAGAAATTGCAGGAGTTAAAAAAACAGCGTGACGCAGAGATCAGCAATGTGATCAAAGGTCTTGACAACCGTTTTCTTGTCATCATCGGACCTTGTTCTGCAGACAACGAAGATTCTGTATGCGATTATGTCAGCCGTCTCACTTCCATCCAGGAAGATGTCAAAGACAAGCTGATCATCATCCCACGTGTGTATACAAATAAACCACGTACCACCGGTGAAGGCTACAAAGGAATCGCTTCCCAGCCTGACCCTGAAAAAGCACCAGATATGGTGGAAGGTCTGATCGCCATGCGCAAAATGCACATCCGTGCCATTGAAGAAAGCGGTCTCACCTGTGCAGACGAAATGCTTTACCCGGAAAACTGGGGATATGTAGAAGACCTGCTCTCCTACGTTGCGATCGGTGCACGTTCTGTTGAAGATCAGCAGCACCGTCTTACCGTCAGCGGTTTTGATGTTGCATCCGGTATGAAAAATCCAACCAGCGGTGACTTTTCCGTTATGTTAAACTCTGTTTATGCCGCCCAGCATCCACACCATTTTGTTTACCGTGGCTATGAAGTGGAGACAACTGGAAATCCATTAACCCACGTTGTACTCCGCGGCGCCGTAAGCAAACACGGAAACAGCACGCAGAACTATCATTATGAAGATCTGATCCGTCTCTGTGATATGTATGCCAAAATGGATCTTGTAAACCCGGCTGCCATTATTGATGCAAACCACTCCAATTCCGGCAAGCAGTTCAAAGAACAGATCCGTATTGTTAAGGAAGTCATGCATAACCGTCAGTTATCGCAAGACATCCATAACATGGTAAAAGGTGTGATGATTGAGAGTTATATTGAAGAAGGATCTCAGAAGATCCACGATCATATTTATGGAAAATCTATCACAGATCCTTGCCTTGGATGGGAAGATTCCAAAAAACTGATTTATGATATTGCGGAGATGTGTAAATAAAACATCGCTTTTTATTTTGTTCTATAGTAAAAAAGTCTGCCGACAGGTACTACCTGCCAGCAGACTTTTTTCATGCACCATACAGTGCTCATTTTTCATTACAGATCTGATGAAGATTATTCCGCACGGGACATAGCTTCTTCGTAATCTTTTGTGCCTTTCCAGATCTCATCTTTGTAAGGATTCTTCTTTAACTTCATAGAACGTTTGATGATCGCAGCGAATACAACAACGTTGACTACAATTGAAAGAACAGAGATCACACCCTGTGCTGTAGGATCTACTGCTGTTGGATGTGTAGCTGCATCCATGAATCCATCTGCGTAGAGCCTTGGGATAACTGCGAATTTACCCTGATCCTGGAATAATGGGAATACCTGGGCAAACATACACCATAATGCTAATGTGTTAGCACGGTTCTGAATCCAGCCACCTTTGTTCCAGAATGCTGCAGCAAATGTAGGTGCAAGTAATAATGCAACACCACAATACCAGGAATGAGTCGGAAGGTTTAAGTAAGTATACTGGAAGTTCCATACATCATAAGCTAAGATGAACATCCATGTCATATCCGGCCATAACATATCATCTTTTTTCTTAGATGAGTAGATTCCCCACCAGCCTGTCATACATAAGATATTGATAATACCTGCAAGACCGTTGAGAACGTTCCACCATCCACCATATAACCATACGCCTTCAGATGATAACCACCAGCTTGTTCCTGTCTCTGCAAGTGCATGTGCACCTCTGATTGCAGATTCGAAATCGCTGCATACTGCGATCAAAATGTTGATTGCTACGATGACAAATGGGAAAGCCTTAAACCACTGTGTTTTACCAATACCCCATTTGTATTTGAGCATCATAAAACCAATACATCCAGCTGTAGCTGCATATAACTTCGCATAGTGGAACCAGCTTGTCATATGTACATATGTATTGTTATTAAGTGCCCATTCAGCTCCCGCTGCTGCTGAAACGTAAATTGCAATAAAGTAAACTGTCAGAATGATTGGAAGAACAACGAAACATAACATTCCGCCGGCTTTTGTACGTCTGGCAATTTCATTTGCAAGTACGAGACAGGTAAAAACTAAAATCCAGCCAAGAAACTGCCATGCAGCTCCCTCGCCGTAAACCTGAAACAACAGTCCATGATTTAACATATTGTTTCCTCCCTCATAAAATTATTATTTCTGGTCATACCAGTGATTGTTATGATTTTAACACTTTTTTTATAAAGTTTCAACATTATTTACATTTTCATATACTTTTTGACAAAATTGTATATTATTTCCAATTGATTATTTCCCTTTTTTTTGGGATTTCTGGAGAGACTCTTCCAAAATGTTTTCAAGGATATTCTTATTTTACCTGATTTTGCATCAAAAAAGATGTTCTGTGGTACAACCAGATCCACGAACATCTTTTTCCTTATACTATCCATATGTACAAGCTTATAGATATCAATCTCTCAAGGGTTATTTTTCATCCTCGATCACAAGTTTTCCTGCTGACACTTCCATAAATACACTCTCCGGATCTGCCTTTTTCATCGCAAGCAGTAATTCCCACAGATTGTGGATCTGATTTGCCAGCACACCGGACGCCTGAACCGCATACGGCAGCAGCATTGGCAGCTGGAACACACGGATTCCAAGCGGTGGAAGGAAGATCATGTTGGTCGTATGCACCTTATCTCCGGCAGTTTTGATCATCTCATAGGTGATCATCAGAAAATCCTGTCCCTTGTATTTACAGTAATAAGAAACATAACATTCATCGATCGTCCAGGATACACCGTCCTCCACTTCGACCGGTTTCTCAGATACTTCATTATTTTCTGTTGTCTGCACACTGATGTTCCAGTGAATTTTTCCATCCTTCGTATCATTGTACATCTCTGTCAGCATATGACTCAATTCTTCTGGTCTTTTCATTGTTTTTCTCCTTATGTTGTTCTTTTTCTATTTCTCCAACGCATGTTCCCCGATGCGCACTGCATGCACTACAAAACGTTTTCCCGTGGTAGAACAGGTCGACAGTGTCATAATATGATCGTCTTTCGTCACGTTCACTCCTGTATCATCATAGGACTTTTGTTTCATCTTATCAATAAATTTTTGAAAAGTATCATCCGGCGCAAAGCCAACCGTGTAAACTTCGTCGGTTTCCGGCACATCATAGTAGGCAAAAATCTGATAACGGTACGCACACTCTGATGTATAGATCGTAAAAAACTGATGATCTTTATAAAAATCCTCTGTTTTATATTTTTTCAGGCTGCCAAACATGCTTAAGTTTTTCATGTTGTGCCCATATAGGATTGTATGGTAATCCTGAAAATCCGGTGTGTTCATCCCCTCCATAAAAATACATCCGGCAATCGTCTGATTTCCGTAAATATCCGTGCGAAGATACTTCTCATCATCCCCGGAATATAAAACCGGATAACTGAGCTGCTCCAGATTATCAAACCGTATCCAGCCGATAATATCCGCATTGACCTGCTGAAGTTCTTCCAGCTTCACATCCACATCTGTATACCACCACGAATCATCCCCCTCTGTCTCCTCCGCCACTTCCGTATTCTCCGCTTTCTCTGAAATATAGTTTTCCTTTAATGCCTCATAGGTGTCGTTGGACTGTTTGTAATTCAAAAGATCCGGCACCAGCATAATGAGTGCTGCCACGATCAGCGCTGCGCCAAGAAGAAAAAGAAGAACCGTTGACCGGCTGCTTTTATTTTGTTTCATGCCCGTTTCTCTCCCACTTTACTCTGCTGTGCACGTAAAAAACTATCTGCACTGTTTTAGATTGTACCACAAAATGAGCAGACCTCATAGCCCCTATGAAAGTCTGCTCAGATGTTTTACCTTTTATTTAGTTGAAAGAAACCTGTGCAAGTGCGTCTGTGTAATTTGCAAAGCCGGCTGCCTGAACTGCACATGCAGAAACTTTAATATCGGTAAATGTGGTATTCTCTGTCACATTGTTTCCAACCGTTACTTCTTCAAAGATGGTAGAATGAGCGGATTTGGAAATCACATCTTTTTTTGCATATACTTTGTAGTCAATATTATTTAAGTTCTGTGCTGTTTTATAAGCGTCTGTCACATCTACCCAGTCAGAAGCATATGTGATCGTAAGTTCCGGGTTTTCATTCACGATTTTCGCAAATACCCATGCGTCCTGTGAATCATCTGCCATGTGTACGGTCGGATCTTTGTATACCACTTCTCCTGCAACCAGATCCTCGTACTTATTTTCTTTTACCGTCCACTCTCCGGTGCCATCAGCATCCACATACAGATTGCTGTTTTCATCTCTTGCCACTTTGGACTCGGATAAACCGCCTGTCAGCGGATCATCATCAAAGTTTACATTGCCGACGGTAAAGGTGTTGGTGACAGTTCCGGTTGTGCTCGTCAGGTAAGCAAATGTGCTGCCTGCGCCGATTGCACCGATCAGGCTGATCGCTCCAAGCAGTGTGACTAATTTTGTTTTCTTCATAATTTCTGATCTCCTTTTTCATTTCATGATAATCTATTTATTCTTATGTACTTTCCATTCTGCAACTTGCGATTCCTGCCCTATCAGAAACCGTTTTGTTACGATACTGTTTTATCACTCAATGGTCACACGGCGGTCATATATCAGAAATTTCAGCAACTGTTCTTCATTCCGTATTTAAATTTTTCTTCTTATCCTCCTCTAAAATATCCGGGATGAAGTTTAAGAGGATCAGCACGATCAAAACACCGCACACCACCGCAATACCAAGCGGTGTCTTTGCATAAATGGAAATATATCCAAGATACGGGATATGAAATGCATACACCCCGATGATCTGCTGCCATGCAACAGGAGCTGCATCTGCAATATTATTAGCGTCTCCCTGCGTGACAACGGTCTGTTCCTCCTTATCCACCGAAATGATCCTGTGCGTCACCAGCGTTCCCGCCGGAAGCTGATAAGTGACGACTGCTCCTTCCCTCGCCTCACTCGCGGCAAAATTTTTATCATAGACGATCGCCCCGACCGGGATCCCGGGTTCCATGCTGCCGCTCAGGACCGCATACTCATCATATCCAAGCATTTTCGGGACAAACAGAAAGCCTGCGATCACAAGCAGTCCGAGAAATACCACCATTGATAATACACTGCAAATTTTCCTTGTCATTTTCTTTTGCGCCTTTCTGACTTATTTTGTTACTTCTGCAAAAAATCCCTTCAAAACCGGAAGTTCCACTTGATCTTTGGCCTCATAACTTCCGGCAAACACTGCCTCCTGATAAACCGTGATATCAAAATTTTTTGTCACATTTCCAATTTTTACTGCATCAAATAAATTATCCGTGTTCTGCCCCGGTGCAACCGGACTGTTGTAGTAAAACCAGCCGTCCGTGCCCTGATACCAGCCGATCCCGTCACCGTCAGGATCATACAGCGTACTCTCGGTCGCAATGCTGTCCGCTGCCTTGCCTTTCTCCGAAAAAGCAGTTCCGTTCCAGGTACCGTTTAACAGCGTCACTTCTGTCTGTTCCGGTGAGATCGTGATCCTGACCCGGACAAATGCATCTGAAATTCCGGTGTTTTTCACGCTCGGATTTTTTTTCACGGTGCTGCCTGCTCTGATCCCGCCCTCAAACTCTTCCTCGATCTCAGTTGCCACTTTTGCCGCCTGAAACGTATTGGTCACCGTTCCTGCTGTTGCTGTGATAATTGCAAATGTTGCTGCTGTTCCAATAATTCCAACCATCAGTGCAATTGTGATCACAAATATTTTTTTCTTTTTCCATATTTCTTTCATACACACTGCCTCCGATTATTTGCGCACATCTGTTGTGGAATGATTATCAACATCTGTCGTCCTGGTTGCTTTTTCATGGATCACAAATTGATTTTTCACGGCATCTGTATCCGTGAGTTTTCCATCACTTCTGGTCTTATTGTTTTTGGCTGTGACGTTCACACGGTCTGCCTGCAAGTGTAAATCTGCCGCTGTTGTGACAAAGTCCTCTGCGTCAAAGCTGCAGGCCTCGTCTCTGCTGCGGATACCAACTGCAAATTGTGCGCTGTTTCCGGCAATCTGTGATGCACAGTTTGTGTCTGCGGTAAACTCTTTTAACGTAAAGCCCATCGTGTCAAGTTCTTCTACTTTATAGATTCCCTGCGCAAGTCCTTCCAGTGTCGTCTGTGCTTTCACATTGAACATTCCGGTTGTCGTGTTCTGCTTCTCTGCGCTTTTCTCTCCAAATCTTAACGTCTTATAATAAACATCGCCTGTCGTCTGATTGGTGATCTTAAATGTAAAGATCGGATCACCCTCACACGCTCTGATATCTTTTTTACTGATTTTCTTTGTGATCGTAAGCGTTCCCGTTTTCACTTTCACGTCATATTTTCCTGCATAGGCTTCCCCATCCGCATGCGCTGCCTCCACCTGTGTCTCATTTTTATAGATCACACCGTTTAACGTGGAGTTTGCGTTGGAAGCATCTGTCGCTTCCTCCACCGGCAGAAATGCTTTTGCGTAATACGTGGTATCCTGTTTAGGTCTCTCTTTTTTCAGGTTTTCCTGCGTGATCTCCTCACGGCAGCCTTTGTCCGTGTAGAACGTCAGATACACCTTTGTCATTTTGGCGCTGTCCGCATCTTTCATGCGCACTGCCGCATCATCTGCATAGTTTTCCAGATTTTCCCCGAGGAAAATCGTATCTGCTGTGTCTGTGATCTGATACGCAATTCTCACATTCACGGTCGGCTGCGGCAATTCCAGCTGTGTGCCGCCAAAGCTTAAAAAGGAATTCGGATTTACATTTGTAGTCATATTATTTCCACCCAGACAGGATTCTTTTGCCACGATATGGATTGTTTTCTGCCAGCCGGAGGCGCCGTTTTCCTTCGGCTTTACTTCCTGATCAAGCCAGCTGACCGTTGTTGTGCCATCCTCATTGACCGTCACCTGTGCGCCATCCGCTCTCAGACGTTGGATCTCGGCATCTGTCAGCTCAAATTCCGCATCAATAACGTCCGTCACCTGCACTCCGGTCAGGGATCTTGACTGTGTGATCGTGCTCTGGATGTTCTGAAAGATTTTGTTTAACTCCTCCGCAGTATCCGCCGTAAATGCACAGCCGGCTGATGCCACTTTCTCTCCCAGCCATGTGGCAGTCTCGTTATTTAAACCAAGCCCGACTGTGATGACCGTATAGCCTGCCTCTTTCAGCTTCACCGCTGATGCTTCTGTCCCCGTTTTGTCATTGCTGTCCGAAGGCTCTCCGTCGGAGAACAGGATCACATATTTTTTGTTGTCATCTTCTGCCTTCTGCAATTCGCTGTATGCATGCTCCAGTCCTTTCTGTGGAGAGGTACCGCCGTCCGCAAAAAGCGCATTGACGGACTTTAACATCTCATTTTTATTTACTTTCGAAAGACCGTGGTTTAATTTGCCCTCGGTACTGCTGTTCCACCCATTGCCAATGCCATAAAAGGTGGCGATTCCGACCAGACTGTCCGGTGATGTATCGGAAATACCTTTCACAAATCCGCTGGCGGCGTCTTTTAACGCAGAAATCTTAGACGTCCATGCTGCCATCACATCACTGTCTGAAATGCTCTGATAACTGCCGTCCACATACTTTTTCCATTGTCCGTCGATATATTTTACCGGATACTTCGCATACACATTACCGGATACAGCCGCCGTTCCCATTCCGACACTCTTATCGTACGTCCATGGCCACCAGCCACTCTTTTCATATTTATTCCAGTAGTACACTTTATTGATATCCATCTGATTCTTCACACTGCTGAATTCTCCGATGTCCTTTAATTGATTTTCACCGGACAAAATTTCATTCATCGAGCCGGACAGGTCAAATACCATCATGGCATCCACTGTCTGTATTTTTTCAACTGTGCTCTGCGAGGTTGCGAGCGAACTTGCGTCAAGATCGATCTGATACTCTCTGTTCTCCCAGTCCGTCAGTTTCACTGTCTTATGATATTCCACATCCTTCTCCGTAAAATCAACCGGCTCCTCCGGCGGGATATCCGGCACGTCGTCGTCCACCACTTTGATCACGTCCGCATTCGGAAGCGTAAACTTCATGTTACAGTTTGCCTTTCCTGCACCGCGCTCCATATATAAAATGGTCAGATGATGTTCTTTGTTTTTGTCTGTCCTGTCAATATATTTCCAGAGATCGACCGTATCTGTCAGAGCGTCATGGATACCGCCAAGATCGATGACCACCTGTTTTCCATCCAGAATCACCCAGAGATCATCATCCCCGGTAAAAGAATAGTTCAGTTCCCCGATATAATCCTGTTTTTGACAGTTTCAAAAAATAAAATCGCTGCAACGCCAGAAAA
>DXQT01000025.1 GCA_019411365.1 Roseburia sp.
TTCATCTGAGCCTTTTTCTTTTGCTCAGTTTTTTCATAGGTCATTTGACACTATCGATCATCAATTGTAAATCTGTGTTATAAATACCCCGAACACTTGTTGCGAACATTTGTTTGTGCAACTGTATCTTACTATTCGAACATCTGTTTGTCAATAGAAAAATCGAACAAATTTTCGGAATATATGTTTGCATTTCGATATATGGTATGTTATCATGATTAATAGATAAAGAAGCAGTGGTTAAGAAGCTGCTGGATCATTACAGAAATCCCATATATAAGGAGACAATTTATGCCAGGTAAGATTAGTGCAAAGCAAAAAGAAATTTTAGAATATATCAAGGGTGAGATTTTAAGCAAAGGTTATCCGCCTGCAGTCCGTGAGATCTGTGAAGCGGTAGATTTAAAATCTACTTCTTCTGTCCACTCTCACCTTGAAACGTTGGAGAAGAATGGTTATATCCGGAGAGACCCGACCAAGCCAAGAGCAATCGAGATTCTGGATGACGATTTTAACCTTACCAGGCGTGAGGTTGTGAACGTACCTATTGTCGGACATGTCGCAGCCGGAGAGCCGATCCTCGCAACAGAGAATATTGAGAATTACTTTCCTATCCCGGTTGAATATATGCCGAATGAAGAGACTTTTATGTTAAAAGTAAAAGGAGAAAGTATGATCAACGCCGGTATTTTCAACGGCGATAATGTTCTTGTCAAGAAACAGCCAAACGCCGAGAATGGCGATATTGTAGTGGCATTGGTGGATGATTCCGCAACGGTTAAGACTTTTTACAAAGAAGACGGTTATTACCGCCTGCAGCCTGAGAATGATACGATGGATCCGATCATTGTAAAAGAATGTTCGATTTTAGGAAAAGTGTTTGGGGTATTCCGTTTTCTATAATTTTAATTAACAGGAAACAAAAAGCGGCAGCCGATCTGTCTTACAGACAACCGGCTGCCATTTTATGATTATAATTCACTTACATCCACAACTTTTCCATCTCTCCAGGTTCTCTCAAGATCATAGAAAAGACGGTCTTCTTTTGAAAAAATATGGATAATAATATCACCATAATCCATTAAGATCCAGGTAGAACTCTGGTTTCCTTCAATCTGCTGGACTTTTACGCCGGCTTTGTATAAGGCTTCATCGGCAGCATCACGCATTGCCTGGAGCTGATTCTGGTTGGTTCCGTTTGCAATGATAAAATAATCTGCAATCGGAGAAATTTCGCTGATATCAATAACAGTTACATCTTCTGCTTTTCTGTCTTCCAAAGCAGCTACTGCAAGTTTGGTTAATTCTTTTGATGTCATAAAAACCTCCATGTTAAAATAAATTTGATTTCTGATCAGGATCAGATGGTTTCTTTGTAATGTTTATAAAATTCATAGGTCATCTGTGTTGTCGGATCAATATTTCCGCCACGCTTTTTCAGATAAACCAGTGTGTCGTGCAATATTTCGGCCATACAGACATCTAAATCATGAAAGGCTAATTCCCTCACGCAATCTAAATTAGCCGCTTTATTGCGGTTTGGTTCGATGTAATCGGCAATATAAATGATCTTGTCTAATATATTCATATCAGGCTCGCCCGTTGTGTGCACTTTGATCGCATGTAAAATCAGTGGATCTGTTACATCATATTCTGTTTTGGCAAGCAATGCACCAAGTTTTGCATGAAGCAAAAAAGGATTTTCACGTTCTACGGATGAAATAAGAATGTCGTTTTCTTCACATAGTCTTAATTTTTCATCGTTTGGAATGCATTTTGCACAGTCATGGAGCAGACCGGCAAGCATGGCTTTCTGTATATCATAGCCGTACGCCATAGCGAGGCAGCCTGCGGTGTACATCACACCTTTGGTGTGCTCGTAGCGGTCTTTATCCTGTACTTTTTTTAATTTTTTTCGTATTTCTACCAGTTCCATATTGTTATCCTCTATCAAAAATTGATTGGAAATATTAAAAAAATCAGTTCTCATTTTCGTAAAGATGATGTTCTTTTATAAATTGGCTCACTGCATACGGAAGCAGCTGCCCGGTATCTTCCCCTTTTTTTATCATCTGGCGGATGTTTCTTGAGGCTGCATCAAAACGGTCACAGGAAAGCGGATAGATCTTTGCATGAAATAACTGTTCGATTGCATGAATTTTCTTTTTGACATCCTCCATATTCCAGTGGTCGCGCACTGCTACTAATACGACTGCCTTTTCACAGATGATCTCTGGATGTTTCCATTCATCAAAGTAGTCGAGAGAATCTGCACCCATGATAAAATAAAATATCGTATCCGGGTAACGGTTCTTTAATTTTGTGAGTGTCAGATAAGTGTAACTTGTCTCTTCTGCTTCTATCTCTACCGTAGACATTTTAAAATACGGGTATGGTTTTACTGCAAGAGCAACCATCTCGGCGCGGTATTCCGAAGGAGTCATACCACTTTCGTTTTTGTTCGGAGAATGTCCGGCTGGAATAAACCAGACTTCGTCCAGATCAAAATCTGTGTAGGCTGCCCTGGCAATGGCGAGATGTCCATTGTGTACCGGATCAAAGGAGCCGCCTAAAATACCGATTTTCCTGCCTGATAAATGATTCATGATCGCTGTCCTTTATAGTGTTTTGAAATTTATTTTACAGGTAATTCGTATTTTGAATTCTTTTTTGCCTGACGGAAAAGAATGATTTTTTTACCAATCACTTTCACAACGACAGAATGTGTACGTTCTGCGATGATCTCAGCAATTTCACGAGGGTCATCTGCACAGTTTTTTAATACAGAAATCTTGATGAGCTCGCGTTTTTCCAATGCCTCATCTAAACCATTGATAAGCTCTGGGGTCAGACTTGCCTTTCCAATCTGAAATATAGCGTTCATTGTGCTTGCTTCGCTTCCTAAATAAGCGCGCTGTTTGCTTGTAAGATTCATATTGCCAATTCCTTTCTTTTATTTGTAATATTCAAAGGCATGTCCGTACATCTTCACGGTGTCGCCTTCCTGAATTCCATGTTCTTCGAGATCATCTAAAATGCCCTGTTCTTTTAAGAAACGCTGGAAGAACAGGAAACCTTTCTCAGATTCGATATTCGTGTAACCGAGCATCTTTTCAATCTTAGGACCTTCCACAACGAAAGTCTCGTCATCCTCCATTGTGATCGTGTAAGGGTCATCCCGGAAGAAACGCAATGCCGGATCGTATTCCTGTTCGTAAATGACAGGTTCTCTGCCACATGTTTCCAAAAGCTGGCTCACATGGTATAAAAGTTCCTTCAGACCCTGACCGCTGACTGCGGAAATCGGGAATACTTTAATTCCGTCTTTCTCGAATTCATCTTTTAATGCTTTGATGATCTCATTTTCATCGCCATAGATGGAATCAATTTTATTTGCTGCAATGACCTGCGGTTTCTTCAAAAGTTCCGGATCATAAGCCGCCAGTTCTTTGTCAATTGCCTTAATGTCAGCGATCGGATCACGGCCTTCGGTTCCGGCGGCATCTACAACATGGATCATGACTCTGGTACGCTCGATATGACGTAAAAACTCTAGCCCCAGTCCAACACCCTCCGAAGCGCCCTCGATCAGCCCAGGAATATCGGCAATGACAAAACCTTTGGCACCATCTAAGTCAACAACGCCAAGATTAGGCTGTAATGTTGTAAAATGATAATTGGCGATTTTAGGCTGTGCATTGGTCACGCGGGATAAAAGCGTTGATTTTCCGACATTTGGAAAACCCACAAGCCCTACATCAGCAATCACCTTTAACTCTAATTTTACTTCTATCTCAATTCCTTCACCACCTGGCTGAGCGTATTTCGGTGCCTGCATGGTGGCTGTTGCATAGTGGGAATTTCCCTGTCCGCCGCGGCCCCCTTTTAAGATCACCTGACGTTTGTTGTCACCGGACATATCGGCAATGACCTTGTCTGATTCCGCATCTTTGATGACAGTTCCTGCCGGAACTTTTAAGATCAGATCAGCGCCATCTTTCCCATGACATTTCTTTTTGCCGCCTTCCTCACCGTTTTCAGCAGCAAATTTACGTCTGTGACGAAAGTCTGTCAGCGTATTCAATCCCTCATCGACAACAAAAATAACATCGCCGCCGCGGCCGCCGTCTCCGCCGTCCGGACCGCCATTTGGGACATATTTTTCACGGCGGAAACTGACATGTCCATTTCCACCTTTTCCAGATTTTATAATAATTGTTGCTCTATCTGCAAACATAATTTTCTCCTTTAAGCGGACAGCCAGGCTGCCCTGCTCGAATGCCAAAACAATAAGAACCCGGCTATCTTTACAAATAGTCGGGTCCATTGTTCATCTTATTATTCAGCTACTGGATAAACGGAAGCCTGTTTCTTATCTCTTCCTTTTCTCTCGAATCTTAAGATACCATCTGTTAAAGCGAATAATGTGTCATCTCCACCGATTCCTACATTAACACCTGGATGAATCTTTGTTCCACGCTGTCTGTAAATAATATTACCAGCTTTTACGAACTGTCCGTCTGCTCTCTTAGCACCTAATCTCTTAGATTCAGAGTCACGTCCGTTCTTTGTAGAACCAACACCCTTTTTATGAGCGAAAAACTGAAGGTTCATATTCATCATGTCTTACACCTCCTTGAATGTTAGAATGATATAATCATTTCCATAAGTATTTTGTATTCCTTGCAAGCCTAAAACCAGGGATTTCATGAGCAAATCAGCATCATGACCTGCCGGAGCATCAAACCTGAGTGTGATCATTCCGGTCTCTTCATCAGAATCTGTAGAAAATTTTTCCTTCGTGTAAACACCAAGGGAATTGATCGTGTTGATCACCAGTGCAGAAATTCCCGCACATACAATGTCTTCACCTTCCTCTGCATACCCTGCATGTCCAAGACAGTCAAAACCTAAAAATGCCTGATCCTGGTTTCTGAAAATCGTTATCTTAGTCATAACAATCTTCCTATCGATTACGCATTAATTTTTTCGATTTTAACCTGTGTAAACGCCTGTCTGTGGCCGTTTTTCTTGTGATAACCGGTTTTTCTCTTATACTTGTAAACGATAACTTTTTTCGCTCTGCCTTCTTTCACTACAGAAGCTTCTACAGTTGCGTTAGCTACGTCTGCTCCAACTTTCATTCCGTTGTCAGAAACTGCTAATACCTGATCAAAAGTTACTTTCTCACCAGCTTCAACACCAAGTTTTTCAATGGTAATGATATCACCTTCGGAAACTTTATACTGTTTACCACCTGTTGCGATAATTGCGTACATATGGCACCTCCTATTATCATTACTCGCCAGTTATGGTTTCTGCAAATACGCAGAATTTGAGACCTCACTGTGCGGCATACTTCGTTACTATAGCATAACAATTGAATTACGTCAACTAGTTTTTTGAAATTTTTCTAACCTTTTTAGTTAAAACCTATTTTTATAATAATGATTTTTATTCACATACATCTTCTCATCTGCAACTGACAAATTCTTTTCAATGTCCTTTGCATGTTCTAACCAGACACTTCCAATGGAAGCCGAACATTCAGCCGTCCATAGCTTTGAAAGCTTTTGCAGCTTATTTTGAAAGTCTGTCTCGCTTTTATCGAATGACAGAATGATAAATTCGTCCCCGCCAAAACGGTAACAGCCTGCCTCCTGGAATATGGTTATGATTTTTTTCGCAATTGCTGCGAGCAGCTCATCTCCTGCTTCATGTCCCAGATTGTCATTGATTTTTTTTAGACCATTCACATCTGCAAAAGCGATGCCAACCGACTGGTTACACATCTCCTCGTCACATTCGATGATTGCAATATCTTTGTAATATGCCTTACGGGTTTTGAATCCCGTTAATGCATCCCGCTCTAATTCAGATATCTGCGAATTAATCTCTATGTATTGCTGTAAAGATTTTATATGGTTTTCTTTCGAATATTCAATAATCCGGTCTTTATAATAGTTTTTCGCCTCTAATGCCTCTAAAATTGCGTCTTTGTCCATTTTACCAACAGCGTATACATATATTAATTCTGCAAATTCAAGTCCAACCTTGATTTCATCCGGATATTTTTCCATATACTGATTCATGGATCGTAAAATGTGGTTCATAAGGTTATCATCACAAGAATCTCTTCCACACTCAAACAGTTCCCGGCAGGCATCCATAAATTCAGCCGCGTACATTTCATCCATTTTTGAAAGGATCTGTTTTTTGTAAGTCTCATATTTTTCTGGCTGTTCCAATTTATAATAAAGTGTTGCTGCACAGCGGGTGACATCATCCGGAACGATTGTATCTGCATGATATTGGCTCACTCCAAGTTCAAACGCCTTTAAAGCCTCTGTTAAACGGTTCAGTTTCTGAAGTGAAATAGATTTATTGATATAGATATAAGCACCCATTTCCTCATCACAGTCTTTCAGGACGTCTTCTGCGAGCGCAAGACTTTTAAGTGCTTCCTCATAGTTTTGTTCCTCAATGTAGGTCAATGCAATATTATTATACTCAAATGCATAATAGTATTTTTCATCATTTTCCATGGCAATTTTTAATGCCGTTTCATAGAAAAAACGGGAAACATTATATTCTGTCTCGCAATGTGTTGCCACACCTATCAGGTTAAAACAGGACAATAACTTAGGGGTATACGGATAGCTTTGATAGTCCACTATGATTGGTTCTATAATCTCTATGGTTTTTCTGAAATTTCCTTCCTGATAAAATAACTGCCCATAATAAAAACTTGCAAGTATGCGCACTTCGGTTTTGTCGTATTTCTTTTTCAATAGCTGTTCATAAAAATTTTTCTGCTCCGCAATAGACAGTTTTTTGATTTGCTGTTGTCTGGTTAAAAAATCGTTATAATTCATATTCAACATTCTCCATTTATCTTTCGAATCACACGGCATGGATTTCCAACCGCAACACAATTAGCCAGAATATCTTTTGTCACAACACTTCCTGCACCTATTGTTCCCATACTGCCCAAAAGCTGCTTTAATACTTCTGCTTTTTCTTCCTTTTGATTATAAGAAAACTCCTTACAAAATTTATCTTTTGGAAGATTCACTTCTTATTTACAAAATTCCCTAATTCAAATAATATCATATCATATTAGACACAAGATTAGTACAATAAAATGAAATATCTGCATATGTAGATATTTATACTAATGTTAACTAGCTTTTACAAATAAATGTCAACTTCTATAAGTGAGCATGTTGACAATTGACCATACTTCGTGCTACTTTAAAAACAATTGAATTTAGAAACTTGTGAATTCATACCGTAACTTATTTGAATTTTGTAAACGTAACAAAGGAGTACAAAAATGACAACACAACCAAAGACAACCGAAGCCGAAAATCCATATCTTACCAGAGAGGATGCTCTTGCAATTTTAAATACACCGGATGATCAGTTGGATGAGCTGATTGCACGCGCTGAGAAACTGCGCCGCAAATACAAAGGAGACAATGTCGGAATCCACATTCTGACAAACGCAAGAAGCGGCAACTGCTCACAGGACTGTGCTTACTGCGCACAATCCTGCCGTTCATCAGCCGATATTGAGAAATATAAATGGGTTTCCGATGAGAAACTTTACCGCGACAATGATTTTGTAAATAAAAATCATCTCGCAAGACACTGTATCGGATTGAGCGGCATGAAATTCACAGACGCCGAGATTGAAGAACTCGCTGCAAAAATCCGTAAAATGAAAGAAACCGGAACACACCTCTGCTGTTCCATCGGATTTTTGACTGAAAAACAGGCGCGCATGTTAAAAGAGGCAGGACTTGACCGTATTAACCATAACTTAAACAGCAGCCGTGCATTTTATCCGAACATCTGCTCTACGCATACGTTTGACCAGCGTGTCGCAAATATCAAAATGCTGCAGGGATTGGGTTATGAAATCTGCAGTGGTGGGATCATTGGTATGGGGGAAAGCAAAGAGGATGTTGTTGATATGCTGTTAGAACTCCGTGAAATTAACCCGGAAGCAATCCCGATCAACTTTTTGCTGCCAATTGAGGGAACACCTTTAGCACACAAAGATACCTCAGGCTTAACCCCTGAATATGGTCTTAAGGTTCTCGCCCTTGCAAGGCTTCTTGTTCCACAGGCAGACATCCGCTGTGCTGCCGGACGTGAGGTTTACTTTAAAGGTGAAGAAAAACGTTTATTGTCCGTTGTAAACTCTATTTTTGCATCCGGTTATCTCACTGAGGATGGTCAGGGAATCGAGGATACCATCAGGGTGATCGAGGACGCCGGATTTACGTATGAGATTGAATCTGCATAAATCTATTAAAAAAGTGAGCAGACCTTACAGTGTGGCTGCTCACTTTTTTTAGTTCATCTTTAAACTATCCCGCAAAGATTTCTTAATCTTCTTTCTGGTCACTTCCACCAGTCCTAGTCTGGTCATGTCGATCAGATCCGTTTTCACCGGGTCGTCTTTTAAATATGTGCGGAATTCTTTTAAAAGAACTGCCTCATCTTCTTTTGCAAGAAGATTGATAAAATCGATGATGATAATGCCTGAGATATTGCGCAATCTGAGTTGATAGGCAATCTCTTTCGCTGCCTCTAAATTAATACGGAGCAGATTTTCGCGCATCTCTTTTTTTATGATATTTTTCCCACTGTTCACGTCAATGACCGTAAGTGCCTCTGTGTGTTGTAAAACAATGGATGCACCGGACTTTAACCAGATCTGTTCCCTTAAAGCTTTTTCTAAGGAGGACTTCACGCTGTAGAGGGAAGATAACGTTAACATCGGATCATGATAATAAGTGATCGTTAAAAAATCCTCTGCGCCTGCTGCTGTCTGCACCTGAAACTGATCGACCGGAACGGGGACAGAACCGTTTGTCATAAACTGTTTTGGATGGATCCCATAATCCGTGCAGATGGTTTCGAAGAGTCCGCGGTCATCGGTGATAATCTCGCTGACAGAACCTTCCCGCTGGTTTTTGACGTCTTCCAGATACGTTGGTCTCGCTTTTTTCAAAACACTGTAACAGGTTTTATGGCAGACATTCTCACGCATCTGTGACCATTCCTGCTCAAGGCTTCGAATCTCTGCAATTAGTGTTTCATCTGCGACACTTGCGGCATTGGTCCGGATGATAAGTCCGTAGCTTTCTGTATCAAATTCGTGCAATAATTCCTTATAATGTGCTTTCTGCTCTTTATTTAATTTGGAAGAAATTCCAAGCCTGCGGTTTCCGCTTGTAAGAACAGCATATTTTCCTGCAAAGCTTAAATTCGCAGTGACAGCAGGTTCTTTCGTCTTTAAAGCTTCACGTTCTACCTGAACCAGAAGCTCATCTCCTGCCACAATTTCTTTTCTTGCAGAGAGCTTTTTGGTAAAATGTGCATTTTTCAGATCATCTAAAGACAAATAACAGGTCTGCTCCGGCGAAATCTTCACAAAAGCTGCCCGGATATTCTGTACGACATTTTCCACACGGCCAATATAAATGTTTCCAAGTAAACTATCTTCATCTGGGGGTGTAAGGCTTACTTCGATCATTTTTTTGCCCTGATTATAAAGAGCAGAGACAATAAAGTCCTGCTCTTCCCTGTTTTGCATTTTTATTTTTTCATGTGTGATAATATATTTATTCATAAAGAACCTCTTTATGCGATCTCTTCGCCCATATCCAGTAGAGAAACAAATTTGTCCCCCTCTTTTGCATACACATCCAAACGATGGATCTGGATTGCATTGGCATTATATGGAATGTTCATATAGCCGAAAAGGGATTCTAACACAAGTTCCGGTTTTAAGTTGTCGGAACTTCCGGTACAGAGATTGATGTAAAACTCCGGTGCCTCCTCGGTTCCTTCTACTTTAAAATCATAAACCAGCTGCTTTAAGTCCATGATTTTTTCGCTTTTCTTTGTCTGCTTGGTGATAAGTACCTCAGAAGGCGTGATAAAATATTCTAAAATCGCCTGTCTAGCTTCTGTTTTCGTAAATGGTACTTCATAACCTTCCTTAAAGAAAAGTTTATAATCGGCTGCGGCAACTAAGGACATCGCTGTCTTGGCATTGTCCGGAAGCTTCACATATCCGGTGATCTCCACGCCCTCTACCATCGTCGCATTTAAATCTGCCATCGCCTCTTTTGTAGACTTGCTTTCGTGTACTTCAATATCTAAATATTCGCCGTCACTTGTAATTCCAACGCCTAGCGGTGCTGCAAACGACATGATCTGATGAGGGGAAAATCCCTCTGAATAACAGATGTCAATATCAGCTCTCCGCATCGCCTTCTGGAAATAGCGCATAATATCAAGGTGTCCGATGAACTTCATCACACCAGATTTTCGAAATTTAATCCTTATTTTCAAAACAGACACCTCCTCCAAATTTCATGGCTCCACAGCCGGAACATTTCATGCGGCAGTTCGGGGTTACTTTTTCATCATGTGCATTCTTCCATTCACGTTTTAAAAACTCTTTCGATACGCCGATATCAATGAAATCCCATGGGAAGATCTCATCCAGATCACGCTCTCTCATCGTGTAAAAATCGGTATCGATACCACATTCCGCAAAAGCGTCCTCCCATCTCTGATAATCGAAATATTCGCTCCACGCATCAAAAATGCCGCCTTTTTCATAAACTTTTAAGAGTGCCTGTCCGATCTTACGGTCGCCTCGTGCCAGAATCCCTTCTAAAACCGTCACATCCGCTTCGTGCCAGTTATATTTGATACTCTTATGATTCAGCTGCGCATGCACACCCTCATTGACCACCCGCGCTCTTGCAAGATAATCTCCCGGTGTGTACATTCCTGCCCACTGGAACGGAGTAAATGGCTTCGGCACAAAGAAAGATGTGCTGATCGTAATCTGACATTTTCCATTCCGTTTTTCCTTCGGAACCGTGTCATAATAAAGAGCTGCAATCTCATTGGCAAGCTGCGGGATCGCTTTCATATCTTCTTCCGTCTCGGTTGGAAGTCCAAGCATAAAGTATAATTTTACCTTGTTCCAGCCACCTTCAAAGGCAAGTCTCGAACCGTTTAAGATCACTTCCTCGGTAAGACCTTTGTTAATGACATCACGAAGTCTCTGGGAACCGGCTTCCGGTGCAAATGTCAGACTGCTCTTTTTGATATCCTGTACTTTGCTCATGACATCCAGCGAAAAGGCATCGATCCGCAGGGAAGGAAGTGAGATATTCACACCTTTTCCCTTGAACTCATCGATCAGGAAATTCACCAGTTCTTCCAGTTCAGAATAATCGGAGGAACTTAAAGAGCTTAAAGAAATCTCTTCGTGCCCGGTTGATTTTAACATTTTGTAGGCAAGCTCTTTCAGGTGTTCTACATTTTTTTCGCGGACCGGACGGTAAACCATTCCAGCCTGGCAGAAACGGCAGCCACGGATACATCCGCGCTGGATCTCGAGAACCACACGATCCTGTGTTGCCTTGATAAAAGGAACGACAGGTTTTTCCGGATAAACAGCTTCTGTCATATTCAGTACGATCTGCTTCTGGATCGTTTTTGGAACATCCTCATAAATTGGTTCAAAGGATGCGATCGTTCCGTCCTCTTTATAAGTCACTTCATAGAGGGATGGCACATAGATACCAGGCACTTTAGAAGCTTCATGTAAAAATTCATGGCGTGTTTTTCCCTCTGCACGCATTTTTTTATAAAGATCAAACAGTTCGTAGAAAGAAATTTCACCCTCTCCCATATAAAACAGATCAAAGAAGTCTGCCATCGGCTCCGGATTATAAGTGCAGCAGCCGCCACCGATCACCAGTGGATCGTCTTCTGTACGGTCTTTTGCAAGCAGTGGGATCTGTCCGAGGTCTAAAATCTGAAGCACATTTGTGTAACACATCTCATAATTGAGCGTAAGACCGATAAAATCAAGATTTTTGATCGGTTCCTGGGACTCTAATCCAAACAGTGGAATATGCTCTTTTTTCATGATTTTATGAAGATCCGGCCATGGAGAGTAAACTCTCTCACACCACACATCTTCCATTTTATTAAACATATCATATAAAATCTGAACGCCAAGATGTGACATCCCTATCTCATATACATCCGGGAAGCACATGGCAAAACGGATTGCTACTTTTTCTTTATCTTTTTTGATACTGTTTAACTCATTTCCGATATAACGTGCCGGTTTATCAATTTTCATCAGTATCTCATCTGATAATGCTAATTTTGTCATTCGGTTTGTCCTTTCTCATTTTTCCTGAAAACGACTGGGAAATCAGTCATGCTCATTTATCATAACATAATCCTGCAAAATTGTATAATACTGATTATCAGAAATAATGTCAATGACATCTTTTGCCTGATAGCCATGGAATTCATATGCATTATATTTTAACAGAAGGAATGCGAGCATAAGAAGAACTGCAAGCACTATGCGGATTTTCAGAAAAATCCACGGAACCAAAGGCTGTGATTCCTCTTCTGCTGTGCCGTTTTCCACCTCCGGCCGGTCAAACGAGCGCCGTATCTCGTTGACGTAAGCTCTGCGTCTTTCCACATATTCGTCGGTCATAAAATAAGACTCCATAGATTTCTCATTGAAATCATATGAAGTCTTGTATCTCATTAGAACTTTTTTTCTATCCATGCAATAAGCGACAGACACCAGTGGATCAGCGTTCGATCGAGAACCATTGCACCTATCAGTGAAAAAAATAAGGTGAGCACGATCATGAGCAGCGAACCACCGATCACTCCGAAATCTGTCGGGCTGACATGAAAAATCTGTTTGACCAGATAATGAAGCACGCCCCAGTGAATCAAAAGGATCCCAAAACTGTAGCGGCTGATCAGCTTTGTAAAAAAATGTTCCGTCTCTGCTTTCACATAAATCTGTCTCACGAAAAGAAAAACAGCCATCGTATAAAATACCATAAGCGGCGCATTGTTAAATAAATAACGATGATATTGTGCCCCACTGAAGATATGACGGACTGCCAGACAGACAGAAAGGATTCCCGCTCCATAAATGAAGTACTTTCTGCGCCACTGCTCTCTTGTCAGATAATATCCCAATATAAAAACACCGGCAAAAGAACCGAGGATTCCGGAAGCAATGGAATTATAATAAAGCGTATCCCAGTAAGTTCCAAGGATCTGGAAAATCAGAATCACAACCACAAGCCCGCTTAAAACAGAATCCGGAATATGCTGCACCACATAGCGGAAAAACGGTGTCAGCACATATAACCAGATGATCACATAAATCAGCCAGAAATGCGGCGCTTCCTCCGGTGCACCGAGCAGAATACGTTTTAACATGGCTCCCCAGTGATCTGGGAGAAGCCAGACGAAACCTTCTTTGGCACACACATATAAAATATAATAGATCACCATTGGAACAAGCACTTTCAAAAACCGTTTCCGGTAAAACTGCCCGGCGGATTCGTCTTTCACCGGTAAAAGAAGGGCTCCGCTTATCATGATAAAAAGCAGGTTGCAGCACAAAAACAGGTAATTGCTGATTTCAAATCCATACCACACCGCACTCCGTTCCGGAACAAGCGTGGAACCGAGTGAGACTGTGTGGACAGCGATCACGAGAACCGTGGCAAGTACCCGCAGTTTGTCGAGATAAACCTGTCGTTTTATTTTCTCTGTGAAAGTTCCTGTGTGATCTCTTCCCATGTGATATCCTTCTCTGCCATTAAGACCATGAGATGGTAAATGTAATCAGAGATTTCATATTTCAAATGCTCGTGGTCAGTGTTTTTCGCTGCAATAATGATTTCAGTGTTTTCCTCTCCAACTTTTTTGAGGATGTTATCCAGACCTTTTTCCAATAAAAGGTTTGTGTAGGAGCCTTCCTTCGGATTTTCCCTGCGGTCTAAAATAATATTGTAGACATCCCCCAACACCTTCTGCGGATTTTTTTCAACGTATTCTTTTTTCACAATCTCATTGAAAAAACAACTCTGGTTTCCGGTGTGGCAGGCTGCACCAATCTGGGAAACTTTTGCAAGAATGGTATCATAATCACAGTCTGCTGTCAGGGATTTGACATACTGGATATGACCGGAAGTAAGACCTTTTGTCCAAAGCTCATTCCGGCTTCTGCTGTAGTATGTCATTTTTCCGATGTTAATCGTTGTGTCAAAAGCTTCCTCATTCATGTAAGCCAGCATTAACACTTCATCCGTACGGTAATCCTGCACAATGACCGGAACCATGCCGTCAGAATTTTTCTTTAAGTCACTCCACTTTAAGTTTGGCTCGAAGTTATCCATCTTAATACCGGAGGCAGACAACTGGGATTTCATCTCCATAATATCTGTTTTTGGATTATTAATTAAAGAACCTGCAATTCCGCGGACATTTTTGCGGGATAAGATTGATAAAATCTCATCATAATCAGCATCGTTTAAGTAGACAACATGAGGAACATCGGTCATTCCTTCCACTGCATCTAACACTGCTTTATTTAAGATCAGCACTTCATGGAATGTATCAGCCATTTCATCCTGATGTTTGAAGATAAAATCCACATTCGTCACGGAAACAAGAATACGGTCTTTCCCGAAACGCTTGCTTGCCTCTGCAGCCAGTGCCATACTCTCCGGTTTGGAGCCGTTGACGATCACTTGAAGACATCCGGCATAGATGAACTTCTTAATGTCCTCCATACGGTTAATGTTACCGCCTGCACAGACTTTGATTTCAATATTACGGTTAATGTTGCGGATAACCTGTATGTTGCGCTCATGCTCTTCATCTGTTGTGGACAGGTCAAAAATCATGATTTTATCAATGCCACTGTCATTATAGAGTTTTGCAAGTTCAATGACATCCGGATATTCCTCGTAATTGTCTCTGGCTTTGATCGCTTTTCCATCCTTTAAGTAAATTGTTGCCACGATATTTTTGTGTTCCATATTAATATTCATACCTTTCCATACAAAACGGTCTGCACATATTTTTGATACGTCAGACCGCTTCTTTTCTAATCATATTTCGCACGTGATACATGTGAATTGTCAACTACAGACTTCCTTTGGTAGAAAGGATATCCGTGATCCTCGGATCAATGACCGTTGCCTGATCCAGTGCCTTTGCAAAAGCCTTGAACATCGCCTCGATCATATGGTGGTTGTTTCCGCCGGAAAGCACCCTGATATGCAGATTCATTCCTGCGGTATAAGAAATGGCATAGAAAAATTCCTTCACCATCTCCGTATCCATATATCCCACGCGGTCGGTCGTAAATTCTCCATCGAACACAAGATAAGGTCTTCCGGAAAGATCCACTGCGCACAGGACAAGTGTTTCATCCATCGGCAGAATACAGCTTCCGTAGCGCCGGATTCCCTTCTTGTCACCAACGGCCTCCTTAATGGCATTGCCCAGAACAATACCTGTATCTTCAATTGTATGATGACAGTCCACTGCAAGATCTCCGGCAACATTGACTTTCAGGTCAAACAGACCATGTCTTGCAAATCCGTCTAACATGTGGTCAAAAAAACCGATTCCCGTATTGATAGAGGAACTGCCGGTACCGTCTAAATTCAAATGTAATGATATATCTGTCTCTTTGGTTTTACGAACATAATCTGCTGTACGTGCCATTTTATTTTAAACCTTTCTGCTTCTTTTTTCAACTTAAGTAATTATTAATTCTTTGTATCTATTCAGAGCCAAGGCAATTTTCATAAATTTGCGAATCATGCTTGCATGAATGAGCATAATTTTGAAAATTTCTTTGGCGAAGTAACCACATGAGCAAAAGGAAAGCTCTGAAAGAGCGGTTTTGCGAATGGGTGCTGAATAGATACAATTAATCTTCAAACCGTACCCGGATGGAATTTGCATGTGCAGTAAGTTTTTCACATTCTGCAAACTGCACGATATCTTTGTATACAGGCTCTAACGCTTCTCTGGAATAAGAGATAATGCTTGATTTCTTAATGAAATCATCCACGCTGAGCGGTGAGAAGAATTTTGCGGTTCCGTTGGTCGGAAGGACATGGTTTGGACCTGCAAAATAATCACCGAGTGGTTCGCTGGAATACTCTCCGATAAAAATTGCCCCTGCGTTGCGGATTTTTGTCATTGTCTCAAATGGATTTTTTGTCACAAGCTCTAAGTGTTCTGAAGCAATCTCATTGACGGTGTCAATGGCATCCTGCATCGTGTCTGCCACAAGGATATATCCATAGTTATCCAGAGATTTCCGGATGATTTCTTTTCTGGAAAGAGTTGCAACAAATTTATCTACTTCCACAGAAACCTGTTCTGCTAATGTCTCGCTGGTTGTCACAAGAATTGCGGATGCCATCTCATCATGTTCTGCCTGTGACAGTAAATCTGCCGCTACAAAACGTGGATTTGCCGTCTCATCGGCAAGTACCATGATCTCACTTGGACCTGCGATGGAATCAATGCTGACATAACCAAACACGGCTTTTTTGGCAAGGGCAACGTAGATATTTCCCGGTCCTACGATCTTGTCAACTTTCGGGATGCTCTCCGTTCCAAAGGCAAGGGCTGCGATTGCCTGTGCACCACCGACTTTATAAATCGCATCGACTCCCGCCTCTTTGGCAGCTACTAATGTAGATGGATAAACCTTTCCATCTTTGCCACATGGCGTCGTCATAATGATATTGGAAACCCCTGCCACTTTTGCAGGAATGACATTCATCAGTACAGAGGACGGATAAACTGCTTTTCCACCCGGCACATACACACCCACAGTTTTTAACGGTGTCACTTTCTGGCCTAATATGATACCGGATTCATCGGAATCAAACCAGGAGTACTGTTTCTGTTTTGTATGATAGTCACGGATGTTGACAAGTGCCTTGCGGATGACATCTAAAAGCTTTGGGTCTACCTGCTCATAAGCTTCTTTGATCTCTTCTTCCGTCACGCGGATATTGTCCTGATCGATGGTGGCACCATCAAATTTTAATGTGTACTCAAAAACCGCCTCATCACGTTTTTCCCTGACATTCTGGATAATGTCATTGACGCGGCTCTCAAATTCGCCGTAAGAGTTCGGGCTTCTTTTTAATAAATTCTCCAATATATTATTCTGTGTTTCTTTTGTCAGTTTTAAAATTCTCATTGGACTGCATTCCTTTCTGTATTGATCACATTCTTCAGATCAGAGATCAGTTTTGTGATCCGCTCATTTTCCATCTTCATGCTCACCTGATTTACTACCATGCGGGCAGAGAGCGGACACACTTCCTCTAACACTGTCAATCCGTTTTCCCGGAGTGTGGAGCCGGTCTCTACGATATCGCAGATCACCTCGGACAGTCCGACGATCGGTGCCAGTTCGATGGAGCCGTTTAACTTAATGATCTCTACGGTCTGATGTTTTTTATTGTAAAAATAGTCTTTTGCAATGTGTGGGTACTTGGTTGCCACACGGATCAGTTCGTGGTGCTGTAACAGATCATGCGCTTCTTTTGGTCCACAGATGCACATCCTGCATTTTCCAAATCCAAGATCAAGAACTTCATAAATATTACGTCCTTCTTCTAATATGGTGTCTTTTCCAACGATTCCGATATCAGCCGCACCATATTCTACATACGTAGGAACATCAGGTCCTTTTGCAAGGAAAAAACGAAGTTTTAGTTCCTCGTTGACAAAAATAAGTTTTCTTGTGTCCTTATCTTTCATCTCCTCACAGGTAATACCGATCTGTTCGAATAATTCCAGTGTTTTTTTTGCGAGTCTTCCCTTTCCCAATGCAAAGGTCAAGTATCTCATATCTTCCATTTTCTAATCCTCCATAAAAGTAACTGTCCTGATACGATTACGCTTTGCATAGTTTTGGTAATCTTCGTTTGTTTTCGTGTCGTCCTTTAAAATCGTCTCGACCGGAGTCCCGGCCGCACGCTTTTCTTTTGCGCTTAAAATGGCTTTCGCCTGAGCTGCCTTTGCATACACGATCAGTTCACCGTTCGTTTCTATAGTGATATTGATTTTCTGTCTGGATAATGCCGCCATTAACTGGTCAATGACAATCGCAAATCCGATGGATGCGGAAGTCTTTCCATAATAGGTCAGAAGTTTATCATAACGTCCCCCTTTTACGATCGGTTCTCCGCTTCCGAATGTATATCCGGAAAAAATAATACCGGTATAATACTGATAACTGCTGATAATACCAAGTTCAAAGGAAATATACTTTTGAATCCCATAGACTTCAAGTACTTTATGAAGTTCTTCTAAATTGTGGATCGCTGCTAAAATCCTAGGGTAAGAAGCAGCTGCTTCTTTCGCACGCTTCAGGTCGTTTAAGTCCACATTCAGACTGCCGAGCATATGGAACAGCTCGTTTAACTCTGCCTTCAGGTTTAAGGTCTCTGCAAATTCCTCCACACCAAAAAAATTCTTGTTGGCGAGCAGCTCACGCAGTTCTTCCTCGTCCTCCTCACTGATCCCGGCAGCCTCCACAAGTCCCTGAAAGAAATCCGCATGACCGACACTTAACTGAAAATCCTTCAGTCCTGCCTTTTGCAGACATTCTACCGTCATCGATAAAATCTCCGCATCTGCATCCACGGTGCTGTCCCCGATCAGCTCTGCACCAAGCTGCGTACTCTCTTTTAATCTGCCCTGATAACTGCTGTTATTGATAAACGTATTTCCCATATAGCAGAGACGGATAGGCATATCCTCATCCATAAAATATTTTGCAGCCGCTCTTGCGATGGACGGTGTCATATCCGGTCTTAAGACAAGCGTATTGCCCTCTCTGTCAAAAAACTTATATAATTCTTTCGAAGGAGTGGTTCCGATCTCCTTCCCGAAAATATCAAAAAATTCAAAGGTCGGCGTCTGGATCGGATGATATCCGTAACCCTTTAAGATGCCAAGTAAATCCGACTGGAGTAATAGCTTTTTCTCACATTCCTCGTTATAAATGTCACGCACACCCTCCGGTGTATGTAATAATTGTTTTTTCATAATGAATCTAATACCTTTCCCTTATGCTCATCCCATGCGGATGATCCGTTCACAGGTTTCATTTTGCACACTTTAGTATGCTAATGTGGTAGCAAATGAAACTGCTTGATTTATTATATGAAAAGAATATCTGCTTGTCAATCCCTCATTGCCAAATCTTTTTGCATCGCATCCAGATATGGAACAAGGACGCCTCTGCTCTTCCGGAGAAAAAAATCAGGCTCCAGTTCTTCATAGCGGAAGCTTTTTCTGCCACCCTCTTTTGCCCGGTTCCAAAATTCCAGCAGTTTTGCAAACCGCAGATAATAAAATTCATCTCTTGCAGTAAAACTGATCAAAAAAAAGGCAATGCCCATCTGTTTTTCAAAGTTCTCCATAAAGACTACCTGATGCTCATGTATATTCTGAAGCGGGAAAGTGTCTGTGTTGCATTCTTTTGCGTCAAAACAGACCGGGATCCCCTGCACTGCGCCAATGTAATCGACGGTACTCTTCTGGTCAAAATACGCCAGCGTAATATGTCTGGTTGCCTTATCAATATTAATGGGAGTGATTGGAGTCGGGACTTTCTGGATCAAAGCCAGTCCGTTTTCTAAATATTTTTCGTTGGTACGGTTGATAAATTCCTCTAAAGTAGAACCTCTTAAACCACGTGAATTCCACGTTGCCATTTCTATTTCCTGCCTTCTTCGCTTCTTTTCATGATTATATCATAACTTTTGCATGACACGCCAGAAAAATGAAAACATTGCACGCTGTTTTCTTATATCCCGAATGATAAATTTTATTAAATATTCAATTCCGATTTGTAAAAAAATGGGTTGTATGATATGATTATTTTATATACATTTATCAAAGAATCATACATTGATAAATACAGAAGTTTTGTGGGAGGTATTATTTTTATGGTAATGAATGAATCAGTTGAAAATTATCTGGAGACCATTCTGGTGCTGAATCATAGGCTGGGAAATGTTCGTTCCATTGACATTGCAAATGAGATGAATTTCAAAAAACCAAGCGTCAGCGTAGCAATGAAGAATCTCCGGGAAAATGGCTTTATTACCGTAAGCCCTGAAGGATATATTCACCTTACAGAATCCGGACGTGAAGTCGCTGAGAAGATTTATGAACGCCATACCACTCTTTCAAGCTGGCTTGTCATGCTGGGGGTTGATCCCCGCATTGCAGCAGAAGATGCATGTAAGATTGAACATGATGTCAGCGCCGAAAGTTTTGAAGCGATCAAACGTCACATAAACAGTGTTTCCAAGTAAAAAACGTTAAAAAGTCTCCGGGGGAATATTTCACTGGAGACTTTTTTCTGTCCTGACAGAAGATGAGAACATGCGTTTGCGTTTCCGGATTTATGCATAAATGTTTTCATAATTTTATGGAATGTGCCGATATACAATACAAAGAATCGGGGAGGTCATTCTTATGCAAATAAATCTGAACATTCTCACAGAGAACAATCATTCTTCCTTACTGTCAAAAAATGTTCCAACGGCTGATAACGCACTTTTACAATATATGCAAAAAGTCACGCAGGGCACGAACAATGCGGACACGGAAGATAAAAAGCAGCAGAAACTGCAGCATATTGTAAACAAATTAAAGCACGGCAAAAAACTGACGGCACAGGAGATGGAATTTCTGCGGATGAATTATCCGGATGAATATCAGCATGCACTCCGCATTCAGAAAATGGCTGAAATGCTTGAAAACCAGTTAAAACATGCAAAATCCAAGCAGGAGGCAGACGGCTATATTGCCGCAGCTTTAAATGGAATCCCGGACGATGATCCTGATAAAGAATGTCTGGTTGCAGCTTTCAATGAGATTTCCAAAGAATTTCACCACTCTTCTGCTTATCACAGACTTCCGGACACACCGGAGGATGTAAAAAAACAGCGGAAGCACAACGGTGACAATGGATTTGAACGAAAAGCAGACGATGACAGCGGCTCCGATAATTCCGGCGATCTGATGTCATGGACACCATTGCAGGATATTATCGATGCCGCTCCAACTCTGGAATTAAAAGGCTGATGTCTGTATATAGTCCCATGCATCCTCAAATTCCCTGCCGGACGGTGCGATTACTTCTCTTCCGTCTTCCAATACAATACGGTAAGCATGAAGCAGTTGAGAACGAACATGAACCTCTTTACGGAAACGTTCGTTCGTTCTCAGATCACCATATTTCCCATCCCCGACGATTGGATGACCGATGGACGCAAGATGTGCACGGATCTGGTGGGATCGGCCGGTAATAAGATGGACTTCAAGTTCCGTATATCCATTCGAAACTGCCACCGGGCGGTATTCCGTTTCAATTGGCAGATAATCTGCTTTTTCCACCGGGCGGATATGAGAAACAACTTTCACCTTATTGTTCTGTTCATCTTTGGACAGGTAGCCTTTCAAATGCGTTTTTTCGCGTAGCTCTCCTTTTACAATACAACGGTAATATTTCTGGACAGTACGTTTTTTTAACGCTTCCGCCATTGTCTGAAGTCCCTTTAACGTTTTTCCTGCGATCAAAAGCCCGGATGTGTTCCGGTCTAAGCGGTTGCAGATGGATGGTTTAAATGTTTTGAACTGCTCCTCACTTAAGGCACCTTTTCGGATCAAATAAGAAAGAATATATTCATTTGCCGAAATATCCTCCGGAACCGCCTTCTGGGAAAGCATCCCGGATGGTTTGTTAATAATGATCACATCATCATCTTCATAAACAACCTGAAGTCTGCCTGAATCAATGGACTTTAACTTCATGTAGCCGGAATTTGTCTCATCTTTACCGGAAAATTTTTCAAAAGTTTCATCGGACAAAAATAATTTTACAAGGTCGCCCGCATTTAATTTTTCGGTTCCATCTGCTTTGCGGTCATTTAAGGTGATATTCTTTTTGCGTAGCATCTTGTATACAAAACTGCCGGATGCATTGCTCAATAATTTTTTTAAATATTTGTCAAAACGCTGCCCGGATTCGTTGGGGCTGATCGTAAACTGTTTCATATAAAGTCAGGTTCTCTTTCTTATTTTTTCTTTTTGACAGATCTTTGAGGATTGCTGTGATCCGCACGGTTCTTTGCAGATTTATTCATGTTCGTTCCAGAGGCTTTCTTGTTATGCACATTCCGGATAGTCTTTTTCTTTGCAGGTTTCTGATCTGTCCTGCCCTTTTTTCCATCATGGCGCATATTGCGTTCCCCATGGTTTTGATACTCACCCTGTCTTGGACGGATCAGACATTTCTTATCAAATCCGATCAGATCTGTCCTTCCTGCTTTTACCAGTGCCTCATAGACAAGATCGTAATTCTTCGGATTCCGGTACTGGATCAATGCGCGCTGCATTGCCTTCTCATGCGGATTGACCGCGACATAGATTGGCTGCATATTTCTCGGATCAACACCTGTGTAATACATACAGGTTGAGATCGTGGAAGGGGTTGGATAAAAATCCTGCACCTGCTCCGGCATATATCCCAGATCCCTCAAAAATTCCGCAAGCTCCACTGCCTCCTTCAAGGTGGAACCAGGGTGGGAGGACATCAGATATGGAACCAGATACTGCTTTTTACCAATCTTTTCATTCATATCTTTATAGGCTTTTACAAACCGGTTATAGACATCCACACCCGGCTTGCCCATTTTCTCTAAAACTGCGTCGGAAATGTGTTCCGGTGCAACCTTTAACTGTCCACTGACATGGTGCTCACACAGTTCCCGCAGAAAAGTGCGGTCATTATCATAAATCAGATAATCGAAACGGATACCCGAACGGATGAATACTTTCTTCACATTTGGAAGCTCCCGCAGTTTCCGGAGCAGTTTCAGATAATCGGAATGATCCACTTTTAAATTTTGGCAAGGCTTCGGGAAAAGACACTGCTTATGCGGACAGGCACCTTTTGTCATTTGCTTGTCGCACGCCGGCGCACGGAAATTCGCAGTCGGACCACCTACATCATGGATATAACCTTTAAAGTCAGGATCCCAGATGATCTTGTTTGCCTCCGCTAAAATAGATTCGTGGCTTCTCGTCTGGATAATTCTTCCCTGATGGAAAGTCAGCGCGCAGAAACTGCAGCCACCATAGCAGCCACGGTTGCTGATCAGTGAGAATTTCACTTCTTCAATCGCCGGAACTCCGCCAAGTTCTTTATAAGAAGGATGATAATCTCTCATATAAGGAAGTGCGTAAACGGAATCCATCTCCGACTGTGTCAATGGTTTTGCCGGTGGGTTCTGTACGACAAACAGCTTTTCATCGTAAGTCTCGAACAACCGTTTTCCGGAAAAAGGATCGGTATTGCTGTACTGTATGTAAAAACTCTTTGCATACTCTAATTTATCTGCTTTTAAAGCCTCAAAATGTGGCAGCTCGATTGCATCGTAAATGCTCTCACGGTCTCTCGTCTTATAAACAGTTCCATCAATGAAGGTGATGTCCTTAATATCCAGACCGCTGTCTAAAGCGTCCGCAATCTCAACGATACTGTGTTCACCCATTCCATAGGAGATAAGATCTGCACCGGAATCGAGCAGAATGGAACGTTTTAACTTATTTGACCAGTAATCATAATGTGCCAGACGACGCAAGCTTGCCTCGATTCCACCAATGATGATTGGCTTATGTTTATAGGTCTGTCGAATCAGATTACAATATACAATCGTGGCATAATCCGGTCTTTTTCCCATCACACCGCCCGGTGTAAATGCATCCGTGGTTCTTCTTTTCTTGGAAACGGAATAATGATTGACCATGGAGTCCATATTTCCGGCTGAAACAAGAAAGCCGAGCCGTGGTTCGCCTAACCGGTTAATGGATTCTCTGTCTTTCCAGTCCGGCTGGGCAATGATCCCGACTTTATAGCCATGAGCCTCCAAAATTCGTGAAATGATGGCATGTCCAAAAGATGGATGATCTACGTAAGCGTCTCCACAGATATATACAAAGTCAAGCTGTTCGATGCCAGCTTCTTTCATATCTTCTTTACTGATCGGTAAAAATCCATGACTCATTTGTGATAACCTTTCTATCTAAAAATAAAATTTTCTGCAAAATAGCAACCTTAATATTATAACTTATTTATTCACAATTTTCAATGCAGTAATCTCTTCCTCTGTGAGCGGGCGATATTCTCCCGGCTTTAAATCATTGGTAAGCTGCAATGGCCCCATAGAAATACGTTTTAAATATAAAACCTTCTTTCCGACTGCCTCAAACATTCGTTTCACCTGATGGAATCTGCCTTCTGTAATTGTTAACTCAATTTCTGATTCTGGTTCACTTTTTAGGATGCGTAATTTGCCGGGTTTTGTCAGCTTTTCCTCTCCAATGTCAACCCCGTTTTCAAAGCTGTTGACATCTTTTTCTGTAACTACGCCATCGATAACTGCATAGTATGTCTTTTCTACATGTTTTGCGGGGCTTAACAGATCATGTGCCAAAGCCCCATCATTTGTGATCAGAAGCAGACCTTCCGTATCAATGTCCAGCCGTCCTACTGGAAATAAATCAGAGCGCACCGTATCGGTCAGGTAATCCATAACCGTCTTATGCAGCTGATCTTCCGTTGCAGTCACACACCCTGCCGGTTTATAAAAAAGATAATATTCGTATTCACAGTAAGTGACCGGTTCACCTTTATAAGATATCTGGTCGTTTTCCGGTGCAACCTTTGTTTCTGGTTTTGTAACGATCTCTCCATTGACTGTGATCTGTTTTGTTTTCAAAATCTTCTTTACTTCTGAGCGGGTACCAAGACCCATCTCTGTTAAAAATTTATCCAAGCGCATAAGTTCGTTCTTTCCTTTTTCTATTGTCTGTAATGATGTGGCATTTTCCTGATCGATCATTCCAAATTTCATAAAATGTATAAAATTATTTTAGCATAGGTCTGCTTTCTATTACAATGATTTTAGATAACGGAGCAAGGGGAAGGGGTTCACACTAAACTCCTTTCCGGATTCATCATCAAAATACACTCCAAAATGAAGATGCACCGGAAAATTTCCGGTTGTACCCGGAGTATCGCTATACCCGGTATCTCCCATAAAGCCAATCAGAGTTCCTGCTTTCACTTCTTCTCCGATCTGGAAATCTTTTGCATAATCCGAGAGATGTGCATAATAAAAATAAGCGCCATGCCTGCTCCGGATTCCAATGCGGTAACCGCCAAGCCGCAGCCATCCGATATTTTCCACAACCCCATCCGATACGCTGTAAATCGGATAAATACCACGCTTGTTCACAGATGCCATAATATCACAGCCTTCATGGAACCGGTCTCCTCCAAAGGTTCTGCTCTGTCGCCATGAATTTGCAAAGTCCACGGTTGCTCCGGGTTCATTTTCAATTGCTCCTACCGGAAACAAAACCGCATCCGTCCACATCGCTTCAATCTTGCTTTGGATCCGTTCAAATTTTTCCGGCTGATGTTCTTTCACAAAAGAAATATTTTCTTCTAATAAATCAGAATCCGAACAGGTATTATTTAAGGCGAAGTACATTGCAAGGTATTCACTGAGCTTTGCGAAGTCTGCATACTTTACAGATTTGATTTTCTGTTCCGTAATATCACTCTCTTCCATAGGTTCCGAATCATACAGAAAAGAATTTATTACCTCTTCTGATACTTCTTCATCCCGGAAATTTTCAAACGCTGTTTCATAAGGAAAACAGTTTTTCTTAAGCACTTCACTATCAATGTAGATTCCAAGATATACATTAATAAGAACCACCAGCATAAAAAGTAACAGATTACGAAGAAATCTCTGTTGCAGCAAAATCACATCCCCACTCTTTCCTGATAAATGTTACGAAAGTTACAAACAAATTACATTTTTTACAATTCAAAACAATATATTTTACTATGAAAAAGAAATTTATATGCTTTGCCATTCTTATTTTAACTGCATATATCCTGCTTTATCCGGCAGATGCTGTAAATGCATCCAGAAATGGTCTGATGCTCTGGTATGAAAAAGTGCTTCCCACCCTTCTGCCCTTCGCCATAATATCCAATGTTTTGATTCATTCTGGCTACATGGATGCCCTCACAAAGCACCTGACGAAATATTTCCGTTTCTTTATGCCTGTCAGCGGGGAAGGCGTATTTATTTTGTGCAGCGGTTTTTTATTCGGCTTTCCAATGGGAAGCAAAAACTGCGCCGAACTTTTAAAGGCAAATAAAATTCATCCGAAAGAGGCTGAAATTTTATTTTACATCACCAATAACATCAGTCCGGTTTTTATCGGAAGTTATATTTTGTTGCAGCAGTTACAGCTCACAGGAATGTTCGGAATCAGTATTTTCATCCTATATACCCCTGCACTGATACTCGGTATGTTATTATTGCACAGAAAAAAAGAGGAAAACAGGCAGAAAAAAACGGCATCCCAATCTCAAATAACTTTTAAGATCATAGATGCCGCCATTATGAACGGTTTCGAAACACTTGTCAGGATCGGTGGATATATCATGCTATTCTCAATTCTGATCTCACTGGTAGAAAAGCTTCCGTTGCCAAAGCCTGTCCTGATCCTGTTGGAAAACGTTCTTGAGATCACCAACGGGATCAACTGTCTCGCCAACACAGATTGGAGTATTCAAACCAAATATATCCTTGCAATGACCGCCACCGCCTTCGGTGGATTAAGCGGTATCGCCCAGACATCTTCCATGGTAAAAGGAACCTCTCTGTCCATGAAAAAATACTGTCTTGTAAAACTGTTTCTCACACTATGTACTTTCCTGCTCGCTGTCGCAGTCAGTGTATTTTTATTTTAACATATCAGAAGAAATGTCAATCTTAGGCAGATTCTCTGTGTTGTCTGAAACAGCATCCTCTGCCGCCGGATTTAATTCTGCACGGTTGGAAGATACAACATCATAAAACTCCTGCAGTGATGACATATAATTCTCATGTCTTGCCTTTGCAGAATCCATTGCATGAGAGATTGATATCTCCAGATTTCTTAAAATATCATCTGTATACTGCATAGCGCCCATACGGATATTGTTTGCATCGTTGGTCGCATTATCTAAAATTTCCTGTGCCTGCTTGGTCGCGATCATAACAACTTCGTTTGCCTGCGCATATGCCTGCTGCATGATCTGATGTTCACTTACAAGCTCGTCCGTTTTCACCTGGGCTTTTGCAATGATCGCATCTGCCTTTGCCTGTGCATCTGCTAAAATAGCCTCTTTGTTGCTGATGATCTTCTGATAACGTTTGATCTCTTCCGGTGTTTTGGAACGGAGTTCATTTAAAAGTTCTTCTAACTCGTCCTTGTTCACAATAATTTTTGAAGAGGATAACGCCTGATATTTACAACCGTCAATATACTCTTCGATTTCTTCTATAATCTGTTCGATTCTGCTTGCCATAGGAAACACTCCTTATTTCGATATGTTATATTTTGCATAAATTCTGTCTATAAACTGTGCAGGAACAAACTTGGAAATATCGCCTCCGTAGGATGCGAATTCCTTCACGATCGTGGAACTTAAGTAGGAATACTGAAGGCTGGTCGTCAAAAAAATCGTCTCAACTTCTGGATTCTCTACATGATTCGTCTGTGCAATTTGCAATTCATACTCAAAATCTGTCACTGCACGCAGACCACGCACGATAATCGTAGCATCAATCTGCTTCATATGCTCTACCAAAAGTCCGTCAAACGATGTAACAGACACATTTGGAAGATCTTTTGTCATCTCTTTAATCATACTAACACGTTCATCCAGAGAAAACAATGAGTTTTTTGCACTATTGTTCAGCACTCCGACAACGAGTTCATCTACAATATTAGATGCCCTTTTGATAATATCAACATGTCCTAAGGTCAGTGGATCAAAACTGCCAGGATAAATTGCCTTTTTCATAATGTATTTGCCTTTCCAGACTGCAAATCATAATTCCAATGATAGAAATTATGATGATTTATTCTGCCTTTGTAATAAAAGCGTGAACATTTGTCTTATATGTTTTTAATTTTTTTAATGTAAAACCAAGCTCACTTAAATAATCAAAAGAAGTGTCCAAAGATGCCTCGACAATGATCAGCGTATCTTCTTTTAAAATAGAGGAATCTTTTAAACATTCCAAAACTTCTTTTTCATACTCGTGCTTGTACGGAGGATCCATGAAAATGACATCAAACTTATACTTTCCTTCCATGCTGCGGATGGCAGAAATGACATCGCTCTGAAGTAATTTTGTTTCCCTGTCAAACTTCGTAAAATGAATATTGTCCTCAATACATGTACACGCTTTTTTGTTATTTTCCACAAAAACAGCATATCTTGCGCCACGGCTCACTGCCTCCAAACCGATCTGTCCGCTTCCTGCAAACAGATCAAGAAAATACGAACCCGGAACATCATTCTGAAGCATATTAAATAACGTTTCTTTGATACGGTCTGTTGTCGGTCTTGTGTCCATGCCTTCAATCGTTTTCAAAGGCAGGCTTCTTGCTGTACCAGCAATAATTCTCATATTTTTCGGTTCTCCTTATTTTCAGAAAATCTATTATGCTTTATCGTTCTTAGTTCTGTTCTTTTAGAACATCTTTGTTCTTTACAATGTAATCAATTAATGACACAACTGTAAGAATCAGGGCAACATAGGTAAGAATCACGCCCAGAATCTGGAAAAATGACATCTGAATATTTAAAATAAGCACGATCACCATAAGCATCTGGAATGTAGTTTTAAATTTGCCCCAGTAACTTGCTGCAATGACAACTCCATTGTCAGACGCGATCAAACGGAATCCGCTGATGATAAATTCTCTTGCAATAATAATAACAACAATCCATGCTGCAAGCTGTCCGGTCTGAATCAGACAGATCATCGCAGAACACACCAGAAGCTTGTCCGCCAAAGGATCCATAAACTTTCCAAAGTTTGTGACAAGATTGTACTTTCTTGCAATTTTACCATCCAGAAGATCGGTAAGGCTTGCCACAATAAAGATTGCAGCAGCAATGTAATGATTGATGCCTGTCATATCTGGTGCAAGCATAAAAAATACAAAAAATGGAATAAGAATTACACGAAAAGTTGTTAATTTGTTAGGTAAATTCATAATTTTTCCTTCTTTCCGAAATCTACTGACAGATTTCTCCAATTAAATCATACTCATAAGCGCCTGTGACTTTTACTTTAACAATGTCACCGGTCATAAGGGTTTCGTCCGTGTTGATGAAAATATATCCATCCACATCCGGTGCATCCCGGTAGGTTCTTCCAACATAGGCATTATCATCCTCTACCTGTCCTTCGATAAACACATAAAGTTCTCTGCCCTTCATCTCTTCATTTTTATCAAAGATCACTTCCTCCTGAAGTTCCATGACATCTGCCTGCCAGTCCTTCTTCAGTTCCTCATCCACCTGATCTTCGAAGGCAGCAGCCGGAGTTCCCTCCTCCGGTGAGTAGGTGAATGCTCCCAACCGGTCAAACTCCATGTCATTGATAAACTGCATGAGTTCCTCGTGAATCTCCTGTGTCTCGCCAGGGAAACCACAGATCAACGTAGTTCTCAATGTGATATCCGGGATACGCTCTCTCAAATGTGTGATGATACGAACCAGATCGTCATGACTTGTTCTTCGTCCCATGCGCTTTAACATTGTGTCATTGGAATGCTGGATCGGGATATCAAGGTAATGGCAGACTTTCTCGTTGCGGATCATGGAATCAATTAAGTCTTCATAGATTTCTTCCGGATAACAGTACATAATGCGGATCCAGAATAAACCATTGATCTTATTTAATTCGTCCAGCAATTTGTGCAATGATTTTTCACCGTAGAGGTCAATACCGTAAAGAGTTGTTTCCTGGGCAACTAAAATGAGCTCTTTTGCGCCGTTTGCAACAAGCTCTTTTGCCTGGCCGATCAGATCTTCCATCGGTACACTGCGGTAATTGCCGCGGATATATGGAATGATACAGTAAGTACAGCGTTTGTTACAGCCCTCTGCGATCTTTAAATATGCGAAATGGCCACCGGTTGTCACGCTTCGCTTTGTATGGATAGACGGCAGTCCCTCCAATGTTTTGAAATTCTCATAAAAAGTACCGCCAAGCGCCTCATGTACAGCTTTTACGATATCCTCGTAGGAATTGGTTCCAAGTATAGCATCCACCTCCGGGATCTCGGTCTTGATCTCTTCCTTGTAGCGCTGTGCAAGACATCCGGTTACGATCAAAGCCTTTAACGGACCGGTCTTTTTGTACTCTGCCATCTCTAAAATGGTGTTGACACTCTCTTCCTTGGCATCATTGATAAAGCAGCAGGTGTTGACGATGATAATATCTGCCTCTGTCTCATCATTCGTGATCTCGATTCCGTCATCACGGAGCATTCCAAGCATAAATTCTGTGTCTACTAAGTTTTTGTCGCATCCGAGGGATACAAATAATAATTTCATTCGATTCTCTCTTTCTACATTAATTATGGCAAAAGGGCTGTCGCACAATTGCGTTCAAAAGTGCGGCAGCCCTGACGGGTTTTCTTTACTCCTCATCTTCTGTGTCTGGAATGATCTTTACTTTGCCCTCGTAAAGTTCTTCTACAGCGATGGACAATGGCTTTGGACATGTGATCTTGTCTGCCATTGGTTCATCTCCCGCAATGATCTGACGTGCTCTCTTTGCAGCAGCGATCACAAGGGAATAACGGCTGTTAACAACTGGTTCCTCACCAAATTCCACATTGTTATTTACAACTTTCATTAATTCAACATAGGATGGATGGATCATAATATTACCTCTCTTCTGCCTTGCGGCTGATTCATTTTCATTTATTTTTATCAAAGATATCTGATTTCCGATATCTAATGTAAGCTTTTTTGTATGTTTTTGCAAACATTATTTTAATCTTTTTTCGAAAAAGCAGTCAACTGGTGTCTCATATCATAAATTGCAGACAGATTTCTGGAAACACGGAAATGCTCATTGTGGATGATGGAATGTACTTCTTCCACACACGCATCAAGCTTATCGTTTACGATGAGATAATCGTAAGCTTCAATTCCCTGCGCCTCCTCAACTGCTCTGGAAAGTCTCGATTCGATGACACTCATCTCCTCTGTTCCCCTTCCGACCAGACGGTTCTTTAACTCCTCTGCGCTCGGCGGTGTGACAAACATCAACAGTGTGTCCGGGAACTTCTCCTTCACTTTTAAGGCTCCCTGAATCTCAATCTCCAGAATAACGTCTTTTCCGGCAGCGAGCTGTTCCTCTACATATGCCTTCGGTGTTCCGTAATAGTTGTCGACATATTTTGCATACTCGATCAGTTCATCATCGGCTATCATTTTCTCAAACTGCTCTTTTGTCTTAAAAAAATATTCCACACCGTCTGTCTCTCCCGGTCTTGGAGAACGGGTAGTTGCAGAGATGGACAACGCATACTGCTCCGAATATTTCTTCATGAGTTCTTTCATAATGGTTCCTTTTCCAGAACCGGAAAAGCCGGAAAGTACAATTAAAATTCCTTTACTCTTTTGTATCATAGTCACCCTCCGATGCATTGCCATTAAACCGGCCGGCAAGCGTCTCCGGCTGCAATGCAGACAATATTATTTTATTATTTTCGGTAAAAATCACACTCTTGGTTCTTCTTCCCTGCGTCGCATCGATCAAAATCTCCTGCTCTTTTCCCCTGGAGATCATACGCTTTGCCGGTGCAGAATCCGAAGAGATAATGCTGACGATCTTATCGGTGTTGACCATATTGCCAAATCCGATATTCATTAACTTTGCCATAAAATCGTTCCTATTCGATATTCTGGATCTGTTCCCTGACTTTTTCGATATCCGTTTTCAGGTTGATCCCGGTATCAGAGATTTCCAGATCATTTGCCTTGGAAAGAATCGTATTCGCTTCGCGGTTCATCTCCTGCGCAATGAAATCTAACTTGCGTCCGATGCTGCCACCAGCCTCCAAAGCATCTTTCGTTGCTTTGATATGGCTTCTCAGGCGGACAGTCTCCTCATCCACACAGATCTTATCTGCAAAAATCGTCACCTCTGTGGCAATTCTCGCGTCATCGATCTGTTTATCTTCCAACAGCTCTTTCACTTTGTTCTCAAGACGTTCTCTATAGTCCTTCATAATGATTGGAGAACGCTCCTCGATAAAATCAACATAGTTCAGCATATTGTCAAGCTTTGCACAGAGATCATTCTTCAAATGCTCTCCCTCTTTGATACGGCTCTCCACAAACTGTTCTGCCGCACCGCGGAGTGCTTTCTCAAGCCCTGCCCATAGTTCATTCTCGTCTGTCTCCACCTGTTCCATCGTGAAAACATCCGGGTATCTGGATAAGGTGCTGACTTTGATATCATTGTCTAATCCAAACTTGTCTGCCATTGCAGTCAGGTGTTTTAAATATTCACCGGCCAATTCTTCGTTGTATTTCAAACAGAAATTATCTTCGGAAAAATCCTCGAATGTGATATACAGATCTACCTTGCCGCGCTCCATATATTCTTTCAGCAGATTGCGGATCGTGCTCTCAAAGAAATTCAACGCCTTCGGCATCTTGATATTCACATCCAGATAACGGTGATTTACGGATTTCATCTCAACCGTATATTTACGGTTTCCTTCGGTCACTTCACATCGACCAAATCCGGTCATGCTTTTTATCATAAAATAACCATGCCCTTTCTCGTAAAATGATTATATGCATAGATAAATTTATTATAAAGCGAAAGTTCATGCTCGTCAATATTTTTCCGTAAATCGACTGTTTTTCCTTGAATGAAATTTTAAATTCCACATCTATGCTGAATTTAGTCTTTCTCTCTT
>DXQT01000026.1 GCA_019411365.1 Roseburia sp.
TTCATCTGAGCCTTTTTCTTTTGCTCAGTTTTTTCATAGGTCATTTGACACTATCTATCACATATAAAGTAGAAATCATCTCATAACTGTCTTGATATTATTAATATTTAGTTTGTCTCGCATCAACACTTAATTTTCATATATGCATAATTTTTCAAGAAATGTATGTTTTATCAACTTATTACAATTATATTTTTCTGTATCCCCTCCTTAACCATATATTTTTATAAACTTGAAAACACATATCTAACTTTTATATGCATTCATTTGATACAATACTTCTTTTTATTTCAATGTAATCCACTCTTTATCCACCCAGTATCCTCTTGTTTCATTCCAACGGCGATATTGTAAAGTACCATGATAATTTCTATATTTTGTTACTATCACATCTGCTTTCGGTTCTACTACACCCTGTATAGGTATCATCATGTTTTCTACACTACTTATCGTAATTGGTGTAAATACAAGCAACAACATTAAACCTAATATTTCAATTTTCTTTCTCATTTTTCCTTTCCTCTCTCACTCTAAATCCACTCTGAATTAACATCTTTGTACTTTCTTTTTCAATAGGCATTTTATTACCATGATTATAAAAACTGTAACTTCCATCTTTCTTTTTGATAATATATGAATTTTCAGTATTCACTTCAAAGGTATTCCTATCTATTTCAATCTCGTTTTCAGCCACCTCATATTTGCTTTGGATAACAAATGAATACGAAAAGATAAGCAGACACCCTGACAATATCCATGCAGACAATTTCCCAATTTGCACAGATTGCTGCTTATTATTCGCAACCAGTCTAAATCGTTCAATCAACTTATCTGAATGATTTTCCAACAAATACAACATCATTCTTTTTTCCTTCTTAAAGTCCAACAACTCTGAATTATACTTAAATTCGTTAAGCATGACCTCAAGATACTCACATCTTTGCTGCTTATTTAAGTTTTTTACAACAAGATTGTCACATCTTATCTCCAAACTCTGGTTCAAATCTTTTTTCAATAAATATGCAAAAGGATTCCACCAAAAAAATGCACACATTATATTTATCAGTGTCTTGATTAAATAATCATTGTTTTGTAAATGGGAACATTCATGAAGAAGGATATAGTACAATTCCCTTTCCGTATACGGTTTATCCGGAAGGAGAATGCGCTTATCAAAAACTCCAATACAACATGGTATTTGTATTGCTGCTGTTTGCACAATAGCCGGATTTTTATCTTCTGATACATTATTCAGAATATCTAACATTCTTTGTTCCGTTATCGTTTCTAAACTGTTAAAATATCTACTTACTTTTATATACTGATTCACTGTATACAATATAATAAATACCGTTCCCGTAAGTGATATTGCCAACACCCATTCATAAATATGTAATTCTGGTCCTATGTCGAATTTATAAGAAAAGAAATCGTATATTTTATTGTATATTTGCGGTGCTGCAATAACTTTTGTCCAAAAAAATTCTATTGGAAACATCATTCGAATAAAACAAAACAGATACATAACAATTATTCCTGAAATACTGCATATGCCAAGAAGTGGTGTTTTTGTTCTCAATACATAAAACAATAGTATAAGAATACTGCTCCACAATATTGTCATCCAAATTGAAAAAAATGTAATCTGCATATATCCGCCTACATATCTTTCTCATTATCCATACGAAGTTCAGCAATAATTTCTTCCAACTTGGATATTACCTGAGCATCTTTATCTTTCTTTTTCTTCTTACTGACACCTAAAAATGCTGCTGTAATTTCTGCTAACGAATTGCTGTTAATTCCTTTATTCATAAGTACTGTTGAATAATATTCTTCTTTTGTAATTGCCGGAAATAACTTCCTAGCATAAGTCTTTGCAGACTTTTCAAATCCTACAACTTCCAAATATCCGTTGTCTGTTAAAAACTGTACAGCTTTCAGTAAAGTTACTCGATTCCAACCCTCTGGTTCTAATTTTTCTGCCATTTCAGTTGAAGTAAGGGGGTTATTGTACTCCCATAGCCAATTCATCAGTTTCTCCTGCCTTGTACTTAAATCATTCATATGTCATTATTTTTCTCCTTTTTAATAATTGATAACAATTATATTTTTAATATATTGGTTATTAATTATTATATCAGTTATTTTTACTTTTTCAACTATAATTTACATTTTTTAATTTAATGTGTAACTCTGGGATATTTCATATTGGATACTTCCTATAACAATTCTGTGTGGAGCTGGCAGTATCCACGCTTACACATTCATTACAGGCTTCATTTGTTTTGTGGCAGATGTGATTTATATTTATTTTCTGGTTCAGCTGAAACAAAAAGGACAGAACATATTTGTATGATCCATATAAAAAACTGCAGCTTTGACGAAATAAAGTCAAGGCTGCAGCTTTTTTGTCTATTCTATTGTTTAGTCTTCCACCAGCGTTTCCATCTCTTTGATGATCTCACCGAATGCATTTAATGCATCCTGGATTGGAGCCGGTGTTTCCAGATTGACACCTGCAATCTTAAGCAGTTCGACCGGAGCCATAGAGCAGCCACCGGATAAGAACTTTTTATAACGTTCTACTGCAGGAGTGCCTTCTTCCAAAATCTTATGCGCCACAGAAAATGCTGCACAATAGCTTGTCGCATACTGATAAACATAGAAATTGTAATAAAAATGTGGGATTCTTGCCCATTCATATGCAATCTGTTCATCAGAAATAATGTCTGATCCGTAATATTTTTTATTGAGTTCCAGATATACGCTGCTCAGATTATCTGCGGTCAGGCTCTCTCCGTCCTCATACATTTTATTGGTGAGCATTTCATATTCTGCAAACTGTGTCTGACGGTAAACAGTTCCCTTAAAGCTGTCAAGATAATGGTTCAAAAGATATGCACGCTCTTTTTTGTCGGTTGTATTTTTCAACAGATATTCCATCAGAAGAATCTCATTGCAGGTAGAGGCAACCTCTGCCACAAAAATTTTATATCCGGCATAAATATAAGGCTGCGCCTCGTTGGAATAGTTCGAATGCATTGCATGTCCCATCTCATGTGCCAGCGTAAACATATCATCCAGTGTACCGTTGTAATTCAACAATACATAAGGATGACAGCCATATGCTCCGGCAGAATATGCACCGCTTCTCTTTCCCTGATTCTCATAGACATCGATCCAGCGGTTTTCAAAACCTTCTTTTACTTTATTGACATAGTCCTCGCCCAACGGTGCAAGTGCCTTTAATACGGTTTCTTTTGCTTCTTCAAAAGAAATCTTCTTTGCAACATCCGCGATCATCGGTGTATAAATGTCATACATATGAAGTTCCCCGACACCGAGGCACTTTTTACGCAAGGAAACATACTGGTGCATTTTGTCAAGGTTCTTGTTCACCGTGTCGATCAGATTGTGATAAACACTCGAAGAAACATTGTTTGCATCAACCGCACACTCCAGAGAGGAAACGTATTTTCTTGCTTTTGCGTGAAATACCTGCTGCTTTACATTACCGCAGTAAAGGCTTGCAGATGTATTCAGAAACTGTTTGTAGGTCTGATATAAATTCTCAAAAGCATCTTTGCGCACACGTCTGTCTGCAGACTGTAAAAATTGTCCGTAACGACCGTGGGTAATGCGGACTTTCTCTCCGTTTTCATCCTCAATCTCCGGGAATACAAGGTCAGCATTGTTTAAAATGGAAAACGTATCTGCCGGTGTCTGGCTCATCTCAGCCGTCATTGCAAGCAGCTTTTCCTTCTCTGCTGAGAGGCAGTGTTCTTTCATTCTGCGGATTTCCGCAATCTGCTTTCTGTAAAGTTCCAGCGCTGGCAATTCTTTGTAAAATGCTTCTAACGTCTCATCCGTCGCTGCAATGATCTCAGGGTCTACAAACGCAGTTTTGCTTCCCATTGCCGCATAAAGGGAATATACTTTTGCGGACATCGCCTGATGTGTGGTGTTGGTCTGATCCTCGTCAAAAAGACGCTCTGCATAATTGAACGCTTTCTCAATTTTTTCTCCTGCATTTGCCAGATGTTCTAAAACAATCAGGAGATTTTCAGCGGTTGCGGTAACATTACCCTCATATGAAGCAATTTTATCGACAATCCCTGTGATAATTTTTAATTCATTTTCCCATGCTTCAGTGGTCGGATACATGTCTTTTACATTCCATGTATCCGCCTCTTTTACTTCACTTCTTTTTAATAACTCTGATGCCATGATTTTTATTAGTCCTCGTAACCATTTGGATTATTTTTCTGCCATCTCCACGAATCTGCACACATATCTTCGATACCGTACTGTGCTTCCCAGCCAAGTTCTTCTTTTGCTTTGGTCGGATCACAGTAGCAGGTTGCGATATCGCCCGGACGTCTTGGTTTGATGACATAAGGAATTTTCACCCCGGTTGCTTTCTCGAAGTTTTTCACGATATCCAATACACTGTAACCGTGTCCTGTACCGAGGTTATAGATGCAAAGTCCTGCATTCTCCTGAATTTTCTTTAAAGCTTTTACATGACCGATGGCAAGGTCAACTACGTGGATGTAATCTCTCACACCTGTTCCGTCCGGTGTATCGTAATCGTTACCGAACACGCCGAGTTCTTTCAGTTTGCCTACTGCAACCTGTGTTACATATGGCATTAAGTTGTTTGGAATACCATTTGGATTTTCTCCCATTGTACCGCTCTTATGTGCTCCGATCGGATTGAAATAACGGAGTAAAATGACATTCCATTCCGGATCCGCTTTCTGGATATCTGTTAAAATCTGCTCTAACATAGATTTTGTCCAGCCGTATGGATTGGTGCACTGTCCCTTTGGGCAGTTCTCTGTAATCGGGATCTCTGCCGGATCACCGTATACCGTTGCAGAGGATGAGAAAATAATGTTTTTACAGTTGTGCTGTCTCATCACGTCAACCAATGTCAAAGTACCTGCAATATTGTTATTGTAATATTCCCAAGGTTTTGCAACAGACTCACCGACTGCTTTCAGACCGGCGAAGTTGATGCAGCTGTCAATCTGCTCGTTTTCGAAAATCTTATTTAAGATATCTCTGTCTAAAATATCTCCTTTATAAAATTTTACGTCTTTTCCTGTGATCGCCTTTACTCTGTCTAAAGATTTCTCAGATGAGTTGCTTAAGTTATCTAATACGACTACGTCATATCCTGCATTCTGTAATTCTACACATGTGTGGCTTCCGATATATCCGGCGCCTCCTGTAACTAAAATTGCCATAATAATCCTCCTTGTTTTGCGAAGCTTCATTAACCTTTCCTATGGATACATATTAACGCACCCGGCAGAAATTGTATAGACTAAAATGTGTAAATTATATGTAAAAATGTTGCATGTTCATTTCATGCTTTATATAATACATATAAATACAACATCTTATGGTACAGAAAATATCTTTTTATTTTATGAATAAATATTTACGATTGTCATAATTTTCATCTTACTGCAGGGAGGTAAATTTTTTTATGAATCAAAATTATAAAAATTCCTACAAAGTGACCGAAAAAGAACTTGTGTCACTGTCAGTCTACAATGTAGGATTCCAAAAATGCGATCCACTCTACCAGTGGGGTCCCGGAATCCGTGACCATTATCTGATTCATTATATCATTTCCGGAAAGGGATATTATAAAATCAAAAATACAACTTTCACGCTGCAGGCAGGAGATTCTTTTCTCGTCTATCCGAACACGGAAGTATTGTATTTTGCGGATGAAACCGATCCGTGGGAGTATGCATGGGTAGGATTTACCGGAAGTGACGCTTCCATGATCTTAAAAGCGACAGATTTTTCAACAGAAAGACCTGTTATCGAGCACACACCACTGGGCGGATCCATTCACAGGCAGATTCTCCATATTTATGATGCCAGAGGAAATGAGTTTGAGCACGCCGTGGAAATGACCGGCCGCCTTTATACCATGCTCGCACTTTTCATGCATGGAGCAACGACAAACACGACGCAAAACTCTGCTAACAGCTATGTACAAAAGGGGATTGAATATATTTCTTCCAATTATTCTTACCATATTACAGTGGAGGATATTTCCGCCTATGTAGGACTGAGCCGAAGCCAGTTGTTTCGTTCCTTTGAATCAGTACTTGGTCAGTCTCCGAAAGAATATCTTACGGATTTTCGTATGAAACAGGCGTGCTATCTGCTGGAACATTCGGATCTCTCTGTTACAGCAATTGCAAATTCGATCGGGTTTGACAATGGACTTTATTTTTCGAAAACCTTTCATAAAATGAAGGAAATGTCGCCGTCGGAGTTTCGGAATCTGCATAAGCAGGATATTTCATAGATAACATCTATTATAATATTATAACTTATGATATACTTTTGGCTAAGGGAACTGAAGGGGCGAGGTACTTACCGCCGGATACTTAAAGGAGGTTGGTGCCAATGGTTACATACAGTGATCTTTTCACTTTCGTAATTATGCTTTGTGCTGTTATTACTCTTGTTGTCACAATTTTACGACACAAAAAATAACGCCCCCAGTCTGGTAAACTAAGGCGTTATCTTTTTAACTCATATTTACCGACGGCTAGGTGCCACTAGCTTTCGGTTCTCTTGCTAGAAATTATTATATGCTATATTTATAAATTTGTCAATTTTGAATACACTGCCAGTATCTTCATTTTTTATTGATATTCTGTACTGTTGATGTTACATTTCTATTAGAAAGATTTTGAATCTCGTTTAAGATCTGCGTAGTGGCAGGACTGAGTAATTCAGAATCTTTTATTTGATTTTTATAAAGAAAAACCTCGAAAACATAACGTTTCCGAGGTTTTTAAATTTCTATTAAGCAACTGCTTTCTTAGCTACTTCTGCAAGTGCTGCAAATCCGGCTGCATCGTTAACTGCCATCTCTGCTAACATTTTACGGTTGATATCGATACCGGATACTTTTAATCCGTGCATCATCTGGCTGTAAGAGATTCCGTTCATTCTTGCTGCTGCGTTGATACGAGCGATCCATAACTGACGGAACTGTCTCTTTCTTTCTTTTCTACCAGCATAAGAACTTGTTAAGGCTCTCATAACTGACTGTTTTGCTACTCTATACTGTTTAGATCTAGCGCCTCTGTAACCTTTTGCTAATTTTAAAGTTCTATTATGTCTTTTTTTAGCGCCTAAACCGCCTTTTACTCTTGCCATTTTTTATTCCTCCTTACATGATTCCTATGCGTATGGTAAAATCTTCTTCATATTCTTAACGTTTGTTGCATCAACCATTGCTGGTTTTCTAAGATTTCTCTTATTTTTTGTTGTTTTCTTTGTTAAGATATGTCTCTTATAAGCTTTACTTCTTTTTAATTTTCCTGTTCCTGTAACTTTGAAACGTTTTGCAGCTGCTCTGCTTGTTTTCATTTTTGGCATGATAGATTCCTCCTTAAAATAATTATTTCTTTTCTGCCAACACCATGCTGATACTTCTTCCTTCAACCTTTGGTGCTTTTTCCACTACTGCTGTGTCAGATAAGCTTTCTGCGAAATCATCGAGAATGTGTTTACTTGCATTCATATGAGCCATTTCACGTCCGCGGAATCTCAAAGTGATCTTCACTTTATCTCCCTTGGATAAAAACTTCTTTGCAGCGTTCATTTTGGTATTCAGATCATTTAAATCAATATTCGGTGACAAGCGAATCTCTTTCAGCTCAACCACTTTCTGTTTCTTTTTGGCTTCTTTTTCTTTTCTTGCCAGTTCATAACGATACTTACCGTAATCGATAATCTTGCAGACAGGTGGTTTTGCAGTTGGAGCGATTTTAACTAAGTCAAGTTCTGCTTCCTCAGCAAGCTTCATAGCTTCTCTCGCTGACATAATGCCAAGCTGTTCTCCGTTTTCTCCGATCAGACGAATTTCTTTGTCTCTGATCTGTTCATTAATCATTAACTCGCTAATGGTATTGCACCTCCAAAATAATTTTTCATGCTTCCACATAAAAAAAGTGGATAGGCAGACTATCCACAATCAATCAAATACGCATAAGCGACGTTTGAGGTATTAAACCATGAGACACTGTAAATTTGTGCTCCGGTGAGAGTGGATACTCTACTTTGTTTTCAACAACTCTGACAATATAACATACACACACTCATTTCGTCAAGTATATTTTTTGCATTTTATAAATTTTCTCGAATGAAATTTTATAAATTTAGCATCAGTATTTGCATTTTGCGTTGCCATTTAGTACACTCTTCTTAATATCATAAAAATTTTTTTAAAATACAAGAACCATGAAAGGTATTGACAAATAAACTATGGATCACAGAATTATCGATTTACATGTACATTCCACCGAATCAGACGGAACTTTCACACCCGAAGATCTGGTGGCTGAGGCAAAGAAAGCCGGGCTGGCGGCATTTGCACTGACAGACCATGACACCTGCCAGGGTGTGGGCAAAGCAATGCCCTGCGCAGCTTCTGCCGGGATTGAACTGATACCGGGCATCGAACTCTCCACAGATTATCACGGAAAAGAAGTCCATATCGTGGGGTTATATATTGATATCGAAAATGAGCAGCTTCTGAAAAAGACAGCCGAATACCGGAAATGCCGCAGTGAGCGCAATGCACTTATGGTGGAGGCACTCCGGAAGGAAGGGCTTTCCATTACGATGGAAGAACTGGTGGCTGAAAATCCGGACTGCGTGATTACACGTGCTAACATTGCACGTTTCCTGTATGAACATGGTCAGATCAAGAGTGTCCGCGAAGCCTTCGACCGTTATATCGGCGATCACTGCAAATGTTATGTCGGCAGGTTGAAAGTCGCTTCCACCGATGCCGTGCGTCTCATCAAAGAAGCCGGAGGAACTGCCATTTTAGCTCACCCTCTGCTCTACGGTCTGAGTAACACCAATCTCCAGAAAATGATCGACGAGCTGAACCCGGCGGGACTTGACGGGTTAGAAGCAATCTACTCCACCTACGCCACCGGAGAAGAACAGCAGATGAAACGTCTTGCAAGGGAAAACGGACTACTTATCAGCGGTGGCTCTGATTTCCACGGCTCAAACAAACCGGATATCGCTCTTGGCAAAGGACGGGGACATCTGTATATTCCTTACTCTGTTTTAGAAACGATAAAAGCCGGCAGATAAAAAAAGGAAGCTTACATATCAACGGTAAGCTTCTCTTTTTTTATAAAATAAACTTCTCGATCACTTCCGCGATTGCATCATGGTTGTTATCATTTTCCGTAACATAATCAGCGGCTTTCTTGATATCATCGATCCCGTTCTTCATAGCGATACCAATATGTGCGGATTGGATCATCGGAATGTCGTTCTGCTCATCTCCGATCGCAACCGTGCTGGTATGTGGAATATTTAACAATTTCACCAGATACTGTGCACCGGTTCCTTTGTCCGTGTTGACTGGACAATACTCCAGATACTCTTTGCAGGAGAAAAAGGAGTTGCATTTTCCTTTCGCCCAGGCAGCATTTGCTTTCTGGAAACGTTTTAATTTTTCATCATCCTCCAGATGGATCAGAATGACTTTCTGAGGTTCCGAATCCAGACAATCCGAAATTCTTCTTGTGAGTTTGTAGGTCATATGAGAACGCTCAACATAATAATCCAGTTCTTTTGTGTGCCGTTTTGTCACAATGTCTACGGTATTGTAGGTCTGCGCATAGATGCCGGCTTTATGCGCCCGGTCAAAAATCTCCTGCGCAACCTCGATTGGAAGTGCACTTTTATAAAGCACACGGTCTGCCGCACAGTCATAGATCACTGCCCCGTTAAAGGCGATCATATAACATCCCGGACTGGTCAGCCCAAGATCTTTCACAACAATTCTCCCTGACTCTACCGGTCGTCCGGTTGCCAGAACAAAATAGTGTCCACGCTCTAACATTTTCTGTATTGCAGCCCGGTTCTTTTCAGAAATCGACTTATCATCACACAATAATGTACGATCCAAATCCGCAAATAAAATTTTATTATTCATAGCCCATCCTCCCTCACACAATAACTGCTCTTACCGTAATGCTATTTATTCTACAGGTTCTGCCGGAATAAACACTCTTCCCTGATATCCGTGAGATGGTTTTGGAACAGCTTCCATTGCTTCCTTACAGAAAACATCCTGAGATGATAATGCTGCTTTTCCACGTCTGTCTACCTTCTCGTAATTGCCGTCAGCATGCAGTACATGTGCTTTTAAAGTGTCTGCCAGCTCCACATCCAGAATATGTCTGACACGTTTTTTCAGTTCATCATCTAATACCGGGAATAAAATCTCCACTCGTCTGTCTAAGTTACGCGGCATCCAGTCGGCACTTCCCATGTAAAGTTCTTCTTCTCCATCGTTGAAGAAATAGAATATCCGGCTGTGCTCTAAGAAATTTCCAACGATCGAACGGACTTCAATATTCTCGCTCACCCCTGGGATTCCGACTTTTAAGCAGCAGATTCCACGGACGATCAGCTGGATCTTAACACCTGCTGCAGACGCTTCATAAAGGGATTCAATGATTCCCGGATCACAGAGCGAATTCATTTTTGCAATGATCTTTGCAGGTTTTCCCTCTTTTGCATGCTTCGTCTCACGACGGATCAGCTTTGTGAACTTCGTGCGAAGCCAGATCGGTGCAACCGCAAGTTCATTCCACGACAATGGTTCGGAGTAGCCGGACAACATATTGAATACGGCAGTTGCATCCTCTCCGATCGCACCGTCACAGGTAAAAATACCACAGTCTGTATATAACTTTGCAGTGGAGTCGTTGTAATTACCAGTTCCAAGATGCACATAACGCCGGATACCATCTTCCTCTCTCCGGACAACCAGCGCTATTTTACTGTGGGTTTTCAGTCCAACCAGTCCATAGATAACATGGCAGCCTGCCTGCTCTAATTTTTTTGCCCAGACAATGTTGTTTTCCTCATCAAACCGGGCTTTTAACTCCACTAAAACAGAAACCTGCTTGCCGTTTTCAGCCGCCTGTGCCAATGAAGCAATAATTGGTGAATTGCCGCTGACACGGTAAAGCGTCTGTTTGATGGCAAGTACATCCGGATCCACAGATGCCTGACGTATAAAATCAACCACCGGATCAAACGTCTGGTATGGATGATGCAAAAGGATATCTCCTTTTCGGATCTCATCAAAAATATTTTCCCCCGGTACGATCTCCGGCACGCGCTGTGGCGTGTAAGGCTCATTCCGCAGATCGTCACAGCCTTCTAATCCATACATTTTCATCAGAAATGTGAAATCAATTGGTCCGTTGATCTGAAAAATATCCTGTTCTGCCACTTTTAATTCATCTTTTAAGAAGTTTAACAGCTTTTTGTCAATGCCATCTTCTACTTCCAGACGGATAACCTCGCCCCACTGACGCATTTTTAACTGTTTCTGAATCTCTTTTAGCAGGTCCGCCGCTTCATCCTCATCAATCGACAGATCGGCATTTCGCATAACACGGTAAGGATATGCGCAGAGTACATCGTAGTTTAAAAACAGTTTATCAATATTCCGCTCAATGACCTGCTCCAATAAAATGAAGGTCTTTTCATTTCCATCTTCCGAAGGGATATGTACCAGGCGTGGCAACACGCTTGGAACCTGGACGGTTGCAAATTCAATTTCCTCTTTTTCTGCTTTTCCTTTTTTCTTGGAAAGAAGTGCTGCAATGTTCAATGTCTTGTTCCGGATCAGTGGAAATGGTCTTGAGGCATCCACCGCCATCGGGGTGAGTACCGGATATACATTGTCTTCAAAATAGCGGTCCACAAACGCAGCCTGTGACTCACTCAGATCTTCAAACGCATCTATCACAACGATCCCATGCTGGTGCATAAGCGGTACAAGAGAACGGTTATAGGTATTGTACTGAAGTGTGACAAGCTCTCTTGTGCGCTCATTGATCTTCTCTAACTGTTCTGATGCTGACATTCCGGCAATGTCTTTTTTCTTATAATTGGCGTGTACCATATCCTTCAGGGATGCGACACGCACCATGAAAAATTCGTCCAGATTTGACGAAGTGATACTGACAAACTTTAATCGTTCCAGAAGCGGAATGGATTTATCTCTCGCCTCGTTTAATACACGGTGATTAAATTTCAGCCAGCTCAATTCCCTGTTTTCATAATATTCCGGTTTTTTAAAATCCTGTTCTTTCTCCATAAGATAAACCTAGCCTTTCCATTGGTTGTCTGTCAGCCGTAGACTCTCTTTTCTTTGATCACCGGCTTTATGCTGAATATATTTTCAAAATATGACGTTTTGGCATCAAACAGTGCTTTTTCCAAAGCAATATCATCCATTGTCTCAATTGTGATCACAAGCTCTCTTCCCTTGACCGCCGCCTTCACATTCTTAAACTTCTGCTTGTGGCTCCGGTCCATTGCATTGGATACACGAAGGATTGCAGAAAGTTTTGCAACGGTCAGATAACTGTCATGATCCAATTTATCTGCGAGATCTTCATAGTCAGGAAGCGGCCATGTATTATATAATACTGTGTTTGCAATGATCTCACGCTCTTTGTGTGTCAGTCCGATAATCTCGGAAGCCATAATAATGTCATAGGAGCAGGACGGACCGTTGGCAAAACTGATATATTTTCCGCAGTCATGTAAAATGGCAGCCACCTGCAAAAGCAGCCGTTCTCTTCTGCCAAGTCCATGTACTTTTTTCATCGTATCAAAAATAAGGGTTGCCATCTGCGTCAGTGCATCAATATGTGGGGTGTAACTCATGTAACGCTCGGAAAGATTTCTTGCGGCAGATAAGACATCCGCCTCAAAATCATGTTCCACCCGGATCATATTATTCTTCTGTGCATAGTGGAATGCGATACCATCGCTGACATTCGTTCCCGGTGCCCAGAGACTCTCTGCGCCGATGCTCTCTGCCATGCATTTAAAAATCATCATATATGGAATGACAAGCGCATCACTCTCATTCGAAAGGTTCAATTCCTCTGAGATTTCCTCTAATGTCTTCTCATCCAGCTTTCTGATGTACTTTAAGAACTTTGCTGCCTCTATGGTATTGTCTTCCTTGTTTTTTTCTACTTTTCTGCTGATCTCTGATATATAATCACCGATGATGATCAGGTATTTGATCTTCGTCTCCTGAAGATACATAGCTTTAAAAACTTCAAGTTCCTTGTCAACAAGTTCTTCTACCTGAAGTTCATACTGTGCCAGATTATTACTTTTTCTTGCAAGCTGCTCCCGCATACGCATGGTGCCGAGTGCCAGATGCTGTGTTGTGACTACTTTTCCCTTTGAGAATACCGTGATCTGCATACCGCCGCCTCCGGCATCCACAACTGCTGCACCTTTCTGGATCATACGCTCAAAATCTTCCCGCATGGCAACCGATTTATAACTGATAAAGCGATGCTCAGAGTTACTTAAAACTTTTACGAGAAGTCCTGTCCGGATGCGGATCTGGTCTAAGATAAAAAGTTCATTTTCAGCGTTTCTCAAGGCTGCGGCTGCATACGCTTCGTAACTGTCCACCCGGTAGCCGTCCATGATCTTTTTGTACTCGGCAAGCGTATCACATAGCGCCTCCACAAGTTCATATCCGATACTTCCCTTGGAATATGCATCTCTTCCGAGCTCGATCCTGCTCCGGATATAATCGATGTCACGGATTTTCTTCTTTCCTGAAATCTCAAATATTTTAATACTTACTTCATAAGAACCGATATAAATTGCTGCGAATGTATGGATCACCAGACGTCTGCCTCCTCATTTCTTTTGTATAACTCTATTATACCAATTTTTTATTCTTTTCCAAGTAAATAGTTGATAAATTGCTGTGCCGTCCTGCCGGATAATCCACCGTGGGAAAGCTCCCATTTATTGGCCTCAGCAAGCAAAGTGTCCTCATCCATGGAAACCTGATATTTTTCTGCAAGTACTTTGACAATATTCTGGAATTCCTTCTTGTTCGGTGCGCCAAAATAGATGGAAACACCAAATCTTGCATACAGGGATAGTTTTTCCTGTACAGTATCGGAAGTATGCATATCCTCACGCACTTCCTCTTTATCCGAAAATGTTTCACGGATCAGGTGGCGTCTGTTGGAGGTCGCATAGATCAGTACGTTGTCCGGTTTTTTCTCAAGACCGCCCTCGATCACTGCCTTCAGATATTTATATTCAATCTCAAACTCTTCAAAAGAGAGATCGTCCATATAAATAATGAACTTGTAATTGCGGTTTTTGATCTGTGCGATGACATCATTCAGATCACAGAACTGGTGCTTGTACACTTCGATCAGACGTAAGCCTCTATCATAGTACTGGTTTGCAATGGCTTTGATACTGGTGGATTTTCCGGTTCCGGCATCTCCATATAACAGACAGTTATTTGCCTGCTTTCCGTTGACAAATGCTTCCGTATTGTCGATGAGTTTCTGTTTTGCAAGCTCATAGCCGACCAGATCGTCTAATTTCACATGGGCAATATTTGTGATCGGCACGATCTCCACATCTCCCTTTTCCCTGTGCTGAATGCGGAATGCCTTGTGAAGTCCTAGTTTGCCAACGCCAAAATCTTTATAAAATGCCGTCACTGCATCTTTAAATCCGGACACATCTGTGGAAGCTTCCAGCTTTAACTTCAACTCATTGATACGCTCCTTGATCCTCTTATTAAAAATCTTTCCGCTCCCTGACATGCTCTGATAATCAGTGATGGCATCCATACAGTCCATCTCAAAATAAGAGGCAAGTTTTCCAAAATCAAAATCAAACAGTGATTTGATGATCTCAAAGTCATGCAATACGATCTGATTGACAGAGCCCTCCACTTCGCCGCGGATCTCACAGGCTTTGCTGTAAGCATTCTCATTATTTACAAGAAGGAATGCCAGAAAACTGTGCCACAGATTTCCCACAAAGCCATGACTCACTGCCAGTTCCATTAACTGGTTCAAACTCTCATACAAAAGAGACTCCACATCCTCTTTATTATAATATTCATTTTCATAATTCTCCATGATCCAGGTCATGTTGTAAAATAAGTTACCATTTTCAAAATCTTTATATAAGATCAAATTCTTTGGACTTTTCATCAGTTTATTCATTCCCTTCTGCACTCACATAATTGCCAAGTATTTTCAATCGGATGGTCTCCTCTGTCAGCCCCCGCAGCGCATTCTGTACGGCTGCATCATTGAGGTTTCCCTCAATGTCAACAAAGAAGCGGTACTCCCACGCTTTTCCCTGCACCGGTCTGGACTCGATCTTGTTCATGTTGATTCCGTTGTAGATAAAATGGGACAGCTTATGGTACAGCGAACCGCTCTCATGCGGAACTTCAAAAGAGATACTGATCTTATTGGCTCTCGATTCAAAAATCTTCTTGTTCGCCACAATGATAAACTTTGTGTAATTGTTTTTATTGTTCTGGATCGCCTCGTCGAGCACTTTCAGACCATAAATATCCGCAGTCAGGGTGCTTGCGATCGCTGCCTTGTTCTTTTTCCCATCCTCTTTGATCTTCTGGGCGGACATCGCCGTATTTTTCAGACTGTGCTTTTCCCAGTCTCTGTGGCTCTCAAGGTATTTCGAGCACTGCATCAGCGCCTGTGGGTGGGAATAAATGTCGGTGATATCGTCCATGTCTGCTTCCGACAGACCCAAAAGTGCATGGTCGATACGGATGATCTGCTCTCCCACGATATAATTATTGTATTCCACCATAAGATCATAGTTCTCGGAAACGATTCCGGCGGATGAATTCTCAATTGGGAATACAGCGTAATCGGCCTCCCCGTTTTGGATGGCTTCCATCGCATCCCGCCACGTATCCACATGATAACTGTCTGCATTCTCCCCGAAATACTCATTCAGCGCAAGCTGGGAATACGCGCCTTCTGTTCCCTGAAATACGATTTTAGCATTTTTGTAATTCAGATGATCTACTTCTTTAAAATCGGGTTTTTCCGTCTGGCCATGTTCTGTCAGAAGCTGATACTGACGCTTCCGGCTCATGGACATGATCTGCTCGAACAGTTCACGGATACCATGTTTTAAAAATGGCGTAGTTCCTTTTCTGCTCAATGTTTCCAACTTGGAAACCTCACGCTGCTTGTCAAATACTTTCTTTCCTACAGCAATTTTATATTCAGCAACTTCCTCAGAAATTGCCATTCTGCGTTCATACAGATCTACGATCTGACTGTCGATCTGATCGATCTCATCTCTTAGTTCCAATAAATCTCTCATAATAAATCCAAGCCTTTCCATTTATTATTTATAATATATTACATTCACAGTTTGCTTGCAAGAGAACACTTGCGTCATGGTATACAGAAATGCTATACTTTTTATAGATAAAGATTATAAATCAAAGAGGTGATTTACTTATGAAAAAAATCTGGAAATGGCTGCTTTTTGTGTTGGTGATCCTTCTTGCTGCCGGGTGTGTTTTCCTCTACCGGTACATAAACCGCATTCGGTATAATGACGGTTATGTCAACGGCAACACTGCGGGAAATCTGTATAACGAAGGATATTTCTGTGAAAAAGATGGTATAGTCTACTTTGCCAACCCTGCCGACAACTACTGTCTGTACTCCATGAACCCGGACGGCACAAACATCAAAAAGTTAGAGGATCAGAGTGTCAGCTACATCAACGTGGATGACCACTACATTTATTACTGTAAACTTAAGGGAAAAAGCGCTGATTCATTTTCCTTCCTCCCGGTCAATACCAACAGTTTATGCCGGCTGGATATTGACGGAAAAGGAAAGCCTGAAATTTTAGATGATGATCCGTGTATGTATGCTTCCCTGGTTGGAAATTATCTGTACTATCTGCATTATGATACCACTGATGCAACCACGCTGTACAAAGTCAAAATTGATGGCAAGGAAAAAGAGCAGGTAGAAAAACAGTCCTACTTTACCGCAAGTACCGATGGACAATATATTTATTATAACGGACTGACAGACAATCATAATATCTATGAGATGGACACTTCCAATGACCACGCAAAAGTCATCTATGAGGGGAACTGCTGGATGCCGGTGAAAGACGGAAACAATCTTTATTTTATGGACTGTGAAAACGATTACCGCATTGCCAAAGTCGATCTGACAAATGGTGAAAAAACGCTGGTCACGGACTGCCGTGTCGACTGCTACAACGTTGCCGGAGATAAGATTTTCTTCCAGAAAAATGATAAGACAGATCCGGCCATCTGCTGTATCAATACAGACGGAAGCAATTATCAGGAATTAAAAAAGGGAAACTACACTGCCATTAATGTAACTTCCACTTATGTCTATTTTAAAGATTTTACGACCAAAACCCCTTATTATACATCTGTTGCTGCCCCGGGCAATGTACAGATTTTCAATCCGTAAGCAGGCGTTGTTACAATGCAATTTTTTACAAAAAAAGAAACGTCAGGAAACTTCATTTTTTCCTGGCGTTTCTTTATCCCGCAAAACAAATATTTATGCAAAATCAAATAACGACAACTGATTGGACTCCGGCATATCGCCCAGCAGTCCAAGATCTGCCATAAGATCAATGGTAGATTTCGTCACCTTGGTTCTCTGGCGGAAATCATCTTTGGATAAGAATTTTCCGTCTTTTGCTGCCTCCGCAACCGCAATTGCAGCATTGTCACCCATACCTTCAATGGTATTTAACGCCGGCATAAGCTTTCCGTCGATGATCTGGAAACGGTCCGGCAATGCACGGTAAATATCAATTGGCGTAAAATCAAAACCTCTCGCATACATCTCCTGCACGATCCGCATATCACGGTAGACATCCTGCTCTTTTTTGGAAAGAGAGTCTTTTCTTCTTGTGTAATCCTTATAAAAATATTCCAGACGCTCTTTTCCCTGACACATGATCTCATAGTTGAAACCGGTCGCACGAATGGAAAAATATGCTGCATAATAGGCGAGTGGATAAAAAACTTTACAGTATGCAATACGCCACGCCATCATAACGTAGGCAGCCGCATGTGCTTTCGGGAACATATACTTGATCTTTAAACACGAATCAATATACCATTCCGGTACATTATGTGCCCGCATCTCTTCCTTCCATTCTTCCTTTAATCCCTTGCCTTTTCGAACAGACTCCATGATCGTAAAAGACTGCTCACTGTCAAGTCCCATACCGATCAGATAAATCATAATATCATCACGCGTACAAATTGCAGTAGAAATCGTTGCGATCCCCTGCTCGATCAAAGTCTGTGCATTTCCCAGCCACACATCCGTACCATGCGAAAGTCCTGAAATCCGGATCAGATCCGAAAATTCGGTCGGTTTCGCATCAATAACCATCTGCATCGCAAAATCTGTTCCAAACTCCGGGATTCCTAAACATCCCAGGGGAATACCGTTGATGTCTTCCGGTTCTACTCCCAATGCAGAGGTATTCATAAACAGCGACATGACTGTCTGATCATCCAGAGGGATCGTCTGTGGATCAAGTCCTGTCAAGTCCTGTAACATACGGATCATGGTCGGATCATCGTGTCCGAGAATGTCCAGTTTTAATAAGTTATGGTCGATGGAATGGTAATCAAAATGAGTCGTAACCGTTGCAGTCGTCATATCGTTTGCCGGATGCTGTACCGGAGTAAACGTATTAATCTCCTCGCCCACCGGAAGAACAACGATACCTCCCGGATGCTGTCCGGTCGTTCTCCGGACGCCGACACATCCCTGTACAATACGGTCAATCTCACAGTTTCTCTTGTGAATTCCACGCTCTTCATAATAATTTTTGATATATCCAAATGCAGTCTTATCCGCAAGTGTACCAATCGTTCCGGCACGGAATGTCTGTCCGTAACCGAAAATAACCTCACAGTAAGCATGGGCTTTACTCTGATACTCACCGGAAAAGTTTAAGTCGATATCCGGCTCTTTATTTCCCTTGAATCCAAGGAAGGTCTCAAATGGAATATCAAATCCATCTTTTACCAGCTTTTTGCCACACACCGGACAAATCTTATCCGGCATATCACAACCACTTCTTCCGGAAAATGCCTTGACTTCCGGTGAATCAAAATCGCTGTATTTGCAATATTCGCAACGGTAATGCGCCTGCAATGGATTTACCTCCGTGATACCGGACATGGTCGCTGCAAAAGAGGAACCTACCGAACCACGGGAACCTACAAGGTAACCATCCTCGTTCGACTTCCATACAAGCTTCTGTGCGATAATATACATTACCGCATATCCATTGGAAATAATCGAATTTAATTCTCGGTCAAGCCGCTCCTTTACGATCGGAGGCAGTTCTTCACCATACATGCTGTGCGCCTTGTTATAGCAGATATCACGGAGCATCTGATCCGAATTCTCGATAAACGGCGGACACTTATCCGGTCTTACCGGTGCAATCTTCTCACACATATCCGCAATCTTGTTCGGATTTGTAATGACAACTTCTTCTGCTTTGGCACTTCCAAGATATTCGAATTCCTTTAACATTTCCTCCGTTGTGCGGAGATATAACGGAGCCTGCTCGTCAGCATCCTTAAATCCCTTTCCGGCCATAATAATACGGCGGTAGATTTCATCTTCCGGGTCAAGGAAATGCACATCGCAGGTAGCCACCACAAGCTTGTTAAATTCCTCCCCCAGTCTGCAGATCCTGCGGTTGATATCCTGCAGCTCTTCCATCGTATTCACCGGCTCCTTGTCACTGCGCAACATGAACTCATTGTTTCCAAGCGGCTGTATCTCCAGATAATCATAGAACTTTACAAGTCTTATGATCTCTTCCTGCGGTCTTCCGCCCACAATCGCACGGTATAATTCTCCAGCTTCACAGGCAGAGCCTAAAAGAAGTCCCTCTCTGTATTTGACAAATTCACTTTTTGGCACACGTGGCCTCTTATTATAATACGTGAGGTGTGAAAGTGAAACCAGACGATACAGATTGATACGTCCGATGTCATTTGTCGCCAGAATAATTGCATGGTAGGTCGGCATTTTCATGACCATTTCCGGGGAGGTGGAAACCATATGGTTCACATCATCGAGATTTTCCATACCGCGTTCTTTTAACATCTCAATAAATTTCACAAAAATTTCTGCTGTACAGGCAGCATCGTCAACTGCACGATGATGGTTTTCCAGTGAGACATTCAATGCCTTTGCAACGGTATCGAGTTTAAAACGATTCAGGTTCGGCAGCAGAATTCTGGCAAGAGCCACTGTATCTATGATCGTAAACTCTCTCTCTATCCCCTGATTCTTGCAGTTTTTCTTAATAAAACTCATATCAAATTCCGCATTGTGGGCAACCATGATCGCACCCTCGCAGAACTTCATAAATTCCGGCAGAATCTCCTCAATCTTCGGTGCGTCAATGACCATATCATCCTTAATTGAGGTCAATTCCTCGATTCGGAATGGAATTGGCACTTCCGGGTTTACAAACGTCGAAAAACGGTCTGTAATGACACCACCGACTACTTTCACTGCACCGATCTCAATAATCTTATTCTTATCCGGGCTGAAACCGGTCGTCTCCAAGTCGAACACCACATAGGTCTCATCGAGGCTTTGTCCCTTCGAATCTGTGATAATATCCTTTAAGTCATCCACCAGATACGCTTCCACACCGTAGATAACCTTAAAATCGTCATCCGGACTCAGTGCATGGTTTGCATCCGGGAATGCCTGTACATCGCCGTGGTCGGTGATCGCAATCGCCTTATGTCCCCATTTCATGGCACGCTTTACGATGTCTTTACACTCGGACACACCATCCATATCACTCATCTTTGTATGACAGTGCAATTCCACACGCTTCTCCGGACTGGTGTCCATACGGGTGGTCGTAAAGTCTGCAATCTTCTTAATTCCAACGATCGAACCGATTGTTAATTCACTGTCAAACTTATCGATTGTCGTGACACCTTTGATTTTTAAGAATGCCCCTTTTTTCAGATTGCCAAGAAGCTCATCCCTGTCTTCATTTCTTGTAAATATTTTCAGGACAATGGAATCCGTAAAATCTGTGACCGACATGATAATGATTGTCTTTTCGTTACGGATTTCCCTCGTCTCAACCGTCATGACCTGACAGCGGATGGTAACTTCACCCATCTCACCCACGATTTTCTCCAATGGAATGGTTTCTCCATCCTCAATGTCACGACCGTAAATCACATCCGGATTATCGGATTTTTTACCTCCGCCAAAGCCACCGCCATCATAACGTTTTTTAAACTCTTTCCGTGGTCCGTCGTATGTTTTTTTTGCAGTATTTCCTGCACCATTTGCAGATTTTGCATCGTTTTTTGCAGGTTTTACGGCGTTTCCACCACCTGTAGAACCACTGTCTCCAGATGTTGTAGTCTGACCGGAAGCTGCACTTTTTTCATTGGCATCTGAAGCAACTGCAACTGTCTCTCCGTCCTCATCCTTCAAATTGATATTTTTTAATATATTTTTGATTTCAAACTGAATCTGAAGATCACTGTTTTTCTTGTACCTGCTCTCTCTTGGTTCCTCAAAGTCAAGGTCAACAATCAGGTTCATGCCACAGCGCTCACACACGATTTTCTCTAAAAATTCCACAATTTCATGGGAGCGTGTCTGTGCAATGATCGTATTTTCCAGCACAAGATGCAGATGACTGTCATCCGTAAATTCCATTTTGGAGGCACGGAGCAGATTGTATTCCATCAGACTGTAGGCTTTTAACTCTTCTAAAATACTGTCCTTATACATATCCATCAGCGTGCGGGCGGTATACTGCTCGGAGAGCTGATACTTTTCGATAATACGGACATTCATCCGTTTTCCCTTAAATATCTGCTCCTCAATGGATTTTTCTAACTGCGTAATGTTATTTTTATGTATGAGATGACTGCCCAAAAGATAGACACGGATATGATCTCTCTCATGATTCATCCCTACCTTGGTAACTTCCATCTCAGATAAAATTTTCTTCATATCCCCGGACACATCCAGTGTCGGAAAGACATCAAAAAATAGTTTTGCCATAATTATTCATTCCAATGTAACAGTTCATAGCGGAGTGCCTCTAAAAGTTCTGACTCCGGCACTTTTTTGAATACCTCGCCATGTTTGATAATAAGTCCTTCTCCGATTCCTCCGGCGATTCCGATATCTGCCTCTTTTGCTTCTCCCGGACCATTAACAACGCATCCCATAACGGCAACTTTAATGTCAAGAGGAATGTCGGCAACCATATTTTCTACCTGATTGGCCAGCTGGATCAGATTGATCTGTGTTCGTCCACAGGTAGGACAGGATACTACTTCCACACCGCCTTTGCGGAGTCCAAGTGTTTTTAAAATTAATTTGGCAGATTTGATCTCCTCTAATGGATCTCCTGTCAGGGAAACCCGGATCGTGTCACCGATTCCCTGATGTAAGATCAATCCAAGTCCGATGGCTGACTTGATATTACCGCTGATGATCGTACCGGCTTCCGTGATCCCGACATGCAGCGGATGATCGGTCTGGCTTGTGATCAGTTCATGTGCTTTCACACACATCATAACATCCGAAGATTTAATACTGATGACAAGATTATCATATCCCATATCTTCAATCAGTTTCACTTTATCCAAAGCACTTTCTACCAGTCCCTCAGCCGTCACTCCATGGTATTTCTCCACCAGATTTTTTTCTAAGGAACCACTGTTTACCCCTACACGGATTGGAATGTTGCGCTCTTTTGCGACATCCACCACAGCCTTCACACGCTCTGTGCTTCCGATATTTCCCGGATTGATGCGGATCTTGTCTGCTCCATTCTCCATTGCTGCAATTGCAAGACGATAGTCAAAATGAATGTCTGCAACGACCGGAATCTGCACCTGTTTTTTTATCTCCTTTAATGCCTTCGCTGCATCCATCGTAGGCACTGCACAGCGGATGATATCACATCCGGCAGCTGTAAGCTGATTGATCTGTGCGGCAGTTGCCTCCACATTCTCGGTTTTTGTATTGGTCATAGACTGGATCAAAATCGGGTTGCCGCCGCCAATGATGCGGTTGCCGATCTTCACTGTTTTTGTCATAGTTCTTCTCCCTTTCGTATAAATTCTTACTGGATAATTGCGAAACTTTTTCTAATCTATATAAACAACTTACGAATGTCGTTAAACATGATCAGTATCATGAGTGCAAACAATATCATGATACCGGCAAAATGTACCATGCCCTCTTTTTCCGGGTCAACTTTTTTGCCACGGATCGCCTCTACCAGCAAAAATACAAGTCTTCCACCGTCGAGTGCCGGGAGTGGCAGAAGGTTCATGACACCAAGGTTCGCAGAAAGCAGGATACTGATATACAGCATTTGCAGGAATGCATAGAAGTAGCCGTAGGAAACACTCTGCTCATAGCTGTCTCCGATTGCACTGACAATTCCTACCGGACCACTCATATCATTGACGGTAACGCCTCCGGTAAAGAGCATCTTTAAGCTTCCAAGTGTCGTATAGATCCAGTACTCCACCTCGTAAGCACTGTATTTTGCCAGCGTGAATACATTGTTTGTTGTCTTCTCTCTGGCTGCCATTCCAATAAATCCATATAAATATCTTCCGGTGGTCTCATCATATTTTGGAGTGAGTTCCGTTGTGTAACGTTCTCCATCCCGCTCATAAGTTACTTTCACCGGTTCTCCGGCATGGTACATGGAATATGCACTCACCTCACGGTAAAAATGAATATGTTTATTTCCCATTTTTACAATCGTATCACCTGCCTGAAGTCCCGCTTCCTCTGCGGCATAACCCTCACTCACATCTGAGAGTACCGGAAGATCATATCCGGTGCAGCAGACAAGAATAAAAGAGAAGATAAAGGCCATGATAAAATTAAAAATTGGTCCCGCAGCTACAACGCTGATCCTTGCCCAGACAGATTTGTTGTTAAACGCTTTGTTATCCTGGCTTTCCGAATCCTCTCCCTCCATCATGCAGGCTCCTCCAAATGGAAGCAGTTTGATGGAGTATTTTGTCTCACCTTTCTGGATTCCGAAAAGTGTAGGTCCTAATCCAAGTGAAAATTCATTGACACGGATTCCATTTGCCTTTGCAAGCAAAAAATGTCCCAGTTCATGAAACAGGATAATAATGCTGAATATCAGTAATGCGATAATAATTTTCATGTAAAAAACCTTTCCTGATGTCTTGTTGCATTTTTAAATGCGTTTTATTTTGCACTCATCTTTTTTTCAATAAACTCATAAGCAGCTGCTTCTGTCCCCAAAATTTCATCCACATCCGGATGATCGATAAACTCTGCATTTTCCATACATGCCTCGATCAACTCTGTGATCTCCGGATAAGAAATCTTCCGGTCTAAAAACAGACTGACCGCTTTCTCATTGGCAGCATTGTACACAGTCGGAATATTTCCGCCCTTTTCCATTGCCTGATATGCAAGTGCAAGCCCGCGGAATGTATCGGTATCCGGCTTCTCGAAGGTAAGATCTGCAATTTCAAACAGATCCAGTCTCCTGCCCGAAAGATTCCGGCGCTCCGGATAATAAAGTGCATACTGGATTGGAAGTCTCATATCCGGCGTGCCAAGCTGTGCGATCACTGCTCCATCCTGATACTCTACAGCAGAATGAATGACACTCTGCGGATGTACTACAACCTGAATCTGATCTAAAGCCACATCAAAGAGCCATTTTGCTTCCATCACTTCCAGTCCTTTATTTACCAATGTGGAAGAATCAATCGTGATTTTTCTTCCCATGCTCCAGTTTGGATGTTTCAGGGCATCTTCCACCTGAATATTCTTAAGTTCATCTGCTTTTCTTCCACGGAACGGTCCACCGGAAGCTGTCAGTAAAATCCTGCTGATCTTATTATCTCCGGCACCCTGCAGCGACTGGAAAATCGCACTGTGTTCGCTGTCCACCGGAAGAATTGGCACCTTGTATTCCTTTGCAAGCGGAATAATAATATGTCCGGCAGTGACAAGTGTTTCCTTGTTTGCCAAAGCAATTTTCTTTCCTGCTTTAATTGCAGCAATCGTTGGTCTGATTCCAAGCATACCAACAATTGCAGTCACTAAAATCTCACTCTCCGGAATCACCGATACTTCAAGAAGTCCTTCCATGCCAGACACGATTTTTATGCCGAGGTCTTTTGTATTTGTACGAAGTTCTGATGCCTTTTTTTCATCCCATACACTGACAAGAGATGGTCTGAACTCCCTCATCTGTGCTTCTAACAAACTGATATTACTTCCGGCAGCCATTGCCACTACCTGAATATCCCCCTGCTCTCTTACAATATCGAGTGTCTGTGTACCGATAGAACCGGTAGAACCTAAAATTGCAATTTTTTTCATGTTTTATAATTTCCTTATCTTATAATTTAATAAAGTTCACTGCAAGGAAATAAATGATCGGTGCAGTAAAGATCACACTGTCAAAACGGTCTAAAATACCACCGTGCCCCGGAATCAGTTTTCCATAATCTTTGATCTCATAATTACGCTTGATGGCGGATGCAGTCAGATCCCCCACCATAGAGATTAAAGCTCCAACCGCACTGATTCCTGCCATGATCCAGACATGTGTCTGATCAATCTGCATGGCACTTTTAAAGATCATGCCATAAATAATCGTAAGAAGCGCTGCACCTGCGACGCCGCCGACAGCACCCTCCACTGATTTCTTCGGACTTAATTTTGGCGACATTTTATGTTTCCCAATCAACATTCCTACACAGTATGCACAGGTGTCGCATCCCCAGGAGCACAAAAAAACAAGCCATACAATGTAGGCACCTGCCTCAATCATACGTGTCTGATACACATACGACAGCATCACAGCAACATAGAACACGCCAAAAAATGCTGCAAGTACCTGTTCCGTCTTATACTTCGGATATGTAAATACATATGCGAACATCATAAGAATCAAAACACCTAATACAAACACCATTGTATCCGGCAAAAATGCAAATTTCAGATTGCAATAATACACGGTCGCAGCCAGATAACCAATGATTCCAACCGCCTCTTTTTCAATGTGAAAAATGCGGTATAATTCAAACATTCCAATATAGGAAATAACCAGTGTTGAGATCAGCAGGACATCTCCGCCTGTAATGATCAGCGCAAGCGCTGCGATCACTAACACGATTCCACTTAATAATCTTGTCTTAAACATTATATTTCTCCATCCTCCTCTGAGAGTGCGCCAAACCTGCGGTCACGTTTATTATATGCTTCAACTGCCTTTTCTAATTCTTCTTTATGGAAGTCCGGCCATGGAACTTCCGTAAAATAAAATTCACTGTAAGCCAGCTGCCATAAGAGATAATTCGATAAGCGCTGTTCCCCGCTGGTGCGGATCAACAGATCCGGATCCGGAATATCTTTCGTATCCAGATAAGCTTCAAAATGTGTCTCATCAATCTCGTTTTCCTGCAATTTGCCGTCACGGAGATCTGCATACATTTTCCGCATGCCCCGGAGCATCTCATCCCGGCTTCCATAATTGATCGCAATCTGCAGATTCAAACCATCATTGTGTGCAGATGCAGACTCCAATTCTTTGATCTGATTTTGAAACTTCTCACTGAGCTTTGTGGTATCTCCGATCACCCGGACACGCATATTATTCTTATCCGCAGTTTTAATACAGTTTTTCAGATAAGATTCCAGTAATTTCATCAATGCATTTACTTCGTTATCCGGCCGGTTCCAGTTCTCGGTAGAAAAAGCATATAAGGTAAGGTATTTTATTCCCATATCATGGGCTGCCTGGCAGACCGTCTCCACATTCTTAGCCCCGACCGTATGTCCGTAATTTCTTGGCATTCCTTTGCTTTTTGCCCATCTTCCATTTCCATCTAATATAATTGCTACATGTTGTGGGATCTTCATGCTCTCTGTTTATCCTTTCTGTTCCAGTCAAACGGCACAAAACTTTGTAATCCTTCTGTTCCGCTGTCATTGCAAAATATTGTTCTTTTATTAGTTACGAAAATGAGGACACGATTTTCTCATGCCCCCACTCTTTCTTTTATTCTGTCAATTTATTTATACAGTTAAAATTTCTTTTGTTTTAACTTCTACTGCTTCATCGACAGCTGCAATATATTTATCTGTCATCTTCTGAGCATTTTCTTCCAATGCTTTGATTTCATCTTCTGAAACATCCTCTTTTGCAAGTTTCTTGAAGGAATCATTTGCATCACGACGAATATTACGAATGGCTACTTTTGCACTCTCACCTTTCTTCTTTACGTCTTTTGCAAGATCTTTACGTCTTTCCTCTGTCAGTTCCGGGAATAAAAGACGGATTGTCTTTCCATCATTGGTAGGATTGATTCCAAGATCAGATGTCATGATCACTTTCTCAATCTCTTTTACCATAGAAGCTTCCCATGGCTGAATCTGAATCATTCTAGGTTCCGGAACATTTACGTTTGCCACCTGCTGGATAGGTGTTGGTGTTCCGTAATAATCAACTCTCAATTTATCAAGAACATGTGGATTGGCACGTCCGGCACGGATACTTCCAAATTCCTCTGATAAATTGTTCATTGTTTTCTGCATTTTCTCATCGAACTGAACTAATCTCTCGTCCATATTAATCCTCCTTGTTTTTGCGAAGCAAAAATCCGAACTCCGAGTGAGGAGAGGATTTAGCCTCCTAAACTGTTACCTTTGTGCCATTAAATTCTCCACTCATGGCCTTTACAATACTATTTTCTTCATTTAATCCGAACACATACATCGGCATCTTGTTTTCCATGCACATAATGGATGCTGTAAGATCTACTACAGCGAGCTTCTGGTCAATTACCTCCTGAATAGATACCTCATCATACTTCTTAGCAGCCGGATTCAGCTTCGGATCGCTGTCATAGACACCATCAATTGCCTTTGCAAGATAAATACCTTCTGCTTCCATCTCAATTGCGCGTAATACGATTCCCGTATCGGTAGAAAAATAAGGATGACCTGTTCCACCTGCAAAGAAAACAATCTTTCCCTCATTGAAACATTTATCTGCCTCATCTTTAGAGAAAAGCTTTGTCATGCTTCCACATAAAAATGGTGTAAAAATCTCTGTATCCATTCCAACAGAACGGAAAATCTCAGATACATAGATACAGTTCATAATGGTTGCTAACATACCGATCTGATCCGCCTTAGGTCTGTCGATCGTCTCGGAAGTTCTTCCTCTCCAGAAATTACCACCACCGATCACAATACCAATCTGGATTCCTTTATCTGCAATCTGCTTTACCTGTTTTGCAACTTCTGTAACGGTTGGTTCATCAAAACCAGTGTGTTTTTCACCGGCTAATGCTTCTCCACTTAATTTCAAAAAAACTCGTTTCATTTATGCATCCATTTCCTTTCTGGATTATTCATTATTCTTGGAAGCAAAAAGGCTCTCAACATCAACATCTGAGTAGCACTGGGAGCAGAAACCTTCGATGACTGCACCATTGTTGATCTGTACGGAACGGGATTTGATGTTACCCATAACAACAGCGGATGTATCGACAACAACAGGTCCCTGAACATCAATATCTCCTTTGATTGCTCCTGCAATAACTGCAGATGAAGATGTTACATTACCAATGATCACAGAGCCAAGTCCGATCTTAACAGTACCTGTGCTTACGACTTCTCCCTCAATCTTAGCTGCATCAGCAAAAAATTCAGAAGAATTGCTGTTACCTGTTACTGTACCTGTTACAACAAGTTTTCCATTACATCCAATGTCTCCCTGAACGTTTCCTCTGATATCTAAAGATCCGTTTGATACGATATCTCCTTTGATGATCGTTCCCTCTGTAATTACAGATACCTCATCTGATACTGGTTTTGTTTCATTGACAACTGGTGTTATATTGTCTGCCATTTTTCTTTCCTCCTGAGTGTTTTTCACATGATTTTCCGGGATCACCGGCTGTTCGATTTTTGTTTCACCTGCTGGCTGTGGCTGCGGTGCGGACGGAACTGGCTGATTCTGCACTGAAGTCTGCTGTTTTGCAGTCTGTGAAGTCACCTGTTCTAAAAGACCGTCTAATTTGGAAAGTTCAGATTCAACATCCACTTCATTTTCCAAAGTGTTCACAACTAAATCTTCATTTGCTGCGCCATCTTCTAAATTGTCCTCACCCGGCATCAATTCATTCACTGCCTGTGAAAAATCATCTTTAAAATCTTTAAAAAATCCCATAATCTTCCTCCATTTATATTTAGTTAGTCAATACTGTCTGCCTTCACATATTGAATAACTGATGTATCTTCATCAATCGGCAGAATCTCAGCGCCCATTTCATTCAATGCCTCGATCAATGGTGCTAAAGCCTCTACCGTTGCTGACTTATCTGATGCGTCATGTAACAAAACAACTGACATTTTATATTTTACTACATCATCCATCACATTCGCAACTATTTCCTCGGATGAATATGCATTCGATGCTGCATCCCCCGCAGAAACGTTCCAGTCATAATAAATAACTCCCTGTTCATTCAGGTAATGGATAAAATCACTCATTGGTACGTTACTGATCTGATTACTGCTTCCACCCGGGAAACGATAGTAAATACTGTTCACTCCTGTGACCTGATGCAATTCATCACGTAAGCGTTCAAAATCTTCTTCAAATGCCTCATCCGACTGATAAATCTGACTGTATTTGTTGGAATAAGAATGCATTCCAAGTGTATGTCCCTCATCCACTATTCTCTGATACAATGCCTTGGATTCTTCATCCTCTTTGCCGACCACAAAAAAAGTTGCTTTCACATCATATTGGGCCAATATATCCAAAATTTCTCCCGTATTATCGGAAGGTCCGTCTTCAAAGGTCAGATAAACCTTATGTATATCCCCATCACTGGCCAGATTCTCTTCTTCTGAAATACCGGTAGCCGGCGGTGTCACAGACTCATAGGTTTTTGGTGTCTCTGTTGCTTCAGTGACATCGGTATAAACAGACTCCCCGGCACTTTCCGGTTTCTGCGCATTTTCCTGCTGAACCTGTTCCTTCGAACTGACTGTCACAATATTATCCAGTTTATGCTGAATCTTTATTACCTGCACAAATAAAACAATGATCAGTATCATCGACAGGATGATCCATCCGGCAATCGTCATTATAATACCATTCCGAATCCGTCCGATTCTTTTTCTTCGTTTTCTTTGATTATTTATTGCCTCTGTATCTTTATCCTGCATGGAATAACCCCCAAGCTTATCATTTGTCTCCTATCTATTGTAACACATTTTTTGATTTTTCAAAGCAGAAAACAGCATATAATCGTATGATTTTTTCAAATTATTGCAATTATTGTCAGAATTTTCCTATTTTAAAAGGGGCAAGCCGTCAAAACAGCTCTGCCCCTCCGCATCCAATTACAAATCTGTTACTCTAATGTAAATTTAGTAACAATATCTCTCAGTTCATCTACACACTGATAACATTCTTTTACTTTATCTGTTGCGGATGATGTCTTCTCTACCATGCCGGAAGTTTTTTCTGCAATATCCGTAACGCCCACAGAGGATTCACCCACCGTATCGTTGATGCCGCTCAAAGCACTTGCGATCTGCTCGATCGCACCTGCAAGCTGCGCCATGGATGTCTTGATTCCCTCCATGCTGTTCTTAAATACATTCGCATCATCCTTATATTGTTCACTTACCTGTTCAAATTCTTTGTAATCAGCAGATACGCTCTTCTCAAGGAACTCTGTTGTCTCTTCCAGACATTCCGACATATTGCCGACTGCCTCGTTTACTTCTTTTACAATCGCACTGATATTGGCAATTGCCTGGGAAGTCTGGTCTGCAAGGCTTCCAATTTCAGTTGCAACTACAGCAAATCCTTTTCCTGCTTCTCCTGCTCTTGCCGCCTCGATGGATGCGTTCAAAGCCAGAAGACCTGTCTGAGAAGAAATCTCCATGATAGTTCCTGTCAGTTCATTGATCTTCTCAACTGCTTTGGAGCCTTCAATTGCTTTTTCAGCTTTCTCCTTGACAGAATTATAAATCTCCATTGTCTTATTGCTTGCGGTGACAGTCTTGGTACGAAGCTGCAAAGCACGATCCATAACAGTTTCTGAATTCTTTGCACCTTCCTCTGCCATGGCATTGATAGTTTCAGCTTCTCCCTTGATCTGGGACACATTCTCATTGATTGTGACAGTTGTCGCTGCTGTCTCCTGCATACCGGCAGCAAGCTGCTGGCTGGTTGCCGAGTTATCGGAACACATCTGGTTCACCGTATCCGTAACCTCATTTAACTCAGACACATTCTCATTGATCTTCTGTCCTGCATCCTGGATACTGGCAACCATATCACGCAGATTTTTGCGCATAATATGCATTTCAGCTGCCATAATCCCAATCTCATCTTTTCTGCTGTATAATCTTCTGCTGTTAGCATTATGGGTAAAGTCAAAATTAGCTGTTCTCGTAATAATATAAGTCAGCTGGTGAATTGGTTTTGTGATCATGTTTGTCAAAACCAATGCAGCCAGACAGCAGATGATCAGACAGACACCCATAGTAATCTGCATTAACCTTACCATATTGGTGATTGGTTCCATGATCTCACCTTTATCTGCAGACATCACAACAATCTTGTGGTCAGATGTCAGTGCATATGCAGCATATTTGACTGTTCCGTTAAAATTATAGGTTACAACCGCATCCTGTGGGATATTGCCTGATTGAAGCTGGCTCACAACGCCCTTTACAACCTCATTTTCCACAGATTTTCCAATTTTATCTACAGTCGGATGATAAAGCATCGTGCCGTCAGAATCTACAAGATATCCATAGGCAGACGGTACACCCTCCATGCGCATGTCCTGCATGACAGCTGCACACTGGGATGAAAAATCTGTCTCTGTCGGAATCTTGTCTAATGTTTTTGCCGCTGACTCCGTAAGGCTCAAAATAAAATTCTCGTTGACATTGTTGACTGTCGCCGAAGACCTTACATTTGCGATAGAAATACACGCCATAAGCGATAAAGTCACCATCACAACCACCATTAACATGATCTTTGCTGTGATGGAGTGGATAAATGATACTTTTTCTTTTGCTTCCATGACTATAACACTCCTTCTTATTTTCTGGTAGTGTAACATCAGCACTACGTTTGTAATAGTTATGTTAACTTTTCTATTAATACCATGATAAGATACTTTCCAATATTTAGCAAGGTTTTTTCAACAATATTTTACAGCCCTTGAATGAAATTTTAAATTCCACATCTATGCTGAATTTAGTCTTTCTCTCT
>DXQT01000027.1 GCA_019411365.1 Roseburia sp.
AACCTCATGCACGGTTTGATGAGGGGCGGATGAAATTTTCATCCGCCTACTCTACGTGAATGACTTGTGAGAGGACGCTTATATTTGCCCAATCAACATCATGAATCGCACCACAAAATCTGCAATTTACGTTATGGAACTTTGGTTGGCTTTGATTTCTGCCGCTCGTAGCATGGATTGACGGATTTCCATAGCCGAGATATTGCATGCTGCACAGTCTTGGATAAATAAAAAATAGAACTGATTTGTTTTCAGGATTTTGGGAGCGGCCGGTCCTTAGAAAGCAGACATTGCGATTTCAAAAGACAATGTAATTGGATTTTGAAATCACGATGGATACTTTCTTAGTACCGTTGCCAGCGACAACAAGCGGAAGCGTTCCTGAAAACAAACAGTTCTATTTTTTATGTTTATAAATACTTTATAGGCATGCAATTAACATAACCTGCGAAAATCCGTAACACCACCTGTAAGCGGCAGTTCAAAACCTAAACTCTGGTTACTTCAATATTTCGCGGACGCAGTCAGCGATGTCGTCATCCTTGCAGTCAGCAAAGAAGTGTTTTGTAAAGTGTTCTCCGCTTAAAGCTCCTTTGACAAGCTCATGATCTAATTCTTTTAAGATCGTGACAAGATCCCTGTGTGTAACAGCCTTCACTTCATCCAAAATCTTCTTGTTGCGCTGTTCCGGCACAACACGTTCTTTTGGATAGCCGCCGCCACCAGGAGTGCAGAATAATTTTTCAAAAATATAAGTGAGATTTAATTCACCGCCCCAGCCAAAATTTTCTGCAAATGGAAGCGCAATACAGTTTCCATCGTTTACCTGTGAGAACAGATAGGCATCTAACGGAGATTCAATATGACCGCAGAGTACCTTTGGGAAAGCGTTGCAGGCGAGCATAGCACCCTCGCCGGTTCCACAGCCTGTAATAACAAAATCAGCAGCCCCGGAGTTTAATAATACAGCGGCAAGAATTCCATTTTGTACATAAGTGAGCGGATGATCGTCCTCGGCGGAGTACATTCCGTAATTGACAACTTCGTGCCCCATAGGCTCAACGACTGATTTTAACGTCTGGAAAATCAGTTCATTTTTGGCAGCCTGGCTGTTTTCGTTGATTAATGCTATTTTCATAAAAATAATACCTTCTCTCTAAAAAAATGTAGGATGGATGATGGAAAAACTACATCAGGTCTTTCATGTCACAGTTATCCATGTCATCAAAGTCCTGATTTTCGCCAACCATTCCCCAGATAAATGTGTAAGCCTGGGTGCCGCAGCCGGAGTGGATGGACCAGCTAGGGGAGATGACTGCCTGCTCGTTCCGCATCACGATATGACGTGTTTCCGTTGGCTCTCCCATATAATGCATGACAAGGGCATCTTCTGGCATATCAAAGTACAGATAGACTTCCATACGTCTGTCATGCGTGTGGCAAGGCATCGTGTTCCATACACTTCCTGGTTCTAATTTTGTCATTCCCATCTCTAACTGACAGCTCTCTACCTGACCGGGAAGGATATATTTACAGATCGTTCTGTGGTTGGCAGATTCTAAGGAACCTAATTCCACTTTGTTGCAGTCTTTGACGATCACAACGCCATCTTCCGGTGTTCCTTCCGGTTTGATCAGAACAGTTGGGCAGGTTCTGTGGGCAGGAGCACTGTTTAAGTAGAATTTGGCAGGCGCAGATGGATTAACACTCTCAAAAGTGATGTCTTTGGAACCCATTCCGATATACATGCCTTCTTTATGACCAACGTTATATACTTTGCCATCGACAGTGATTTTTCCGGCTTCTCCGATGTTTATGACACCGAGCTCACGCCGCTCGCAGAAATACTGTGCACGAAGTTCATCTCCGGCAGTCAGAGTTAAAGGCTTTACAGGAACAGCAGAACCGGTAATGATACGGTCGATGTGACTGTATACCAGTTTGATCTGATCCGGATGGAACAGATCGTCAATCAAAAATTCTTCTCTTAATCGCTCCGTTGTGTAATGCTTGACATCTCTTGGAGATGCGGCAGTTCGTAATTCCATAATACATCCTTCTCCTTCAAAAAATTATTTTACTAACTCTAAATCAAAATTAAAGTAGTTTACAGCATTGTTATAAGAAATTCCACGTACGATTTCTTCAAGTGTCTCGTAATCAGCCGGATATTCCCCATTTTCTACCCATGTGCCAATCAGATTGCAGAGGATTCTTCTGAAATAATCGTGGCGTGTGTATGATAAAAAGCTTCTGGAATCTGTTAACATTCCAACAAAACCGGAAAGGTTTCCGAGATTTGCAAGGGAGATCATCTGGTCAGTCATGCCGGTCTTATGATCATTGAACCACCATGCAGAACCCTGCTGGATCTTTGCAACAGCAGTAGAATCCTGGAAACATCCAAGGATCGTACCGATGGACTGGTTATCGTTTGGATTTAAACTGTATAAAATGGTCTTTGGCAGCTCATCTGTACTGTTTAATGCGTTTAAGAAATCTGCCATCTCGGAAGAAGGAGCATAGTTATTGATGCAGTCGTAACCGGTATCAGGACCAAGTTTGTTGAACATTGGAGTGTTGTTGTCACGTTTGCATCCATAATGAAGCTGCATTACCCAGTTTCTCTTAGCGTACTCTTTTCCAACAAAAACCATAAATGCTGTTTTGAAAATGATTTCTTCCTCTTTTGTGATGGAAGCTCCACCAAGACGTTTTGCAAAAATAGATTCTACAGTCTCAGCAGAAGCAGGAGCGTACATCACATACTCTAAACCGTGATCGGATACAGAGCATCCCATGGAAGCAAAGAAGTCCATACGGTTTTTTAATGCTTCACATAAAGAAGCAAAGGAATCTACCTTGATGCCGGAAACGTCAGATAAAGTCGCAAGGTAATCAAGATAAGTTGGTTTTTCGATGTTCATTGCTTTATCAGGACGCCATGCCGGAAGAACCTGAACGTCAAAGCTATTGTCCTCAGCAATTTTTTTGTGCCACTCTAAGCTGTCAACAGGATCGTCTGTTGTGCAGATTAAAGTTACATTGGACTGTTTGATGATATTGCGGACAGACATGGATGAATCTGCAAGTTTTGCGTTACAGAGATTCCATACTTCCTCCGTAGTTTTTTTGTTTAAAACACCGTTGTATCCGAAATATTTCTGTAATTCGAGATGGCTCCAGTGGAAAAGTGGGTTTCCGATTGCTTTTCCTAAGCATTCAGCCCATTTGAAGAATTTCTCTTTGTCTGGAGCTTCTCCGGTGATGTAATACTCATCCACACCGCAGGAACGCATAAAGCGCCATTTGTAGTGGTCGCCGCCGAGCCATACCTGAGTGATGTTTTCGAACTGGCGGTTCTCGTAAATCTCCTGTGGATTGATATGGCAGTGATAATCTAATACAGGTGTTGTCGCTGCATAATCAAAATATAATTTCTGAGCTGTTTCGTTGGAAAGAAGAAAATTCTTGTCCATAAATGGTTTCATAATAATGACCTCCTAAAAGTTAAAATAATGTTGTTCCTCGTTTTATGATTTTTCCAGAGAAAATCGATTTTTTTGGCATTTCCTCTCCGGCTAAAACACCGAGCAATGTCTGGACTAACTGGTGTGTCTGGGTTTCTAAACGGTTGTCAACAGAAGTCAGCTCCGGTGTACAGCAGTTTGTCAGCATGGAGTTGTTATATCCCATAACGGAAAGGTCTTCCGGGATGCGAATCCCTTTTTTCTGCGCATATTTGATACTGCCAATCGCAAGGGAATCGTCAGAAGTCATGATGCCATGAAAAGACGCCCCTTTTTTTGCAATGTCTGCCACAAAGTCGGCAATCTCATCCAGATGTTCGATATTGCCGTCGTAAAAGTGGATCAGTTTTTCAAAACCCGGAATATTGTGTTCTTTCATTGCATCGCGGAATCCGTGAAGCTTCTTTAAGCCACTGTAGGATTTGGAATCATACAGATACAGGATATCCGTGATTCCTGCCTGGATCATTTCAGCTGTTGCCTCAAACATGGTTCCATAATCATCACAGAGTGTACTGTAAACATTCGGATAATCAAAGGAAGCATTTAACAGCATGATTGGAACCTGCGTGGAAACATCCTTAATATACTGGTTTTCATCCTCGGTGGAACCGATGAAGTTAGAACCTACCAATATAATGCTGTCCACCTTTTTGGAAAGAATTAAATTAAGGTAATTCTTTTTGATGTCCAGATTATAACCGGTACAGCATAAAAGAGATTCGTATCCGTTTGCCTGTAATTCCTGCTCCAGAAAGTAGACTGCCTTTGCAAGAAAAAGGTCAGACGAATCTGCACAGAGAATACCGATCGTTTTTAAGGAATGCAGTCCCATGCCACGTGCAAAAGCATTTGGAGTGTAATCGTATTTGTCGATGACATCCATGACTTTTTTGCGGGTGGATGGGCGGACGTTTTCACTGCCATTTAAAACACGTGATACAGTGGCGATGGAAACACCGGCTTTTTTTGAAATGTCGTAAATTGTCATTGCCATAGTAAATCCCCTGAAAAATGTGTTCTATGTAAGAAATGGACTTCCTTACATTATTATAAAGCTGCTTATGTATTATAAAAATGAAAGCAGTTACACTGCAATCATAAATATTATACAACAAGCAAAAAAATAAAGCAACAAAAGAAATGGCAAAAATAACAAAAATGTTAAAATAATACGTGCAATATCAACAAAAATATGCGAAATGTACAAAATAATCAAAAATACATATTGACGAAATTGAAAAAAGGTGTAAGAATACAAAATGTAAACGCTTACAAATTGTAAAAATAAATAAAGCGAAACAATGATGAAAAAATGAATCGGGAGGCTGGAAATGGAACTTTTAAGTAAAGCAAAGACAGGAAAAGTAGAAAGACCTGTCAAAGTATTACAGTTTGGTGAGGGAAATTTTCTTCGTGCATTTGTGGATTACATGATCGATATTGCAAATGAGAGCGGAGATTTTAATGGAGATATCGTACTTGTAAAACCGATCGAGTTTGGAACACTGGATCGTTTCCATGATCAGGAGTGTCAGTACACAGTACAGTTGAGAGGAATTGTGGACGGAGAACCAAAACGTATCAATCGTATCGTGACCAGCGTGACGGATGTGGTAGATGCCTATGGAGAATATGAAAAGTATGCAGCATATGCAAAATTAGATACGTTACGTTTTATTGTATCCAACACAACGGAAGCAGGAATCGTCTATGACGATACAGATAAAATAGAGTTAAATCCTCCAAAGAGTTATCCGGGAAAACTGACAAAGTTCTTATATGAGAGATACAGACATTTTAACGGTGCGGCGGACAAGGGGCTTGTGATGCTTCCGGTAGAGCTGATCGACGATAATGGAATCCATTTGAAAGAATGTGTTTTAAAACTGGCAGCACTTTGGAATCTGGAAGAAGGATTCACAAACTGGGTCAATGAGGCATGTGTGTTCACCTCTACATTAGTAGACCGTATCGTAACCGGATATCCGAGAGATGAGGCAGAAGAGCTTTGCAAAGAATTTGGATATCAGGATAACCTGATTGTTACCGGTGAGCCATTTGCGTTGTGGGTGATCGAGAGTGCAAAAGATATCAGTGAGGAATTCCCACTCCCAAAAGCTGGTCTGCCGGTAATCTTCACAGACAACCAGAAACCTTACAAGCAGAGAAAAGTAAGAATTTTAAACGGAGCACATACTTCCTTTGTTCTCGCGTCTTATCTGGCAGGAAATGATATTGTTCTCGAATCCATGCAGGATGAACTGATCTTCAACTTTATGAAGAAGACAATTTTTGAGGAAGTGATCCCGACACTGACATTGCCAAAACAGGATCTGATCGATTTTGCAAATGCAGTGATCACAAGATTTAACAATCCTTATGTAAAACATGCATTATTATCCATCTCTTTGAACTCTGTTTCAAAATGGAGAGCGAGATGCATGCCAAGCTTTTTGGGATATATTGAAAAAGAAGGAAAACTTCCCGAGCATTTGACATTCTCACTTGCAGCGTTGATGGCATTCTACACTGGAACAGAGATCAGGGACAAAGCGTTGATCGGACACCGTGGAGAGCAGGAATACAATATTTTGGATGATGCTGCAGTATTGGAATTTTTTGCGGCAAACAGCAGCAAAGAGCCAAGAGAATTCGCACATGCAGTCCTTTCGAATGAAGATTTCTGGGGACAGGATTTAAGCAGTCTTGCAGGCGTGGAAGATGCAGTTGCTTCTTATCTTACAGAGATCCGTGCATCTGGTATGAGAAAGGCAATGGAGAAAATTTTTGCATAATAAATAAGGAGTCCAACAGAAATGAAAGACTTTATGAAAATCAACGAAAACGATAATGTGATCGTTGCATTGAAAGAAATGAAAAAAGGAGAAAAGATCTCATTGGAAAACACAGAGATCGAAGCTCTTGAAACAATTCCTGCCGGACATAAAATGGCAGTGAAAGATATCTGCGAAGGCGCAGATGTTATCAAATACGGATTCCGTATAGGTACTGCGAAGGAAGATATCAAAGCGGGACAGTGGGTTCACACGCACAATATCAAAACTGCACTTGGAGATCTGCTGGAATACAAATATGAACCGGTACACATGGAAGAAAAAATAACAGAGGATGCCACATTCCTTGGTTTTCAGAGACCGGATGGAAAAGTCGGTGTCAGAAATGAGATCTGGATTATTCCGACGGTTGGCTGTGTCAACAATATTGCAACTGCCATGGCAAAACGGGCGAATGCAAAGGTGAAAGGTTCCGTGCAGGAAGTGATCGCATTCCCACATCCTTATGGATGTTCCCAGATGGGAGATGATCAGGAGCATACACGAACGATCCTTGCGGATCTGATCAACCATCCGAATGCGGGCGGAGTGCTGGTGCTTGGACTTGGTTGTGAAAACAGTAACATTGATGTATTAAAACCATACATTGGTGATTACGACGAAAAGCGTGTGAAGTTCCTCGTCTGTCAGGAAGTGGAAGATGAGATGGAAAAAGGCGGGGAACTGCTTGAGGAACTGATCGATTATGCAGCTGCCTTCGAGCGGGAACCGATCAGCGTTTCAAAACTGATCATTGGCATGAAGTGCGGTGGAAGCGATGGATTTTCCGGCATTACCGCAAATCCTCTTGTGGGAAGATTTTCAGATCTTCTGATCAGCAAAAAAGGAACGACAATCCTCACGGAAGTACCTGAGATGTTTGGTGCTGAGACGATCCTTATGAACCGCTGTGAGAACGAGCAGTTGTTTGATAAGACGGTAGAACTGATCAATGATTTCAAACAATATTTTAAAGATAATCACCAGACGATTTATGAGAATCCGTCTCCGGGAAACAAAAAAGGTGGTATTTCCACTCTGGAAGACAAGTCGCTTGGCTGTACCCAGAAGTCGGGAAATGCTCCGGTGAAGGGCGTGCTTGCCTACGGCGAACCTGTAGTGGCACCGGGACTGAATCTGCTCAGTGCACCGGGAAATGACCTTGTGGCTGCGACAGCACTTGCTGCCAGCGGGGCACATATTGTGTTGTTTACCACTGGCCGCGGAACTCCGTTTGCATCTCCGGTTCCGACAGTCAAAATCTCAAGCAACAGTTCCCTTGCCGGAAGAAAGAAGAACTGGATTGATTTTAATGCGGGAGTGCTGGTGGAAGATCAGGAATTGGATGAGACGGCACAGAAACTATTTGATTATGTAGTAGAAGTTGCATCCGGTAAAAAAGTCTGTAGCGAGGAAGCAGGATTCCACGATATGGCGATTTTTAAACAGGGTGTTACATTATAAAAAGAATATAACCGGGAGAACCCGGAGAAAGAGGGGAAAGTATATGGCTATTTTAGACAAATTTTCACTGGAAGGAAAAATTGCTCTCGTCACAGGAGCATCCTATGGTATCGGTTTTGCGATCGCAACTGCTTATGCAGAAGCCGGCGCAACAATTGTTTTCAATGATATCAAACAGGAGCTGGTAGACAAGGGACTTGCAGCTTATGAGGAAAAAGGAATCAAAGCACACGGTTATGTCTGCGATGTAACAGATGAGGAGCAGGTAAATGAACTCATTGCAAAAATTGAGAAGGAAGTCGGTGTGATCGACATTCTTGTGAACAATGCCGGAATCATCAAACGTATTCCAATGTGTGAGATGAAAGCATCTGAATTCAGACAGGTCATTGATGTGGATCTGAATGCTCCGTTTATTGTATCCAAAGCAGTGATTCCATCCATGATCAAAAAAGGACATGGAAAAATTATCAACATCTGCTCTATGATGTCAGAACTTGGCCGTGAGACAGTATCTGCATACGCAGCTGCAAAGGGCGGTTTGAAAATGCTTACAAAAAATATCGCATCTGAGTATGGCGAATACAACATCCAGTGTAACGGTATCGGACCTGGTTACATTGCAACACCTCAGACGGCTCCACTGCGTGAGATCCAGCTGGATGGAAGCAGACATCCGTTTGACCAGTTTATTATTGCAAAGACTCCTGCAGCGAGATGGGGACAGGCAGAGGATCTGCAGGGACCGGCAGTTTTCCTGGCTTCTGACGCATCTGATTTTATGAATGGTCATGTTGTATATGTCGATGGCGGAATTCTTGCCTACATTGGTAAACAGCCATAAAAGCATATTTTCTGGTCAATTCTGCGCGTTATTAAAATGCACAAAAAAATGAAAAAAATATGAAAAAAGTAGTGCATTTTTTAAAAGACTATGCTATAATACAAAATGTAAGCACTTACATAATAGCGATATGACAAAGAAACAAACTGGGAAGGAAAAAGAATTGTCATATCGACTAATATAAGAATAAAGGAGAAGAAAACTATGAAAAAGGAATTTATGAAACGAGTAATGGCAGCTGGAATGGTAGCAGCTATGGCCCTTACAACAGTAGCCTGTGGGGGTTCAGCAGACAACAGTGCAAGCACAGACAAAGCAGAGGCACCAGCCGAGGATGCAGCACCTGCAACAGAAGCAGCAGCTGCCGAAGATGATGGCTCTTATGATGAATGTACATTAACAATTTCCTGGTGGGGTGGTGATTCAAGACATACAGCTACACAGGCAGCAGTTGACGCATTTATGAAAGCGTATCCAGGAATCACAGTTGAAACAACCTATTCCGCATGGGATGGATGGGAAGAGAAAATGGCAACTGCTTTTGCAGCAGGAACCGCACAGGATGTAAACCAGATCAACTGGAACTGGATCACACAGTATGATTCTGATGGAACAACATTCTTAAACTTAAATGACTATGCAAGCGTAATCGATCTTTCACAGGTAGATGAGAAATATCTTTCCATGTGTGAAGCATCTGACGGATCTTTAGCAGGACTTCCAATTTCCATGACAGGTAGAATTTTCTACTGGGACAAAACAACATTTGATGAAGTTGGATGCGAGATTCCTACAACACTTGCTGCATTAAAAGACTGTGGAGAGAAATTCAAAGCTTACGGTGATGACTATTATCCATTAGCTTTAGGCGAATACGACAGAATGATCCTTATGGTTTACTATCTTGAATCCGTATATGGAACAGACTGGGTAACAGGAGATACATTAAACTATACAAAAGATCAGATCGTAGAAGGTCTTGAGTTCATTCAGTCTTTAGAGGATGCACATGTAATTCCTTCTATCGCAACAATCGCCGGTGACGGAGCAGCTTCTCTTGACCAGAACCAGAACTGGATCGATGGACATTATGCAGGTATCTTCGAGTGGGATTCTTCTGCAAGCAAATTCGGTGCAGCATTAGAAGAAGGACGTGAACTTGTTGTTGGTGACTATTTAACAGACCTTGGTGATAACAAAGGTGGTTATGCTAAAGTTTCCATGTGCTGGGCAATCAACGCACAGACCGCTCATCCAAAGGAAGCAGCTATGCTTGTAAATTACCTTGCAAACAATGAAGAAGCAGCACAGATCTTAGCTTCTGAAAGAGGTATCCCGGTTTCTAAATCTGCTCTTACAGCAGCAAATGATGCCGGATTATTAAATGAGACAGTTGTAGAAGCAAACGGAAAAGTTCTTGCATGGGTAAGCAACAGCCTGGATCCATACTTTGAGGATTCCCAGTTAAAAGGTTCTGATGGTGTTTACTATGATGCAATGGCAGGATTAAGCTATGGTGATTACACAGCTGATGAAGCAGCAGATGTATTGATCGATGGTATTACAGGAGTTATTGCACAGTAATTAAAAGAGATATAGATTCTTCTGGGGCTGCTGCAAAGACAGCAGCCCTGTTTTAAAAATGGTGTTAATATGGATTTTGATAAAACGATCGGTGTATATCTGGAAAATACCGAATGGAAGGGAAGAACAGATATCGGCTGCCTGTTAAATGGGTGCAGACAGATGTATGCAGCCACACAGGATGAAAGGTATCAGAAGTTTATTCTGCAATATGTAGAAAAAATGTCAGAGGAATGGGAGAACGCCTTTTCAAAGACAGATGTGACAAAGAAAATAAACGCCGGATCTGCATGGATTTTTGCATATGAAAAGACCGGTGAGGAGAAGTACAAAGAGTATATTGAAAGAATGAAAGACGATCTGATGGGATTGTCAAGGACTGCAGAAGGCAGCCTGTGTGAAGAAGGGGATCATAAAAAGCTCATGACAGGACAGCATTTGTATGAAGTGCTTCCGTTTTACATGGAATATGAGACCAGATACCATAATAAGGCAGGATACAATGATATTGTAAACCAGCTTACAGAGATGAGAAGTGGGAAAGACGCAATCTGGTATGTGATGGCTCTGATCGATGTATTGGATCACATGAGTATAGAGATATTTGAACATTACAAATCTCTGCAGGAGATTTTTAAAAAGACCATCAAGTGCATTCCACTGGGTGGAGATGCAAAGATGCAGAAAGTATGCATGGGATATGCAATTTTAAAGGCATGCAATATAGGGATATTAAATCCTGAAAAGTATTTGGAAACAGGACGAACACTTATTGATGGTGCAATAGATGAACCATTTGATCAAAAGGATGATGTGTCTATGGGTATCATGATGATGGCATATGCACAGTTTATCCGGGTTATGTAATCACAGTTAACAGGAGGTATGAGAGGTGGCTAAGAAAACAACTGCGGGGGCAGGTAAAATACCACAGAAAAAAAAGTCATTCAAAGATGTCTGTAAAGAGAATATAGGATTTTTCTTTATTCTTCCATGGCTATTCGGATTTTTGGCATTCAAATTTTATCCGATGGCATCATCTTTATTCTATAGTTTTACAGATTATAACCTGTTCAAGGGATTCCATGAAATTGGAACACTCCAGAACTATATTGATGTATTCACAACAAGAAAGATCGTGACGGCATTAAAGGTAACATTTAAATATGCATTTATCACAGTTCCATTAAAGTTAGTATTTGCGTTATTTATTGCCTACATTTTGAACTTTAAGATCAAAGGTGTCAATTTCTTCCGTACGGCATATTATATTCCATCTATTTTAGGTGGTTCAGTAGCAATCGCAGTATTATGGAAAGCAGTATTCCGTGATGACGGTTTGTTAAACACATTCATGGGATTCTTCGGAATCACAGGACCAAGCTGGCTGAGTGATCCAAAATATTCCCTGATCGTTATCTGCTTACTTCGTGTATGGCAGTTCGGTTCAGCAATGGTGATCTTCCTTGCTGCTTTAAAAGGAGTACCACAGGATCTTTACGAGGCAGCAGCTATAGATGGAGCGGGTAAATGGCGTCAGTTCTTTTCTGTAACAGTACCAATCATTACACCGGTTATTTTCTATAACCTTGTAACACAGCTCTGTCAGGCATTCCAGGAGTTCAACGGACCATATATCATCACAAAAGGTGGACCAAGAAACTCTACAACATTGGTATCACTGCTGATTTATAACAGCGCATTCCAGCAGTATGACATGGGTATGGCAAGTGCAATGGCATGGGTATTATTCGTGATCTTAATGATCTTTACGATCATTGCATTCTTAAGTCAGAAATACTGGGTATTCTATTCAGATGAGGAGGGTAAATAAATGGCTGCTGAGAGCAAGACAAAACATATCATTAATTTGATTTTAAGATATACCGTCCTGATCCTGGTTGGATTTGTAATGGTTTACCCTTTACTTTGGATGGTTGGAGCAACTTTTAAATCCAACGCAGAGATTTTCTCAAGTATCGGACTTTTTACCGCACATCCGAGCTTAGATGGATATAAAGCAGCAATGCAGAATTATGGTGGTACGATCAACGTATGGAAAGCGATGCTTAACACATTCTCCTATGTAATACCAAAAGTTGTATTCACCATGATCTCAGCTACAATCACTGCATATGGTTTTGGGCGTTTTGAATTTAAGGGAAGAGGATTTCTGTTTGCGGTTATGATGGCAACCTTATTCCTTCCACAGGTAGTATTAAATGTTCCACAGTTTATCCTGTTTTCCAAATTAGGATGGGTTGATTCCAAATTGTATCTCCCGATCATTGTTCCTACTTTGTTTGCGACAGATACATACTTCGTGTTCATGTTAGTACAGTTCCTGCGCAACGTACCAAAAGAGCTGGATGAAGCTGCCAAAATTGACGGATGTAACTCCGTACAGACATTGATCAAAGTCATCGTTCCGATGTTGTCTCCGGCGATCACATCCTGTGCATTATTCCAGTTTATGTGGTCATCCAATGACTTTATGGGACCTTTGCTTTATGTAAATACTCCTGCAAAATATCCACTTGCTATTTTCGTAAAAATGTCGATGGATGCAGATGCAGGATTCCAGTGGAACCGAATTTTAGCATTATCACTGATCTCCATCATTCCTTCCCTGATCGTATTCTTTATGGCTCAGGACAAATTCGTAGATGGTATTTCAGCCGGTGGTGTAAAAGGTTAAATTAAGGTATAATAAAAGGGTGGCAGCATTTGCAGCCATCCTTTTTTCTAACAGAAAAAGTACTGAGGAAATAATAGAAAAGAATAAAGATGAGGATTGCAAAGATGCAGATAAGTCTTGTGATGAAAACCGCACGGAGTGCGACCTTTTTGTTAGATGATGGTGGAATATATCACACAAAAAAAGAATATAAAATCCTTTTAAATAATAAGGAGATAAAGACGACAGATACCGTTGTGACATCTGTGTTTGATTTAAAGCCGGATACAGATTATGAGATAAAAGTTACTCATGCAGAGGAAGTAGTCGCAGCCGCAGAGTTTACGACGGATTATGAATATGTCACGTTGGATGTGAAAAAGTTCGGCGCTAAAGGAGATGGAATATCGGATGATACCGGTTTCATTCAGGCGGCGATCATGGCATGTCCGCCAAAGAGCCGTGTCCTGATCCCAAAGGGCGTTTATAGGATCACAAGTATCTTTTTAAAGAGTGGTTTGAACCTGGAGATTGCCAAAGGTGCTGAGTTAAAGGCAGAGACAGACCGTGACCGTTTTGCAAAATTTCCGGGACTCATTGAAAGTTATGATGAGATGGAGGAATATAACCTTGGAACATGGGAGGGAAATCCACTTCCGATGTTCGCAGGAATTATCACAGGGATCGGCGTAAGGGATATCAATCTCTATGGAGAGGGCAGTATCAATGGCTGTGCAAACCACGAGAACTGGTGGAAGAATGAGAAAGTGATGGTGGGTGCATTCCGTCCAAGAATGCTGTTTTTAAATCACTGTGAAAATGTAAATGTGCAGGGACTGTATTTCCATGACAGCCCGGCGTGGGTGATCCATCCGTATTTCAGTGATCAGTTGAGATTCTGTGACCTTCTGGTGGAGAATCCAAAACAGTCTCCAAACACAGACGGATTAGACCCGGAATCCTGCAAAAATGTAGAGATCTTAGGTGTGCATTTTTCGCTTGGAGATGACTGCATTGCGGTGAAATCAGGAAAAATCTATATGGGACGGAAGTACAAAACACCGGCGGAGAACACACACATCTGCCATTGCCTTATGGAAAACGGACATGGAGCGGTCACAGTGGGAAGCGAGATTGGAGCCGGTGTGAAAAACATGCTGGTGGAAAAATGCTGCTTTTCACACACAGACCGTGGACTCCGCATCAAGACAAGACGGGGCAGGGGCAAAGATTCGGTGCTGGACGGAATCACATTCCGGGATATTGAAATGGATCATGTGATGACACCGTTTACCGCCAATGCATTTTATTTCTGCGATCCGGATGGAAGAACTGAGTATGTGCAGTCGAGAGCGTGCTATCCGGTGGATGAGCGGACACCGGAAATGCGGAAATTCTGCTTTGAAAATATTAAGGCAGAGAATTGTCATGTCGCAGCGGCTTATTTTGATGGACTGCCGGAGAGCAAGATTGAGAGCATTACCATGAAGAATGTAGAGATTTCTTTTGCGAAAGAGGCAAAGACGGGTGTTCCAATCATGTCAAACGGCGTGGAACCATGCAGTAAAAAAGGTATTTATGTACACAATGTGGAAAAATTGGTTTTAGATCACGTGCAGGTGACTGGGGCAGACGGAGCGCCGGTGGAAGCAGTTGATGTGGATGAAATGATACAGAAATAAAAGAAGGATAAATGTTTGAAAAATCAGAGAGGAAGAGGATATGCAGATAGGAATCCGTTTACATGATACAAAAAAAGGGACATTGGAAGAACGTGTGGCGATCGCAGAGGAACAGGGATTTTCCTGTGCGCATCTTGCTTTGAAAAAAGTAATCTCGGAGTACTCTGTGGCAGACAGTGCGCTGACACCCGGTTTTTCGTGTTATCTGAAAAACCTTTTTGCGGCACATCATTTGGATATTGCGGTACTTGGATGCTATTTGAATCTTGCGACACCGGATCAGGCAGTTTTGGAAAAGAACGTACACCGCTATATGGCGCATATCCGTATGGCATCGCTTCTGGGAGCCGGTGTTGTGGGAACTGAGACAGGTGCTGTGAATGAATCTTACAGTTTTGAGGAACGGAATCACTCGGAAGAGGCATTGGATATTTTTATCAAAAATGTCAGACCGGTCGTGCAGTATGCGGAAAAAATGGGTGTGATCTTAGCAATTGAACCGGTGTATAAGCATATTGTATGCAATCCGAAGAGAGCAAGAAAAGTGCTGGATGAAATTGGCTCTCCGAATCTGCAGATTATTTTTGATCCAGTCAATCTTTTGGACATCAGTAATTACAAAGAGCGCGAATCCATTATCGCGGAGGCGATTGAGGTGCTTGGGGAGGATATCGCAGTGATCCATATCAAAGATTTTATCGTAAAAGATGGAGCACTGGTTTCGGTGGCTGCGGGAACCGGGGAGATGGATTATACGCAGATTATTCGTTTTATCAAAGAGAAAAAGCCTTATATCCATACAACTTTAGAAAATACGACGCCGGAAAATGCAGTGCAGGCAAAAGCGTATATTCAGAAGCTGTATGACACTTGTCAGATAAAATAAATGCGTGTAGACTAATAGAAGAAAAGTCTGGAAAGGTACGTTTTAATTATGTGGAATCGAATTTTTGATGTGGATAATGCTGTTTTTCGTGCAATCGATACGATTGGAAAGATTTTTATTCTCAATTTATACTGGGTGATCTGTTCACTGCCGATTTTTACGATTGGCGCATCGACGAGCGCATTGCTTTATGCGAGCATGAAATTGCATGATAAGGAGGGGTATGTCACCTCTAATTTCTTTTCATCCTTTAAAGAAAATTATAAACAGGCAACGGAAATCTGGTTAATCTATCTTGTAATTGGAATTCTCTTAGGATTTGATTTTATGATGGGGAATCAGGCAAAAGATACACTTGGTGTGTGTATGCAGGGTGCGGCAATGATCCTTGCTATTCCGTATTTTTTATCACTGCTTTATGTGTTTGGTGTCCAGTCAAGATTCGTGAATCCGGTGAAAGATACGATCCGTTATTCCTTTTTTATGGCACTGCGCAATATGAAGTGTACCATTCAGATGGCAATTTTGATGATTTTACTCGTCTGGGCAAATACGACGGTACTGCTTGTTAATTTCTTAACATTAGTCTATGGCTTCGGACTGATGGGATACTTCTTTGCAGCTTATTATAAGAAGGCATTTGGTAAATATCTGAATCCGGAAGAAAATTCATAAAACAGATGCATCAGAAAAATTACATAATATGAAACAGCAAAAGACATACTATTCCAAAAAGCAGTTCAAGCAAGGAGGAAAGTATGTCTTTATTTATTAAAATCATTGATGTTCATGCAAGGGAAATTTTAGATTCCAGGGGAAATCCGACGATCGAAGTGGAAGTGACCGCCGAGACAGAGACAACCGGAAAAAAGATCACGGCGCGCGAGTCCGTTCCGTCGGGCGCAAGTACCGGACGTTTTGAGGCGATCGAGCTTCGGGATGGAGAAGAACGGTATTTTGGGTTGGGTGTCCGGAAAGTAGTGGATCACGTCAACCAGAAGATCAGGGAAAAACTCATTGGCTTTAATGTGCTCGATCAGGCAGGAATCGACCGCATCATGGTGGAAGAGGATGGCACGGATAATAAGGGGAATCTTGGTGCAAATGCAATTCTTGGTGTTTCCATGGCGTGTGCCAAAACCGCGGCAAAAGCACTGGAACAACCGTTATATCGTTATCTTGGAGGCACGATGGCACACATTCTTCCGGTTCCAATGATGAATGTCATCAACGGTGGAGTGCATGCAAAAAATTCCATTGATTTTCAGGAGTTTATGATTATGCCGGTGGGAGCACTCGATTTTCATGACGGACTCCGTATGGGAGCAGAAATCTATCATTTTCTACGTCAGATATTAAACGAGGAGGGATTAAGCACTGCAGTCGGGGACGAGGGCGGATTTGCGCCGGATGTCAAGGACACCAGGGAAGTATTCCGCTATTTACAGAAGGCAGTGGAAAAGGCAGGCTATCACGTAGGTGATGACGTGGTGTTTGCCATGGATGCAGCGGCAAGCGAACTGTATGACGAGGAGGCTGGGGTATACATTTTCCCGGGAGAATCCAGAGCGGCAGGAAAAGAGCCGGAAGAGGGAGCCGGAGAAGGCTCTGCAAAGGACTATTGTAAAGACAGTGTGAAGCGGAGTGCGGATGAAATGATCGCTCTGTATGAAGAACTGATCGAAGAATTTCCAATCGTGTCGATCGAGGATGGTTTATTTGAGGATGACTGGGAAGGCTGGCAGAAAATGACAAAACGCATTGGTGGCAGAGTCCAGCTTGTAGGGGATGACCTTTTTGTGACAAATCCAAAGCGGATTAAATGCGGAATTGATTTAAACGTCGCAAATGCAGTTCTCATTAAAGTAAATCAGATCGGAACCGTCACAGAAGCGATGGAGGCGATCGAGATGGCAAAATGTGCTGGTTATCAGGCAGTGATCTCCCATCGCTCCGGGGAGACCGAGGATGCCTTTATCGCAGATCTTGCGGTGGCAGTGAATGCCGGACAGATCAAGACCGGTGCACCGTGCAGAGGAGAACGAACCGCCAAATACAATCAGTTACTCCGTATTGAGGAAGAGTTAAAAGAATCTGCAAGATATGGGAAAGCCGAGATAATCCGAAAGAAATAGGAGCCTAAATGGCTCCTATTTTCTTGCTCATCATTTCCGGGTTGGAAGCATTTGCAAGAGCAGTTTTTTTATCGATGATGCCTTTTTGATAAAGGCGGAAAATACTGGTATCCATCGCTAACATATTCTCGTTCGTGGAGGTGTAGATCATGCCGTCAATCTGATGTGTTTTACCTTCACGGATGATGTTACGGATGGCGGGCGTTAACACCATGATCTCAAAAGCCGGAACCATTTTTCCATCCGTGGTCGGGAGCAGACGCTGGGATACGACTGCGTGTAATACCATAGAGAGCTGTACCGCTACCTGATGCTGCTGAGCAGCTGGAAATGCATCGATGATTCGATCGATGGTATTGGCAGCCCCGATGGTGTGAAGCGTTGAAAAAATCAAATGTCCGGTTTCGGCAGCAGTCATGGCTGTATTGATCGTCTCATAATCACGCATCTCACCGAGCAGGATCACGTCCGGGCTCTGACGAAGGGAAGCGCGCAGAGCTGTGAGATAATTTTCAGTGTCGGTGCATATCTCACGCTGGCTTACGATACTTTTTTTATGGGTGTGCAAGTATTCTAATGGATCTTCCAATGTGATGATATGGGCTTCCTGCTCGGTGTTGATCTTGTCGATCAGGCAGGCTAATGTCGTTGATTTTCCACCACCAGCAGGACCGGTGACGAGCACCATTCCCTTGTTGGTGTTGGCAAGTTCCATCACAGCATCCGGGATCATCAGTTCACTTGGCTGTGGCAAAGTGAATGTGATGATTCGGATGACGGCGGAGTAAGAGCCACGCTGTTTATAAGTGCTGACACGGAATCTTGACACTCCCACAATGGCAAAAGAAAAGTCGTCGTCACCGGTTGTCTCAAATTGGGAAATATCGCGGTGGTCAGCAAGTTCATAAATCGCTGTGACAAAGTCGCGGCACATATCCGGTTTCATGCGTTCTTCCTGATAAGTATGCATCTTTCCGCTTACTTTGTAGGTCAGCGGACGGCCTGCGACAACAAAGATATCGGATGCATGCTCTTTTGTGATATTTTCTAAAATTTCTCTGACGTTCATATTCATAACCAAACCTTTCTTATAATTAATTTCCCTGATACAGATGAAGTGAGTCATCGTCAATCACAGGTTCATTGTTCGTGACGGTCTGCCACCGTGTGACTTTATAAAATTCATCTCCGGGATGTTCCGGATAAAGGAGTTCTAATGTAACATAAAGATTCTGCACATCGTTGATCGTAACCTGAAATGTGCAGGTTGGACAATTGCCTACAATCGTAGGCGATTCTGCGGTCAGCGTATCTTCTGTTTTCAGTTCCGGTATCAGATCAGCAGCCTTTTTAAAAAAAGTCTGACTGTCATCACAGTTTGCGTAAAGGTCTGCGAGTGCCAGATCTAATTGCTGCAGATAGTTCCTTGCAGCAGTATCTGCTTCGTAATAGGCGGTTGTTTTTTCTGCAACCTTAAGACTTAATCTGTAATCTGAATTTGCAGTGATCAGAGAGAGCGTCGCAAAAGTCACCAGACATAACATGGTAAAAACCATCAGGATGGATGAAAAACCGATATGGATAAATCCTTTTTTTTGCTTATTCATACTGCATACCTCCTGTTGTGCTTAGGGAAATTGGCTGATAGCAGGAAGCTGACAGTTCATAAAGTGTTTCAGCAGTTCTGGTATCCAAAAAGGTGATGTGGATGGTAGCAAGCTGATCCGGTAAAAAATCTACCGTTGCCCGATAAACAGCGTTTTGTTTTCCACAGGCAAGAAAATCCCTGTCATAGTAGATCAAAATCGTTGCGTCCAGACTCATGGATTCCGGATAGATGGAACTTAGGGTTTCCTCCGGGGAATCCGTACTCTGGCAGATCTCTGCGATCGACGTGCATGCGGTCACTGCCTGATGCAGTTTTTCTGTGCTTTTCGAGAGCTGGTATCCTTTGAAAAATATCTGTACACAAAATGTTGCAAGAATCGAAAAAAACAGAATATTTAAAATAATCTCCATCAAAAAGAGACTGGATTTTGAGTGGCGGTATTGATTCATGAAAACTCCTTTTGCAAATTACGATTGTTTTGCATTCAGTGAGATATAAAGCGGATAGGTGTATCCGGTCGTATCCGTAATGGTAAAGCAGTAAAGATTTGAGCTGACCATATCAATGGCAAGTGCCTTGGTTTCAATGATTTTCTGCCCATCTCCCGGTAAAACAGTTGTTCCATCGGAAACTGTGATCTCACGGAGATATCCGTCGTAACAGTAGATATAGGTTGTGTAGATCGTGTCATTCACAGTCTCAGATAAGGCGATGGCAGGAAAGGCACCGATGGATGTGACTGCGACAGAACCCGCCACATCATTTTGATTCATTTTTTCTTCCAGATAAGAGGATACGGTACGGGTCTCATAATTTGCGGTCATGCTGTCTGCAATCGAATGGTATTGTTTTGCTCCGATGGAGACAACTAAAAATGCAGTGGCGGCAAAAAGCGCCAGCAGTGCAAGCAGGAAGACACGGTCGATCGTATGCTCCGGTGTTTTCTTTAATTCAAGCATAAAATCAGTTCCTTTTAATAATAGTGACATCCGGTCTTAAATTTGAGCCGATGTACTGATAGTCGATCAGATACTGGTCAGGATCATAGGTCAGACCATAATGTGTGGTGAGATAAGCAATGTCAGGTGGATAACTGCCCTCTAAAGCATAGCATTGTGTGATCGTCCGGGTGACTGCTTTTTCTAAAATGGTTGTCTGCTCGGATTCATTGGAAAGGCGGATGCGGTCAGCTGCAAAACCAAATACAAAAAGTGTCAAAGCAAGAAGAACGACAGAACACAATAGCTGTTTATATTTTTTTTTCTTTTTTTGTTTCAATCGTATCATAAAAGAACCTCGCTGTTCCTATTACTTTTAGCCGATACTTGACATAATGCCAATGAGAGGCAGAAGGAAGGAAATTAAAATGAGTCCTATGAAAATGGACAGGATAATGACTAAGGTTGGCTCTAATACAGAGATAAACTTTGCAATCTGTTTGTCTGTTTCTTCCTCATATTCCTCAGAAATCTGGTGCATGACTTCGTCCATGGAACCGGTGCGGAAACCGATCGTGATCATGGAAGTATAGATCTTACTGAAAATACCGGACGTTAAGACCGCCTCGGCAAATCCCCTGCCGGAAGCAGTCAGGTCGCGGCACTTCTTGATGCGGGAAGCCATGTAAGGATTGTCTACAAGCTGTTCTGCGAGCATAAGTCCCTGATCCGTATCGAGTCCGCTGCTTAATGCAAGTGCCATGCAGTTTGCAAAGCGGCTGGCAGCGGTGCTTAATGCAAGGGGTCTTTTCTTGAAGAATTTTTGCCCTGCGTCAGATTTTGAAATAAGAAAAATGCCTGCGGCAGCTGCGATCAGAACGATCACAATGACAAACAGATACTGGTTCAATGCATCTGAAAATCTCATCATCGCTCCGGCAAATCCGGTCAGGTCACTTCCTAATTCCATATAGATCTGATGAAAAACAGGAAGTACTTTGGCAATCAGCACCAGAATGACGGCAAGCATCATGGCAATCATGAGCAGCGGATATGTGACGGCATTTTTAATGCTGTTTTGGATGCTTTCTTCCCTTTTATAATATCCGGTCAGTGCATTTAATACCTCTTCGAGTTTGCCCGCAAGTTCACCGATCCCGATCATATCCAGAACATATTTGGGAAATACATTTGTTTCCCTTAAGGCATCACAGAAAGAACTTCCATGATCGAGGGAATTGCTGATAACAGATAAAATTTCGGCAGTTTCTTCTTCCGGTGCGTCCTCCTGCAGAATGGAGATTCCTTCATAGATGGGAATCCCGGCAGAAACGATCATGGAAAGCTGGTCACAGAATGCTGCGATCTCAAGGTTGCCCAGCATCTGCTGTTTCTTTTTCTTCATAAGAGAAAAACCTCCTGTTAATAGACATACTTTGTAATGTATTCATCTGTCTGGGTAAGAAAATCTTTTGGATCGGAACTTGTGGAAGCAAAAGTCGGATCCATTAGTTTCCAATCATTTCCATCGAATTCAATAATTCCGTTTACCCAGCCTTTATCTTTGATATAAGTACTGATCCATGCGTGGTAGACATCACCCATATAACCTACTTCAAGGCGGGTGGGAATCCGCTCACACCGGAGCATGGAAGCCATGACAGCGGCGTAATCAAAACAGATCCCGGTCTGACTGGCAAGGACATCATCCACATCAGGCAGATAGCCGCTCTGCACAGATGCAGCTTTGTCATAATCATAAGTAAAATTCGTGATAATATAATTATAGACATTTTCAATTACTTCCAGATCATCATTGGCAGATGCAGAAAGTTCCATGGCTTTGGAGATGACTTTGGAGTCTGCTGAAAAGTTTACATACTGGTTTGCGTACAGATATGGACCAAATTCATCCTGGATCGTCACATCAATTGCCTGCGTAAAAAGGGTGGAATAACTGGTTCCCTCAATATTTTCAAATACGCCGACGGTGTAGGAACCGCTTCCGGAAGTGAGGGGAAAGGTTTCATAACCATCATGTAAATTATATGTGTAAGTGATCTCATCAGAACCTGTGATCTGCAATTTGACTTTGGAGTTGGAACCGGAGTAGGAAACCATAAGATAGCCTTCTTCCGTATGGGAGGCATCCACTGTAACGGAATCATTCCCATAGGTAACGGTGCCGTCTGCACTGCCTGTCAGTACAACAGGAGTATTGTCCCGGGATCCGGCAGCAGCTGTGGTGGACGAAGAGGAATCCTTCGCCACAGTATCGGAGGATGCTGCAGAAGGTTTTTCGGCACTTTCGTTACTGCCACAGGAACAAAGGGTAAGGCAGACACACAGGAGCATTGGAAGTAATATGAAACGTCCCTTTGTTCTGGGGGTCATATTGTTTCTCCTTAAATATTCTTTCTCGGTGTAGCGCGGGCCACTAAGATATACCTCGGACTGCATGCAGGCATGCATCGATGATACCGTTTGACCCTTTGATCATATTATAGTGTATGAAAGATAAAAAGAAAATGATAAAAATACGAAAATCGGGAAAAATGTCAAAAAAAGTAAAAGGATTTCTTTTCATGAAATGGAAGAATATGGTATGATATTACAGATGAACTGGAAAAAAATGACAGATAACGGAGGTACATATGAAAAAATCCGTTTTAAAAGTACAGATGTTTGGATCTTATGAGATCGAATATGAGGGAAATCCGGTTTCATTTGAGCGGAATACCACAACAAAGACAAACCAGTTAATGCAGATTTTATTGCAGGCGGGAGAGAAGGGCGTTACAAGAGCAAAACTTTTGTCAGACCTCTTTGGCAATGAAGAGATGTCGAATCCGGCAAACAGCCTCCGGGCAACTGTGTTTCGTCTGCGCAGGCTTTTAGCGGCAGCCGGACTGCCGGAAGATGAGTATGTGACGATCAGAGGGGGAAGTTATTACTGGACTTCCGGGATCCCTTATGAACTGGATGCACATCAATTTGAGGAGTTACTGAAGAAGGCTGAGAAAGAAAATGACCTGGAGCAGAAAAAGTCCTATATAGAAGAAGCATGTGAACTGTATCGCGGGGAATTTCTGCCGCAGCTTGGTGCAGAAGGATGGGCAGTTGTTTTAAATGTCTATTATAAAAATCTTTTTTCAAATGCCATGCGCACATTATGCCAGATTTTAAAAGATGAGAAAGATTACCAAAAACTTTATCACTGTGCAGAAAAAGCAGCGGTCATCTATCCATTGGAGGATTGGCAGATCTGGCAGATGGACAGTCTTATTGCGATGGACAGGCAGGATGAAGCCATGGTGCTGTATGAGACGACAACGGAACTTTTATATAAGGAACTTGGACTTACACCGTCTGATCAGATGAAGGAACGCTTCCGGCAGTTAGAAGTATACCAGCATGATAAAGCGGATCATGTAAATGAGATCCAGGAGGGGTTAAACCAGAGAGAAAAAGACGATGGAGCCTTTTTCTGCAGTTATCTCTCTTTTATGGAGGGTTATCGGTATGTGAGGAGAGTGATCGAACGGTCGGGGCAGTCTGCCTATCTTCTTTTGTGTACGATGACAGATGGAAAAGGAGTTCCATTGGAGAAAGGGGAACGTCTTGGCAAAGTTGCAGAAGAATTAGAACAGGCAATCCGCAATTCGCTCCGGCGCGGTGATATGTTTACCAGATACAGTGACAATCAGTTCCTGATGCTGCTTTTAGGAATTAAGCAGGAGGATTGTGCGATTGTTGTGGAAAGAATTAATGGATATTTTGAGAAAGCATCCAGAAAGAATTATTTAAAATACAGCACAGCACCGATCTCGGAGATCAGGGAGGCGGATGACTGTGCGCATTTTCACAATATGGATTCCATGTGGGGAGAGTAAGGAGCAGATTCATTTATGACAATTGAAAAATCATTGCCGAATATGGTTATGGTATGTGTGGACGGTGTGGAAAATGGAGACATCTATGGACGATACTTTCACCGGTATAAAAAAGAAGAAACTTTTTTTCCGGATTCTGCCACGCTGATTATAGAAATGGAACGATTTTATGACGATATCGGTTATCCGCAGGCAGCCATAAAAACGAGAAAATTTATTGAACGCAAAGGTGGGAGGATCCCTGCAAAAGAGCACATGGCTATCATTTCCGACAGTCAGACATTGATGCAGTTCCGTGGAAAGCTGGCAACATTTCTTGTTGGTGTAACTTCCAGACAGAATGCAAGCTGGCAGGGAGATGTGGTCTGGATGGAGCAGCAGATCCGAAAGCATTTTTGCAGCGATATGGAACTGGTCGTATTTGTGGATGACGCAGTGAAAAAAAGCGAACTGTAACGTTTTTTTTAACGCATTCTGTGATAATATATACAAAAGAGAAAAAGGTGGCAATTATGGCTGAGAATCAAAAGGGAACATTTATTGTAAAAATCAATCATACCGACAATGCAAGCTGGCAGGGACAGGTGACCTGGGCAGATAAGAATATCACGAAAAATTTTCGCAGTACCTTGGAACTGATCAAGCTGATGGATGGCGCAATCACATCAGAGGAAACAAAAAACAGTTGAAAATATGGCGGGTATGTGTTATACTGCTTGAAGTTGTGAGTTTATAACCGTAGGAGGAAAATAAAGTGGCAGTTTTAAAAATAATCTTAACAGTTGTTTTTATTATAATTAGTATTGCATTGACAGTTATCATCTTAATGCAGGAAAGTAAGTCAGCAGGACTTGGAGCAATCGCAGGAGCGGCTGATACTTACTGGGGCAAGAACAAAGGACGTTCCATGGAAGGAAGACTGGTAACAGGAACCAAAATTCTGGTTGCCTTGTTTATTGTGATTGCTGCTGTATTGAACTTGGGAATTTTTTAAGAAACGCAAAAGACTGTCGTGAATACGATGGTCTTTTTTTATCATTCTAAAAATGATTGCATACTTTAGGAAAATGGAGAAGATATGAACAAAGAATTATTACAGGAACGAAAGAAAATGATCTACGATTTCATCTGTGATGAACTCTATGTGCCGATGAAGGCAAAAGAGATGGCAATTGTATTGAATGTGCCGAAATCACAGCGCGGGGAATTGGTGGAAGTGTTAGATGCGCTCGTTGCAGATGGAAAAGTAGAAATATCCGGCAGGGGAAAATATGTAAAATCAGAGGGGAAATATCTGACAGGTGTTTTTACTGCACATCCGAGAGGGTTTGGTTTTGTGACTGTGGAGGGAGAGGAAGAAGATATTTTCATCCCGGCTGCACAGACGAACGGAGCGCTTCATAAGGATACCGTCCAGATCACGCTGTCAAAAAACAGCAGTGGAAAGCGCAAAGAGGGAACGGTGACAAAGATTTTATCCAGAGGAACAGAGCAGCTTGTCTGCACTTATGAAAAAAGTAAAAACTTTGGATTTGCAGTGCCGGACAATCCGAGATTTGCGCAGGATATTTTTATTCCGCTGGAGCGGTCAAAGGGAGCGGTTTCCGGGCACAAAGTTGTGGTGGAGATCACAGATTATGGAAAAAACGGCAAAAAGCCGGAGGGAAAAGTCGTTGAGATCATCGGACATATCAACGATCCGGGGACAGATATCATGTCCATTGTGAAGGGATATGATCTCCCGGTGGAGTTTTCCCAAAAGATCATGAAACAGGTGGAAAATGTATCGAATGAAGTCAGTGCCGCAGACATGGCTGGGCGCATGGATCTGCGAGACTGGCAGACGGTCACGATCGATGGGGAGGACGCAAAAGACCTTGATGATGCGATCACGCTCACAAAAGAGGGGGATCTTTATGAACTTGGGGTCCACATTGCCGATGTATCCAACTATGTGCAGGAGAGCAGCGCACTCGACGTGGAGGCGCTCAAAAGAGGGACATCCGTATACCTTGTCGACCGCGTGATACCGATGCTTCCGCACAAACTGTCAAATGGAATCTGTTCGCTGAATGCAGGAGAGAACCGTCTGGCGTTAAGCTGTATCATGAAGATCGATGAAAAAGGAAATGTGATCGACCACACCATTGCAGAGACCGTCATAAAAGTGGACAGGCGCATGAGCTATACCAGTGTGAAAAAAATCTTAGAAGAACATGACGTGGCAGCGATCGAAGAGTACAAAGAACTTGTGCCGATGTTTGAGCGGATGAAGGAGCTTGCTGCAATATTACGGAAGAAACGAATGAAGCGTGGCTCAATCGATTTTGATTTCCCGGAAACAAAAATTATTCTGGATGAGCAGGGAAAACCGGTCGACATCAAACCGTATGACAGGAATGTTGCGACGAAGATCATCGAGGATTTTATGCTCATCGCAAACGAGACAGTGGCACAGGACTATTTCTGGCAGGAACTGCCATTTGTATACCGGACGCACGATAATCCGGACACCGAAAAAATCAAAAAATTAGGAACCTTTATCAACAATTTCGGCTACACGATCCATATCGGACAGGATGAGATCCATCCGAAGGAATTGCAGAAATTATTGATGAAAATTGACGGTACACCGGAGGAGGCTCTGATCAGCCGCCTGACACTGCGTTCCATGAAACAGGCAAAATACACGACAGTCAGTACCGGGCATTTCGGACTTGCCACAAATTATTACTGCCATTTCACTTCACCGATCCGTCGTTACCCTGATCTGCAGATCCACAGGATCATCAAGGACAACCTGCGCGGCAGGATGAACCAGAAACGGATCGAACATTATGACAGTATTCTGCCGGAGGTTGCAAAACATTCCAGCGAGATGGAGCGGAGAGCAGATGAGGCGGAGCGCGAGACAGATAAACTCAAAAAAGTGGAATACATGGAAGAACGTATTGGTCAGGTGTTTGAGGGCGTTATCTCCGGCGTGCAGGAGTGGGGATTCTATGTAGAACTTCCGAACACGGTGGAAGGACTGGTGCATGTGACGTCTCTGACCGATGATTTTTACCATTACGAGGAGTCGTCCTATGAGATGATCGGGGAGCGCACGAACAAACACTATAAGCTCGGTCAGAAGGTCAAAGTGATCGTGGCGGATACAGACAAAATCATGCGCACTATCGATTTCCGCGTTGTGCGGGATGATGTGGAACCGGATGAAGCGGTCAAGGACGAGGCATCTGTTTTGTCGAAGATGACAGATTAAATTTTTATAAAATTTGTATTTTTTAACCAGAAGTTTATTGCGAAAGATAAACTTCTGGGTTATACTGTAACAGCAGCAGGAGGTAAGGATCATGGCAAAGCAGGAAATCAAGTTAATAGCGAATAACAAGAAGGCTCACCATGATTATTTTCTGGAGGAAAAATACGAGGCAGGTGTGGAACTTCACGGCACAGAGGTAAAGTCTCTGCGCATGGGAAAATGCAGTATCAAAGAAGCATTTGTCCGCATTGAAAAGGGCGAAGTGATCATATACGGAATGCATATCAGTCCCTATGAAAAGGGCAATATCTTCAACAAAGATCCACTGAGACCGAAGAAACTTCTGATGCATAAGTCAGAGATCCGCAAACTTGTCGGCAAGATTGCAGAGCAGGGCTATACGCTTGTCCCGGTGGAAGTTTATTTCAAGGGAAGCCTTGTGAAAGTACAGATCGCTCTTGCAAAAGGTAAAAAACTCTACGACAAGAGACAGGATATCGCCAAGAAGGATATGCGCCGCGAGGCGGAGCGTGATTTTAAGATCCGCAACCTTGGTTAGAGAGAAACCGTCCGCGGTTTCACGGAGCATCCGGTATGGATGCATCCGGCAATTAGAAAATATGGGCTTGTAATGGTTTCGACAGGGATCATGAAGCTGGAGAAGCGAGTCGCACGGGATGCGTCAAATTCCACAATTAAAATTAAACGCTGAAGATAATTTAGCATACGCTGCCTAATTTGGCAGCAGTCTGACCCAGAGCACCTACACTTTGGGACCCAGGCTTCGACTATGTAGGAAACGACATCAGCAAAGCTTTGAGCTGTTGGGCGTATCATGAAGCTACTGAAAGCATTCGGTTGTTTGTTCCTGGATGCCGGAGGGAATGTCTAAGGATAAACTAAGCTCGTAGAAGGACAGGGGATTGGTTTTTGGACACGGGTTCGATTCCCGTCAGGTCCACTATCAAAAAAGTGCCTGAAATCTTAGAAAATAGTTGATTTTTCTGGGGTTTCAGGCATTTTTTATGGTTCGGGTATTTGTTGAAATTATATTGTATTTGTCAAATAATTGAGACCGGCTAAGCCGGTGGTTATGATTGCTGATATTTTTTACAACTGCCTACACAAAAGACTTATATGCTGATTGACTATATATTTTTCTCTATGATGTAGCTTGTTTCCCCTTGTTCCTTGGGCTTCGCTACCTCCTTTGGGAGTGATGCAAGCTTGTTCGCATTATTATTGCAACGCAGCATGGTATAAACAGAATCCCAGTCAATCCTAACGAAGAAGTCATCCTTACCGATATAGCTGGAAAGCTCATCCAAGAAACTGTCAATCCATGCATAATAGACTTCTTTTTCTTTTGAAAACAGAGATTTAATCTTGAATTTCACATTAACTTCAACATTAAACCCATAATTGCGGTAGCTTTTTTTAGGGATTGCAATACCTAAGTAATACCTATAGAAACCGCTCTTGAGGATGGTGCTAAAACCGCCAAACAAACAAGAGACTGTTAGCGTAAGTATGGGAGTTTCAATAACAATCTCATTCTTGTTTTTTCTGGAGATTGTACTTCTTTCAGGCAAAGTCAAATCAAATCTATCATAATACCCACCGGACGAGTTCCGAGCATATACGATTGTCCCAGTATCTTTGTTATTTCCCAAGGGGGCATCGTGACAAGCAAAAATTTCACGATTAGCCATATCCTCTGAAAAAAGCTTAAGGAACCGATTACTAAGCAAAACCTCTGGAATGTCATTTCGCTGAAACTCTCGAACGCACTTCTTATCATCTGAATTGTTAAAAAATTCCGACAAGTGTAATGACAGCTTATGGATAATACAGTATTCCAACAATTCAATAAATAGAGCGCCACTATGTGTTGCAACTCCTATCGCTTGCTCTCCCGGCTTCCCGCCCACAATCCGAAACTGGCTTATACTTTCGTTGTTCCACAGTTTTTCCAACGCTTTATTTTCGGCAAATGCACAATCTAAATATTCTACCATATCAGTTGATATGCCGTACTCGGGAACACCAATAAGCTTATGGCTTTCCTCATCATAAATAACAAAACCGTTGATTTTAGTCATTTGGTTCAGCTCGTTTATTTTGGAGGTTGAAATCCTAACAACAACTCCAATAGAAATAAACATTCCAATAACAATTAAGATGATTCCCTTGTTTTGAATTCCAAGCAACTCAACAATGCCTGTTGACAATAGATTTACGCCAATAGCAATTAGGACGGATGTCATAATCAACTCATAACTTTTCTTTTGGCTTTCAATCAATGTCGAAAATATGCGATGTTTTTTCATATTATTCACTCCTTGAAGTACAGTTTCCGCTATATTTTACCATGTTTAAACACATAAGTCTATCGATTTTATAACAAGGCATCCTTGTCTGCATATATGGGCGGAGTTATAATTTGGTAGAAAAAACTATCAACTTTTACAGGAGGTAGCTGCTATGATCGTTCTCAAAATCCTTGCCGCCCCCGTGATGGTGGCGCTGTCCCTGCTGGCCCCTATGGTCACATTCCTGTTCTGCGTGGCGTCCGCCGTGTGCGAACTGGGTTGCATTGTGCTGACGTTGCTCTCACTTATTCTGTTCGTCGGCGGACAGACGGTGGGCGGTATCGTGTTCCTCGTCCTTGCGTTCCTCGTTTCTCCCTTTGGCGTTCCTGCCATCGCTGAGTGGCTGGTGGACAAGCTGCACTCGGTCAAGTTCGCCCTGCGGGATTTCATCACCGGCTGATACTTCGGGACAAAATGTCCCAAAGCGGAAACGACGGCGGCTGACAACAGCCGCCGTTTGTCATATCGGAAGGAGGGCTGCCTACGGCCACGACCTACTACAAGAAGCACAAAATCAGCAAGGGCGAAACCATCGCACAGTCCTTGAAAGAACGGTTTGACTACGGGCAAAACCCGGACAAGACCGAGGGCGGCGAGTTGATTTCGTCCTACGGCTGCGACCACATGACCGTCGATGCCGAGTTCCTACTAAGCAAGGCCAAGTACAAGGCCGTCACAGGCCGGGAGCAGCGGCGGGATGCCGATGTGCTGTGCTATCAGATCCGCCAGTCATTCAAGCCCGGGGAGATCACACTAGAGGAGGCAAACCGTATCGGCTATGAAACGGCGATGCGCTGGACAAAGGGCAAGTATGCCTTTTTCGTTGCCACCCACACGGACAAGGCACACATCCACAATCACATTTATTACAATTCGACCTCGCTGGACTGCACCCGGAAGTTCCGGGACTTCATCGGCTCTGGCCGTGCGGTGCGGCGGCTCTCTGACCGCATTTGCCTTGAAAATGATCTGTCCGTCATCACCAACCCCAAGCTGCACAGCAAGGGGCGATTTCTCCATTACGGGGCGTGGCTGGGGACGGAGCGGCAGCCCCCATACAAGGAGCAACTACGGCTTGCCATCAATGAAGATCTTGCCAAACGCCCAGCCGATTTTGACGCTTTTCTCCGGCTCATGGAGGCGTCCGGCTTCACGGTCAAGCATGGGCGCAGCGGTACGATCTCTTTTCTTGTTCCGGGGCAGGAGCGCCCGATCCCGGAGCAGCCTGTTTCTGTGCCTGCGCCTCCTCGCCGTGTCAATCTGATCGTGGATATACAGGAGCACCTGCGCTCTGGCAAGGGTGCGGCCTATGCACGGTGGGCAAAGGTCTATAACCTTAAACAGATGGCGGCGGCACTTCAATTCATGCAGGAGCAGAATATCACCGAGTATGACCAGCTCTCCGCAAAGGCCGAGGACGCCGTTTCCCGTTTTCACGCTTTGACCGAACAGCTCTGGCGGACGGAGGCTGACCTGTCCGCAACATCTGAGCTGATGGGAGCCGTGGTGCGGTACGCCAAGACCCGCCCCGTCTTTGACGGGTACAAGGCCGCCAAGTACAGCCGGAAATACCTTGCCGAGCATGAGGCGGAGCTGGCGGACTACCGGGCGGCCAAAGCCACAATGGGAGAGCTGTTGGGCGGCGAGAAGCTGCCCAAGATGGCAGAGCTAAAAGAAAAACGCCGCCAACTGGCGGCGCGGAAAAAGGCACTCTATGCCGAGTACCGCTCGGCGCAGGAGGAAATGCGGCAGTCCGTGGCGGTCAAGAGCAACATTGACCATCTGCTGGGCGTCACGGACGGCCAGCGCAAAAAGGAACAGGAGCGATAGCGAACGGTGACGCAGACAAATTACTTTGTGGGGAGAGGAGGCACAACGGAGCGGGCGGATTTTGGGACATTTTGTCCCAAAGTAGCATAGCGGAGTTTGTGCTGACGAGTCCCAAAGCCGGGTTTGGGGAGGCTCCCCAACAAGCGTTTTTGCAGCCCGCCGG
>DXQT01000028.1 GCA_019411365.1 Roseburia sp.
AAAATTAACTCCGGCTTTGCGCAAGATGCCACTCACAGACCTGCGACACACCATTTGAGCGGGCGATTTATTTCATAAACAAATCAGCATTTAACCGGATAGCAGAGTTCCTTTTATTTTGTGATTGAATAATGCGGCTTCTTGTAGTATACTATAAAAATAGTTCTGACAACTCAGTAATTCTATGCCACATCAGCAGCAAGTTTCACAAAACAAAAATATGTAGGAATGACTTGAAGATGTTTTTGGGGTTCTATATAATAAAGAAAAGCATTTGAAGCTGTAATGAAGGTGGTACCGGGGTATGATATGGATGTAATCCTCGAAAATCTTGCAGAAAAATAAAAGAATGATTTTTAAATGTCAGACAGACATCAGGACAGGTTGTCCATAGATTTAAACTATGGATAACCTGTTTTTGTATATTTAATGATTCAAAGTATTTCCGGGATAAGGTCGACAGTGAAGGGGAATGCAGTATTTATTCTTACGAACAAATATGTAAGATCAAAAAATGAGAAAAAACTTGACATATATATAGACAGACTATATACTTTAGATATATAGATAGACTATATAACAAGGAGGAAAATCCTCTCATCGTCAAGGGACTCGGATTTTGCTTCGCAAAACAAGGAGGAAAATCCTCTGCTCGCCAAAGGGCTCGCATTTTCCTTCGGAAAACAAGGAGGATTTTATGTTAAACAAATCATTGATTCAGGGTAGTCTTTCCATGCTGATCTTACGGCTTTTAGACGAGAAAGACATGTATGGTTACGAAATGATCGAAACATTAAGGAAAAGATCGGAAAATGTATTTGAATTAAAAGCGGGATCGCTTTATCCGCTTTTGCATGCCTTAGAGGCAAACAATCTTGTTACGGCTTATGAGGATGATGCAAGTGGGAAAATGCGCAAATATTATCACATTACCGGAGAAGGAAAACGTATTTTAAAAGAGAAAAAAGACGAATGGAATACGTATGCCGCAGCAGTTACAAATGTATTGTCATGTAAAGCCATGGAAATGTGTATTTGAAAAAATGAAATGGCATCAGGCAGTGAAATGTGTAAAAAATGCAGGGATGAAAAAAGCAAACATGGCAGAAAGAGCCGGGAGGGAATACATTGACAGATTACAAAGAATATATGAAGACTCTGGAAGAACAGATTCAAAATAAGCGTGCCAGAGCGCTTGTGTCAGAAGAAATAAACGGGCATATAGAAGAACAGGCACAAGGCTATGAGGAAGAAGGAATGAGCAGGGAAGATGCAAAAAGAGAGGCAGTGCGGCAGATGGGAGATCCGGTGGAAACAGGATGTGCATTAAACCGTATCCACAGACCGGCATTTCCATGGAAACTTTTTGTGCTGGCGGTTCTTTTAACGGCGGCATCTATACTCATGTCAGTTGTTATTTCCGGAAAAACAGAAGGTGGGGCATCACAGGCAGAACAGCTTAGAGCATTACTTGTGATAAATGGTGTCAGCTTTGCAATGATCTTTGTGATCATGTATTTCGATTACACATGGCTGTTTTTGCATATCCGTGCGGTATATGCTTTGTATATGATCTGCCTGTGTCTGGTGTGGTCGGGCGGCCTCCTTGGAAACTATCAGACAGCGCTGCTGGCAAGTTACAGTGTACAGGTGCTGCTGCCAGTGATCTTTGCGGGAATTATTTATCAGTACCGGGGACAGGGATTTCGGGGAATTTTAAAATCAGCCGGCTGGATCATTATCCCGTTTATGGTATTAGCAGCAGGGCTCATTTCACTGCCGAAGAGTAATGGGGCGGTTGTGGAAAATGCCGTGGTCTGTCTGTTCCTGCTGGTGGCATCTGTGCTTCGTGGAATATTTGGAAACGAAAAGAAAAAATACCTTGTAGAGCTGGCATTGCTTGTGGCTGGTATTCTGGGGGCTGGTGTGGCTTTCTTTTATAAGTATACGTTTCTGCCAAGCGGCTATGTGCTCGCCAGGCTTACGCATACAGGTGAATTTGGATATCAGAACAGAATGATAAAAGATGCGGTTGCTCGATACAGCCTGTTTGGAAACCGGACATTTCTGATGCAGGGGACAGGATCGGACGGCGAATATTTGCTGGGAAATATATTTTGTTATTTTGGGATCATAGCAGGTGTTCTTGTCGTTGCAGCATTTGTGTGGTTTTTGATCCATGCGCTGCGTCAGTCTCTACTACAGGGCAACCGGATGGGCTTTCTTTTGGGGACGGCGTGCAGTATCGGGTTGATCGTGCGTGTGATGGTAATTTATATTATGGTAAATTTTGGATATGGCGTAATTTATACAGTGGCAGTTCCGTTTTTTTCCACAAATGTGATCTTAGCGGCAGTCAACGGGATTTACGTTGGGTTGCTATTTTGCGTGCTGCGGAATAAAATGATATTAAAAGAACCGCGCAGCGAAAAGAAAAATGCGACGGTTTAAAGATCAGAAAGAAAGGGTATATCCGACATGAATTACATCGATATGCATTGCGATACGTTAGCGAAGGCAGCCGCACAGCAAAAAAAGACGGCAGGGGAACTAAGAAACACGATGGTGGATGCGAAAAGACTGCACCAGTGTGGCGCAAAGGCACAGTTTTTTGCCATGTTTTTACAGCAGAAAAGAGAAGAAAACTGGAGTGATCCGGGACTGGCATATACGGAAAAAAATAATCTCTGGTATACCGATGCAGAGATCCGGAAACAGATGCAGGATATGTACGAAGTATACCAAAATACCATGGAAACCTGTTCGGACATTATTGCACCGGCTTATAACTACGAAGGATTACAGTGCAACTGGCGGCAGGGAAAAGTTTCTGCCTTTCTGACTGTTGAAAACGGATGTATTGTGGATGGAAAAATGGAACGGATCGATAAGCTTTATCAGATGGGAGTCCGGCTGATTACGCTGACCTGGAATGATGATAACTGTTTCGGTCATCCGCATGCAAAAGAGGCAGAACGGATGCAGCTTGGACTGACACCGTTTGGCAGGAAAGCTGTTACATATATGGCAGAGCGTGGAATCCTTGTGGATGTGTCCCATTTGTCCGATGGTGGTTTTTATGATGTGGCAGAACTTGTGAGGGGCCCGTTTGTGGCATCACACTCAAACTGCAGGGAACTTGCTCCTGCAACGAGAAATCTGACGGATGATATGATACGGGTATTAGCGGAACATGGTGGTGTGGCGGGGCTTAATTTTTATCCACCGTTTTTAAATACAGATCCTGTGGATAAAGTGAGCCGGATCGAAACAATGTGTGAACATGTAAAGCGTCTGGTCAATGTTGGCGGGATTGAGTGTGTCGGAATCGGGACGGATTTTGATGGGATTGAGGGAAAATTTGAGATCGCTGACTGCACGGATATGAAAAAATTATTTGATGCACTGCAGAAAACAGGGTTCAGTGAGGATGCACTCGAAAAGATCGCATACAAAAATGTGGAGCGTGTGATCCGTGAAGTGATGTGAGAAAATGTAAAGATGTTGACACCAAATAGTGCATACAAACTTCAACATCTTGTAATGAAATAACAAACCGGAATATCCAGGGAAAACTGATATGGATATTCCGATTTTTTAATTCACGACAATAGAATGTTCATAGAGCGTGCATTCTATCGGTTCATCTCCGAATGATACCCCGTATTTTTGTGTTCTGCAATAATACTGTCGATCTCCTCAAGGTCGGTCGTGATCATATCTCCGATGACACTGTGCTTGATCGCTGCCATGGCATTTCCATATTCTAATGCTTTTCTGCAGTCCTTGTGTTTTAAGTAGCCGTAGAGAGCACCGGAAACATAGGCGTCACCGCTTCCGATACGGTCGACCACATCAATGTTGTTGTATGGTTCCTCGCGGTAGTAAGAATCATTTTTTGCAGAATAGATAATGGAAGTAAAATTGTGTTTCTTTGGAGTGATGACCGTGCGCTCTGTGGAGGCAACCACAGAGATAGGATATTCCTCGCAGAAAGACTTCTGGATTTCCTCGATCGTGCCTGTTTTGCCGAAAGTCAGGCGTGCGGTATCTTCGGAGCAGAAGAAGATATCTACATAAGGAAGAATCTGCTCGATGCAGGCTCTTGCCTCCTCGCCGGTCCAGAGATTGGCACGGTAGTTGACATCAAAAGAGATCAGGGTTCCCTGCTCTTTGAATTTGCGGATACATTCGATCGCAAATTTCTGTGCGTTGCCGCCAAGACCTAAGGTGATCCCACTGGTGTGGAACAGGCGTGTGTTATAAAACATGGTTTCCGGCACATCTTTGATGTCGATGTTATTGATGGAAGAATGTTTCCTGTCGTAGACGACACGCGGTTTGCGCGGATAGGAACCATATTCGTAATAGTAAACACCGATGCGGCTGTCATCTGCTGTGTCGGAGATCAGGTAATTTTCACTGACGCGGGAAGCGTTCATCTGGTTTTTGATGAATGCGGCGAGCAGATTGTTAGGAATCTTAGAGATCATTGCTGTCTTTAAGCCGAGTTGTCCGATCTCGGAAGCGATATTTAACTCGGCACCTCCTAAATGTTTCATTAAAGTATCGCCCTGTGCAAGACGTCCGTTGATCGGGGTGGAAAGACGAAGCAGAATCTCTCCTAATGTGATGACATCATATTTGCGGTCCATGGAAAATCCTCCTTAAAAATAGATAGTGTGATATATATGTATGCCTGATTTACGGCAAAACATTTTGGAAAACATAAATCAGTGTTATCATATCCAATAGTTTCATATTACAAAACCAAGTTCTATATTATGAACCAATACATATGTATTATATAACATATTTCAAAAATAAAAAAGAGATAATTGCAAATATTTCACAATTTTTTTGAACAAAAATAACAGAACCTATAAAAATTGCATTAAAGTAAAAACATGTTTGACATTCTGTTTTTCGGTGTTATAATAAAAATATAAATTTTGAAACGCAGTTTCACAATGTGAAACATTATTTTTAGGAGGATTAAAATCATGGCAAAGAAAGTTGTTACATTTGGTGAGATCATGCTTCGTCTTGCACCGGAAGGATATTATCGTTTTGTACAGGCTACATCCTACGGCGCAACATACGGCGGAGGAGAGGCTAACGTTGCAGTTTCCTTAGCAAACTATGGTATGGATGCAAGCTTTGTTACAAAGCTTCCGGCACATGAGATCGGACAGGCTGGAGTGAATGCGTTAAGACAGTATGGTGTTGACACATCTGACATCGTTCGCGGTGGTGATCGTGTTGGTATCTACTTCTTGGAGAAGGGCGCAAGCCAGAGACCATCCAAAGTTGTATATGACCGTGCAGGTTCTTCCATTGCAACAGCTACAACAGCTGATTTTGACTGGGATAAAATTTTCGACGGTGCAGACTGGTTCCACTTTACCGGAATTACACCGGCACTTGGCGATAATGTGGCAGCAATCTGCTTAGAGGCATGTAAAGCTGCAAAAGCAAAAGGAATCACTGTAAGCTGCGACTTAAACTACCGTAATAAATTATGGTCCAAAGAAAAAGCAGGCCAGGTTATGGGTGAACTTTGCAAATATGTAGACGTATGTATCTCCAACGAGGAAGATGCAAACGACGTATTCGGTATCAAGTCTGAAGGTACAGAGGTAACTGCAGGCGAGTTAAATAAAGAAGGATACAAAGAGGTTGCACAGAAATTAACAGACCGTTTCGGATTCAAGAAAGTTGCAATCACATTAAGAACATCTATCTCTGCAAACGATAACCGCTGGGCAGCAATGCTTTACGAGGATGGACAGAGCTACTTCTCAAAAGAGTATTTAATGCACATCGTTGACCGTGTTGGTGGCGGTGATTCTTTCGGCGGCGGATTAATTTACGCATGCTTAAACGATTATGCTCCACAGGATACCATCGAGTTCGCAGTAGCAGCAAGCTGTCTGAAACATTCCGTAGAAGGTGACTTCAACATGGTAAGCGTTGACGAAGTTAAGAAATTAGCTGGCGGAGATGCTTCCGGACGTGTTCAGAGATAATAAAATTACGACAAAATCATTTTGTTAATTCCTTTCCCTAATTTAATATAACACCTGTGACAAGCAGGTAATGCGTGGTCTTTTTACCCATTTAGACTGTGCAGATAATGACGGACTGTCGTTTCATGAAGCCAACATGAAACGGCAGTTTTTTTGTTATTTTCCTCTGTATGATAATTTTATATTTTGTGGAAAAACTATTAGGAAAATGGAGGTAGTCATATGAAACAGTTTGAAGGGTATGAAGAATATTTAAAGCAGAGTGAACTTTCGAAACAGACCAGGCAGGTGTATCTGAGGGAGGCGGAAAAATTTGTCCGGTATTTAAATGGAAAGGAAATTACAAAAGATCGGACGATGCTTTACAGAGAAAAATTACGGGAGGAGGACCTTTCTCCTGCGACGATCAATCTTTATGTTATAGCGGTAAATCGATATTTAAGATATTTAGAATGCGGGCAGGCATCTATAAAGACATTAAAAGTGCAGAAAAAACGCAGTGTGGAAAATGTCATTAGCCGGAAAGAGTATCAGGAATTGTTAAATTATGCAAAACGCAGTGGCAGGAAAAAATATTATTATATTATGAGGACATTGGCACTTACCGGAATACGTGTCAGTGAGCTCCAATATATTACAGTCGAAACATTAGAGACCGGAAGAGTGCAGGTTTATAATAAAGGGAAAATCAGAGATGTTTATCTACCGGATATTCTGATTCGTGAATTAAAAAAATTTTGCAGAGAGGAAAAAGAAAATGATGGAATCATATTTCGGGGAAGAGGAGGAGATCCGATCAACCGTATCACTGTTTATAAAATGATCGCATATCTTGGGGATATGGTTGGGATTAAAAAAGAAAAGGTTCATCCCCATAGTTTTCGGCATTTTTTCGCAATCAGCTATATGGAGCGCTATGGAAACCTTGCAGATCTGTTAGGGCATACGAGCATTGAAACGACCCGCATCTATACAACGTCTACCGTAGAAGAAAAACGTAGAAAGTTCAATAATCTTGGATTATAGATGCAACAAAATACAATAGTATGTTGCATTTGGCAAGTATCTTTTTTACATAATTTTCAGGAAAACTTTACATAAATTTAGGAAAAACAGACAAAGTTCTGAAGGAGGAAAGAACAGAAATGCCTTTATATAAGGAAAGTTTATGAAACATAATATTGTATTATAGTTCTAAGTTCATATGAGGGAGAAGAGGGCATGTATATTGCCTGGACATTCTCGAACACCACACACAACATATGAAAAGCACAAACATGAAAGAGAGGAAAAAAAATGAGGGCAAAACAAGTAACAGCCTTAATGATGGCTGCAACATTAGCAGTAACCAGCAATGGCGTTACAGCTTTGGCAGCACCGGCAGCCGATGCTGCTACAGAGAGTGCGGCAGTTGCTGAGGTAACAGAGGAGGAAGTGGAAGAAACAGAGGACGTTGTAAAGAGCACGGTTGATGAAACACAAGAAGACGTCGAAGTGACAGCAACACCTAGCAAAACAGAGGCAACTTATGGTGAGAAAGTTACCATCACCACAAAATTAGATAAAATGTCAGATAAACTGACTGTGGATCAGTATGTATTATATGCTGGCAGTGATGTGGTAGAAAGCAATCAGACAGGTACATTTGAGATCACTCCGGTTAATGGTGTAATTTATAAGGTACAGGTCATCTTTGTTAAGAGTGGACAGCAGGCAAAGGAATATAAGGAACTGTAAAACAGGCAACCAAGAAAGTTGTATTAAAAGTAGGCAAGAAGGTTGTAACAGGTAAGACCTATACCTTAAAGAAAGGTAAGAAAGCAACTGTAAAAGCAACTGTAACAGATGCAAAGGGCAAGAAAGTTACTTCCGGAAACCAGAAGATCAAATGGACTACTTCAAATAAGAAAGTAGCAACCATCAGCAAGAGCGGTAAGATCACAGCTAAGAAAGCAGGAACTGTAAAGATCACAGCTAAGACAGCAGATGGTAAGAAAGTAACATTCAAAGTAAAAGTTAAATAATTGAAAACCTGAAACATACGGACACATGACCTGAGATGCGATAATCCTCTGGTATCGGCATTGAGGGAAAATCAGGGATTACGAACGGGCGGCATAAAGTTCTATGCCGCCCGTTTTGGTTTGCGCGCCATGGGCGCGCTCTAATGGGTGAAAGTCCCGAACACGCCTAGGCAACGAGGAAGTGTATAGCAGAACAGCAAGGGTGTCCATCGTGAGGTGGAATCTGAAGGAAGCTGTAAGCAAACTCTTGGTCCGACGGACAGAAATCACATATAAGGCTCGGAAATACGGATAAGTCTGCCAAAAGAGATGAAGTCCTAAAGTTGCTGGAAGTACGAGTAGATGTGGCGGATAGATGAGAGGAAAGAGCGTGCACCTTAAGCGTGGAGGTCTCACAGAGGTTCCATTAGCCTAGTAACAACGAACTGTGAGAAGTCAGCCGAGCCCATAGTAGTGAAGAAGTCTCTGTAATGGAGATGGAGCAAAGGGGCGAACAATCAATAAGTTTGAGTATGTCTTGAATTGCAGAAATGGCAACATCTGCCGTAACCAATCGGGAAAAGGGTGGTCAAATCAAGCGAGACGGAAAGGAAAGAACGCATGGACACAAGTAGTCTAATGGAGCAGATACTATCTAACGATAATCTCAACAGAGCATATCTGCAAGTCGTACGAAACAAAGGTGCCGAGGGAGTAGACGGAATGAAGTACACAGAACTCAAGGAATATCTTGCAAAGAACGGCGAAATTATCAAGGAACAGTTGAGGATAAGAAAATATAAACCTCAACCAGTACGAAGAGTGGAGATACCAAAGCCTGATGGAGGTGTCAGAAACCTGGGAGTACCGACAGTAACAGACAGATTCATACAACAAGCTATTGCACAGGTTTTAACACCAATCTATGAGGAACAATTCCATGACCATAGCTATGGATTCAGACCGAACAGATGTGCACAGCAAGCAATCCTTACAGCACTCGATATGATGAATGACGGAAATGATTGGATTGTAGACATTGACTTGGAAAAGTTCTTTGACACAGTAAATCATGACAAACTTATGACTATCATAGGTAGAACTATTAAAGATGGAGATGTTATCTCTATTGTCAGAAAATACCTAGTCAGTGGAATCATGATTGACGATGAGTATGAGGATTCTATCGTGGGAACACCTCAAGGTGGAAATCTCTCGCCATTATTGGCAAATATTATGCTGAACGAACTAGACAAGGAAATGGAAAAGAGAGGACTTAACTTTGTACGGTATGCGGATGACTGTATCATTATGGTCGGAAGTGAAATGTCTGCGAATAGAGTTATGAGAAATATCTCACGATTCATTGAGGAAAAACTAGGACTTAAAGTCAATATGACGAAGAGCAAAGTAGATAGACCAAGAGGAATTAAATACCTTGGGTTTGGATTCTACTACGATACAAGTGCACAGCAATTCAAGGCGAAACCACATGCAAAATCAGTAATGAAGTATAAGAAGAGGATGAGGGAACTCACTTGTCGTAGCTGGGGCGTTAGCAACAGCTATAAAGTGGAGAGACTTAATCAGCTTATCAGAGGATGGATTAACTACTTTAAGATAGGTAGTATGAAAACTCTCTGTAGAGAACTTGATGGAAACATTAGATATAGAATACGCATGTGTATTTGGAAACATTGGAAAACACCACAAAACAAAGAGAAGAATTTGGTTAAACTCGGCGTTCCAAGATGGGCGGCACATAAAGTTGCAAATACTGGCAATCGGTATGCACACATGTGTCACAATGGATGGATACAAAAGGCTATAAGCACAAAGAGACTAACTTCATTTGGATTAGTCTCAATGTTAGATTACTACACCGAAAGGTGTGTTACTTGTTAAGTTGATTGAACCGCCGTGTACCGAACGGTACGCACGGTGGTGTGAGAGGTCGGGAAATCACTCAGATTTCCCTCCTACTCGATTGTAAAATATGTCTAATATGGTATAGCCGGATGTGTTGCAGTTTTCACAAAAATAATTTGAAAACGCTTATTTTGCTGACTTTTTGGGGAAAATAATGATATAGTAAAAATACTGGGTGGAGAATTACCTGTATGTTATCGTTTAAAATGGAAACTGGAGAAAGGAGAATCAGAAGAATGTTTGAAATCGGAGAATATGTTGTGTGTGGCGCGAAAGGTGTCTGTCAGATCAGGGATATTACCCATATTGATATGTCGGGAGCAGACAAAGAGAAGCTGTATTACGTTTTAGCCCCGGTCGGAGATAAGAATGGGACTATTTATGTTCCGACGGACAGTGAAAAGATTATAATGCGCAGAACGATTTCAAAAGAAGAGGCAGAGAGGCTGATTGACGAATTACCGCAGATTGAGCTTCTGTGGGTGCCGGATGACAAACAGCGTGAGGAAACATACAAAGAGGCACTCCGTACCTGTGATTATCATGCATGGGTGAGCATTGTAAAGACTTTGTATCAGCGGAAAAAAGAGCGGTTGGCACAGGGAAAGAAAGCAACTGCAGTGGATGAACGCTATATGAAAGCGGCCGAAAATGGACTGTATGGTGAGTTGTCGCTGACGCTTGGAGTACCGAGGGAAAAGATGGAAGATTATATCAGAGAGAGACTTTCGTAAGGAAGGGATTTGACCGGATAGTGAGTGTACAGACAGACGGATCGTCAGAAAAAAAGGTGGGCAGCTGGCAGAAATTTGATCCTGGGATCAATTCTGGAAGCTGTCCACCTTTTTTAGAAGGGATTGTTATGTAACTGTCAGATCGTCGTGTTCACGCCGTTAACGGCAGCATGTTCATCCTCGTCCATCGGGATGACAAGGCATTTCCTGCCGTCGATGACCTGGGAGTGGATCTGGTCGACTTTTTCCGGTTTGACACGCAGAATGACGTCGTAGGTCTTGACTGCCGGGACGTCATCCCCGTCAGATTCTTCTACCGGAAGAGTGCGTGTTTCTTCTAACTGCTGTTTCAAATTTTCAACCTGCTGTACCAACTCTAATTTTTCTTTGCGTCTGGCATTTGCCTCCACCAGTTTCGGATCTACTAAATGTTCTGCGACCGGGACTTCTTCTCCAAATACATTTTCATAGGTCTGTTCGATCACAGCTGCCTGTTCTTCGGTCACACCGCTCTCTGCGAGTACGGAAGAGATTGTGCTCTTTGTGACAGGAACCGGTTCCGGTTCTGGTTCATCTTCTAAAGCAACCGGGATCAGGTCATTTAAGTTGTCCTGGATATCCATGAAAATGGCATCGCTTTCGTCATCATCTTCCCCGATGACTTCTTTTACAATGCTCTGGAACGTAAGTTTCTGTTCGGTAGCTGTAAATTTAGAGCCACAGCCAAGACCGGATTCCATAAATTCGGAGTGCGGTGTCTTGGTGTCTCTGGTGTAAAACATGACAGAGTGGATATCAGTGCTCCGGTCGGTAAAAGCAGGGAAAACAAATCCGGTGTCCGGAGCTCCAACGACCCAGTCGCGGATACGCGGTCCGATGCGGTTTTCATCCTCACGGTAGCCAAGTCCCGGTTTGGTCAGGTTGACCGGGCAGATCGCGCAGAGCAGATACTCGTAAACTTCCTCGGACTCGTCTAATTTATTATTATCAGAAGTTTTTGTCATAACGTCGTAGGCATCGTGGAATACAAGGATCAGATAGTTTCCGACATAGTCGTAGCTGTCAATGACAAGATCATAAAATGCATCCATCAGATCATCATTTTTTAAGGCACTCTCGCGCAGTCCCATCAAAAACTGCTGTCTGCCGCCGGCAGCTTCCTCCGCAGTCGGAAATTCCAGCTCTAAAAGGTTATTTCCAATCGTACCGGACATTATTTTTTTTGCAATCTCCAAGTATTTGTAAAATTCCTCATCTTCCAGATTTAAAAATGTCTCCCCGAAAGAAGTTACCTTATTGTGGTCGGCATCCACATAGCAGCCGCACAGTCTTGTAAAAGTGCAGGCATCTTTCTTAAAACGCCGTTTTAATTCTAAAATATCTTTTTTGTTCATAAATCTATATCTCCGTTTCTGAGGGGATGCCATACAAAAGATAGCGCAGGCTGTTTCATGTCCCCGTAATCTGCAGGAAATATTATAACGAAATTTTAAAACCGGTGCAAGGGGTTATGATTTCCCGTCACGGACAACGGCGTGCTCCATTAACCAGTCACACCATACTGCGTAGTATTTTCCGAGGGGATGCGCATTATCATTGCTGTACTGTGTGCCGAGATTGCCGTTTGCATCGTCAAAAAGTTCATTGATGTCCAGATAATAAATGGTCCGTTGATCGGCTAATGTCGAAATTTTTTGATTAAAGGCGTTGATATTGGCATTATTGAATGTCTTATCCGAGTCTGAGCGCTGTGCAGTCACATGAAGATTTGCTTCCACATAAATGATCGCATCCGGCTGCATGGTTTGCAGAAAATTTACAAACGACGCATATTTTTCAAATGTCTGTGTGACATCGTAGCCAAGTTCATTAATGCCGAGCATCAGATATATTTTATGATAGGTATGGCTGGCTAAAAGATCAGAGATACTGACCTTTCCGATACCGTCCACCATAATTTTTTTATTTTCCAGCTCATAGATACTGAGACCCGAATCACAATAAAAGGTGGCATTGCCCAACGTACCATATTCTTTTAATCCGACGGTGCGGGAATCACCGATCATTAAAGCGTCATCGAAATAATCTGCATCAACAGTGGTCATTTCTGTCATCGGAATTTCTGTGTCCGGGATATCCTGCCGGTCTGTATTGTCAGATGGCGCACCGGAAGTGTCCGATGGTGTCGTGGTGTCCTGTTTTTGTGCGGCGGAGACAGAAGACACGGACAAGGACGTATTTTTGGCTGCATTTATGTTTAACGTTACATATAAGTAAATGAGTGGAATCAGAAGGCAGCTTATCAAAAAGAAAAAATAAAACAATATGGCAGATATTTTTTTTCGCATAGTGTTCCTTCGTTAAAATCTGAAATATAAAAATGGGTCATTAGAGCCAACGTAAATACAGTAAACAGAAGCCCAGAAAATTGCCAGATAGACAAAAATTTCTGGCACAGAGCCCCTGATTTTTTTTAAAAAGCGGACCGGAAGCCTTGTAGAAAAAAGGAAGCCGGCAGGGATGATAAAGCGGAAATCATTTAAATTTTTCCAGAAATCATTCACATAAATAATGGCATCATCGGCGGAAAAAAATGGAAATAATTTCCGGGTGTAGACTTCGATACTGCCGGGATCACTGATTCCAAAGAGCATCCACGACAATGGGATCAGAACTGCCATATAAAGATGTCCGGCCAGCGCGTATCGGTCCGTCAATTTTTTCAACAGCAGTTTTTCTGTCAATACAATGACGAACAGGGAAAATCCCCACAGAATAAAATGAAATTCTGTGCCATGCCAGATTCCGGTAAGTATCCACACGACAAGCAGGTTGCGGATCCATTTGCAGGTACCTGTGCGGTTGCCGCCAAGTGGAATATAGATGTAGGTCTGAAACCATTGTCCAAGTGTAATATGCCAGCGCCGCCAGAATTCTGTCATGCTTGTGGAGAGATAGGGGTGCATAAAGTTTATGGGAAGCTTAAAACCAAGCATTCTGCCCAGACCTGCTGCCATCAGGGAATAACCATAAAAATCAAAGTAAATCTGGAAAGAATATGCATAGATTCCAAGCCATGCAAGCGGCGTGGAGATACTTTCATATCCGATCGTGCCAACATTTGCCCACAGACTGCCAAACTGATTCGCCAGAATCGCTTTTAAGCCAAGTCCCCGGATAAAAAGTTTCATACCCTCCGCCAGATTTTCGGGCAGAAAGCGTCTTGCGCTGTGAAGCTGCCTGCGCAGCATCTCATACGGGGTAATTGGTCCGGAAATTAATTTTGGGAACATGCTGATGTAAGTGCCGAATGTCACAAAATCCCGTTCCGGTAAAATACGTCCGTAATAGATATCAAAAAGATATGCAGTCAGCTGGAACGTATAAAAACTGATTCCGAGCGGCAGAGATAAATGTCTGGAATATTTAAACAAAAACAACCATAAAAAATCGAAAAAAATAACTTTTGTCAAAAAGAGTCTCTTTTTTCTTGGATTGTGTATCTGATAAAGGCGGATTCCGAACACATAATTGAGATAGGTCAGAACCATTAACAGAAACAGTGCATATGGCTGTTTGATCACTCCGACTGCATAAAACAGGATGCTCCCTGCAAAGAGCGTACTGTTTCTGAAAGCAGCAGGTGTGACATAATAGGCAAACAGAAATAATGGCAAAAAAATAAAAATAAAGTTGAGACTGCTAAATACCATGCCAGGATCCTTTACTGCATAGACATTTCTTATTTTAAAATATCGGCGATCACATCGTGCGGGATCGTAAATTCCACAACACCCATAGACATCGGACCGACATCGCCCTCGTTGAAGCTGATGACGAGATTTCCGTCAGCATTAATATAGAAGGAAGTGTCATCGTTAATGGAGGTAAAGTTCCATTCAGGAACTTCCGTATCATCCAGCCAGTAGGAGACATTTTCATCGGCATCCATCTGCCCGCGCATCTGGGATTTGATGTTTTCACTGATCGGAGTGATATAGTCAGATCCCTCTTTAAAAAGATCTTTTAACGCAAGGCGTTCCCCGGTCTTTAAATCAATCGTGTAATAATAATCCATCTCATAACCGCTTCCGGCAGCCTGATAACACATCAGTTTTAAGGTAAAATAGTCGTCAGTTGTGTTGATGACCTCATGTTTGATCATGATATCCTGATAACCTTCGTTGTTCATGTTCTGTTTGAACTCTGCGATCAGGCTGTCGCTGATCTTTTCAATCTCCGCATTGATCTCATCGGTTGATTTCTTTAAATTTTCCCCAACCGGTTCTTCCGTTGTTATTTCAGTGGAAGCGACAGTTTCCGGTACCAGTTTTGGAACATTGACATCGGCGTTGTTTCTGTCGCTGCTGTACTGGTAATCGCGGAATGTGACGACCTCGATCAAATTTCCAAGCAGTGGGATCTGTTCCATCGCATAGGCGACACTCGGTGAAGTATTTGGCAGGATGACAAACGCTGCGATCGCTGCGGCAGCGCCAACCCAGATTCTTGTGATAATGGTTTTATTGTGTTTGTTCTTCTTCTCGGCTTTCGCCTGATTCATTTTTTCTTTCATTTTTATGACCTCTTTTTCAGGCATTTGCGAGGTGTCATAGGATTTTTTTAATTCATAAAAATCATTTGTGTTCATTCGGTTACCTCCATTTTCAGTTTTAACTTCTGCATACTGCGGTACAGACGGCTTTTTATGGTATTGACATTTTCATTTAAGACGCGGGCGATATCTTCGATTTTTAAGTCCTCGAAATACCGAAGTTCCACGATCGCCTTATCCTCCGGGGACAAAGAATCGAGCGCAGTTCTAAGATCTAAGTCCTGATACTGGTCCGGTTTTCCCTCTGCGATCAGTGAATCCTCGTAAGAAATGGTATCCGGCCGCTTTAAATGATGAAAAATCTCATTTAACATGATGCGGTAAATCCAGGTCGCCGCATATTCCGGCTGCCTTAGGGAAGCACTGTTTTTGATCGCCAGATAGGCTCCGTTTTGTACAATGTCACTGGCATCGTCGGGATTATGTACATAGCTGTATGCAAGATGATAGTAGCGGTTGTAATTCTCAAGCAGCAATCGTTCGATGAGATCATCATTAGATTCTGCTGTATGTTTTTTTTCTTTTCCGGAAAAGAATTTCAAGATCAGATCCTCCTTTGCAAATATTTGATTCTTTCGAATCATCTGACTATTAGATATAGCATAGCCACAAAAAGTTTCAAAATCAATGCAAAACATCAAAAAGGTATGGTATAATGTGCGTAAGCATTGAGCAGTGCCAACGAAGTGAACAATAAAAAATGACTGCTTGCAGGCACTTTTTTATTGTTTGCTTCGTTGATAGGGCGAAAGCCCGTCAGTCCGGAAAATCTCTGATTTTTCGGACGTGCACTGCGGACAGGAGTGCAGCAAGAATTAAAAATGGAGACAAAAACAATGGACATAAGATTTGCAACAATAAATGATATAGATGCGGTCACAGAGTTGGAAAGACAGTGTTTTCCACCGGAAGAAGCAGCAGAAAAAGACTCTTTTGAAAAACGCCTGACCGTATTCCCGAATCATTTCTGGTTACTGGAGGATTCCGGGAAACTGGCAAGCATGATCAATGGAATGACGACAGATATTCCAATCCTGCGGGATGAGATGTTTGAGGATGCCACAATGCACCGTGAAGAGGGACAGTGGCAGATGATCTTTGGAGTGGCAACGCTGCCGGAGTATCAGAAAATGGGATGTGCGTCGAAACTCATGGAGCGCGTGATCGCGGATGTCAAAGAGCAGGAACGAAAAGGGATCGTTTTAACGTGTAAAGAGAGTCTTATTCCATTTTATGAGAGATTTGGTTTTGTAAATGAAGGAAAGTCCATGTCAAAGCACGGGGGAGCCGTGTGGTATGATATGCGGCTGGTATTTGAAGAATTGTAGGGAAAAGGAATTATTATAATATGAAGAAACACAGATTGCCATACATGGTAGCAGGGGCAGTATTGTTTGCTGCACTTTTTACCGGATGTACCAATGAGCGCTTAGAAGATGAACTGGATTTCCGCAAGATTGGGATTAACAGTATGCAGTCCGGTGATTATGAAGGTGCAGTGGCTGCTTTTAACAGCGCACTATCCCAGTGTGTGGGGAAGATTACAGATACAGAACTCGACATCTGCTATTATAAGGCGGCAGCACAGTATGCCGGTGGAGATATAGAGGGAGCTCTTGCTACTTATCAGGCGATGATCGATTATGATGAGGAAAACGGCAACGCATATTATCTGCATGGATGTCTGAGTCTAAAGCAGCAGGATACGGATACGGCAAAAAAAGATTTTGCCAATGCTGTCAAATATAACCCGGATGATTATGAACTGTATGTTGGGATTTATGAGAACCTTGCCGGTAATAATATGACTGAGGAAGGGGAAGAGTATTTAAACAAAGCGTTTGATATCAAGGGAAATTCCGCAGAAAATCTTACCTGGCGCGGCAGGATTTATTATCTGCTCGGACAATATGATAATGCAGTCAAAGAGTTAGAAGGAGCAGTCAAAAAGGACAGTGCCAAAGCAAACCTTTACCTTGCACAGGTCTATGAAGCGGAAGAAGATTCTGCAAATGCGGAAAAATATTATCAGGCATATGTCGACAGTGGTACGGCGGACTCTGTGGCAATGAATGCGCTTGCCGAGATCCAGATGGAAAAAGGCAACTATGAAGCGGCGTTAGAGGATATCAGACAGGGACTTGCGATGGATAATGTCACAAATCAGCAGGAGCTTTTGTCAAATCAGATCATTGCTTATGAGTACAGCGGTGATTTTTCATCTGCGTGGGATGTCGTTCAGCAGTACGTTTCCCTTTATCCGGATGATGAGGCGGCGCAGAGAGAATATATCTTTTTAAAGAACCGCCAGAATACGGATGCGGGCAGCGATGCAGAAAGTACGGATTCTTCAGATGAAGGGCAAAACTCTACGGGAAATAGTTCCACGGACGATAGCTCTGCACAAAGTGATACCACGAATGATAGTTCTACAGGAGACAGTTCTGCGGAGAATCGTTTAGCACAGAGTGATTCGACAGGGGATAATACTGCGGGAGACAGTTCTTCACAGGATACAGGAAATTAGAATTAGAGACAGCAAGGGAGGAACACATGCCAGAACCCATTAAAATAGAAGAAGTAAAAGAGCGTGTCATTTTAGTCGGTGTCAGCGAACAGGATGGTGACGATGCGGAAGATTCCGTCGCAGAATTAGCAGAACTTGTAAAGACAGCAGGAGCAGTTACCGTCGGTACGCTGATCCAGAAACGTGAACTGATCCATCCGGGCACCTATGTTGGAACCGGAAAAGTGCAGGAAATCGCCGACATGATCGCGGAACTAGGTGCGACTGGTATCGTCTGTGATGATGAGTTATCGCCGGCACAGCTCAAAAACTTAGAGCAGATGTTAGATACAAAAGTCATGGACCGGACGCTTATTATCCTCGATATTTTTGCGGCGAGGGCAACAACGAGCGAGGGAAAGATCCAGGTCGAGCTGGCGCAGTTAAAATACAGACTAAGCCGTCTGACCGGTCTCGGGCGTTCCATGTCAAGACTTGGCGGTGGTATCGGAACCAGAGGCCCCGGTGAGAAAAAGTTGGAGATGGACAGGCGTCTGATCAAAGACCGTATTGCGCAGTTGAACCGTGAATTAAAAGAAGTGAGGAAACACCGTGAGATCACGCGCGCCCAGAGGGAAAAGAAACAGATTCCTGTGGCTGCGATCGTCGGATACACCAATGCGGGAAAATCAACACTTTTAAACCACTTAACGGGAGCGGGAGTGTTAGAGGAAGATAAGCTGTTTGCAACTTTAGATCCGACAACGCGTGTCTTAGAACTGCCTGGCAGACAGGAAATCCTTCTGACGGACACGGTCGGTTTTATCCGGAAACTGCCGCATCATCTGATCGAAGCATTTAAGAGTACCTTAGAGGAAGCCAAATATGCGGACTATATTCTACATGTGGTAGATGCTTCCAATCCACAGCGGGACAAGCAGATGCACATAGTGTATGATACACTCTACCAGCTTGATATCAGGGAAAAAACGATCATTACCTTATTTAATAAGCAGGATCAGGTCACAGATGAGGAGCCGATCCGTGATTTTAAGGCAGATTATACATTGGCGGTTTCCGCAAAAAAGGGAACAGGATTAGAGGAGTTGAAAGAACTTTTCTGTACGCTGCTGCGGGATAATAAAATATTAGTGGAGCGTACAATCTCTTATCAGGAGGCTGGAATTTTACAGCAGATCAGAAAGAGTGGAGAACTTTTAGAGGAAGAGTACCGGCCGGAGGGCATTTTTATCCGCGCCTATGTCACGCCGGAAATCTATGGCAGTTTATAGAGGCTTTGTGTTTACGAAGATTTTTGCATATGGTACACTGATATAAAATTTGACAGAATACAGACAAAATTTTGCACAGAAGCGATGAAAGCGTGCTTCGGAATGGAGAAATTATGACAATATTAATTCAAAATGGACAGGTGATCAATCCTGCCACAGGGATGAATGAAGTTGCAGATGTATTGGTGGAAAATGGTGTTGTTTCTAAGATCGAAAAAGGGATCAAAGAGAAAGCAGACCGGAAGATCAATGCGAAGGGATGTTTTGTCATGCCGGGATTTATTGACATGCATGTGCATCTGCGTGATCCGGGATTTGAGGAAAAAGAAACGATCGAAACAGGCTGCCGCGCAGCAGCACACGGTGGATATACAACGATTCTTGCAATGCCGAACACCAAACCGGTTGTTGACAATCCGGATGTTGTAAATTATGTGCATAATAAGGCAAAAACGGTCGGACTTGTAAATGTATTACAGGTGGGTGCCGTGACAAAAAATCAGGAAGGAAAAGAACTTGCGGATATTGAGGGAATGGTAAAGGCTGGAATCCCTGCAATCAGTGAGGACGGAAAATCCGTCATGAATGCCCAGCTATACCGCGAGGCGATGGAAAAAGCTGCAAAATTGGGCATTGTGGTACTTGCACATTGTGAGGATAAAAATCTTGTCAATGGCGGTGTCATGAATGAGGATGAGCATGCAAGAGAACTTGGATTAAAGGGAATCACCAATTCCGTAGAAGATATCATTGTTGCAAGAGATATCATGCTAAGCCACGACACCGGGGCAAAACTTCATTTATGTCATTGCTCAACGGAAGATTCCGTCATGATGGTCGATCTTGCAAAGCAGAAGAATGTAAAAGTTACCGCAGAAGTATGTCCGCATCATTTTACACTGACTTCGGATGATATACGCAAGATCGCACCGGAAATGGATGTGGAAAAGAATGTGATTGCTGCGGATGCGGATGCAGATACTAATTTTAAGATGAACCCGCCGCTTCGTACTAAAAAAGACGTGGAGGCACTAAGAGTGGGACTTCGTGACAATATTATGGATGTGATTTCTACCGATCATGCACCGCATACATTTGCAGATAAAAATACCTCCATGAAGAATGCGCCGTTTGGAATCGTCGGACTTGAAACCGCAGCATGCTTAACCTATACAGAACTGGTACTTGGCGGTTATCTGACACCGATGCAGATGGCAGAAAAAATGAGTTATAATCCGGCGAAGATCGTCGGACTTGACAAGGGCGATATCGCTCCTGGAAAGACAGCAGATATCGTGATCTTTGATCCGAATGAAACTTATAAGATCGATAAAAACAAATTTGCAAGCAAGGGAAGAAATACCCCGTTTGACGGAAGAACGGTGACCGGAAAAGTAAAAATGACGATCGTTGGCGGTCATATCGTATATGAGGAATAAAAAAGCGGGTAGATAAAAGGAGAAAATTCATGCAGACAAAGGGCACAAAATTTGAGGAAACTGCGATCATCATCCGGCAGGAAGAAATCGCGGACGATATTTACAGTATGTGGCTGCGCACAGAGCACATCGCAGCACATGCAAAAGCAGGACAGTTTGTTTCTGTCTACTGCAATGAGGGAAGCAGACTGCTTCCAAGACCGATCAGTATCTGTGAGATCGACAGAAAGGACGGTGCGATCCGTCTGGTATACCGTGTGGCAGGAAAGGGAACCGCAGAATTTTCCGGCATGCGCACCGGTATGCAGTTAAAAGTGGTAGGACCGCTTGGAAATGGATTCCCACAGAAAAACAAAAAGGCATTTCTGATCGGTGGAGGAATCGGAATCCCGCCAATGTTAGAACTTGCCAAAGAGTTAGACTGCGAGAAACAGATCGTGCTTGGATTCCGGGATGAGCTTTTCCTGCTGGAAGATTTCCGTAACCGCGGACAGATCTATATTGCAACGGAGGATGGCAGTGCCGGAACAGAGGGAAATGTACTTGATGCGATCCGTGAGAACGGACTGGATGCAGACATCATTTATGCCTGTGGACCAACCCCGATGCTGCGTGCAATCAAAGAATATGCCGCAGAGCAGAACATCGAGTGCTGGATTTCCATGGAAGAGCGCATGGCATGCGGTATCGGAGCCTGTCTTGCCTGCGTGTGCAAGTCAAAAGAAAAAGATGCACACAGCAATGTAAAAAATAAGAGAATCTGTAAAGAGGGACCGGTATTTCTTGCACAGGAGGTAGAATTCTGATGAACATGAAAGTAGATTTATGTGGAGTGACATTAAATAATCCGGTCATGACTGCGTCCGGAACGTTTGGCGCCGGGGAAGAATATTCGGAGTTTGTGGATTTAAACCGTCTTGGTGCTGTTGTGACAAAGGGTGTTGCCAATGTACCGTGGGAAGGAAATCCGACACCGCGTGTGGCTGAGGTATACGGGGGCATGTTAAATGCGATCGGACTTCAGAATCCGGGTATTGATCTTTTCATTGAGCGCGATATTCCTTTCTTAAAGAAATATGATACCAGAATTGTGGTCAATGTATGTGGACATACAACGTCGGAATACATAGAAGTTGTGGACAGACTTGCAGACCAGCCGGTCGATCTTTTAGAGATCAATATTTCCTGTCCGAATGTAAAAGAGGGCGGAATTGCCTTTGGACAGAATCCAAAGATGGTTGAAGATATCACAAGAGAGATCAAGGCGCATGCAAAACAGCCTGTCATCATGAAACTTTCACCGAATGTAACAGACATCACGGAGATGGCGCGTGCGGCAGAAGCCGGCGGTGCGGACGGTTTATCGTTGATCAACACGCTGACAGGAATGAAGATCGATATCCACAGACGCACGTTTGCACTGGCAAACAGAACGGGCGGCATGTCAGGTCCTGCCGTGCATCCGGTTGCAGTGCGCATGGTATATCAGACCGCACAGGCGGTAAATATCCCGATCGTTGGTATGGGCGGGATCATGAATGCAGATGATGCGATCGAGATGATCCTTGCGGGAGCAACGGCAGTGTCTGTCGGAACAGCAAACTTTACCAATCCACAGGTAACCATGGAGATTGTTGACGGAATCCGCGATTATATGGAGCGTTATCAGGTAAAAGATATCAAAGAACTCGTAGGCGCAGTACACGATAGATAAATCACAGGGGAATGTAAGTTATGAAAATATTAAAAAAAATCATTTGTATCTGTCTCGTTGCAATCCTGGCAGCAGGGCTTTTTCCCGGTGCACAGACAGAGGTTTATGCAGCTGGAAAACCGGTACAGTTAGTATCCTGTAAAGTAAATTCAGTTGGAAGCAAGGTAACGGTAAAAGCAAAAGTTGCCGGAATACAGAAAGGAATGGGAAAAAAACTTTACCTGTTTTCGGTAGATGCCAATGTAAAAGAAAATGCAAAACTTGCCGGAAAACCGGTGGCTTCCGCTAACTTTAAAAAAGGTACTGTCACATTTTCTGTAAAATATAAGAGCAGCATGCTTTGCCAGAAATTTGTGGCTGCATACAAAAAAGGAAAAAAATATATAGCAGTCAGTGGTGCACAGTATATTACAAATCCGGAGGCACTGGCATCCTACACCGGTACCGGTGTTAAGACAACGTCTAAAAAAGGACTGCAGCCGGACTGGGCAGATCACACGTCGGTAAAGAAACTCCGTACGCAGCATGTTGTCTTAAACTGGTCGATCGAAGAAATTTTAAATAAAGACTGCGGAAATAAAGAGGTGTATAAATACCGCGGGAAAAAATATACATTTGACAGGGATCGTGTAAACTGGCTGCAGGATCAGGTGCGTCAGTATATTGACGATGGATCCAAAGTATATGTGATCCTGCTTCTTGGCAAAGACGCAAAAGGCCAGGCGGGCAAAATGAGTTATGGCGGTGGAAAAATATTCTCTTCCATTAAGACAACATCAGCAGCAGGATGCCGTACCTGGGAAGCATTTATGAGTTACATGGCAGAGAAATTTGGCAATGAACAGCATTTGGTGTCCGGATGGATCTTGGGAAATGAGGTTGACAGCCCTTATGACTGGAACTATGCGGGCGGAAAAAGCTTAAGTGCGTATATGGATGATTATGCGCGGGCATTCCGCATTGCATATAATGCTACAAAGAGTGTCAGCAGCCATTCAAAGGTATATATCAGCCTTGATTATAACTGGAATCAGGATGTCGATGGAGGCGGAAACAGCTTTTTCTCGACGAAGAAGACACTGGACACATTTTATTCGAAACTGAAAGCGCAGGGGAAGATCTGTCCAAACATTGCATATCATGCATATTCACAGGGACTTGTGGAGCCAAAATTCTGGGATGACTCTTTAGCAGGCAGTGGTGTGGATTCCACGATCATTACCATGAAAAATATTTCTGTCCTGACGGAATATGTAAAAAAGAAGATCGGCAAAGATGCAACGATCATGCTTGCAGAGCAGGCGTTCAATTCGACACAGGGAGAAGAGCTGCAGGCAGCAACATATGCGTATGCTTACTATATCAGCGAAGGCAATAAGATGATCGAATCCTTTATCTATGCGAGAGATACCGAACCGCAGTCGGATGTGGATCAGGGCTTTTACTGGGGACTTCGCGATATCAATGGCAGAGAGCGTAAAATATATAATACATTTAAAGTGATCGATTCAAAGGAGTCTTTGGATAAGACGAAGAATCTTCTCTCCTATACAGACTTAAGTTCATGGACACAGATTCCTGGAATTAAAAAGTCTACTTTTAAAAATAACCGTTCCATCAAAAACAAATGGCCGCTAGTACAGTCAACCAGCCTGTATGTGTGTCTTGCGGATGATAACTGGCAGAGAGAGACAACTTATGTCTACGACGGAAAGAAACATAAACCTGCAGTAACGGTAAAACGTAATTATACCGGAAAGACGGTTCCGAAAAAGAATTATTCCGTAAAATATCTGACAGACTGCAGGAGTATCGGAGTACATCGTATTCAGATTAAATTAAAAGGTGATTTCCGCGGAACGATCATCCGGGAGTTTACGATCGCACCGCAGAATGCAATGCTGAATGATCTGGTGATGACGTCAAATTCTGCTACGGTAAGCTGGAATGTACCAAAGAAGACCAAAGAGCAGATTACCGGTTATATGATCCAGTATACGGATGGAGAAGGTGGTTTTTATTCGACACCGGAAAAAGATATCCATCTGATCAAGATCAAAAACAGCAATAAATTAAAATATACGATCAAGGGACTTACCAAGGGCAAACGCTATTTTGTAAGAATAACGACCTATAAAACAGTTATGGTAGATGGCAAACCAAAAGATATCATTGCCGGATGGGGATATGATGATATCAAATATGATTATGCCACAGATCCGGTCGTGCCGGAACCGGATACAGAAGAGGATACCTTAGAATAAGCGATTGAGGTAATGTGAAATACGATGCCGGAATTAAGATTTATAATAGCAGACGGACTCCCGGAGCGGGAACTGGATTATTTAAAACAGAATATCAGACCGGAACCGGATCTGAAACTGGTGGTAACAGGGAAAAATAATGCCAATCGCAGAGCAGAGTTTTCTCTGTTCCCGCCAGAAGAAAGTGTGCTCATCTCTACAGATGGGCACATTATTTCTAATATGGATCAGCTTGGAATGGCAACGCTGGGATATATCGGACCGGGCGGAGCAGAGAATGAGAGCACAGTAGAAGTACCGGACGATGTGATTACAGAAATTGGTAGTCAGAACGTGAATTGTAGTGACAGCACAGATGAAGTGACGGAGGGAATCGAAGAACAGGGAATGCAGGCTGCGGTTATGTTAATCGAAGGTCTTGAGGAAGTGGATGAAACGTTTCTGCTTCGTGCGTATGAACGTAAACATGGTATTCCGTGGACGATCGTCACGACAGAACGCTGCATCGTGCGGGAGATCACGCTGGATGATTTAGACGGCCTGTTTGCACTGTATGCCGGGGAGGGAATGACGGAATATTTAGACCCGCTGTATGAATACGAAAAGGAAAAAGAGTATCAGCGGTCGTATATTAACTATATGTACCGCCTTTATGGGTACGGCATGTGGGTCGTGATCGAAAAGGCGACGGGAAAACTGATCGGGCGGGTCGGGATCGAGAATCGTGAGGCGTGTGACGGTGAGCCGGAACTTGGATATATGATCGACGTATCGTATCAGAGAAAAGGATATGCAACAGAGGTCTGTCTTGCTGTGATCGGTTACGCATGGAATTTTCTTGAATTCGATAAATTAAACTGTCTGATCCAGAAAGGAAATAAAGCATCGGAATGTCTGGCAGAAAAACTGGGATTTATGTTCCGGGAGGAAATGGATCTGGACGGAAAATGCATGAAACGCTATACCATAAGCAAAAGCGGGGCATGATATCATCAATAAACGTTGCATTTTCCATAAAAATAAAATATAATATAAACTACTAAAAAAGGGATAAAGTGGGTGAGGCACATGGCGGATTTTTCATCAGAATCACTGGATCTGCAAAAAAAAGTAAAAGAAGAGGACGATAACATCAAGCCGATGAAAGAGTTTGAGAGTCCGGAAAAACTATATGACGAACTGATCGCCAGCGTGCGAAAGTATCATCCATCGACAGATATATCGCTGATCGAGAAAGCATATCATGTTGCGAGGGATGCACATGAGGGACAGGCAAGAAAGTCCGGCGAGCCATATATCATCCATCCATTGTGTGTTGCGATTATTTTAGCAGAGTTAGAGCTGGATAAGGAGACGATCGTTGCAGGACTTTTACATGATGTTGTGGAAGATACTGTTATGACGGATGAACAGATTGCACAGGAGTTTGGAGATGAGGTTGCTCTTCTGGTAGATGGTGTTACCAAATTAGGACAGCTCTCTTATGATGCGGATAAAGTGGAGGTTCAGGCAGAGAATCTTCGTAAGATGTTCCTTGCAATGGCAAAGGATATCCGTGTTATCCTGATCAAGCTTGCGGATCGTCTTCACAATATGCGTACGCTCAAATACATGACACCTGAGAAGCAGAAGGAAAAAGCGCGTGAAACGATGGATATTTACGCACCAATCGCACAGCGTCTTGGTATTTCCAAGATCAAGATCGAGCTGGACGATCTCTCACTCAAATATTTAGAGCCGGATGCCTATTATGATCTGGTACATCAGATCGCACAGCGCAAGAGTGTCAGGGACGAATATGTACAGAAACTGGTGGAAGAAGTGCGTCAGCACATCAAAGATGCAGGAATTCCTGCACAGGTTGACGGACGTGCAAAACATTTCTTCAGTATTTACAAAAAAATGGTCAATCAGCACAAGACATTAGACCAGATTTATGATCTGTTTGCCATCCGCATCATCGTGGATTCCGTCAAGGACTGTTATGCAGCACTCGGTGTGATTCATGAGATGTATAAGCCGATTCCGGGACGGTTTAAAGACTACATTGCGATGCCTAAGCCGAACATGTACCAGTCACTCCATACGACTCTGATCGGACCGACCGGTCAGCCGTTTGAGATACAGATCCGTACCTTTGAGATGCATCGTACGGCTGAATATGGTATCGCTGCCCATTGGAAGTACAAAGAGGCAAGTAACAATGGCGGTGTGTCACAGCCAATGACCGTTACCGAAGAGGAAAAGCTGAGCTGGCTCCGTCAGATCTTAGAGTGGCAGCGCGACATGTCAGATAATAAAGAGTTCATGAGCCTGCTAAAGAGCGATCTTGACCTGTTTTCCGATACGGTATTCTGTTTTACACCGACCGGAGATGTCAAGAATCTTCCGACCGGTTCCACGCCGATCGACTTTGCTTACAGTATTCATTCCGCGGTCGGCAATAAGATGATCGGTGCAAAAGTCAACGGAAAACTGGTTCCAATCGACTACATCATCCAGAACGGTGACCGTGTGGAAGTAATCACTTCCCAGAATTCAAAGGGACCGAGCCGTGACTGGTTAAATATTGTAAAAAGCACCCAGGCGAAAAATAAGATCAATCAGTGGTTCCGCAGTGAGTTAAAAGAAGAAAATATTACACACGGCAAGGAACTTTTGATCGCATCGGCAAAATCCAAGGGAATCAATTTCCCGGATATCAATAAGCCGGAATATCAGGAGAAAATTTTAAGAAAATATGGTTTCCATGATTGGAATTCCTGCCTTGCAACGATCGGACATGGTGGTTTAAAAGAAGGTCAGATCGTAAACCGCATGTATGAGGAATACAAAAAAGACCATCTTGCGTGTATCACGGATGATGAAGTGCTTGAGACCATTGCCGAGAATAAAGATAAGGTCGTACAGAAACATTCCAAGAGCGGTATCATTGTAAAAGGACTTTATGATGTGGCAGTGCATTTTTCAAAGTGCTGCAGTCCGGTACCGGGAGACGAGATCGTTGGATTTGTAACCAGAGGCCGAGGTGTTTCCATCCATAGAACAGACTGTATCAACATTATCAATCTGTCTGATATGGAGCGTGAGCGTCTGATCGATGCCGAGTGGCAGCATGATGAAGAGTCCGGCAGCAGTGGCCTGTACCGTGCAGAGATCAAGATCTACGGCAATAACCGAACCGGTCTTCTCGTGGATATCACAAAGGTATTTACAGAGCGTGAGATCGATATTGATTCGATTCACTCCAAAACAAGCAAGCAGGGAATTGCAACAATCGATGTATCTTTCAGCACGAAGGGCAGGGAAGAACTTACAAGCGTTGTGGAGAGACTGCGGCAGATCGAGAGTATCATTGATATAGAGAGAACGACGGGCTAAAAGAACTGGTTGTCAGAAGGTTGTGGGAAACATGAACCGCATCCAGATGGGCAGCCAGTTTTTCTGTAAAGAAAAAGATTTTGTCAGACAGGAAAGGGGAAACTATGGCACCATTGAAAGTAGAACAATATGTAGTTGGTCCGGTACAGACAAACTGTTATTTTGCGATCAACGATGACACAAAAGAAGTACTGGTTATCGATCCGGGGGCAAGTGCAGATCAACTTGCCAAGAAGATTTGTCAGGAAAAGCTGACACCGATCGCAATTTTGCTGACACATGGACATTTTGACCATGCGGGTGGAGCGGAGGAACTTGCAAAACATTTTGATATCAAAATATATGCCGAGGAGCATGAAAAAGAGACCTTAGATACGCCGTCTCTCAATTTAAGCGGCTGGGAAGGTGTACAAAAGACCTATCATGCGGATGTATTTTTGAAGAATGAGCAGGAGATCGACCTTGCCGGTTTTCATATCCGTGTATTCCATACACCGGGACATACGGTGGGTGGCTGCTGCTATTATTTCCCGTATCAGAATGTAGTTTTTTCCGGGGACACCCTCTTTTGCACATCGGTGGGACGCACCGATTTTCCAAAGGGCAGTGCAGCACAGATCATCCGCTCCATTAAGGAGAAACTTCTGCCGCTTCCGGATGAAACGACCGTGTACACCGGACACAATGATATTACAACGATTGGGACAGAGCGGATGTATAATCCGTATCTGTAAGTGAGAGGTTTTGGGATGATAGAAGTTTTATTAAATAAACCGGAATTTGAATATGATATTCATTCTCTGATCAAGGCATTTTTCCCGGAACAGTATGTGGGTGTATCGGCAGAAAAAAAAGAATATGATGAAAAAATCGATATCCGCATGCAGGTAAACTACGGGGAAGATACGATTCAGATCACATGGCAGGAGATCGTGCATGCAAATGAGGATGCGCAGGCAAATGAAAAACCGGGTCAGGAAGAAGTAAAAGAGATACCGGGTGAGACAATTCAGGTAGATTTTTCGGATCGCGTGCGGACGAAAAATCAGCTGAAGCAGATGCTGTACCGTATGCTCTGTGATTATACGAAACGAACACTTCCATGGGGAAACCTGACCGGAATCCGTCCAACGAAGATTCCTATGAAATTGCTGGAGGAAGGAAAAAGCCGGGAGGAGATCTACCGGTATATGAAGGATACCTATTTTGCTTCCGATGAGAAGATTGAACTTGCAACCGATATTGCAGAACGAGAAAATGCGATCTTAAAGAAAATTGATTATGACAACGGATACAGTCTTTATATCGGAATCCCGTTCTGTCCGACGACCTGCCTGTACTGCTCGTTTACATCATATCCGCTTGTAAGCTGGAAGAACCGTGTGGATGCTTATTTAGATGCACTGGAAAAAGAGATTGATTATACGGCGGCAAAGTTTTATCACAAGCATTTAAATTCCATTTATATCGGTGGCGGAACGCCGACAACATTAGAGCCTTATCAGTTAGACCGTCTGATCCGTAAAATTAAATGTAGTTTTGATTTGTCAGACTGCCTTGAGTTTACCGTGGAAGCCGGCAGACCGGACAGCATCACAAGAGAAAAATTAGAGGTGCTGCGCAAATGGGGAATCACACGAATTTCCATCAATCCGCAGACCATGCAGCAGAGAACGCTCGACCTGATCGGAAGGCGCCATTCGGTAGAACAGACTGTGGAAAGTTTTAAGATCGCAAGAGAACTTGGATTTGATGATATTAATATGGATCTCATTATGGGACTGCCGGAAGAATCTTTAGAGGACGTACGCGATACATTAGAGCAGATCATGCAGTTAAAACCGGACAATCTGACTGTTCACTCTCTGGCACTAAAACGCGCGGCGCGCTTAAATATGTTCAAGGAAGACTATAAAGATTATAAGATGGTCAACACGCAGGAACATATGGACCTGACCGCTTCCTATGCGAAGAAGATGGACCTGTTCCCTTATTATCTGTACCGCCAGAAGGGAATGGCGGGAAACCTTGAGAATGTCGGTTATGCGAAAGAAGGAAAAGCGGGAGTTTATAATATTCTGATCATGGAAGAGAAACAGACCATCGTAGCTTGCGGAGCCGGAGCTTCCACAAAACGTGTCTGGACAGAACCAAATCCGGATGGCACACATCGGATCGAACGATGCGAGAATGTCAAGGATGTCGGGCAGTATATCGAGAGAATTGATGAGATGATTGAGCGGAAGCAGAAACTTTTTGCAGAAGAATAAAAGGGTTTTTCTTCCTGAAATAGTACATCAAATGAGGGTTAGTACATCAAAAGTACATCAAAAAATTACCCAATAATACGGAATAACCTGTGAGATGTATTGAAACAACCTAATAACTGTGCCTGAAAGGACGAATTCATTTTAGAAGATGAGTTCGTCCTTTTCTGTTATAGTCAATTATTTAACACTATATGGTGCGGCAGCAACAGATAGTGTTATGAGCAAGTAGCAAAGCGGATTGCGAATATCCGTTTGACATCAAGGAGGAAAAGAACATGAACAACACAGCGTTAGGAGCAAAAAACACAAAGAAACAGGAAATTGTATTTATCAGTGAAGCACATGAAAAATTCTACTATGAAAAATTAAAAGAGGTGCGGTATCAGGATGTGGGAGTATCCCAAAGTTTGTGTAAACCTCCAAACTGATGTAAGATAAAATTACTCAGTTTGGAGGTTATTTTTATGGCAAGAAGAAAAGACAGCCCACAAAAAGCAGCAATGAGAGAAATGATGCGTGACTATCTGAAAAATAATGATATCAGCATCAAAGATGGTACCGATGTAAACAGCATCATGCGTGACATGATGTCTGTCCTTTTGGAAGGTGCTTTGGATGAAGAACTGGATGAGGAATTAGGATATTCCAAGTATGATTATCGTAACAAAGAAACAGACAAATTGAGACATGGAGAAGCGGTAAGAATGATTATAAATGGTGAATGTGGAGCGTTTTCTATGAAACTGCTTCAATGCTTTCTGGCTGCTGCTATGCGAAAAGAGTGGGTGCAGAAAGTAGAAACGGATACGGAAGCGTAATAGGATGCAACCTGGGTAATGGGAAAACAGAGAAATAGTATCTTATCATTTTTTTATGAAATTGGATGAGATTCTGCATGTATAATACGATTCTACCATTAAGGGGTGTACTTTTTGGGACAAAATAGATACTATAATTCTGAAAGGGGGAAGTATTTATGGACCTTGTGAAAATCGGAAGCTATATTGCAGAAAAAAGAAAAAAACTTGGTATGACTCAAAAACAGCTTGCTGAGAAACTGGGTAAGAGTGATAAGTCAGTTTCCAAATGGGAACGTGGAGTTTCCCATAGTTAAAGATACCACACCAAATATGATGAACCCACGCTTATA
>DXQT01000029.1 GCA_019411365.1 Roseburia sp.
GCATATGGTGTCAGGTCACTGCGGTATAACTTCCCCTGTTCGAATCCTTCCTCATATAAACCTGCTGTCAGCGGACTGTAAAGCTGGAAAGTTTCATAGCAGCTCTCATCAATCTCCAGCGGATCAGCAAACTCTCCATTGTACTGCTGGTACTCTGACAGTTCTCTAGTGGCTCCCACAAAACCATCCTCCACATAACCGCTTGTTACAAGTGTCCCCTGTCTCTTGTCCGCTGCAAAGGAAGCATAATTGATGTGAGGGAGCAACAACTCATCCACATCAAATAACCCGGACTCCTCCACCATGTACTTTCCATACTCTTCATCGTTGTGTACGAAAGGATTTACTTCAAATTCCCCAAGCAGTTTTGCAAGGCTTGTCACCTCAGTAGGACTGCTAAACCCGGTAAATTCCACCACCATGGCAAGCTGCTTCATCTGCACTTCATCAAAATGCCTTACCGCCTGACACGTTTCATTAAATAATGTCAGTGCCTCCACACAATCAATGTTCTCCGGCATTGGCACCAGAATATCCGGCAGGCGCAGGTTATGTATATCTGTAACCTCCAGCTCCCAGAAATCCATGATCTGCAATCGTTCCTTTACCTTGTTCATGGAACAGATATCGGTAGGCAGATACAGATATTCGGTGTCCCCTGCCTGATTCTGTACCTCGATTGCTGCCACGATTTCATCGGATGCAAAGTATTCCGGGAATGTTTTTCCGTTATATACCTCCTGCATTTCAAAGCCATGCTCCACGAAAACTCCATAGGGCAGGACTTCCACCCTGCTTTCCTTGAACGTCTTTTCCGCAAACTTTATAAAGTTTGTCTGCTGCTTTTCCTCTTCTGGTATGGCTATGAATTCATCCAGATAGAGACGCTTTCCTACCTGCTCTACATCAGAAAAATCTGTAATCAGCGAAAGTCCCTTCATGCTGAAGGTCAGATTGATCAAATCCTGCATCGTTCCCACACCGTAGTCAGTGACATAGGAATACAATACTTTGCGCTCATACTCCGTGAAACAATCCAAACGTTTGGCGAAAAAATTGACCTCATCCATTTTCACGGTCTGCCCCTCGAATTTACAAAGAGGATTATCCTTCTCTGATGCTTCCACCAGCCTGCACACAGGTACGATTTCTTCAATACCGATTCTTTTCATCTGGAAATTTAATTCCGCATCCGACAATGGCAGTTCTATACTTTTTCGGCCACCACTCAGCACCTTAATCCGCATTCCACACCTCCTGCTTTACAATTTCCACTCCGCACTTCTCGATCACAAAAGCATTTACGATAAGCCTGAGTATCTCATCGGGTATCAGTTCCCGATCTGTCAGTTCCGATAATCGGATATGCTTTGTTCCGCTATAAACATCCTTTGCCGCATGAAACAGAATATACTGCTCCAGTGTCACGCCTCCAAGCCTTACCCTGTCAAAGTAAATCCCGGTATCCAGAACATTTTTGCGGACCTTCTCCCATAAAATCTCATCGGCAGACAGTAAAAATACGGCGGCAGCATATCCCGGTGCATACTGCAATGTCTTTGTCCTCTTTCCCATCAGCAGGGAATAGAAATCATTTCTGTGCTTTGGATTACGGAATATCAGTTCCTTATCCACTTCACAAAAAATTTCATCCACCCTTTTCTTCAGATGCTCCATCTGCATTCTGCTGATCACGCAGTCAACGATTTCAGAATAATTTCCCCTGCTCCTCCAGTCCACATCCATCACACAGATACCATATCCTCTCGGTCTGTACCCCGGTGGCTGCTGCATCTGCCTTTCCAGCACCCGAAGTCCCGGACTCACACAAAATAATTTTGACATTTCCACCTCCAAAAAAATAAGGCGGCACCTATTTCATTTCTAAAATAAGTACCGCCTTGCATTCATCCCTGCCCATATTCATTTTTAGTCTCTCTTACCACTCCCTCCTTTTCATTTTTCTTCAAATCACTCCCAAAACCACTTTTTCAGCCCTATGCATCTATAAAATTGTGCAAATAAATCGGGCAAAAACTAGCCAATTTTCGGTCTAATTTTTGCCCTCAAACCACAACATCTTGTGGTCAAACCCTACTATTTCTTCTCTTTTCCACAATACTGCATCATTATCACGCACTCAACATGTTTCGTCCACGGAAAAAGATCCACCGGCTGACACTCCTTTGCCTGATACCCATGTTTCGTCAGATACTTTAAATCCCTTGCAAGTGTCTCCGGGTTACATGAAATATACACTACGCGCTTCGGGGCAAGCCGGATGACCGAAGATAAAAACGCCTCGTCACTTCCTGCTCTTGGCGGGTCCATAAATACGACATCCACATTGCCATCCGGTGTTGCCTTTTTTCCCGATTTTGTGGCAGCCGGCACCTGATTTTTTCTCTGATCGGCACGGTATTCCGCCATCTCCACCATAAACTGTCCTGCATCGGCATTGTAAAACTGGACATTTTTGATGTCATTGCGTTTTGCGTTGGTTACGGCATCCCTGACTGCATCACGGTTTAACTCCACACTGATGACCTCTTTTGCTTTCGACGCTGCAATAAGACCGATCGTTCCGATGCCACAGTAAGCATCCACAATCCTCTCTTTTCCCGTCAGTCCGGCATACTCGATCGCCTTCGTATAAAGGATTTCAGTCTGTACCGGATTCACCTGATAAAATGATTTGGGGGAAATGCGGAAAGTACAGCCACAGAGTGTGTCCTCAATATAGCCTTTTCCGTAAATAACTGTCTCTTTTTCTCCTAAAACCATACTGGTCTTTTTGTCATTGACATTAAGAACGACCGTTGTGATCTCCGGGTGAAGTTTACGCAGTGCCTTGACAAAATTATTCTTGGACGGAAGGATCGGGGAGCCAAGCACTAATACTACCATCACTTCTCCGCTGTGAAAACCGCGACGCACCAGTACATGACGCAGCAGACCATATCCGGTATCCTCATCATAAGTCTTGATTTTAAAGGAACGTAAAAGTCCCCGGATATCGCGGATGATCGCATCTGCCGTCTCATCTTCGATCCGGCAGGAATCTATGTTTACAACATCGTGTGTCCCTGCTTTGTATACGCCGGAAATGACAGATCCGCCTTTTGCTATGTCAAATACCGCATGCACTTTGTTGCGGTAATGATACGGATTTTCCATTCCGATGATCGGCAGTACTCTGCAAAATCCACCGACATTTTTTCTGACATATTCCTGCTTTTCTTTGAGCTGTTTTTCATAGGAAAGTCCCTGATAATCGCAGCCACCGCATTTTTTTGCATACTGGCACATGTCTGCGTTCTGCTTCTTCGTGATCATTTTTTCCGACGTGTTTTTTCCTGATACTTTTTTCTCTTTTACCGATTTTCCATGATCCGTTTTTTCTTTAAATGCTTTAGTCACTGCATACTTCTTTTCCATTTTTCCGATGGTTCGCTTTTCTGCTTCCTGCTTCACTGTTTTATCAACCGCATATTTTTTCTTTCCCATTTTTCCGGCGGTTCGTTTTTCTGCCTCCTGCTTCATTGTTTTATCAACTGCATACTTTTTCTTGCCTGCAGCTTTATTTTTCGCTATGTCTTTATTTTTAACTTTACTTTTGTTCCTCATTGCACTTTTATTTTTCATTGCATTTTTATCTGCCATTTCAATCCTCCATTCTTTTCAATAAAAACATCACTTTCATTGACACCTCATGTTTACGCACAAGCACAAATCCTGCGCACAATCCTCAATCTCTCATCGTGCTCTGTTCCTCGCTCTGCACCAAGACACAGTATTCCTGCTTTTCACTTGTCCCTCAAACCTTTCCGCCTCACGACTCTTCCACACACTGACTCGGAATGTTCAGATAGGACTCTCCCCAGTTACACATGGCATTTAGGATCGGTGACAGGCTCTCTCCAAACTCCGTCAGGTTGTACTCTGTTTTGGGCGGGACAACCGGATAGACGGTTCTTTTGATAAGTCCGTCTTTTTCCAGTTCCCGAAGTTGCTGTGCGAGCATTTTATCGGTGGCTTTCGGTATCTTTTTATGAAGTTCACTGTAGCGGAGCGTTTTTCCCATCAGATGAAACAATATGACCGACTTGTATTTGCCGCCGATCAGGGAGATCGTCGCCTCCACCGGACAGTTAAATTCCTTATTCATAGATCTGTTTCTCCTTACTTACTTTTTCGGAAGTATATACCAAAAAAGTGCATACTTGCTTATATTCTGCATTTCCATATAATTATAGACATGAACGTTCAGAAACACAAGATAGAATCCGAAATAAACAGGATTATCCCAGCGAAACTGCATGAAATTCAATTATGTGCAAAAATCAGCTCAAGCATTGAGGATTAGCGTGAAAAATAAGATTTTTCACACGCAAGATCCGTGCTTACACACAAACTCAAGATGCACAAAAAACAGCTCAAGAATGGAGATTATCATGGAATTATTAGAGATTGCAAAAAAGAGACATTCTGTACGAAAGTACACAGGAAAAGAAATTGAACAGGAAAAACTGGATAAAATCTTAGAGGCTGCCCACGTAGCACCGACCGCCGCGAACATGCAGCCGGTACGCCTTATAGTCGTAAAAAGCAAAGAAGGACTGGAAAAAGTCGGAAAGGCAGCAAATATTTATCAGGCACCGGCTGCCATTGTCGTCTGTGCCAATAAGACAAAAGCCTGGAAGCGTCCGTTTGACGGCAAGATCACAACCGACATCGATGCCTCGATCCTGACCGACCATATGATGCTTGAGGCAACCGAGCTTGGTCTTGGCAGTGTCTGGATTTGCTACTTTAACCCGGACATATTAAAAGAAGAACTGAACCTTCCGGAAAACTTAGAACCGGTCAATATCTTAGCACTCGGATACAGTGATGAACCGGATGCATCCACAGAGCGTCATAAAGATATGCGCATTGGCATGGATGAACTGGTTTCCTACCTTTAAAACAAATAGCATGCACCACAAACAAACCTGTGATTTTAAGTAATCACAAAATTGCCAGGATCATGCATCAGCATCCGAATGTCAGATTTTAATCTGACTTCCGGGGTTGTACATTGCCCTGGCAATTTCTTTATCACTTTTCTATTCAGGTGCTTACCACTCAGACTTACCACTTTTCTTACCACTTTGAATCACGATTTTGTGATATTTTGCAATACTTTACGAGGTTTTCTCTGTCAACGTCAAATGCCTTCCATCACTTATCAATCAAGCATTTCCACCACTTCCCAGTCCTTACTTCTCATGACGAACGCCTAGCGTTCGTCTACAACCTGAAAGATATAGAACTTCAAATAATAACTCTCCGGCACATTCGCAGAATTTGCCCAGAGAATCGGATGATCCGGCGCCTGTGTTCTGAATTCCACCTGGCGGAGTCTCTTGTGTGCTGCCTTTGCCGCCTCTTTGACTGTCTTTGCCAAAAGTTCCTGTGTCATGAAATGGGAGCAGGAACAGGTTGCAAAATAGCCGCCGTCTTTTACCAGTTTTAAGCCTTTCATGTTGATCTCACGGTAACCTTTGATCGCGTTTTTCGTTGCCTGGCGCGACTTGGTAAATGCCGGCGGATCTAAGATAACAACATCATATTGTTCGCCGCTCTGCGCCAGTTTCGGCAGTTCATCGAGCACGTTTGCACAGCGGAAATGAACGGTATCCTCCAGTCCGTTTCTGCGCGCATTTTCGTTTGCCTGCTGCACGGCATACTCGGAAATGTCAAGACCTGTGACATCCGCTGCCCCTGCAATTCCGGCGTTTAAGGCGAATGTTCCCATATGGGTAAAGCAGTCTAACACCTTTTTCCCTTTACAGATCCGCTGCATCGCAAGACGATTATACTTCTGGTCTAAGAAAAATCCGGTTTTCTGTCCGTTTACGACATCGACAAGATAACGGACTCCGTTTTCCTTGATCTCAACATTGGTGTCAAATTCTTCCCCGATAAATCCTTTTACCTTTGGAAGTCCTTCTTTGGTGCGCTCATTAGCGTCGCTTCTCTCGTAGACGCCGCGCACTTTGATGCCGTCTTTTGCAAGTTCTTCCTTTAATAAAGAAACGATCGTCTCCTTAAACTGCTCCATGCCAAGTGCTAAACATTCCACCACGAGCACATCCTCATATTTGTCAACGACAAGTCCCGGCAAAAAGTCTGCTTCCCCGAAGATCACACGGCAGGATGATGTATCGACCGTCGTTTTGCGGTATTCCCAGGCATTTTTCACGCGCATCTGTAAAAATGTGCGGTCGATCTCCTGGTCCACATGTCTTGTCAGCATACGGATGCGGATTTTTGAATTGGTATTGATAAATCCTTTGCCCATCGGATAGCCGTCAAAATCATGCACGACCACGATCTCTCCGTTTTCAAAACTTCCCATGACCGTATCGATCTCATTATCAAAAATCCAGGCACCGCCTGCTTTGATCGTTCTTCCCTCGCCCTTTTTTAATGTCACAACTGCACTCATTTTTCATCCACCTTTCTCACGCTTTTTCTTTTCCGTAATTTACAATATAAATTCCCACGCAGACCAGCACCAATGCCACAACGCACAGCAAAGCAGCGCACCGATCCACACCACAATGGTTTTCTGCATCCATTGTTCATTTAATTTCATTTGTTTTCCTCATTTCCTGATTTTTGCATTTACCCATTGTAGCACATTCCGTGCTGCCTATAAAATATTTTTTACACAAAAACTGTTTCTTGTAACTGCCTGTCATGTCCGATATAATAAATACAAAAATATATTGACAGATCCAGTCTTAAAAATATACACAACAGGGGGATTTTCCATGGCTACGATAAGTTTATGCATGATCGTTAAAAATGAGGAGGCGGTTCTCGCGCGATGTCTCGACTCGATTGCAGATCTGATGGATGAGATCATCATCGTGGATACCGGTTCCACGGACCACACAAAGGAGATCGCTGCAAAATATACCAGTCAGGTCTATGATTTTAAATGGACGAGCGATTTTTCCGCGGCGAGAAATTTTTCTTTTTCAAAAGCGAATATGGATTACATCTATGCCGCCGATGCGGACGAAGTTTTAGATGATTTTAACCATGAGCGTTTTCTCCGGCTCGAAAATGCACTGCTGCCGGAAATTGAGATCGTTCAGATGAAATATGTGACGGATGCCGATTTCGACACCGTTTTAAATGCAAAAAAAGAATACCGTCCGAAACTGTTCAAGCGTCTGCGCACCTTTACCTGGGTCGATCCGGTGCACGAGACAGTCCGCCTGACTCCTGTGATCTTCGACAGCGACGTTGAGATTTTACATAAACCGCAGAATTTTCACAGCAAACGTGACTTTTCCATATTTATCAAAAACTTCCAGAGCGGCCACGAACTCTCTCCGAAGATCCGCACGATGTATGCCAAAGAGCTGTTAAAGACCGGTGACACAAAAGACTTTCAGGATGCGAAACCAATTTTCCAGTATATCTTAGAACATGACCTCTCCGATGATGCCATGAAAGAAGCCTCCTGCGTACTCGCGCATGTGTACCGCTTAGAGGACAACAAAAATGAATTTTTCAAGCTGACGATGAAGGATATGCTGACCACTCCATGTTCCGAGATCTGCTATGAGCTTGGTACCTATTTTCTCGCGCAGAAAGATTTAAATGAAGCAGTCATCTGGTTCTACAATGCTGCCTATGAAACGGAGAGCATCTTAGATGTCCACACCAGCGGCGATCTTCCTCTGTACGGGTTAGTTGAATGTTATGAACTGCTCCTCGCCGAAGCCAAATCGAATATTCCTTCCGATACCATGCTGGTCTCAAGCTATGAGGAAGCGCTGGAAAAATACCGCCGTGAGTCGCAGAGCTGGACGATGCCGGTAGAGAATTAATTGACTTGTCAAACTCTCCATAAAGTGTTAGGATAAGACTATGGTAAATTTTTAACAATCTTTTTATATCATGATTTTTTACAATTATGAGGAGGTATTTGTGATGGATTATTCACAGGAATACAAACAGAAACTTGTATCTGCCGACGAGGCGGTAAAATTGATCAAATCCGGTGACTGGGTTGATTTCGGCTGGTGTACAAACACCGTAGATGCCCTTGATCAGGCGCTGGCAAAACGTACCGATGAGCTGACAAACGTGAACCTGCGCGGTGGTATCCTTTTAAAACCGTTAGCTACTTTCGCACGCGAAGATGCCGGTGAGCACTTTACATGGAACTCATGGCATATGTCCGGTATCGAACGTAAAATGATCAGCCGCGGATGCGCTTTCTATTCACCGATCCGTTACTCCGAACTGCCACGTTATTACCGCGAGCTTGACTGCCCGGATGATGTAGCAATGTTCCAGGTAGCCCCGATGGATTCCCACGGATATTTCAATTTCGGACCAAGTGCCTCCCATCTCGGCGCAATGTGTCAGACTGCAAAACACATCATCGTAGAGGTAAATGAAAATATGCCGCGCTGCCTTGGCGGAACAGAATGTGGAGTTCACATTTCCGATGTTACCTATATCGTAGAGGGTTCGAATCCTCCGATCGGTGAGCTCGGTGCCGGCGGTCCTGCAACAGACATCGACAAGACGGTTGCAAAGCTGATCGTAGATGAGATCCCGAACGGTGCATGCTTACAGCTTGGTATCGGCGGTATGCCAAACGCTGTCGGTTCCCTGATTGCAGAGTCTGACTTAAAAGACCTCGGTGTCCACACAGAGATGTATGTAGATGCATTTGTTGACATCGCAAAAGCAGGAAAGATCACCGGTGCAAAGAAAAATATCGACCGTTACCGTCAGACCTACGCTTTCGGTGCAGGTACCAAAAAAATGTACGATTACTTAGACGACAACCCAGAGTTGATGAGTGCTCCGGTTGATTACACCAACGATATCCGTTCGATCTCTGCACTCGATAACTTTATTTCCATCAACAACGCCGTTGATATCGACCTCTATGGTCAGGTCAATGCAGAGTCAGCAGGTATCAAGCAGATCAGTGGTGCCGGTGGACAGTTAGACTTCGTTTTAGGTGCTTACCTGTCAAAAGGCGGCAAGAGCTTTATCTGTCTGTCCTCTACCTTTAAGACCAAAGACGGACAGGTGCAGTCAAGAATCCGCCCGACATTGGCAAACGGTTCCATCGTAACCGATACCCGTGCCAACACACACTATGTTGTAACTGAGTACGGTAAAGTCAATGTCAAAGGACTTTCCGCATGGCAGAAAGCAGAGGCATTAATCTCCATCGCTCACCCGGATTTCCGTGACGAGCTGATCAAAGAGGCTGAAAAGATGCACATCTGGAGACGCAGCAACAAATACTAATTGCACATAATCTATGCATGCATAAATTATGCATAAAGAAAAGGCAGAACCGCTTCATCCCCGGCTCTGCCTTTTCTTTTTTATACTCATTTTTTCACACAGTCCAGCTTTTTGCTATCTTTCCATCTCTGGCATTCCCTATACTGTTGCTTTCTATTTTTCACACCGGCATTTCACCCATTCTGTTATCTTTCCAGTTCTGACATTCTCACACCGTTACACTCTGTTTTTTCAGAAAATTCCACCCCAGCACTGCCATAATGACTGCAGCTATGACTCCAACGACAACCAGATACTGCACGATATTTCCGAATCCGATCTGCATGCCAAACCGATGCATCTTTGCTGCCAGTGCTTCATTTTCAATTAATTTCACCGGCACAAGTGTGACAAACATCCAGATCGCCCAGATTGCCCAGAATGCTTTCATTCCAAACCGCAGGGTCACAGCCCCTAAAAACAGTTCAACGATCGTCATTCCCACAATCACTGCCAGAAGATATTTCCACTGAAAATACTGTGTGAGGTCAAGTATCACTTCGCACTGCGGATAGATCACGCGCATCAGGGCGGATTCTATCTTCCCAAGCACGAACAGTAACAGTTCTAATCCTGCCAGTTCTGCCATATTAAACAATGCATAACTTCCCACATATGCTCTTCTTGTCGCTCCCATGGAAATTGCCATATTAAATTCCCCGACAAAAGAAAATATGATACCAAAGAAATGCACAAATACCAGTGCTGCCATCGCGATCAACATTCCAAGAGTGACACACTCATTTTCTTCCATGGTATTTGCCCGGATGATCATCATAACAATGATTCCAAATATATAGCTGCCAAATGCAACTGCAAGGAACTGCAGCACTTCCATTTTTCTTGTCTTACACTGTATCAAAAAATTACCTGTCATTCCCACGCTACCCCTTTCATACGGTTTTCATTTTGTGTATAAAATACTCCCGTTGCTCTGTCGTCCCAGTCTTCTACACAAAATACTCTGTTTTATACCCGGACTTCATACTTCGATACAACGCGAAGCATCATGACCAGACTGACCGCATACAGCGCAGCTGCTACTACTGCACCGATCAAAAGTCCCATCGAAATAACACTGCCGGACTGTCCCTGAAACCATGCAGTCAGCGTATCCGCCAGATCGCTGCCCATAATAAAACCTGCACCAATACCCATCACAACTGCAACTGTCACAATGATGCCGACTGCTATTCCCTTTTTTCCATAACGCATCTGCAAAACAGCGCAGATCTGACCGAATGCAATACACAAAACAAATGCTTCCGCGATCAGTATATTCTTAAATCCATCCATTCTGCCTGCGGACATATATCCCGTAAAAAGGATAAACAGATATGCAGTCACCGCATAGCCCGCATATAACAGCTGCGCACCCCATGCAGCTTCCTTTCTGCCTGATCCAAATGAAAGCACCATCGGAATATAGGCTCCTCCATAACTGATCGGTCCAATATAGTTAAACATGATGCCGATCAGGACCGCAAAGAAATTAGCGCTCTGCCAGAATCCACTGTCAGCACTCTCACCCATACTGAAAAACAAACCGTACAGCAAAACAAATCCAATCAGGATGGCTGTCATCTGTATTCCATATTTTCCCCAGAAAAGCAGGTTCCTTTTTATTATCATTTTAGACTGTTCCATTTTCCATTCCTCCCGCTATTTCCTAGTCATCTAATCCGCACAGTGAAACAAATAATTTTTCCAGGCTGATCGGCTGGATCGTCACATCATAGCCCTTTGGCAGCTCCTGGCCTTCTTTTAAAAGGATCGTCACGCTCTTGCTGCGTCCCATTTTTTCCTCGTGGTGTTTCTCATAACCTTCCGCTGCCTGATCTACCACTTCCGCAAGTCCGCTGACATGATAACTTCTCTCTAGCAGATCCTGTGTATTTTCTTTCAGTAAAAGGCTGCCATCCTTGATCATGATGACCTCCTCCATCAGATCCGCTGCCTCCTCGATAATGTGTGTGGAGATCACAAAGGTACGGCCTGTTTCGGTGTATTCTTCCATCAGTTTATGGTAAAAGTACTCGCGCATCACGACATCTAACCCCGCTACCGGCTCATCTAAAAAAGTAAAATCCGCTTTGCTGGCAAGCGCCACAATGATCGTTACCATGGAAAGCATACCCTTCGACATTTTGTTGATACGCTGTTTCGTATTCAGCTCAAATTTTTCAATCAGCTCATCTGCCATTTTCTGATCCCAGTTCGGATAATAGTAAGATGCATTTTTTAAATACTCTTTTACTTTTAATGAACTGACACCACTTCCATACAGGTTGGTTGAAAGTTCTCTGGAAAAACAGATATGATCTAATGCTTTTCTGTTTTCCCATATCTTTTCGCCGTTCCAGGTCACATTTCCCTCCGTCGCCGGATTCTGTGCGGATAAAATCGATAATAATGTTGTTTTTCCAGCACCGTTTCTTCCGATCAGACCATAGATCTTTCCTTTTTCCAGTGTGAAATCTATATTTTTTAAAACTTCTTTTTTCCCATAACTCTTATTGACATTGCTGCAGATGATTGCTTCCATCTTATTTTCCATTTTATCTTCCCCCTTATTGATCTGCTGACTGGATCAGTTTAATGACCTCATTTTTATCAAGTCCAATGCTTGCCGCTTCCTCTAACAATTTTTTGACATAGTGATCAAAAAATTCGTTCCGCCTGCGGTTTAAAATGTTTTCTTTTGCCCCTTCTGCTACAAACATGCCGATTCCCCTTTTCTTATATAAGATTCCTTCATCTACCAATATATTCACGCCTTTCGCCGCAGTCGCCGGGTTGATCGCATATAACTTTGCCAGCTCATTGGTACTCGGCACACGCTCTTCCTCCAGAAGAATATCCCTCAAAATATCTGTTTCGATCATTTCTGCGATCTGCAGATAAATGGATTTCTCCTGCGTTAAGATTTCATTCATGCATGGTGGCTCCTTTCTTTCAATTTCATTCCTGATAAGATTCCGTTGGCATTATGTGGTTGGTTTGTTATGTGGTTCATTACTTGTGTAACTAACCATAGCACTATGTTACGATATTGTCAACAAATTTATTCATAAAATTTAGAAAATTTCTATAACGCAAAAAAAGCAACACCATCACAACCCACCTGTCAAACAGGTCAGTCATGTGTGTTGCCTTGTCAAATAACCAAAACCGATTTATCTCATTTTTTCCATCTACGGCATCATGCTTCCTGCGTTCTGCCCCCGGCCATCCGCTCACGGATCTCCACTCCGGTCGGTGTTCCCGCAAGTCCGCCTTTTCCTGTTTCACGGATATCCTCGGACATGCTTCTTCCGATACTCCGCATCGCATCGATCACCTCATCCGGCGGAATCTTGCTGAAGATTCCCGCACTCGTCAGATCCGCCGATGTCAGTGCATTGACTGCGCCCATCACATTTCGTTTCACGCACGGCACCTCCACCAGACCGGCAACCGGATCACAGGCAAGTCCCAACAGATTTTTTAAAGCCAGTGCCGCTGCATTTGCGATCTCTTTTGCACTGCCGCCTGATAAATGCACAACTCCGCCCGCTGCCATCGCAGACGCAGAACCGATCTCTGCCTGACAGCCTCCCGCTGCACCTGCCAGAAAAGCACGCTCTGCGATCACTCCGCCGATCCCGGCTGCTACAAACAGTGCTTCCACCATTTTTTCCTCAGAATAGCCTTTTTCTTCCTGCAGACTCAAAAATACCGCCGGCACAACTCCGCACGAACCGGCAGTCGGTGCCGCGACAATACGCTTCATGCATGCATTTGACTCACTGGTCTTTAATGCCTTCTCCATGACTTTCCCGATAAAATCTCCACAGAGCAAAGTTCCCTCTGCCCTCGCCTCCATCATCTTTTTGCCTTCCGTACCGACAAGTCCGCTCTCGGATTTTAATTTTTCATCATAACGCGCATCCGCATCTTTCATCGCCTGATACATCGCGCGCATCTGCTCAAATGATACTTCCTCCGTGATCCCCTGCTCCCTGCAGTCGTCCTCCTGCACGATCTTCCAGAACGGTTTCCCGGATTTTTCTTCTAATTCGCATAATTCCTGTAATGATCCATACATGAAATGTTCCTACTTTCTTATGATAAATTCTACTCTTCCACAAGACTGCAATATGTCACTTTTAATATGCCCTCTAACCGCTCCAGCCATGCAAGCGATTCTTTTGGCACTTCCTGATCGCACTCTATGACCATGACGGCGCTGCCACCCCTGCTTTTCCGGTAAAGCTGCATTGTTGCAATGTTGACACCCTTGTGTGCGAGCATGGAAGTCACTTCGGTGACATGTCCCGGCTGGTCGATGTTGTGCACGATCAGTGTCGGATAATCGCCGCTGAAATTGGCAGTGATCCCGTCAAGCTCACAGATCTGTATCCGCCCGCCTCCAATCGAAGCCGCAACCACTTCGAGTGTACGCCCGGAAACACCTGTCAGATTCATTTTCACTGAATTGGGATGCACATCACCAAGATCAATCCCCTCTAAGGAAAAATCCATTCCTCTTTCGCCTGCAATCCGAAAACTGTCCGGGATTGCCGGATCATCCACCTGCATGCCCAAAAGTCCGGCGATCAGCGCCTTATCCGTGCCATGTCCCTTTCCCGTTGCAAGGAAGGAACCGTGAAAATATATTTTTGCCTCTTTTACTTCTTCCGCAAGCAGCTTACGGCTGACTCTCCCGATCTTGACGGCTCCTGCCGTATGGGAGCTGGATGGACCGACCATCACAGGTCCGATGATGTCTAACAGGTTCATATCATATCTCCGTTTCTCTCATAAGTATTTACTTATGTTTTCTATAATTTTATCCTATTTGAAGTTATATCAAATCCATGATACATTTTAATTGCTATATACACACACACATTTATAGCATAGAAAAGGACAGCGTTTCCACCTCAGGAAACCTGTTCTTTTTATTTTACAGCAACAGCGTGTTCGTATCAGTCTGCCCGTGAAACATACCTTCGGTTGTTTTCATCGCTCTAATCTCATCATGCCCATACCAGCGCACAATATCCATAAAATCACGGAGTGGATCATTCCATACCTTATGTGGATGATATACCAGATTTAAATTTCTTTCAAGACAAAGATCTTCCACTTTTATTTCCGCCAGACGGCCTTCTTTTAAATATTCCTCAATCAGACAATATGGCAGCACAGAAATACCAAAACCATCTTCCACCGCCTGCACAAGTACTTTCGTACTCCGGCTCTCCCAGAGCGGATCGATCACGCAGTCTTTTGTCCTTAAAATGGCTTCAAAACGGTCACGTACCCCGGCTCCCTTTTCCCGCAGAAGAAAATTTTCTTTTTTCAGGTCCTCAAATCTGACATGCTCCTTCCCCGCCAGTGGATGATCCGGTGCCGCAACGATCAGTGTCCGGTCCTTTGCAAACGGCTCCTGGATATAGTCGGTCTCGCCAGGCAGATCTTCCATCAATCCCAGATCGATCTGATGCGTTTTTAAAAGTTCCATCAGCCGCACTGACCCGCTAACCGTTACTTTCACTTGGATATCTGGATACTTTTTTCAAATGCACGGATAAATCCACGCAGCATTTTCACGCCGACAGAAAGGTTTGCACCGATACGGATTGTCCGCACCCCTTCCGTTTCTTTTAAATGCTGTTCCAAATCCTGATACAATCCAAGGATATGGCATGCATACTGATATAGAAGCCTGCCGCTCTCCGTCGGCACCACTTTACGGTTATAGCGCTCTAAAAAACAGACACCGCTCTCCTGCTCTAATTCCTTGATGGTCTGACTCACCGCAGGCTGTGTCATATATAGTTTTTCGGCCGTCTTTGTCATGCTTCCCTCTTCACACACTGTACGGAAAATAGTCAGTTGTCTGTTATTCATAGGCGTTGTCCTTTAACAATAAAATGTCCTTTGCATGCACTGCCAGAGCCGGCGGGATCGGTCCTGGCGAATCTTTCTGTTCTGTTTTTGCTATTTTCCACTGAAGCCACCCGCTCTCTTTCGATGGACGAAATGAAATATTCCACTCAAACGGATCCTCAATGATACGGGATTCCTCAATTTTAAAAATATTTTCCTCCTGTACAGGGTTCCTATACTTTTTAAGGCCCGTTCCCTCCTGTATCACACTCACACGAGATTCATTTGCTGCACTCTCTTTGCCAGGTATCTGCTCTGCATTCACCGGATAAAACGAATGTGCCCGGATACCAACCGCCTTTGTTTCCTCCGGAATCTCCGAAACGCAAAGGGTTATCCCCCAGCCAAGCGCTTTTATATGGTTGTTATCCACAATTTCTGCTGCAGAAATGTTCTTACATCCGGATAACACTGCCGCCGTCTTTGTTTTCGGGTTATGGAAAAATTCTTTTGTTTTCTCTATGACCTCCATTTTTCCATGGTCGATGCAGCTTACCATGCTGCACAGACGATAAACCTCATCCCGGTTGTGTGAAACAAAAAGTACCGGTTTTTGCACCTCCGCTAACATATCTCGCATTTCCTGCTCCAGCTCCCATTTCAGGTAACTGTCAAGCGCAGAAAATGGCTCATCCAAAAGCAGGATATCTGGCTCAGAAGCAATCATCCGCGCCATTGCCACACGCTGTTTCTGCCCGCCGGAAAGTTGTGCGGGGTAATGTTTTTCCATCCCCTCTAAACGGAAACGGTTGATATAAGATCTTACTTTTTCTTCCTCCGGATGTTTTCCCATGCCGGCTTTGATATTCTGTTCGACCGTCATATTCGGAAACAGGGCATAGTCCTGAAACATATAACCGACACGCCGTTTCTGCGGGGTGAGATTGATCTTTTTTGCAGAGTCGTATAAAACTCTGCCATTTAATTCGATCCGTCCTTCGTCCGGCGTCTCAATTCCGGCTATACATTTTAGTGTCATGCTCTTTCCACATCCGGATGCCCCAAGAATCGCAAATACGCCACGCTCGGTCTCGAACGCGACGTCTAAATTAAAGTTCCCCAGCCTCTTTTTTATATTTACTTTCAGACTCATCACAGTCCTCCTGCCTCACCATCTGTCGCATATTTTATATGCTGCTTTCCTTTTTCCTCCTGACTGCTCTACCATCTGCTCACATGTTTCATATTTTTTGCCGTAATGATATTTAATAAAAATATGACCACAAATGCAATCACTAATATCACAATCACCCAGAATCCCGCTGTCGTATAGTCGCCGTCCTGGATGACCATTGCAATTTTCTGTGAGATCGTACTCGTTTTTTTCGGAATATTTCCCGCAAGCATTGAGGTTGCGCCATACTCACCGAGAGCCCTTGCAAACGTTAAAACGGTTCCGGATGCAATACCCGGTCCCGCTGCCGGAACGACCACTTTCCAGAAAATTTTAATTTCAGGCATCCCAAGTGTCCGTGCCGCATAGATCAGATTTACATCGATCTGCTCAAACGCTGCCCTGGCATTCCGGTACATGAGTGGAAATGCGATTACCGTCGCCGCGAGGATACAGCCAAGCCATGTCTGTACCACCTTAAAATCAAATCTATCGTAAAGATATGCTCCAAACGGTCTCCTGAGGCTGAACAGCAACAGCAGGAAAAACCCGGCTACCGTCGGTGGCAGCACCATCGGCAGTGTCAGAATTCCATCTGCAACCGCCTTAACACGCGGTCCTGCTTTCACAACTTTTCGCGCTGCATAGATTCCTAAAAAAAACGAAATAATGGTTGCTACAATTCCGGTCTTTAACGAGATTAAAAGCGGACTCCAGTCAAGTCCGCTTAAATATGCTGCCAACTGACTCATAACTGCCTCCTGTTTTCATTTTAAATTTTCAGACAGCCATTTATCATCCATCTTTTATCCTGATCATTTTTGCAGCATAAAATCTACTGTCTCAATCACTGTCTTTATTGGTTTGAAAATAAACGGCTGTTTAAAAAATTTAATCTTTATTCAACATCTGTATCAAAATAGTATTTCTGGAAAATCGTTTTTGCGTCGTCTGAAGTCAGGAAATTGATAAAATCCTCCGCAGCACTCTGCTCTAACTCATCTGCTTCTTTATTGATGATCTGTGCTACCGGATAAATAACAGTTCCTGTCAGCTCATAAGGAACCACCTCTAAAATTTGAAGACGATCCTCAAAGCCGTAAGTATCTGAATAATATACAGTTCCGACTTCATTCGATCCCTCTGCAACCGCAGCCGTTACCGCACCTACATTGGCACACTCGTTAATTTCCACACCGCCAAGTGCTTCCTGGATTTCCGATGTCGTGATCTGTGAAACATCATCCACTTTGTCCAGCATTCCTGCATTTACCATTGCCTGTCTGGTATATTTTCCAACCGGAACAGAACCGTCTGCAAGCGCAATGCTCTTTGCTTTTCCAATATCAGAAAGTCCGGTTACCTCCGTTCCACTGCCTTTCCATGTGACCACGCAGACCTGATTGTTTACAACGTTGTGTCTGGTTCCGTCAACAGCCAGTCCGTCCTCATCCTGAAGCTGATCCATCTGTTTCTGTGCTGCGGAAAAGAATACATCACAGGCCGCTCCCTCCTCGATCTGTGTCATCAGGGTACCTGAACTGTCATAACTTCCCACGATAGATACATTCGGCTGCGTTTTGTTATACTCTGCGATCAGCTCTTCCATAACCGTGTTTAAACTTTTCGCTGCAAATACCGTTACCGTGGTCGCCTCAAAAGGCTCTGCTGCAGTTGTTTCTGCTGCTTCTGAAGTTTCCTCTGCCGCCTCCGTTGCTGACATATTTGCGCCTGATGATTCGTCAGCATTTACTTCTGCGCCCTCTGTCTCAGAAGATTTTTCTGCATCTGCGGAAGCCACCGTATTAGTCTCACCTGCTGACGCCTGATCCTTGTTTCCGCATCCGGCAAACATGGTCATTGCCATCGCTGCAGAAAGTAATACACACACACATTTCTTCCTCATTTGTTTTTCCTCTTTTCTTTTCATTTATATTTTAAGTGCTATTAATATCATGTCTTTTTATAGATTTTAAATTTATTTTTAATTTTTTCATTTCTTTTTAGACCGCACCTCAATAAGCTGTGCTGCAATACTGATCGCGATCTCCGCCGGAGTTTCACTTCCGATTTCAATTCCAATCGGTGCTGTCACACGCGCAAGCTGTTCCTCGGTAAATCCTTCTGCCAGTAATTTATCGGTGACAAATTTTGTCTTTTTCCTGCTTCCTACAACACCAATGTACCCGGCAGGAGTTTTCAGTCCAAAGCGTTCTGCATCTGTATCACAGAGATGTCCTCTTGTAACGACCACAATGTAGTCCTCCGGGTGAATCGTAAATGTTTCTTCCAGTTTTCCAAAATCAATCAACCGTATCTCTTCCGCTCCCGGAAACAGTTCCGGCTTCGTAAATTCTTCCCTGTCATCTGAAACAATGCATCTGAAACCAAGATGTGACAACACCGGAACAAGTTCCTGCGCTAAATGCCCGCCCCCAAAAATGTATACTTTTCCATCATAAGAAAACTGTTCTGCATAGAAACGTGCTCCATCTATTTCTGTCACAGACTGATGCGCAAAAGTCTGAAACTCTGGCAGTATTTTTATTTTCCCTTCCTCTAACGGCATCAGGATCCAGAATGCTTCTCTTTTTTCTTCTGCCTCTTCCATCTGTCTGATCCATACGGCATCTTCCCGGACATCCACAAAATAAAACAGCACTGTCGCATTTCCGCCGCATGCCATTCCAAGTTCTGCAGATTTTTCCTGAACAAGATTATACTCATGCAGATAATTTTTCTTTTCCGTAAGAAGTTTTTGTCCCAGCAGCGTTGCCTGGTATTCCAGATTACCACCGCCGATCGTTCCGGTCACTCTGCCATCCTCTCCGACTACCATATAGGCACCTGCTTTTCGCGGGATTGAACCGCGTCCCGCTACCACAGTGACAAGCATACTGTTTTCATTTTCGCTGATCCTTTTCTTAAGAGCTTCCACAATTTCTTTCATAGGGCATTCTCCTTATATTGTATTTCTATCACATCACGATTCCTGCAACAGCAGTTCATCCCCAACATGAATCGTGCCGCCTTCTAACACAACTGCAAAAACACCTTCATGTGGCATGATACATTCTCCCATTCTCTGATAAATCTGGCAATGGGAGTGACATTCTTTTCCGATCTGTGTCATCTCAAGCAGCACCTTTCCGCAGCGAAATCTCGTACCGACCGGAAGATTCTTAAAATCATATCCCTCCACGATCAGATTTTCTCCAAATGCTCCGAACGCAACATCTGCACCTTTTGCACGAAATTCTTCTATTTTTTCAAAGGAAAGCAGACTGACCTGTCTGTGCCATTTTCCTGCATGTGCATCGCCCTGGATGCCCCAGTCTTTGACAAACCCGGCTTCTGCCACCTCATGCTTTTCTGTTCCTCTTTCTTTGCTGATACAAATTCCTTTTATGATTCCCATGTATGATTGCTCCATTTTCTGATGTTTTTCATCCGTTTCATTGCAGGTATTTTCAATCCTTTATAAATACTTTGGAATTTTTGTTTCTCATATCAGTGATTGGGCGATTTCTCTATATTACTACATATTTCTACCCATTTTTGCTTACATATTCTGCTCATTTACGGTCGATTGAGCGAATGCAGTTCGTTCATGTATTTTTCGCCCATTTCAGCCATTTTCCACTCATTTCATTGCGTATTTTGGGTGTTTTTCATTTAATTATAATTAATTTCACCCATTCTCGTCAGAATTACATTTCTACCTGCATTTTCATTGTAAATCAATTCACTCCGTTGCATTATCCACCAATACGCACCATTGCATTGTGCTCTGTCATTTCAGAGACCTGTTCAAAACAATGCTCCGCCGGTTTTTCAAAAATTGCCTCTTTCATCACTTCCTGCAATGTCTGTTTTCTCCCCGGATCCCGGAGAACGGCTCTTAAATCAACGCCTTTTTCATAACAGAGGCATAGTTTTAAATATCCTTCCGAAGTGAGCCGGATGCGGTTGCAGGATCTGCAGAATTTATGATGCATGGCACTGATAAAACCGACATCCATATTTAATCCCGGAAAACGGTAGTAAGCTGCAGGACCTGCGCCATGTTTTCCGGATTGCTGCTTCTCTTCCGTGTACGACAAATCCCGGATATCTGCACTATATTTTTCGCCTTCCCTGCTTCTCACGGTTCCGGCTTCTGATACATTCCCATAGCACTCCTCGATCTGCCGAAACAATTCTTCATTGGAGCCTCCAGTATACGCTGCCCCATACCCGATCGGCATCATCTCGATAAAACGCACCGGAATCTGCACTCTATTTGTATAATCAAGAATAGATTTCCAGTCAAGATGCTGATAATGCACGGTATTAATCTTTACCGGAATTTGTGCTTCTTTTGCAGCATTGATTCCTGCCAACACTGCATTTAATTCATCCCGTCCCGTCAGTCTTTGAAATTCTGTTTCATCCAAAGTATCAAGACTGACATTCACACTGTCCAGTCCGGCCTCTTTCAAAGCCTTTGCATACTCTGCAAGCAGAACCCCATTTGTGGTCATTCCAACCGTTTCAATGCCGGAAACATTTTTTATTTTTTCTACCAGATCCACACAGCCGCGGCGCACTAACGGCTCCCCGCCGGTCAGGCGGATATGCCGGATTCCAAGCGCTGCCGCCGCCTCTGTCACCTGAACGATCTCCTCGTAGGTCAGCAGATTTTCCATATCTGTCGTTTCTATATCACCCGGCATACAATACTTACAACGCAGATTACAGCGGTCGGTAATGGAGATTCTCAAGTAGTCGATCTCCCTGCCTGCCTTATCTTTCATAGACTCGTTTACCAGCCCTTTCCAAATCCACAATTCGGGTAAATACAGTGGTCACAGTTTAGGCAGAGTCCCCCTTCTCCAAGCGCTGCAAGCTCTTCTGCTGTCACTTTATCATCAGCCATAATGCGTGGCAGTACCAGATCAAAGATTGTGCGCTTTGCATACATCACGCAGCCCGGCAGACCAAGGATCGGAACATTTCCGTTGTAATAGGAAATCAGAAACATCGCTCCCGGCAGTACCGGTGCACCGTAAGAAATGATCTCTGCCCCCGTGTTTTTGATGGCAAGCGGGGTTTTATCATCCGGATCCACACTCATGCCTCCGGTACAGATCACAAGATCTGCCCCTGCCTCGATCGCCGCAAGACATCCATCCGTAATCTTTTGATTATCATCATCAAAAGTTTCATGAAAAATGACTTCTGTATCATATTCTGCCAGCTTTTCCCGGATGACCGGTGTAAAAGTATCTTCGATCCTTCCATGATAAACCTCATTTCCGGTCGTGATGATCGCAGCTTTTTTCTTATGGAATGGCTTTAATGTAAAAATCGGGGCATCCGCACAAATTGCTTTTACACGTTCCATTTTATCTTTTTTGATGACAAGTGGAATAATTCTGGTTCCTGCAAGCTTGTCCCCCGCCTTCACCGGTGTATTTCCGTGGCGGCTGGCGATCATCATTTCACCGAAGCTGTTCACCTTTTTCAATTTTTCTTTGTCAACTTTTAACAGTCCGTTGCAGTCTGCAATCAGCTCAATTTTTCCCTCCTTAACATCTGACGGATGCATATGGTCGTTTTTACACATCTCATAAAGGATCTGCGCTGCTTCATTTTCATGAAGAATCGTGTCATCTTTTTCCCAGATGTAAATATGATCTTTTCCGACACTCAGAAGTACCGGGATATCTTCCTCCGTGATAATGTGCCCCTTGCGGAAAACCGCATCTTTTGTGACACCTTTAATGATCTGGGTAATGTCGTGGCAGAGAACCTGACCGACCGCATCTTCTGTTTTTATCAGTTTCATGAAGCGTATGCCCCTTTCTGTTTTTATGATAAAATATTACTGCCAAATGCGCAGACAACCTCAAGCACACTGCCCGCAATGCAGCGTGCTTTATCCGAAATGGTGAAACAATTTGACAGCTCACTTTTACGCGGATCAATGTCCGCGATCTTAAAGCCTTTTGTAGCCGGGTATCCATCACGGATCAGTCCACGGATAATGCCGGGTATCGTGGCGGTCACGGAATATCTGCGATTTTCTTTTTCATCCGCGATATAGGCGATTTCTTCGCCCTGCTCCACGATATCACCGATCTTGTGCACATTATAAAGGATTCCTTCCGCTCCCGCATGAATCACACGCTCTGCCGTATAACCGCCAATATTGCCTGGGATTCCGGTATTTGGAATGGCTGATCCCTCACGGATAATTCGACCAAGGTTATGCCCACGCATGGTCTCGATGACGATATCGACATCTACCCCCGCCGTAAATCCAGGACCTAATCCCACCGTGAGCGGTGCCATAGAACGGTTCGTTCCAAAATTTTTCTTGGCTAAGATCGCATCTACGACCACATCCGGTTTTAATGCCGTAATACTTGCTCCATCCGGATCTACAATCAATGGGACTTTCCCGGTATCGATCACTTTTTTTGCCTCTGCAGTATCTTTGATCAGCACTGCTTCCATGCCCTCTACCGTGGCGCTGCCCTCATAAACTGCCTCACAGACGGCTACCTGACGGCGGATCGCCGCCGGGTGGTCTGTCTCTAACACCAGTACCGGAAATCCTGCCGCCCAGAGTCTGTGAATGGTTCCGGTGGCAAGATCACCGCCGCCTCTTACTATGATGAATGGTTTCTGTCTCATGTATTTTCCCTCTTTTAAACACTCCTGTTTTCTCAGGCAATCCCTCAAATCACCAGTTCAACACTCTGATCTGTTTCGATTCCAAATGTATGGATCTGCTCTTTTTTCTGTTCATATTCTGCCGGTTCCATCCGCCACGCAAGACCGCAGTCTGCAGAAAGCTGCCTTGGCACAGGAATCAGACGTCCGTTGATATGATTTTCCCCGCAGTATTTTTCCATTGCCATCGCCGCTGAAGTTGTATGAAACGTAATAATCCTGTAATTTTTCTTTTCTCTCATATATTTATACCGGAATTTTTTCTCGATTTTTCTTGTAATAAAGAGTCGCTTGCGACTCTTTCGCGCTCGAGCGGTGCTGTTTACAGCTAACTTCTGCTCCGCGAAATGCGCATCCCGCCCGGAGGGCTTTTTACATAGGACGTAATTTCCTATGAATTAAAAATATTTTTTACAGCACACCAACATAAATTTCTTTTTCTGCTTTGGGAATGATCTCTCCAACAATGGCTGCCGGATGTCCCGCCTGTTTTAATTCCTCGAAAAGCGCTTCCGCCTGCTGGCTTTCCACCGCGATCAGAAGTCCTCCGGAAGTCTGCGGGTCAAACAGCACTTCCTCCATGGCAAACGATACATTTTCAAATGATACAAATTCGCCTACATGATTGCGGTTTTTCTGTCCTGCTGCCGTCAGTAAAAACTCATCTGCGTAATCGAGCGCTTCCTTTATGACCGGGATCTGATCTGCAAAAATACGGCAGGACAATTTTCCATCCATCATTTCATGCAGATGTCCTAAAAATCCAAATCCTGTCACATCCGTGCATGCGTGGATCTCATACGAATGGCAGATATGGGAAGCTGATTTATTTAACATAGTCATGGATGCAACCGCCTGTTCCATCGCCGCGTCCGATGCCTCTTTCACGCGGTTTGCAGTACAGACGATCCCGACACCAAGTTTTTTGGTCAGGATCAGTTTATCCCCCGGTCTTCCCTGATTATTGGGATAAATCTTATCCGGGTGCACGGTTCCCATAACAGAAAGTCCGTATTTCACATCCGCATCAACGATCGAATGACCACCCGCAAGCGTTCCACCAGCTTCAATGACTTTCTCGGATCCCCCGCGCATGATCTCCCCCAAAACATTCAGATCCATGCTCTCAGGAAAACATACGATATTTAACGCCGTTTTTACCTCGCCGCCCATCGCATAGATATCACTGAGCGCATTTGCCGCAGCAATTTTACCAAAAGTGTATGGATCATCCACCATCGGCGGGAAAAAATCGAGCGTCTGTACGATCGCCGTATCATCAGAGATACGGTAAACTGCCGCATCATCCTTGCTATCGTAGCCGATCAACAGATTCTCATCCGCCGGTCCTTTAGGCAGACGCTCTAACACCCTGCTCAAAATCCCTGCTCCAAGCTTTGCGGTGCAGCCGCCACCCTTGCAAAATATGATTTTTTCATCTTTCTGCTGTTCCATCTGCACGCCTCCAAAAAATTATTGCACTCAAAAATAAGTTCATCTTCACAGATACGCAATCCTGCCTGTCCATGCAGCTTTTTTCTTCAAAGCTTATCCCGCCGCGATCTCCCTCACAGCTTTCTCTGCAGTATCCACTTCCTCTTCCGTATTTAAATGGGAAAAGCTGAACCTTACCGCCCCCTGCTCTTTTGTTCCAAGTGCTTCATGCATCAGTGGGGCACAGTGCGCACCGGCGCGGACGGCGATCTCATAGTCCTCCCAGAGCCAGTCACTCACACTGCCGGAATCTATATCTCCGATATTTAATGTGACAACTGCCACTCTGTTTTTTGTTGTAAAATCTCCATAAATCTTTACCCCGGAAATGTCTTTGACGCCGTTATAAAAACGCTCTGCCAGCGCCATTTCACGCCCGTAGATCTTATCAATACCGGTCTTTTGCAGATATCCCAAAGCCGCATACAATCCGGCGATTCCATGTCCGTTTAAAGTTCCCGCTTCAAGCAGAGTCGGCATTTCTTTTGGCTGTGTTCTGCTGTAACTTTGGACTCCGGTTCCTCCTGCGAAAAGCGGCCGGATTTCCACACCTTTTCGCACATAAATGCCTCCGGTTCCCTGTGGACCAAATAATCCTTTATGACCGGTAAAACAGAGTACATCGATATTTTGTTTCTGCACATCGATTGGAAGGACTCCCGCTGTCTGGGCGGCATCAACGACAAACAGCAAATGATGCTTTTGTGTAAATGCTGCAATCTGCTCTAAATCTGTCACATTTCCAGTCAGATTTGACGCATGCATGATTACAACCGCTTTCGTTTCCGGCTCATATGCATTTTCCAGTTCATCGTATGCGATCCGCCCCTTAGAATCTGCCGGAAGATAGGTTACTTTCACACCGCGCTGCTCCATCAGATACAATGGACGCAATACCGAATTATGTTCACAGACTGACGTGATCACATGATCTCCCGGTTCAAACAATCCCTGGATTGCAATGTTTAATGACTCTGTCACATTGGCGGTAAACGCAATACGGGATGCATCCTCCGCATGAAATAACTCTGCAAGCCGCTCTCTGGTTCCATAAATGATCCTCGACGCATCCAGTGTTGCCGCATGCGCTCCTCTTCCTGCATTTCCAATTGTATGAAATGCCGCCATGACGGCATGTTCCACTTCCGGTGGTTTTGGAAATGTAGTTGCCGCATTATCCAGATAAATCATGGTTTTACAATGTTTCCTGCCTGTGTCATTTTTTCAGCGATGACATACATATTCGTTACACTTCCCACCTGAAGTTTGTCCGTAAGACCATAGTGATTCAGACATGTTCCACAGGTTAAAATCTCTACTCCCTGTGCCTCTAATGATTTTAAATCTTCTAACGTCGGCGACTCCTCACAGGTCAGCTTTGCACCTCCGTTATAAAAAAGTATTGTCTGTGGCAGCACATCCTGCTCTGTGAGTGCATAAATAAATCCTTTGATAAGTACTTTTCCAAGTTCTTCATCGCCCTCACCCATATGATCTGCGGAGATCACAACAACCGTGTTTCCATGGATCGCATTTGGAGCACAGTTTTCTTCTTTTTCTGTCTCTGCCGCATCGTTTGCCGACAGTGCTGTGTTCCCTGCTGCCGCCTCTTCCCCGATCTCCATCGTCACTTTATACTGTCCGTCTGAAATCTTTTCTGACTTTACGCCATAACCTTTCTGGTTTGCCATCTTTGTCAGGTTCTGAACTGCGATCTCATTATCCACCAATGTCTCCACAACACCTGCACCATTAAGCTCTTTAATTGCATTTTTTGTTTTTACTACCGGAATCGGGCAGGTATCTCCCATTGCATTTACTGTAATCATAGTTATTTCCAGCCTTTCTGTTCTGATATTCCGTTCCACAAAAAAGGACATTACGGATCACTCCTGTAACGCCCTCGTTATTTTTTCTTAAGTATAACATTATTCCCAGAGAATGAAAAGATATTATTCAGCGAAGAACTCTATGCATTTCAGGTGCTTTCCAGCCTAAAGAGCGTTATCATCTCCGTGCACACTCCCCATCTCTCCCTAACAGGATATCCATCCCATGTTCCAACGAATCTAAGATATAAGTCAGGCTCTCCTCCACCGCCTTCGGACTGCCCGGCAGATTTACGATCAGTGACTGTCCACGGATCGCACTCGCACCACGGCTTAACATGGCGCGTTTTGTGATCGTCATGCTGTAGGCGCGGATTGCCTCAGCAATTCCGGGTGCATTCCGGTCACAAACCGCAAGCGTTGCCTCCGGTGTCACATCCCGCATGGAAAATCCCGTCCCGCCTGTCGTTAAGATCAGATTGCATTTACATTCATCCGCAAGATGGATCATTTCCTGTTCCAGTTCTTCCTGCTCATCCGGCAGCACTTTATAGGATACGACCTCGTAGTTTTCTGCCGGGAGAATCTCTCTGATCCTTCTTCCGCTGATATCCTCACGCTCTCCTTTGGAACCCTTATCGCTTGCTGTTATAATTCCTACTGTATATTTATTGTCCATATCATGTTTTCCTTTCGTCCTGTTCTAACACAACATTGTATATTTTGTCTTTCAGAAATCTTTGACACAGCTTTCAATCGCTGCATGATTCTTCACACACATAATGCCCGCTCTTGCCGCCATCCTTCTCCATCAGATGAATATCAGTAATCCGCATTCCACGGTTCATCGCCTTGCACATATCGTAAATGGTCAATAGCGTCACACTCACGCCTGTCATTGCCTCCATCTCCACACCGGTCTTCCCGATACAGGACGTTTTACAAAATGCTTCGATCGAATGCTCCTCATCATGCATCTCATAGCGGATCTCACAGTCCGTCAATGCGATGATATGACACAAAGGGATCAGTTCCGAATTTTTCTTCGCCGCCATGATCCCGGCAATACGCGCCACCCCAAGGACATCTCCTTTTTTTGCGGTGTGTCCCTTGATTGCCGCATATACCTCCTTATTGACATATATTTTCCCGGCTGCCACCGCCACACGGTAGGTGTCATCCTTCGCATGAACATCTACCATGACAGCATTTCCTTCCTTATTGAAATGTGTAAACTCACCCATACGCAGCGCTCCTTTCCCAATTCAACATTTTCCTACACTGCTGTCTCCACATGCCTGTACAGACAGCGTCTTCCTATATCTGTGACTGCTCTATTTATTTTCTTTCCTTATTATAAATAGAACTTCTGCACACATGCAATCCCAATTTTTTTCCTGTTTTTGCCTGTTTTGGACATATTTTGTTCATTTTTTATTCATATTCCATAGAAAAACACAGATTGTTCATTCTTTTTTATTCATCTTTCCGATTGATTTTTTACCTGAGAAGCGATATATTCTCTTAGTGTCAAAAATAAGATTTTTACACACCTTTTACAAAATACTGGAAATGACAGCATTTCCGTTTACAGATAGACAGTTTGATATTACATGAAACTTTGGGAGGTCACTATGAAAGAAAAATTACAGTTTTGTCTTGATAAGATTTCTCTTATCCGCTCAAAATTACCAAAGAAAAAACCGCACAGCGAAAAATATTATAAAATGATTGCATTTTTAAACAAATATTCCTTAGTATTTCATTTTATTTTAGCATGCGTGCTGACGTTCGCAATTGAAGTGATTTCAAGAAGAGATTTCCTTTCTACCATCTCTTTCTTACATAATCACACACTAGCTTACCTTTACAACGCATTTATCGTATTTGCTTCGCTCTCGATCGTATATCTGTTCCGGTGCAGGGCACAGCTGCGTGTACTGATCAGCGGTTTATGGCTGTTCCTTGGTACGATCAACGGTCTGATCCTTTCAAACCGTGTTACACCTTTCAGCTATACTGATTTAAAATGTATCTCTGATCTGTTCGCAATGCAGAACACAAACTACTTTACCGCAGAAGAGGCAACTCTTGTCGTTGGCGTTGTCGTTGCATTTTTCGTATTTTTAGGTTTCTTTTTTGCAAAAGGGCCAAAATATCAGGGAAAACGTCATTTTGTATTAGGCCCGGTTTCGATTGCTGCTTTACTTTTAGTCGGACTTCCGATTACTACACAGGCTGCACAGGGTTCTAACATCCTTGCTTCCTATTTTTCCAATATCGCTCAGGGTTATGCCGATTATGGTTTTGTATACGGTTTTTCCACCAGTGTGGTTGGCCGTGGTATGAGCAAACCGGATGATTATTCTGAGGAAACGGTCGATGCGATCGAAACTCTGGTTAATTCTTCCAAAGAACAGACCACTGTTTCTAAAGGCAGCGAACCGAATATCATCTGTGTACTGTTAGAGTCATTCGCAGATCCTTACGAAGTAAACTTTTTAAATATGTCCGAAGATCCGATCCCGAATTTTCACAATTTAGAGAGCAATTACTCCACCGGATATCTCACTGTTCCGGTTGTCGGCGCAGGTACGGCAAACACAGAATTTGAAGTTTTAACCGGTATGAGCATGCAGTATTTCGGAACCGGCGAGTACCCTTACAAAACCATCTTAAAACAGACAGACTGCGAAAGTATTGCATCTGACCTGTCAAAGATCGGTTACGGCACACATGTGGTTCACAACAATACCGCTACTTTCTACAGCAGAAACAATGCTTTTTCCATGATGGGATTTGATACTTTCACCAGTAAGGAGTTAATGAACATCACACAGTACACTCCAAATGGCAACTGGCCAACTGACGATATCTTAGTTCAGGAAACGGTAAAGGCTTTAGACTCCACAAAAGACCAGTCCGATTTTGTATACACGATCACTGTAGAAGGTCACGGTGATTACCCGACCGAAAAGATCTTAACAGATCCGGCAATCAAAGTTTCCGGTGCAGCCACAGAGGAATCAAACAATCAGTGGGAATATTATGTAAATATGATCCATGAAGTAGATGATTTCATCGGTGACCTGATCACTGCTGCTGACCGCCGCGGTGAAGATACCATCGTTGTTATGTTCGGTGATCATCTTCCTACCATGGGACTTTCTGATTCTGATATGAAATCCGGTGATATTTTCAAGACAAAATACATCACCTGGAATAACATGGGACTTCCGAAAGAGGACGCCGATCTTACAGCATACCAGCTTCTCTCCCAGATCACGGATCAGGCTGGTATCCATGAAGGAACCATGTTTAACTATCATCAGACACAGCGCAATTCCGAGACATACTTAAATGGTCTTGAAAATCTGCAGTACGATTTACTTTACGGTAAAAGATATACCTACGGTGGCGAAGATCTCTATCCTGCTACCGACCTTCAGATGGATGTGGAAGATGTCACGATTTCCAATCTCCGCAAAAACTCTGACCGTAACATCCTTGCTGTTTATGGTTCAAGATTTACCAAGAATGCAAAGATCTTTGTAAATGGTGAGAAAGTTCCTACTAACTATATTTCTTCTGCACTGGTAACAACAAGTCTGGATAACGTAAAAGATGGCGATACGATCAGTGTCAATGTCCTCGGTTCAAAAGGAATCCTGCTTCGTGCCGGAGCAGACGAGGTTGTCTATGAGGATCCGGATGTGATCCATGAGACAGAGACAGAAGATCCGACCGAAACAACCGAAGTAACAGTTCCGGCATCCACATGGAATCTGAACATGCCTTCTTCGGAAAAGACAGATATGAAATCTTCTGAAAGCACGGAAGTGAAATCTTCCGAAAATACGGAGGTGAAATCTTCCGAAAATACGGAGGTGAAATCTTCCGAAAATACGGAGGTAAAATCGTCTGAGAGTACTGAAGTGAAATCGTCTGAGAACACTGAGGTAAAATCCTCTGAAAGTACAGAAATGAAATCCTCTGAAAGTACTGAAGTGAAATCTTCCGAAAATATCTCTGACACACTTGGCAGATAGCTTTATTAAAAAATCAAAATAACAGACAAGTCCGATATGTGGCAAGATGCTGCTATTGGGCTTGTTTTTTTGCAAAATAATTTTGATTACATTATGTCCTGTGTTAAAATGGAATCAATAAATCGGAGTTTCAGGAGGAAAATCATGAGCAGTAGGGGAATTTTTATTTTAGCGATTACATGGATTGTTATGTCACCGTTTTGGTTCTGGGCAGAAAATATTGCGTTAGGTATCATATGGCTATGTGGCGGAGTCATTGAACTATTTATCGCATTAGTGAGACGCAGCAAAGAGAAGAAAAGCAAGTAAATTCAAGTTTGTTTGTGCATTGATGGTTATCTTGAGCTTAGGAGGCGTTTAATGAA